>DASQHQ010000130.1:0-19586 GCA_035632015.1 Bryobacteraceae bacterium
AACACATCTTGTAGTTTCATCATCCGCTCCATCTCGGTCGCGGAGTACCGTCGCTGTTGGCTCACGGTCCCCTATCGCCCGATTCTTCAAAGCGGACAGATCATGTGTTAATTCGACCGGACAGATCACATGTTAACGACACCCTGTTCGCCCCCCCTTGACATTGACAAAACCCTGCAATAGACTTCCTAAAGTTTTTGAGAACCCTTGGGGAAAGGGGGAACATTAGGGTGACAATAAAGTACTCCGTGATTTTGCTTTTCGCGTTCCTGGCGACGCTTGTGTCCACGACCGCTAATGCCCAGAGCACCATTTCAGGACAAGTTCGCGATAGTTCGGGCGCGGTCATGGCGGGCGTGAAAGTGGGAGCGGCTAGCCCGTCGCTGATCGAAGGATCGCGCACGGTGACTACCAATGGCGAAGGACGTTATGCGATTGTCGACGTTCGTCCCGGCACGTACACCGTAACCTTCAGCATCGAGGGATTCGCCAACGTTACGCAAACGGTCGAGGTTCCAGCCAACGTAACCGTGCCCGTCGATGCCACCATGCAGGTCGGCGCAGTTGGGCAAACCGTCGAGGTGCAGGCGGTAGCGCCAACGGTCGACGTCGAAAATGCGGCGCACCCTACGATCTTGTCGCGCCAAGACATCGATTCGCTTCCGACCGCGCGGAACATGCAGTCCATGGGCTCCTACACGCCCGGCGTCCATATCAACACGCCCGACGTCGCGGGATCCCAGCAGATCCAGCAGACCTACCTGTTGGCGCACGGCAACACAGCTGACCGCGACACCTACGTTTTCGACGGCATGATGATTAATACCTCGTACAATAACGGCGCCGCCGAGCAATACATCAGCACCTCGCTGTTTCAGGAAGTGACCTATCAAACCAGCAACATCTCGGTGGAGGCTACCGGAGGCGGGGTTTATGCGAATTTCGTCCCCAAGGACGGAGGGAATCAATTGCACGGCGACCTCTTCCTCGGCTACATCCCCGCGCAATTCGTTGGCACCAACATCAACCCGGCGTTGACGGCACGCGGGGTGCTCGGCCAATCTGCGGTTACCAGGCTAGAAGACTTCGACGGGTCCCTGGGAGGACGAATCATTAAAGACAAGCTGTGGTTCCTGATCAGCGGGCGCAAACAGCAAAGCTACCTTAAAGCCGTCGGTACCTTCAACCCTGACGGTTCCCCCGGAATCGAGCGGGATACAATTTATGCCGGCGCGTTTCGCCTGACCTATCAGGCCAATTCCAAAAACAAGTTCTCCGCCATGTGGCTGCGGAATTGGAAGACCAAGCTGGAGAGCATTGTCACCGACACCAACGGCTACACCCTGATTAATCCCTACGAAACGGCGTACACATGGCTTCCGACGATGTATTACATCTTCCAGGGGAAATGGACCTACACGGCCACGCCCCGGCTCCTGCTGGAAGCCGGCACCACGCTTCAAAAGCTCGATTTCAACCTCACTTACTCCGACCCGAAGTTGCAGAAGACTCCCTTTACGCCCGAGTGGCAGGCCTATGCCACCGAGGACGACATAGTGACAAACACGCTCAGCGTCGCGGGATTTGGAAATTATTACGAACATTATGACCGGTACTTGTGGAATGCTGCGGGAACCTATGTGACTGGAACGCACCAGATCAGGTTCGGGATCCAGGATAATTGGGGCCCCACCAGGATAAGCGGGGTCACGAACGGAGACGGGTTTGCATTGTACAAGAACCAAACTCCGTACATCTTCGAGGCCACCAACGATCCCTACAATCAAGCCCTGACGCTCAAGCACGATCTGGGAATTTTCGCCCAGGATACATGGCACGTAAAGCGCCTGTCGATCACGGCCGGCGTCCGCTGGGAATATCTGTCTGGGCAGATCGATCACGAAACCGCCCCCGCGGGCCGGTTCGTAGGGCCGCGCGACTTCCCGCTGCAAGACTGCAGCACCATCAAGGGGCTGGGGTGCTTCAAGAACCTGGCGCCGCGGATCGGCGTCGTGTACGACGTGTTCGGCAACCACAGGACGGCGCTGAAGGCGGGCTTCGCCAAGTACGACTCACCCCTCGTCACCGCTTGGATGGCCAATTTCAACCCGATGGCCGCCGGCACCGCGGAGTTTCTCCCGTGGGTTGGCGCCCCCACCACCCCGTGCCAAAGCCCCACGGGGATTCCCCAACCCGGGTGTTACTATGCGGGAAACGGGTTCAATCAGGGAAACATCGGTCCCAATCCGAATCCCAATTTCGGGTTGGTCAACACGCCCGGGCTCGATCCCAATTTCCATCGTGAGTATCAGTTCCAGTACAACCTCGGCGTGCAGCACGAGCTGAGGCGCGGCGTGACCCTGAATTTCTCCTGGCACCGGACCACCGATTATCAGCAGGTGGAGGTAACCAACTATGCGGTCCCGGGCTCCGCCTGGACGCCGGTTTCGATTACGAATCCGCTGAACGGGACGCCGATCACGGTTTTTAACCTTCAGCCCGCGTACGTCGGTCTGAAACCGGCTCTGTATCAGAGCAACGCTCCCCAGAGCCTGCGTGCGAACTCCTACAACGGCTTTGAGACATCGGTAGTCGCCCGCTTCCCGCATGGCGCGTTTGTCATAGGAGCGTGGACCATCGAGCGGCAGCTCAACCGGGCTTGCGACGAGAGCGCCAGTGCTCAGGTCGGCGCCGCTCTCAACGATCCCAATACCCTTCGGTTCTGTGACATGATGGGCGGATTGTATCAAAGCCTGGGTCAGATCCCCGGCGTTCCGTACCGCAATGATTTCAAGTTGCAGGGGCATGTTCCCATCCGCTGGGGCATCGAGGCAAGCGCCTCACTGATATCCGATCCTGTCTTCGGCAACACCAATGGGCAAGTAGGTTTTGGCGCTGCGTCCACTACCGCGATCTCCGGATTTAAGCCAGTGACCTGGGCCATCAACGCCGGTTCCCGCTATCCCGCCGACTGTACCTGTCCGACACCCGGCGCGCTGGTCGACCCCGGTTTGTCTGCGACACAAGGCACGGAGACGATTCAGCTAATTGCGCCGGGCACCCGGTTCTTTCCGCGGCTCACCCAGTTCGACGTCGGATTCCGAAGGGTCTTCCGAATTCACGAGAAATATACCCTGCTGCCTGAAGTCCAGCTTTTCAACTTCACCAATGCCAGCACGGTGTTGGTCGAAACCACCGCGCTCGGCTCAACCGTCAAGCCGTTTCTGCCGGGGGGACCGGGCGGACTGGCTCAGACGGTCCTGAACCCACGCATGGTGCGGCTCAATCTGCAGTTTAAGTTCTGAAACAAATCCTCTGCCCGCGCCGGGCGGACGCGCAAACAACGCTTCCATGTGTTGGTCTGAGATTCCGCTGGAATCCACTGATGCCAGCCTGATATGCCTCCTGCTCCACTTGACGAGCCCGCTAGAAATCCTATCCCCTTCACGAGGAGCCAGCATGTGACTTAGTGTTCGAAAACCTTACGAGCACTAGAGCAGTCTATGGCCGCTGTTGGCGTCCATCTCGGGATTTATGAAAGCCTAGATCAAATTGCAGAGGAGATGCGGCTCCGCGAGGAAGCGGACACGCAAAATACTCAAAGAGCGTCATCGACCCGCGAGATGTCGCCTACGACAAAAGCCGGCTCCGGTTTGCGCCGAGTTCCTCGATGCGGCCCTTTTGTGTTCCAATTGCAGCCAGGCCGATGCTGACGAAAGGGCTTGCTGTCGTTCTGCTGGCAGCCGGAGCGTCCTCCGCCGGGGTTTTTTCCTTCGGCTTAAAAACAGGCGTGCCCATAAACAGCGCCCTGACCAGCGCCTCGTCTCAATTCTCGGTCAACACGCACCGCTACACCCTGGGGCCAACCGTCGAATTGCAGCTACCCCACAACTTCGCGTTCGAGGCCGACCTGCTCTATAAACGTCTGGAGTACCGTCATTCGCCGCAAGGGTCTGGCCCCCAAGCCGCCATCGCCGCCGTCAATGCAAGCCGCTGGGAACTACCTGTGCTGCTCAAGTACAAGTTTCGTGGTGCGGCTTTTCATCCTTTTGTCGATCTGGGCGGCTCGTTCAACCGCGTGGTGCACATCGAGGGCATGAACGTTGCCGAGCTCAGGCACAGGCATACCAGAGGTCTTGTGATCGGAGGCGGCGCCGAAAGGCGGTTTGGCGAATTTCGCCTGGCACCCGAAGTCCGCCTCACACGCTGGGCGGATAGAAATTTCGGCGTCTTTGATGCCCCGCTGCGCTCGAATCTCACTCAGGCGGAGTTTCTCATCGGATTCGAGTTCTGATCGATTCCACATGGGTACCGGCCTAGCCTCTTCTCGTGCGACAGCCAGTTGGCCGGCCCGAGTTTTAAAGCGCGCGGGCGAACCTCTCTGCACAAGTCGCACCGAACAAAATCGCTAGCACCCTCGTCCAATAGAGAGAGGAGCAATCACTATGTTTGAGACGGCAGTCCAAGAAAAGCGCACTGGTGTGCTCTGGGGCGTCATCGTTGGCTTCGCTGCGCTTGCAACGCTACTCTGCGCCGGATACATGCTTATCAACTAATCCTGTCGATTGGCACGCACGTCAGCCGTTGCTTTCATGACGGCGGTAAAAGGCTATCGTTCCCATTCGGTGTGGTGCCTCGGCCCGTTGAAGCCAGTTAAAGAGGCAAGGCGTCCATCCGCGTATGCGCCGCCAATGATCTCAATCCCCATTGCCCTTTGGGTGAGCTATGAAAATCAGGCACAATGGATCTGCATCATCTGCGAAGGAGAAAGCCAAGATGGCAGGAACATACAAAGTCGTTGAACTTGTCGGGACCTCTCCCACAAGTTTTGCCGAAGCAACTAAGGCCGCAATCGCCGAAGCATCGAAGAGCGTGCGTCACATGGACTGGTTCGAAGTCGACCGGGAGAGCGGCCGAATCGTGGACGGCAAGGTCGCGGAATTCCAGGTCACCTTGAAAGTCGGCTTCAAGATCGAGCGCTAAACACCAGCGCTCGGGCACTACAGGGAACCCAAACGTCCGCGGGTAGAAATCGAATACTGTACGCAGTGCCGCTGTCTGCTCCGCGCCGCGTGGATGGCGCAAGAACTGCTGACGACGTTTCAGGACGACATCGGAGAACTCGCTCTTATTCCTGGAACCGGCGGCATCTTCGATGTCCGGGCGCAGGGACATCTGATCTGGTCGCGCACGCTGGCCGGGCGATTCCCGGACATCCAGGAACTCAAATAGCTCATTCGCGACCGCATCGCCCCCGGCAAGAACTTGGGCCACACCAACCGCTGACCCGTCACAACAACCCGCACCGCCAAGCAAAACCCGGTTCGTGACCCCGCGCCGCTAGGCACCCATCACAACGTCAAAGCGAGACCGACCGGATTAGGCGATAAAATGGACTCGAAGGTAGCAGGAGGAAATTCAATGCCCCGGCACACGCACCAATACACCATAGCCGACGATGAAGCCGTAAAAGTGATGCTCGACAAGCTTCTCAGTACCGGTCCGCGTCAACAGCGCCGGGAGAAACTACTCAAAGCGCTCGAGGAGGCGTCGCGGCGGTACTACAGCACCACGGTGAAAGAGCGCAAGGCATTTTTCCACGGACTGCTGACGGGTTACGCGGTCGCCCTTAAGCTGTGGTAGTCGGAGCCAAAATTACCAGCCAGACTTCTCTCTTCGCCATCGCATTTTTGCTGCCTCGCGATTAAGAAGGCTGACACGCTTTATTTCCGGCGCACTCGCCTGATAATCTCCCGCCGTTCGCCAGGCCGGTCGTCCGGCGCAACCCAATTGGTGTTAATATTTGAGGGTTGTGGTAAGTGATCGGCAGGTGGCGTGCGCTGAACGGTTGCGTCTGGTGCACGATTATAGTGAAACCACCCGCATTTATGCCGACTTGGTGCGTGAGATGACAGGCTTAATCGGATGCGGTCTGGAATCGGAAGTGGACCTGCTGCGCCGGTCATGCAAGATCGCCTGGGACGCAGCCGAGAGAGCGCGCCTGGCGCTGTTCCGTCACGAGGCGAATCACAGTTGCAACCGGAGTGATTTCAGAATTTCACCCAGCTCCCAGAGCGCCGGTGCTTAGCAGGCTGGCGGTTCATCGGCTCGCCGTCGGCATCGCTGGCTCTCGGCCGCATCGACTTTGGTAATGTGACCTAAGCTCCCTTGGATCAGGACTCCAGGCCGATGCTCAAGAAGAAGCCACGTCCAACGCCCGCCAGGAGGAGTGCCGAACCGAAGAAGCGCCCCAGTGCTGACGCCGCCGCGTTCCAAGCCGAGCGCATTCCGGTAGTCGGCATCGGAGCCTCGGCCGGCGGACTGGAAGCGTTCCGGGAGCTGCTGGCTGCCCTTCCCAATGACACCGGACTGGCATACGTGCTGGTGTCGCACTTGAGCAAGACGCACGCCAGCATGCTGAGCGAGCTGCTATCGAAGGTGGCTGGCATGCCGGTGGCGGAAGTGAAATCCGCCATGCCGCTGCGCGCCAATCACATTTACGTTATTCCTCCCAACGCCACGCTGGTGGTCGAGGACGGAAATTTGACGCCCCGGCCGATCCAAGCCATCAGTCGCCCGGTCATGGTGATCGATGCTTTTTTCCGCTCCCTGGCGCAACACCGCGGGAGCCAGGCCATTGGCGTGGTGCTTTCGGGAACCGGCACGGACGGCACTCTGGGCTTGGCGGCCATCAAAGCCGAAGGCGGCATCGTGTTCGCGCAGGATCAGCGTACCGCCAAGTATCCGGACATGCCGCGCAGCGCCAGCGCCCAGTTCGGGTCAGCGGACTTCGTGTTGCCTCCCGCCCAGATCGCCGCCGAGCTGGCTCGCATCGCCGGCCACCCTTATGTGCGACAAGCCGAACTCGAAGAAGAACCGGAACCAGCCACGCCGGAGTCCCAGTTCGCCGCCATCTTCAGCCGCGTGCGAGCCGTCACGGGCGTGGACTTTTCGCAGTACAAGCCCACCACCATCCGTCGCCGCATCTCGCGCCGCATGGTGCTCAATAAGATCGAAACCGTTCAGGGATACTTAAAGCGCCTTGAAACCGATCCCGCCGAGGTCGAGGCTCTGTACCAGGATCTGCTGATCAACGTTACCAGTTTCTTTCGGGATGCCGAGGCCTTCGAGTTTTTGAAAAAGCACGTGATCCCGGATCTGACCCGGCGCCCCTCGCGAGCCGCGCCGATCCGCCTTTGGGTGCCGGGCTGCGCCACGGGCGAGGAGGCCTACTCGCTGGCCATCCTCTTACTGGAATCCATGCCGCCCGCCGGAGGGCCGCCGGTTCAGATCTTCGCCACCGACATCAGCAGACTGGCTATACAGGCCGCGCGCGACGGCCTGTATGCCGAGAACATCGCGGCGGACGTCTCTCCCGAGCGCTTGCGGAGGTTCTTCGTCAAGACCGATGGAAGCTATCAGATCTCCAAGCAGATCCGGGACCTGTGCATCTTCGCCGTCCAGGATGTTGTCAAGGATCCGCCCTTCTCGAAAATGGACCTCATCAGTTGCCGCAACGTGATGATCTACCTGGGAGCGTCGCTGCAGAAGAAGATGCTGGCCACTTTCCACTATGCTCTCAAGCCGGGCGGGTACCTGTTGTTGGGGACCTCCGAGACGGCCGGCACGGGATCGGAACTTTTCCGGCCGGTCGACAAGAAGCACAAGGTCTACGCTAGTGTTCCGAGCACCAACCCGCCGCGCTTCGATCTGGCGCTGACGGAGGCTGCCGATACCCGGACGCTCGCCCGCCGCCAGGCCATGCAGCCTCGTCCCGCGGCGGACATGACTAAGGAAGCCGACAAGATCGTATTGTCGAAGTACTCTTTGCCCGGCGTCCTGATCAATTCCTCGTTCGACATCATTCAATTCCGCGGCCGAACAGGACCGTTCCTGGAGCCGCCTCCCGGCCAGGCCACCCTGAATCTTTTGAAAATGGCCCGCGAGGGCTTAGCCATCGAGCTGCGTGCCAGCGTGCATCAGGCCAAGAAAGCCGGCGGACCTGTTTCCAAGCGTGGCCTGCACCTGCGCCGCGAATCCGGTTTCATGGACGTCGATCTGGAAGTCGTCCCCATTTTCGAAAATGCCGCCAAGGAGCCCTACTTCCTGGTTCTGTTTCGGACCGCGGAGGACACGCCTCAGCCCCGCAAGCAACGGCCCGAGAAAGACCGGGAGGGCTCTCGCGTTGACCGCGAAATCGCCGTTCTGCGCAGCGAACTGGCAGCTACCCAGGAGGACCTTCACACCATCATCGAGGAACAGGAGGCCACCAACGAAGAACTACAATCTGCGAACGAGGAGATCCTTTCCAGTAACGAGGAATTGCAGAGCACCAACGAAGAGCTCGAGACCGCCAAGGAGGAATTGCAGGCCACTAACGAGGAACTGATCACCGTCAACGAGGAGCTGCAAAACCGGAACGCCGAGCTGGCCAAGGCCAACAGCGATCTGACCAACCTCATCGATGTCGTCGACATCGTTTATGTGATGCTCGACCGGGAGTTGCGAATCAAGCGATTCACGACCGCCGCGCGGCGTGTCTTGAACCTTATCCCCACCGACGTGGGCAGACCCATGGGCGACATCAAACCGAACCTCCAGGTGACCGACCTTCCGGGGATGATCCGGCACGTTATTGATGACACGCAGCACATCGAACAGACCGTGCAGGACTTGGCCGGACGCTGGTATGTCATGAAAATCCGGCCGTCCATGACTCCGGACAACAAAATCGACGGCGCGATCCTCGCTCTCACCGACGTAGATGCGCTCAGGCAGAGTCAGGAGAATAGGAAGATCCTGGAGCTGCGCTTGCGTTCCCTGGTCGAGCAACCGCCCGACGTGCTGCTGGCCGTTGCCCCCGAGGGTCAGGTTCTTCTGCTAAACAGCTCGTCGCTGGACGCCGCGGGCCGCCAGCTGACTCAGTCGATCTTCGACTATCTGGCGCCCCAGGATCACGCAGCGATGCACGAGTGTTTGAAGAAGGTGTTGGACACCGGCGCCCCGGCTGAAGTCGCAGTCCAGGGCTTCTCCCTCCAAAAGCACGCCAGCCCGGTGACCATCGCGATCGATCCCATCGCCAGCGCGGAAGGCGTTACAGCGTTGGGCGTACGGCTCAAAACCGCGTCCCAGGGCGCGCCGGCAGCCCGCTGATTCGTTTCCGGAGCCGCGCGGCGGCGAATGGCGAACTACACTGAGATTGGGGGTTGTTCCATGCCCGATAAGCCGTCCTCCGTTCTACGCCCGCCGACTCAGGTGCTGACGCGCGGCTTCGATCCCAGTCTTTCGGTCGGATCGGCGCGGCCCGCGGTCTTTCGCAGTTCTACTTACGTCTTCTCAAGCCCCGAGGCGGCCGAGCGCGCCTTCGACTTGATGGCAGGGCGCGCGCAGCCGGCCGTGGGCGAGAAGCCCGACCTGGTCTATTCGCGATTCAATCATCCCAACGCCGAGATCCTCGAGGATCAGATCCTGCCGCTCGAGACCGGCGCACAGGCAGCGCTGGTCTTCAACTCCGGCATGGCCGCCATCATGACCGCGCTGCTCACCTTCGCGCGCCCAGGCCAGAGCATCGTCTATACCGTCCCGATTTACGGCGGCACGCAGCATCTCATTCAGGATTTTCTCGAGCCGCTCGGCATTGCCGGCATTCCCGTGCCGGCGGGGCAAACCGCGGAAATCGATGACGCCATCCGCGCGGCGAAAGACCTGTGCGCGGTCCTGATCGAAACGCCCGCCAACCCGACCATCATCATGACCGACATCCGGCAGGCTGTCACAACCGCCGCGCGGCGCAGCCCCAAGCCGCTGGTGATGGTGGACAACACGCTGCTCGGGCCGGCCTTCCAGCATCCTCTGCAGCTCGGCGCCGATCTGTGCCTGTACTCGGCCACCAAGTATCTGTCGGGGTTCAGCGATCTGATCGCCGGTGTGGCGATTGCGAGCGATCCCGCGCTCATCCGCCGTATGCGCAGCAAGCGCAACATGTTCGGCAACATTCTTCAGCCCGACGAATGCTGGATGCTGGACGGCAGGCTGCCCACCCTCACGCTGCGAATGAACCGTTCCAGCAAGAACGCCGAGCGCATCGCGCACCGGCTGGCACAGCATCCCAAAGTCGCGCGTGTGCTGTACCCGTCGCTGTTCACCGATCCTGAGCAGCTTCGCATTACGCGCGAGCAGTGCGATTTTCCCGGCGGCATGTTGTCGCTGGATCTGAAGGGCGGCAAGCCTGCGGCTTTCGAGTTCCTGCGCAACCTGCACATCGGCCGCAATGCCGTGTCGCTGGGCGGCGTCGAGACGCTGGTGTGCCATCCGAAATCGACTACGCACTCCGGCTTCACGCCGGAGGAGTTCAAACAGGCCGGGGTCACCGATGGCCTGGTGCGCATCTCCATCGGCATCGAGGACTGGCGGGATCTCTTGGCGGACTTCGAGCAGGCGCTCGACCTCATTTGATCTGAAACTTCACCACGGCTTTGCCAAGGTGAATTTCATCGCCGGGCAGCAATCGCGTTCCGCGGGTGTCGCGATGCACTTCTTGTCCCAGGCCGTCGCGCACGATCCACAGGCCGCAGTTGTTTTCTGCCTTGTGGCCGCGCTTGTACCAGCGGTCGTTAAACAGGCGGTATTCGCCGGTCCTTTTGTCGTGGAGGATATGCGCGTGCTCGCGCGAGACCGTGCGATTGATGGCATTATCGTCCGCAAACGCCAGATCGTTCCGCCGCGACAGGCCCTCCGCTTTGTAGACATCCACCAGCCGGCCGATATTGGTCCGTGTCTTTTGCAACAGAACCTCCGGCTTGTTGGCGTTTCCGGCGACTACCACCAGCCGCGCGGCGCGCCGGACGCGAGCGGTCTCCTCGGGCTGAGGCTCGACCTCCTCCGATAGCGCCTCGATGCGCAGCCAGCCGCCCTCCTGGCCCGCTTCCCTGCCCTCGACCCGGATATCCACGCGCAAGTCATCCGGAAACCGGCACACTTCTTTGCTCAGGCCCTTGCGCACCTCCTCCTCGAAGAACTTGCGGAAGAAATCCCGCTCGAATACGGCCGCGTCCGCTCCGGCGCAAATCACGATGCGCACGAGATTGTACGGAAAGAGCGCTTTTCCGCCGGCGCGCTGGATTTTCTTGCTTACTGCGTCCAGCACCGCGATGCGGATCTCGGCCACCTCCGGCGAGTCGCCCACGATCTGCGCCATCGCCCCGAAGGGCGCTTCAAAAACCGTTCGTCCGACTCGTTCGATCAATTCCGATATTTTCATTGCTGAACCAGACCCAGCTCTTGGGCGGCTTCCACCACGGCTCGCGCGATGGGCGCGGCGATGGTGGCGCCGTATCCGCCATGCTCGACGACGACGGCGAAGGCGATGCTCTTCGAACGATCGCCGTCGTAGGGCGCAAAGCCGGCGAACCAGGAGTGCGGCATGCCTTGATCGAGCTGCGCGGTGCCAGTTTTTCCCGCGACGCTCACGGACACGCCTTTCATCGCGCGGCGCGCTGTTCCTTCCACCACGACGGATCGCATCGCGCTCGCCAGGAATCCAGCCAGCTCCGGAGCCAGGATCGGCCGCGGAGCGCCGGTCCGCGTATTGCTGCCGTCCAGCACCCAGCGGCCCTCCGGCATCTCTCCGCCCGCTGCGATGGTCGCCGCCACGCGAGCCATCTTGAAGGGCGTGACCAGCACCGGCCCCTGTCCGTAAGCCGCGAACGGCAGCGCAGCCTGGATAGCGGGAATGCTTCCAGCCGGAATGTCGAGCAGGGTCGCAGTCTCGCTCAGCGCCTTCGCGCCAACCGAAAACACGCCGAGCTGCGCGAAGTAGGCATTGCAGGAGACCGTGATGGCGCGCGCCATGGTCAATGTGCCGTGGGCCGAATCGCCCACGTCATCGCGAATCGGCTTGCGCCAGCCCGGGATCATCGCGCCCACGCGGCCGTCGGGTAAGCGCCGGCAACTGAAGCTTTGGTTTTCCAGCTTCGGGTCGAGCCGCAGGGCCGCCATCGCCGTGACCAGCTTAAAGGTCGAGCCGGGCGGATACTGGCCGTAGCGCGCCCGGTCCAGAAGCTGGTCGGGCATGGCGGCCGATGCATCCCCGCTAGGGGCCGGCTCGCTTACCAAAGCCAGAATGTCGCCGCTCTGCGGATCCATCACCACGACCGCGCCCTTATCTTTGTGCGCTTTTGCCAGCCTGTCTTCAAGCGCCTTGGCCACGCGCATCTGGAGACGGATATCGATGGAGGCCCTTACATCGCGGTCCCGCGCGAGCAGCTTCGCAATTTCGGGATTGCCCGGCTGATGGCGATAGCGGATCAGCGGCGCCAGCTCGCTGTAATCCGTGAAGCCTTGCAGCTTGATGTTGGAATCGTGCTCGATCAGCGATGCATTGGTGGCATGAAAGTTCTCGCCGGTCCGCAGATCACCCAGCAAGTGCACCGTGACGCGGCCAAAGGGATAGTGCCGGTTGTCGAGACGCGAGCACGCGCTGTCGATGGACACGCCCAGCTTTTCGTATTCGGTCCGCCGGCGCTCCAACTCGCTCCAGTCGCTCGTGGCCAGCAGCACACCGTTGCGGTCGTAAATATTGCCGCGCCCGATCTCATGCGCCAGCGAATTGAGGCGCGGATTGTGCTGCGCCCGCTTGACGCCGTCGTCTTCGAACACCTTCGTGTCTCGTGCGAGAAACTCACGGTCACGCGCGACCTGATAGTACGCTGCAAACCCGAGCAGCGTAACAGCGCACGCTCCGAACGCTAGCCCCAGCCACCGCACCGGCTGCTGGAACGATTCGCTGCCCACCGGCTCACGCGTGTGATTCGAGATCGCCAGCAGAATTCCGAAAATCAGGCAATTCGCCAGCATCGCCGTGTTGCCCGAGCTTAGAAACGGCGACACGACGCCCGAAAGCGGCAAGGCACCCAGCACGCCGCTCGATATCAGCAGCATCTCGAGCGCCACCAGCGCGGCCAAGGCCAGCGCGAGAAACATTCCATACTCGCTGGGAGCCTTCACCGCGATCCGCAATCCGCGGCGGACCAGGAATCCCAGCAGTAGAAGCACTGCCGCCACGCCGCAGAAGCCCCACTCTTCGCCGATCGCGGGAAGCACCAGATCGGTATTGCCGGCGGGAATCATGGCTGGATCGCCCCAGCCCGGCCCGGATCCCCACACGCCGCCGGTCGAAAACGCCCACAGCGAATGCGCTAGTTGATTGCCGCCGTGCACGTCGTTGTCCCACGGTGAGAGCCACATGTTGATCCGATCCACCACGGTCGCCGGTTTGCCGAGCCGGTAACCCACCGTGACGCCGCCCACCAGCAAAGCGATGCCGAGCGCCGCCAGTCCCGCGCGGCCGCGCGCCACAGCGAACATGGCAAGAAACAGAAAGCCCGTGACCAGCGCGGGCCCCAGGTCCTTCAAGAGAAAAAATGCCGCCAGCGCGCAGGCCACTGCGCACATCACCGGCAGCACGTGGGAAATTCGCGGCAAGTTCAGCCAATGCAGCGCACGCGGAACCAGCCGCTTCTCCCGCAGATCGCGCAGCCGTTCCCAATTGCGCGCGAAATAGCCAGCCAGAAAAAACGCCAGCAGGATCTTGATCGCTTCCACCGGCTGGAACGGGCCCAGATTCACTTTGGCGTCATTGCCGCCCGGCCCGGACCCAAATCGGATCAGCAGCACGAATAGCAGAAACGCGCCGAACAGCGGCGTGTAGCACCACTTCGAGAACCGCTGGTAGTTGAGCTTGCGCAGCGATGGCAGCAAAAGCACGATGCATCCCAGCGCCACGCCCCAGGCGAACTTCGAGAATTCCAGAGTGTCGCGCAACGGATCGCGCAGGCTCACGGAGAGAATCAATCCGATGCCCGTGAGCAGATGAATCGCCGGCAGAATCGCGAAGTCGCCGCGGAACGCGCTCCAGCGCCACACCAAAAACACCGCGTAGAATCCCGCGAAATACGCTGCAATCCAAAGCAAGAACTGGGTCTGGTACTCGCGCGGAGTGCGTACGATAAAGGCCGGCTTCACTTTGGCGAGCGGCAACAGCGGGATTCGCAGTTCGCCCCGGCGCGGCTTTGTCTGCGGGCGTTCCAGTTGCTCCTGCAATTGTCTGCCTAAGACGGTCCATTCCCGATTGTTTCGGATGTCGGTCTGGCTGACGAAAAGCCGCGCCAGCGCGCCGACGTTCGGCAGCGGCCGATGCGCCCCCAAGAAGTCAGACAGCCGTTTGGCGGTGAATTCGCGCTCCGCAGCGCTCGGATAGATCTGCAGAAAAGGAAGCAGCTCGTCGGCGCTGGCGACCCGGTTCAGATCGAGTAGTTCCGCGCGCTCCAGTCTCGCGGCGTCGTCGCTGAAAGCATGGCTCTTGGCTGCATAGACCAGCAGCAATCCGGCGCCTACCAGCAGCGACGCGCTGGCCAGCCAGACGAACTCCCGCCATCCCACACGCCCCGCAACAAGCGCATCGCGTGGTACCGCCAGAACTCGTCGAGCTTCCCAGCTCTTAGTTACTGCCAACGGCTGGCCCTCCGGTTCGCGCGGCGCGGCCTCTTCACCGGCTTCGCAGGCTTCTTCAGGTTCTCTTCTAACTCCTGCCGCGTATGATCGTCGTCATCCACCTGCCGCAGCGCGAGACTTACGTTCGAGAAACCCGCGATCGGCTCGTAGAGTTGCCGCGCCCTTTCGAAATCGCGCTGCGCCAACCGGAGGTAATGCTCCTCCAGCGACCGCGACGCTGCGCTGGATCTGCGGGCCTCGCTCAGTTCCACCACGGCCCGGAAGCGAAAGCCGTCCGCCTCCTCTTCCATTTCGCGGGGCCCCGGCTGAAACCCGGTCCGTTCGGCCTCGTGCAGCTCCGCCATGGCCTGGCCGATGTTCTTCAGCGAATAGACAAAGATGCGCGCCAACCCCAGATGCGGGTCCGGCGACCGCGGCATGAGCACGCCGGCGTCGGTGAATTGCTGTTGCGCAATCTGAGTCAACATGCGGCGCTGCTCCAGCGGCGCGGTGGCAGCGCGCAGCAGGTTTTGATAGCCATTCACCAGCGCCAGTTTCCCCCGAGCTGTTCGATCGTTGGCGTCCATTTCGACCGCGTACCGCAAACACACGGCCGCCTTGGCCCAGTCGAAATCCTGTATGGCCGGATCGGAATTGTTGCGATAGCGTTCGATGATCTCGTCGGCGGCCTCGATCAGGCTGCTGCGCATCGCAGGCGAGAGCCGGGCCGCCGGAGAATAGTCGCCCAGGAACGCGTTCTGCCGCTGGATGCGCTGGAACAGGTCCCAGTCGGAATTGATCCCCGCAATGCTGGCGCGCGCGTAATCGTGATCGGCTCGCAGCGGGCCGCTCTCGCGCCAATAGCGGTAATAGTATCCAGCCGGAACACAAACCACCAGCCCGGCGAACAGGCCCCAGCAGAGCGCCCCCAGGATGCTCAACGCGGACGCGAGTTGGCGCTCGCGCGGCGGCTTCAACTTCATGACGCTGCGTTTCACCGTCTCCGCCATGCTTGAAACCCGTTGCGGGATGTGGACGCGCAACTTCTCGAGCGTCGGATTGCTGTGCCACGCAGTGCGGCGCTCCGCTTGCGCCGCCGTCGGCCGATCCTGCAAAAAAAGTCGCAGATCGCTCTCAAAGGCCGCCGCCGATACATAGCGCAGATGCAAATCGCCCGCTAGCGCTTTGTTGAGGATCGCCTTCAGCGCGCTCGGACACTCATCGGGCAACGCGCGTGGAGGCCGGCGCGACTGGATCAGCTCCTCCAGCTTGCGCGTGTCCTGCGCCTGATAGGGCGGCGATCCGGCCACCATCTCGTGCAGCGTCACGCCCACGGCCCACAGATCCGCGTGACGGTCCACCTGTCCCCGGCTCAAGCGCTCCGGCGAGCAGTAGCTCGGGCTGCCAAGGTTCAGGTGCGTGCGGCTGTGCGTGAACGTCAGCGCCTTGGCGATCCCGAAATCCAGCAGCCGCACCTCGTCGTCGGCGCCGATCTGAACGTTGGACGGCTTGATGTCCCCATGCACCACCGAGCGGCGCTGGCCGTCGATGTCAGCGGAAAAGGAGTGCAGCTTGTCGAGCTGGCTCAGAATCTCGGCGGCGAATTTCGCCGCACGCTCCGGCGCGATCCGTTTCTCCTGGCTCAGAATCTCAGCCACGGTGCGGCCTTCGATGTACTGCATGGCGATGAAAAAATAGCCGTCGTGGTCGCCGCACTCGTAGATTTCGATCACTCGCGCGTCGGCTGCATGCAACTGATTTTGCAGCTCGGCGCCCCGCCGCTCAGCCTGGAGAATCAACTGCGTGAGCGCGTCCGGCGACTCTTCGACAATCTTGAGCACGGCATACCGATTCGCGCTCATGTCAAATGCCAGATAGACGTCCGTCATCCCGCGCGCGAGCTTGCGGATAATCTCGTAGCTCAAGAAATGCTTAGATGGCAGCACAACCTTCCGCTTTCCTTATCGCCAGGCGAGCACCAGCACCACCCCCAGGACAAAACCGTACACGAGAAACGCGGCGCGGCAGGTCAACAGGCTGGCGAAACCTGCCAGCCGGCCGATGGCCTCCCGTTCGCCCGCCGTGGCGCGCGCCCTGGTGATGGAATGCCGCGCGCGCGCCTCACGCATCGCCGCCGATTCGCTGCCGACAAATTCGCTTCCTGCTAAGAAAATCGCCGTGATGTTGTCCGTGCCGCCGGCGGCGTTCGCCCCATCCACCAGGTCTCGCGCGACACTCTCGGGATCGCCGGCGTAGCGCTCGGCGATAGCCCTCATTTGCGCACAGGTCACCAGATCACTCAGCCCGTCGCTGCACAGCAAAATGGCGGCGTCCGGCTTGAACAAAAACTGCCGCAGCTCGATGAACTCGTCTTCGTTCAGGCCGCGCGGCCGGGAGCCGACGTTTCGAAACACTTCGTGCCGCCGGGGATGCTGCATGGCCTCCTGTTCCGTCAGTTCGCCGCGATCCTCGCGCTCGCCCACGGGCGAATGATCGGAAGTCAATTTGCGCATGGCGCCGTTCCAGATCAGGTACAGCCGCGAGTCGCCTACGTGCCCCACCACGACGCGGTCGCCGTCCAGCACCGCCAGCGTCAGCACGCAGGCCATACCCCGCCAGGCCTCGTTCTGCTCGGCCAGCTCGTAAATGCGGTTGTTGGCGGTCACAATGGCGCCGCGAACGCGCTCGGTGGCGTCTCCTCCCGGCTCTGCGAGCGCCGCCTGAATCACTTCCACCGCGGTCTCCGCAGCCTTTTCGCCGGCCGCGTGTCCGCCGAGCCCGTCCACTACCAGGAAAATTCCCTGTGCGTCGTCGGCGTAGCTACGGTCCTGGTTCTCGGTTCGGACACGTCCGCTATCGGTGGCCGCTCCGGATTGAAACCTGGCCGCGATGCCCATCGGTCTACCGCCGCGGCGCCGTCCAGTGCGAGGCAACCAAGCTTAGTGCGAACAATAGAAACAGCAACACGAACGGAATATGCGCCAGATAAGGGATCTTCATGACTTGGCCTCGAACTCCAGCGTGATCACTTCCGCCACGTTGATCCGGGCCTGAGCCGGCAGTGCCTCTTCGACGCCGCGCTTGAGCCGCTTTCCGTTCAACCACGTGCCGTTCCTGCTCTGATCGACGATCCGAAATCCGCCCCGCGCGCGATCGAGTCTTACCCGCAGATGCTCGCGCGACACTTCATCGTTGGTATAGAGCGCCACGTTCACCGCCACGTCGCCGCCGCCGCGCCCGATGCTGATCTCGTCCTGCGTCATTAGATAGAGCTGCGGTCCGGAGTCGTCCTGGTAGCGGATTTCCGCGTACACACGCTGGCCCGACTGCCGGGTGTCAGAAAGCGATCCTGTGCGGCCAGTGCTTGCGCCCACACCCGGCTCCCGATCCATCAGAGTCGTCTTGGTCCCGTGATAGCCCGGCTGCGGTGTCTCGTTCAGCTCGGAGTGGATTTCCACGTCTCCCAACGGCACGACATTTTCCGAGTCAGGCAAGAATTCGAAGCACCAGTCCTTGGTCGCGATTTTGTGGAGCTTGCGCCGCTGGCGGCCCCGAATGACGGACAAACCCAGGGGCCTGGCGTTCCACTCCTCCAGCTTTGAGTTCAGGGCCCGCCGCGCATCCTCGCGAATCAGATCGAAGACACCTGTCAACCGTGCGTAATCGTCAGGGTGCAGATACAGGCTGAAGATGCACGGCACCAGGACGCTGTAGTTCATCTCAAATCGCCCGAGTTCCATGTTGCGGAGGAGCTGCTCGATGATGAGTTTACCGGTGATCCTGCCCTGGGCTTCCCCGGTCCCGTGCGGCATCCTGATTGTGGACCTCCACTTGTCATTTCGACGCGGGCCATGCGGCCGCCGGTTTCGAACCGTTTGGCATCCAGCGCGGAATTCTGGAAATCCCGCCGGGCCCACGGCTCACCCGGCCGGCTGGCCTGCGGTATGAATAAGTATCAATGTTCTTTTGGGAAACGATCGGCGGGATTTCGCTCGCCGCCTGGATCTACTTGCTGGCCGGACGCGGCGGGTTTTGGCGTATCAGGGCCGGCCGGGAGCCCACGCCCGGCGGAAGCAGCGCAGCG
Source organism: Bryobacteraceae bacterium (assembly GCA_035632015.1). Lineage (GTDB taxonomy): Bacteria > Acidobacteriota > Terriglobia > Bryobacterales > Bryobacteraceae > Palsa-89. The sequence continues at coordinate 18,575 of DASQHQ010000130.1, forward strand.
GTAGCGGTGGTGGTTCCGGCGCGGGATGAAGAAGCCGTAATCGGAAAGGCCATCCAATCGCTCATCGCGCAGGACTATCCGGGCCGCTTCCATATCTTCCTGGTGGACGACCACAGCACCGACAACACTGTTTCGGCGGCAGGCGCACACGAGCGGCTCACGGTTCTACGCGCCGGCCCCAGGCCGCTAGGTTGGACAGGAAAGCTCTGGGCGGTCTCCGAAGGCTTGGAGCGTGCGAGGCAGTTCGAACCTGGCTATGTCCTGCTCACCGATGCCGATATCGTGCACCCGCGCGACAGCGTCTCGCACCTGGTCGCCCGGGCCGAAGCTGCCCACTTGGACCTGGTCTCCTGGATGGTCAAGCTGCAGTGCCGCACACTGGCCGAGCGCGCGCTGATCCCGGCCTTCGTGTTCTTCTTTTTCAAACTCTATCCGCCGTCGTGGATTGCCAGCCCGCGGCACAAGGCGGCCGGCGCGGCGGGAGGCTGCATGCTGGTCCGCAGCTCCGCCCTGGCTCGGATCGGCGGCATCGCGTCGATTCGCGGCGAGCTGATCGACGATTGCGCCCTGGCCCGCGCCATCAAGCCGGGCGGCGGCATCTGGCTGGGCGTCACGCCGGACGTGCGCAGCATACGCGACTATAGCAGCTTCGCCGAGATCGGCCGCATGATTTCCCGCGGCGCGTTCACCCAGCTTCGCCACTCCGTGCTTCTGCTGGCGGGAACGCTGGCCGGAATGGCCCTCCTGTACCTCGCGCCGCCGCTGCTGCTATTGACTCGCGACGCCACGGCCGCGCTGCTGGGCCTGGGCGCCTGGATACTGATGACGATCGCTTACGTCCCGGTGCTGCGCTTCTATGGCCGGTCGCCCGCCTGGGCGCCCTCGCTTCCCTTGATCGCCCTGTTCTACATGGGCGCGACGCTCGATTCCGCGCGCCGCTACTGGACCGGCGCGGGCGGAATGTGGAAAGGCCGCGTTCAAGACCTGAATTAAGGAAACGCCATGTTCGCTA
>DASQHQ010000131.1:0-10824 GCA_035632015.1 Bryobacteraceae bacterium
CTTGATGACGCTGCTCTACATCGGCCTGTGCTTCTCCATCGCCGAAATGTCCCCTGCCCTGCCCCACACCGGCGGCGCGTACTCGTTTGCGCGCACCTCCATGGGACCCTGGGGCGGCTACATCACCGGCCTCGCCGAAAACATGGAGTACATTCTCACGCCCGCCGTGATTGTGGTCGGCGTGGGCGGTTATCTCGGCGCGATCTTCCACACTCCGCCCGCCTGGGCGCCACTGTGGTGGCTGGCCTGCTACGCCGTTTTCGTCGCCTTGAACGCCGGCGGCGTCGCGCTGTCGTTCCGCGTCTCGGTCGCGATCACGCTCTGCGCCCTTGCCATTTTGGCCATCTTCTACATCGGCGCGACCCCGCTCTTTCGCCTGCATCGCTGGGCGCTGGAAGGCGGGGGCTGGCTGCCCAAAGGTTGGCCGGGCGCCTTCACCGCGCTTCCGTTCGCTCTGTGGGTTTATCTCGGAATCGAACAACTGCCGCTCGCCGCCGAAGAATCGCACCAGCCGGCGCGCGACATGCCCAAAGGAATCCTCTCCGGTCTGTTCACGCTCATTCTCTGCTCCTTCTTGACCGTGATCCTCAACTCCGGCATCTCGCCCGGCGCCGCGAAAGTCGGAACCTCCACCGAGCCGCTGTTCCTCGGCTTCCGCGCCATTTTCGGCGAAGGCATGCGCACCCGGCTCCTGGCTTTGTTCGCCTGCACGGGACTGCTGGCCAGCTTCCACACCATCATCTACGCCTATGGCCGCCAGATTTATTCGCTGTCGCGCGCCGGCTATTTCCCAAGCTGGCTTTCCGTCACGCACGGCCGCCGCAAGACGCCGCATCGTGCCTTGCTCGCCGGATCGGCGCTCGGTTTCGCGGCCGCGTTGGCGATCCAACTCGCCGGCCAAGCCAGCACGGTTGGCGCGATTCTTCTCAACATGGCCGTGTTCGGCGCGGTGCTGGCCTACGTTCTGCAAATGGCGTCCTTCATCCTGCTGCGCCGCAAATTTCCGCGCATCCACCGTCCCTACGTCAGCCCGCTCGGAATCGCGGGCGCCGTGATCGCGATGCTGATCGCACTCGCGACGCTGGTCACGCTGTTCCTCAATTCCGACTACAACCGCGGCGTCATCGGCGCGGCGATCTGGTTTCTGTGCGGCATCGCATATTTCGCCTTCTATGCGCGCCAGCGCCTCATCCTGTCGCCGGAAGAGGAATTCGCGCTGACCCAACAGGAAGCCGAGCGCGCCCGCACCAGCGGAGCCGCGGTATGAGCGGCTACTCGCACACGGTCGGCAAAATCGTCTACAAATTCGACGACCTGAAAACGCTCTTGGCGCGAGCCACCCCGCCGCGGTCGGGAGACGACCTCGCGGGCCTCTCCGCTCGGAGCGCCGAAGAACGCGTTGCTGCACAAATGGCGCTGGCCGAGCTTCCGCTGCGCGCGTTTCTCGACCAACATGTGATCCCCTACGAATCGGACGAGGTCACGCGCCTCATCCTGGACGACCACGATGCGCGCGCCTTCGCCCCCGTCGCACACTTGGCCATCGGCGATTTTCGCGACTGGCTGCTCAGCGATGCAGCCACCGGCGATGTCTTGCGCGCGCTCGCGCCCGGCCTTCTGCCGGAAATGGCCGCCGCCGTCTCCAAGCTCATGCGCCTCCAGGATCTGGTTACCGTGGCCGCCAAGATCCGTGTGGTTACGCGCTTTCGCGACACCGTCGGCCTCCCCGGACGCCTCTCCACGCGCCTCCAGCCCAATCACCCCACCGACGATCCCAAAGGAATCGCCGCCAGCATCATCGACGGCCTCATGTACTCGAGCGGCGACGCGGTCATCGGCATCAATCCCGTCTCGGACAATCTGCAAACCGTGGAAACGCTGCTCCGCATGCTCGACCGCCTGCGCGACGCCTACCAGATCCCCACTCAAAGCTGCGTGCTGGCCCACGTTACCACTCAAATGGAAGCCATGCGCCGCGGCGCGCCGGTGGATCTTGTGTTTCAATCCATCGCCGGCACGGAAGCCGCCAACCAGTCGTTCGGTGTGAATGCCGCCCTGCTCGACGAAGCGCGCTGCCAGGCGCTGGCGCTGAAACGCGGCGCCATCGGCGACAACGTCATGTACTTCGAAACCGGGCAAGGCAGCGCTCTGTCCGCCAATGCGCATCACGGCGTCGACCAGCAGACGCTCGAAGCCCGCGCCTACGGCCTCGCTCGCCATTTCCAACCGATGCTCGTTAACACGGTGGTCGGCTTCATCGGCCCCGAGTATCTCTACGACGGCAAACAAATACTGCGCGCCGGCCTCGAAGACCATTTCTGCGGCAAGCTGCTCGGCCTCCCAATGGGTTGCGACGTCTGCTACACCAACCACGCCGAAGCCGACCAGGACGACATGGACGCGCTGCTCACCATGCTCGGCGCGGCCGGCGTGAACTACATCATGGGCGTGCCGGGCGCGGACGACATCATGCTCAATTACCAGAGCACATCCTTCCACGACGCCCTGTACCTGCGCGGTATCTTCGGCCTGCGCCCGGCGCCCGAATTCGAAACCTGGCTGGAACGCATAAGCCCGGAACTTCCCCGCATAGCAGGCCTGCTGCTCGAAGCATGATGTGCCTCCGCGATTTTACTCCGGCGCGCGTCGAGATCGGCCGTGCCGGCCACAGTCTTCCCACGCGCGAACTGCTGGATTTCCAGCTCGCCCACGCCCGCGCACGCGATGCGGTCCAGCTCGCGCTCGACGTCAATTCTCTGGCGCTGGAACTGAAGCAGAAGCAGATCGACTGCGTGACGCTGGCCAGCGCCGCGCCCGACCGGCTCACCTATTTGCATCGACCCGACCTCGGCCGCCGCCTGAACGCCGAGTCGCGCGCCCGCCTGGCATCGGTCAAACCCGGCTGCGACGCCGCCTTCATCATCGCCGACGGACTCTCCGCCCTCGCAGTCCACCGCCATGCAGCCGCGCTGCTGGAATGCGTGCTGGCGCAACTGGACTGGCGCATCGCCCCAGTCGCCATTGTTGAGCAGGGTCGCGTAGCCATCGGCGACGAGATCGGCGAGCTGCTGAAGGCGCAGCTTTCGATCGTCTTGATCGGCGAACGCCCCGGCCTGAGTTCTCCCGACAGCCTGGGCGTCTACCTCACCTGGCAACCGCGCCAGGGCCGCACCGACGCCGAGCGCAACTGCATCTCGAACATCCGTTCCGAAGGCCTCAGTTACCAACTAGCCGCGCGCAAATTGCTGTTCCTGATGAACGAGTCCCGACGCCTGAAACTCTCCGGCGTGAATCTCAAGGAGGGCGCACGCGAATTGTTGGAGTAACCCGTAGCGCACGCACTCTTGCGTGCCGCGTTCGCACTCCTGCGAAGGCAAGTCCGGACGGTTTTCAGCGCGCCTCAACCGCCACGAATCCTCCCACGGCTCGCACCACCGCAGCCGCGCATCAAAGAAGCGCCGCTCGTGTGCCACTCTCAGCCACCGCCTCTACGCTAAAATGAAACCAGCCTTCCCCGCCGAGTTGAGCCAAAGATGACTTCCGCTCCGCCCTTCGTTCACCTGCATTGCCACACCGACTATTCGCTCCTCGACGGCGCTTGCGAAATCGGCCAGTTGATGGACCTCGTGGTCGCCCAGAAGATGCCCGCCGTCGCCATGACCGACCACGGCAACCTCTTCGGCGCGGTCGAATTCTACAACGAAGCCAAGCAAAAAGGCGTGCACCCGGTCATCGGCTGCGAAGTTTACGTCTCGCAGCAAGGCTTCCAAAGCCGCAGCGACACGGACCGCTACAATCACCTGGTCCTGCTGTGCGAAAACCAGGAAGGCTATCGGAATCTCATCAAGCTGGTCTCCACCGCGTTCCTGGAAGGCTTCTATTACAAGCCGCGCATCGATAAGGACCTGCTCGCCCAGCATTCCAAGGGTCTCATCGCCCTTTCGGCCTGCCTGCGCGGCGACATCAGCGAAACTCTGCTGGCGCATCGTTACGAAGAAGCCAAGCGGCTGGCTTACAGCTACGCCGACCTGTTCGGCAAAGAAAACTTCTTCCTCGAAATCCAGGACCACGGCCTCGACCAGGACAAAATCGTCGCCCCGCAGGTCCACCGCCTCTCCCAGGAAACGCGCATCCCGCTGGTCGCCACCAACGATTCGCACTACATGCGCCCGGACGACGCTCGCGCCCACGAAATCCTGCTGTGCATCCAAACCGGCAAAACCATGAGCGATCCGCAGCGCATGCGGTTCACGCGGCCCGAGTTCTATCTAAAGACACGCGACGAAATGCTGGCCATGTTCGGCGAACTCGAAGAGGCGCTCGATCGCACCTGGGAAATCGCCCAGCGCTGCCGCGTCAGCCTGGACAAAGTCAAAGAGCCTTTCCCCAAGTTTGACGTTCCCCAGGGGCACACCACCGACAGCTACTTCGAATACGCCGCGCGCCAAGGTTTCGAAAAGCGCCGCCCGCGCCTGGAAGCGCTCCGCCAGGCGGGCCTGCTGAAACACGATCTCGCCGAGTACGTCGAGCGCCTGGAGCGCGAAATCCGCACCATCCAGCAGATGAAATTCTCCGGCTACTTCCTGATCGTCTGGGATTTCATCCGCTTCGCCAAATCCCGCGGCATCCCGGTTGGCCCGGGGCGCGGCTCGGCCGCCGGCAGCCTGGTCAGCTACTCGATGGAGATCACCGACATCGATCCGCTCGAGTACGGCCTGCTGTTCGAGCGCTTCCTGAATCCCGAGCGCATCAGCATGCCGGATATCGACATCGACTTCCATACGCGCCGGCGCGGCGAAGTGATCCAGTATGTCACCGAAAAATACGGGCGCGAGCAGGTGGCCCAAATCATCACCTTCGGCACGCTGGGCGCGCGCACCGCCATCAAGGACGTCGGGCGTGTCCTCGATATCAGCTACGCGGACGTCGACCGGATCACCAAGCTCATTCCCACCACGCTCAACATCAAGCTCGCAGACGCGCTCCACCAGGAGCCTGCCATCGAAGAGGCTGCCAAAAAGGATCCGCGCCTGAAGGAAGTCCTGGAAGTCGCGCTCAAGCTGGAGGGCATGGCGCGCAACGCCTCCATGCACGCCGCCGGCGTGGTCATCTCTCCGGTGCCGCTCCAGGAACTGGTTCCACTCTATAAGACCAACAAAGACGAAATTGTCACGCAGTACGACATGGTCGGCCTGGAAAAACTGGCGCTCCTTAAAATGGATTTCCTGGGCCTCACCACGCTGGACATCATCCAGGACGCCCTGGCCCTCATCGAGCGGCATCGCGGCGTGAAACTTTCGCTCGAGGATCTGCCGCTCGACGACGCAGCCACGTATCAGATCTTCTCCAAGGGCTTCACCAGCGGCGTGTTTCAGTTTGAATCGCGCGGTATGCGCGACATCCTGCGCAAATATCAACCCACTCGCATCGAGGACCTGTGCGCGCTCAACGCGCTCTATCGCCCCGGCCCCATCCAGGGCGGCATGATCGACGACTTCATCGACCGCAAGCACGGACGCAAGCAGGTCACCTACGATTTTCCCGAGCTCAAGGAGATTCTCGAAGAAACCTACGGCGTCATCGTCTACCAGGAACAAGTGATGCAGATCTCCAATCGCCTGGCCGACTACTCGCTCGGCGACGCCGACATCCTGCGCCGCGCCATGGGAAAGAAAAAGCCCGAGGAAATGGCCGCGCAACGCGTGCGCTTCCTCCAGGGAGGCAAGGCCAAGGGCCACAACGCGAAAAAAATCGGAAAGATCTTCGACCTGATGGAACAGTTCGCCGGGTACGGCTTCAACAAGTCCCACTCCGCCGCCTACGCGCAACTGGCCTACGTCACGGCCTACCTGAAAGCTCACTACCCGCTCGAGTTCCTCTCCGCTTTGCTCAGCTCGGAAATGAGCAACAGCGACAAGGTCGTCAAATACATCAACGAGTGCCGGGAAATGGGAATCCCCGTGCTGCCGCCGGACATCAACTCCAGCGGCCAGGAGTTCATTCCCGACGGCGAAGCCATCCGCATGGGCCTGTGCGCGGTGCGCATTCTCGGTTCTACTGCGGCCGACTCCATCCTCCAAGCGCGGCAAAGCGGCGGGCCGTTCCGCTCGCTCTACGATTTTTGTGAGCGCGTCGATCTGGCCTGCGTCAACCGCCGCGTCATCGAAAACCTCATCAAGTGCGGCGCCCTGAGCAGCCTGCCCGGCAATCGCGCCCAGTTGACCGCCCTGCTCGAAAACGCCATGGAAGCCGGCCAGCGCGCCTGGAAGGACCGGCAGTGCGGCCAGACCGGCCTCTTCGGCATGGCTGCCGGTGAGCCTGAACACGTCGAGCATCCGCTGCCTGCGCTGCCCGATTGGACCCCGCAACAAAAACTCGCCAGCGAAAAAGAAGTCGTCGGCATTTACGTCACCGGACATCCGCTTGACGAGTTCCCTGGCAAAGTCTCGGAACTTTCCACGCACTACATCGAAACTCTGGAGGGTCTGGAGAAGGGCGTCGAGGTTAAGATCTGTGGCATCCTCACCGGCATCCAGCGCAAGCGCAACCGGGAAGGCAAGGTTTGGGCGTCCATGCATCTCGAAGATCGCACCGGCAGCGTGGAGGCCATGGCCTTCTCCACCCAGTACGACCGTCTGCTGAGTAATCTGGTGGAGGACCAGGCCGTGCTGGTGCAAGCTCTCGTGCTCCCCGAAGACAACGCGCCTCCGAAACTTTCGGTGCAGGAGATCACGCCCCTTCAGGTCGCGCGCCTGGATCTCCCCACCCTCATCTCCATCCGCGTCGCCGTGGGTTCGAATGGCTCCCTCGACAAGGCTGAGGCCCTCAACCAGCTATTCGCGCGCAAGCGCGGCGACACCGAGGTCCGGCTGCGGCTTGAGAAGCCGCGCGATTTTTCCGTTATTCTGGATGTGACACTCAAGGTTCGTCCGGACAAGGAATTTTGGGCCGAAGTGGAGCGGATCTGCGGACCGGAATCCGTCGAGATCCTGGCTACCTAGCGTCGTGCTGAAGTTTCGACACGACCGGCCGCAATCTGGAATGGCAGAAAACCGCAACTCGACGCCCAACCCGCCCGCCGCACCGGAAACTGCGCCCAACCCGACCTGGGAACGCGTGCAGCTCGCGCGCCATCCCAAGCGCCCGCACACGCTGGACTACATCGGCCGGATCTTCAGCAATTTTTCCGAACTGCACGGCGATCGCGCCTTCGCCGACGACCCGGCCATCGTCGGAGGCCTGGCGTTCTTTGAAGATCGGCCGGTAATGGTAATCGGCCAGCAGAAGGGGCGCGATACCAAGCAGAAGTTGCACCGCAATTTCGGCATGCCGAAGCCGGAGGGCTATCGCAAGGCTTTGCGCCTCATGCGCCTCGCCAGCAAGTTTGGCCGGCCCATTGTGAACTTTCTCGATACACCCGGCGCTTATCCCGGCATCGACGCCGAGGAGCGCGGGCAAGCCGAAGCCATCGCCGTAAACTTGCGTGAAATGTCGAGGCTGCGCGTGCCGGTGATTGCGATCGTCATCGGCGAGGGCGGCAGCGGCGGGGCGCTCGGCCTGGGCGTCGCGAATCGGGTCTACATGCTCGAGAATGCTTACTACAGCGTCATCACCCCGGAAAGCTGCGCCGCGATCATCTACCGCGATTCGGGCAAAGCCCCGGAAGCAGCCCGCGCGTTGCGGCTGTCTTCCTCGGATTTGTTGGCGCTGGGATTGATCGACGGAATCATCAGCGAGCCGCCCGGCGGCGCTCATACCGATCTGGAAAAAGCCGCGGAGTTCGTCCGGGAAACGCTGCACACCGCGCTCGCGGAACTGGCGCCGCGCTCACCCGCGGAACTGATCGAAGATCGCTACGATAAATTTCGGCATATGGGCAATTTCTTCGCAGAGGGCCGCGGCGCGTGAGCAAACCCGTCCTCATTGGCGCCCTGAGTATCCTGGCGGCCCTGGCATTCGTGATCATCTTGGCGTATTCGAGCATGCACCCGGTGAAATACCGCGTGGAGGTGTGCGTCGCCTACCAGGGGCGCACCGAGTGCCGCATCGCCTCCGCTGATACCAAAGAGCACGCCCTGCGGAGCGCGCAGAACAACGCCTGCGGCCTGATGGTTTCCGGAGTAACCGAGACCATGCAGTGCGAGCACCTTGATCCAGTCAGCGTGAAATGGCTCGAGAATAAATGAAGTGCGCTACAGCGCGTAGCCGGAGTTTCGCAGCATGTCGCGTCCCTCGCCGTGCAGCAGGAAATCGGCAAACTTGTGCGCCGATGCCGGATGTTTCGAAGTTGCCATGATTCCCAGCTCCTGTTCGATGGGCGGATGCAAGGCCTGGTCCACCACAATGGTCCGCCCCGCTGCGTGCAACACCAGCGAATAAGCGGTGAAGACGGCGTCGGCGTTGTTCGACATGCCGTATTGCCGGGCCATATTGATGTTCTCGGCGTAGACAATCTTGCCCTGGATGCGCTGCCAGAGATTCAGCCGCTGGAGCGTTTCGACCGCAGCTTCGCCGTAGGGCGCGAGTTCAGGCTTGGCGATCGCGATGAAGCGCACGTCGGTTTTCGCAAGATCCTCGATTCGATCGATGCGGGCCTGGCTGTGCGGTGGAATCCACAGCGCGAGAATTCCCCGTGCGTAGACGGCCCGGCTCCCGGAAAGGAGCAGGCCTTTTCGATCCAGTTCCTCGACGTGCTGCGCGTCGGCGGCCGCGAACACATCGAAGGGGGCGCCGTTTTCGATCTGCTGCGCCAGTTGCGCCGTGGAAGCGAAACTGAAAACCGGGTGGATGCCGGTGGTTTGCTCGAAGCGCGCGCCGACACGCTGGAATACGTCCGTGAGGTTGGCGGCGGCGGCAATAGTGACCTCCGGCTGCGGGGTCGAATTCGAGGCTTCCTCGGTCCGGCAAGCGGCGAGAGACAGGAGTGCCACGACCAGGACCGCGCCTTTCCTCACGTCTAAGACGGTAGCATAGGGTTTGCTTATTTGTCGTGTTCGAATGACAATGTAGTCTGAAATGGTCGGCACACGCACCCAGTTGAATGAGATTCGCGAGCAGCGCGGGATCTCCGCGGCCCGGCTGGCCAAGCTGGCCCAAGTGAGCCGGCAGACGATTTACGCCATCGAGGCCGGCGACTATGTCCCCAATACCGCACTGGCGCTGCAACTGGCGAAAATCCTCGAAGTCCAGGTCGAGGATCTGTTCCGGCTGGAAGGCGAGCCGCCGGCGCCCGCTCCGCCGGTCACGGTCGACTTGATCGCCAGCCCGCAGGCCCGCAAAGGCCAGCCGGTGCAGTTGTGCCGCGTCGGCAAACGAATGGTGGGCGTGTCCGCGCTGCCGCAGCCGGCTGTGCTTCCGATGGCCGACGGCGTCATTTTGCAAAGCTCCCAACGCGCCCATCAAGCCGAGGTGCATATCTTTCAGGACGATCTGGAGCGCGGGCGGCGGCTGCTGATCGCAGGGTGCGATCCCGGGATTTCGCTCCTGGTGCAGCATCTGGCGCGATTCGAGGACGTCGATGCTGTGGTGGCTGCGTCCTCCAGCCAGCAGGCGCTGGAGTGGCTGCGGGAGGACAAAGTGCATGTGGCGGGCTCGCACTTGCGCGACCTGCCGAGCGGCGAATACAATCTTCCGGTAATCCGGCGTCTGTTTCCCAAGTCGGAAGTGAAGGTGGTCACCTTCGCGATCTGGGAACAAGGGCTGGTGCTGCAGCTCGACAATCCAAAAGAAATTCGCAGCGTCGCGGATCTGGCGCGGAAGAATGTCTCGATCATCAACCGGGAGAAGGGCGCGGGCAGCCGCGGTCTGCTGGACCAAAAACTGCGCGAGTCCGGAGTTCCGGCGAAAAAAGTCAAAGGATATGAGCGCGAGGTTTATGGTCATCTTGCCGCGGCGCTGGCGGTGAGCATGCGGGAGGCGGACTGCTGCATCGCGCCGCGCTCGGCCGCGCGCGCCTTTGGCTTGAGCTTCGTGCCGCTGGCGACGGAGCGCTACGATCTCGTGATCCGGCGCCGGCACGCACGCCTGCCCGCGGTGCAAGCGCTGTTGGATGTGCTCAATCGTGCCGCCATCCGAAGGAAGCTCGAGATTCTGGCGGGGTACGACACCAGCCACACCGGAGAGGTGTTGGTCACTTGACCTTGGCGCGCACGCTTACCACAGCAGCTTCAGGCTAAACTGAACCTGCCGCGCGGTCGTCGACGTGCTCGTAATCACTCCCGCCGTGGGCGATACCCCTGCCGGCGTGAACGTGACCGCGTTGGGCGTGTTGAAATTGGCGCGGTTCAGCAGATTGAATAGCTCGGCGCGAAATTGCAGGTTGACTCTTTCCTGAAGATGCGTGTCCTTCAAGAATGACACATCCCAGGTGGCGAGGCCTGGGCCGGTCAAGGTATCTCGGCCAAGATTGCCGTAGAAGCCGCTGTTGTTCGGCGGCGCCAGGAACGCGGCCGGATTGAACCACTGATTCGGACTGCCGAGAATCACTGGGCCGCGAAAGGCCGGGTTGACGAACGGCCGCACGGGATTGCGCGTGTCGCCGTTGTTGGACGGGTTGTAGCTCAACTGCGGCGTGAACGGGAAACCGCCTTGCAGCGTGACGATCGAGTTGGCGCTCCATCCGCTCACGAGCGCGTTGGCCAGGCCGCTGGCGCCCGGCAGGTATCGCTTGCCGCGGCCGAAGGGAAGAGCATAGCTCGCGCTGATGGCCGCCGCGTTGCGAACGTCGAAGTTGGCAAGCCCGCGATCGGCGCGCAAATTGAACGGATTGGAAGCCAGCGCCGGCTCGCCGCCGGAGGTCGTCGAGTTCACGGAGTCTCCGTCGTC
>DASQHQ010000132.1:0-25822 GCA_035632015.1 Bryobacteraceae bacterium
GTTTCGCGGCGCAGCTTGATCGCCGGCGCCGCCCTGGTCCCGGTGGCCGCGCTCACGTCCGCCGCTCAATCCGCTGCTCCATCGGTGTTCTCGGCCGCGGACCGCAAGACACTCGAAGCTTTCGTCGACCGCCTGGTCCCCAAGGACGACCTCGGCCCGGGGGCGCTCGAATGCGGGGCCGTCAATTACATCGATCAGGCGCTGGCCGGCGCACTGGCCGACGAGAAACAGAGCTTCCTCGAAGGACTCGCGGCCATCGACGCGTTCGCGCGCCGCACGCACGACGCTCCCTTCGCCGATCTCAGCGCCGACCAGCAGGACGCAGTGCTCGACGCCATGGACAAAGGACCCGCCGCCGGCTTCCCCAACGCCCGCGCGGTGTTCGCGCGCTTCCGGCGGCTGACGCTGGAAGGCATGTTCAGCGATCCTTACTACGGTGGCAACACCAGCTTCCGCGGCTGGGACCTCATCCGCTACCCCGGCCCGCGCGTCGCCGTCTCGCCCGAAGACCAGCAAATCAAGGTCGCGATCAAGCCGTATCGCCGATCCGCCCTGGGAGCGAACAATGGCCATCGATCTTAAGCCTGTCGATGTGGCGGTGATCGGACTGGGCGCGGCCGGCGGCCTGGCCGTGCTTCCGCTCGCTCGCGCGGGATTGAAGGTCGCCGGGCTCGAAGCCGGAACCTGGATGGACCCGCACAGCTTCAAGCCGGACGAGATCCACAACAACGTCCGCGGCCTGCTCACCTCGGTGCCCAAGGCCAATCGCGAAGTGCCGACCGTGCGCGGCGGCCCCTCGGCGCCCACTCGCCGCGGCGCAATTCATCCCATGATGAACGCCATCGGCGGCACGTCCATCCACTATTGGGCGCAGAGCTGGCGGCTCAAGGCCTGGGATTTCAAGGCGCGCAGCGAGTCGATCAAACGCTACGGCGCCACGGCCATTCCGAAAGGTTCAACGCTGGAAGATTGGCCTATCGGCTACGACGACCTGGAGCCCTATTACGATCTGGTCGAATATCAGGTTGGCGTCTCGGGAAAAGCCGGAAACATCCAGGGCAAGATCGACCCGGCGGGCAACGTGTTCGAAGCGCCTCGCCAGCGCGAATATCCTATGCCGCCGTTGCGCGGCAGCGGCTTCACCGATCACATGGCAGAAGTCGCCAGGCAGCTCGGCTGGCATCCATTTCGTCCGCCCGCCGCCATCAATTCGCAGGAGTACCAGGGCCGGCCGGGCTGCGCCTATCACGGCTACTGCAACCGCGGCGGCTGCCACATCAGCGCGAAAAATTCCACCGCCGTCACCACCATTCCCGCGGCGGTGAAGACCAAAAACCTGACCATCTTCGACCACGCGCACGTTACGCGCATCGTCGCCGGGCCGGATGGCCGCGTCACCGGCGTCACCTATATCAAGGACAGCAAAGAGTACTTCCAGCCGGCGAAAATCGTGCTGCTTGCGTCCTACACCTACGAAAATTCGCGGCTGCTTCTGCTGTCCAAATCCAAAGCCTATCCCAACGGCTTGTCCAACAATCACGGCCAGGTGGGCCGGCACTATTTCGCGCATTACCAGGGCGGCGTCAGCGCACTGTTCCCCTACGACATCAACGTCTGGTACGGCACGCCCGCGCAAGCTTCCGCGGTGGACGATTGGGCCGATGACAACTACGATCACTCCGGCCTCGGCTTCATCGGAGGCACCAGCTTGCAGCCGCACACCGAGATGCATCCCATCGAAGCCGCCAGCATGAACACCTTCGGTCTCGCGCCCGGCTGGGGGTCGAGGTGGAAGGCGTTTGTGCGCGTCAACGCGGCGCGCTGGGTTTCGGCCTATCTGCAAACTTCCACGTTTCCGTACGAAGACATCTATCTGGATCTCGATCCGCAAGTGAAGGACCCGCTGGGCGATCCGGTCTGCCGCGTCACCAACCCGGCCAAAGAGAACGAATCGCGCGCGGCCGAGTACGGCCAGAAAAAGATGGAAGAGTGGTTTCGCGCCGGCGGAGCGGTCCAGGTGGTCCGCGCCGGCGTCGGTCCGCCGGGCGTCTCGACGCACGCTTACGGCGGAACGCGCATGGGCGACAATCCGGAAACCAACGTGGTGGACCGCTGGGGCTTCTCGCACGAGGCGCCCAACCTCGGCGTGCTGGGCGCATCGGTGATGGGCACCAGCGGCGCGCGCAATCCCACGCAAACCGCGCAAGCCTTGGCCTGGCGCACCGCCGAGCACCTGGCGAAAACCTGGAAGTCCATCGCCGGATGAAGCGTGGCGCACGCACTCGTCCGTGCCGCGTCGACATTCCTGTCGACGCCTGTCCCCGTCTTTAACCAACCGCAATCCCAGCGCACCGCGATCTGAAGCCCGCCACATCAGGATTTCCGCCGCCCGTGCCTGAAAACACGACCGCGGCCCAGGCTTCAGCGTGCCGCGTTCGCACTCGTGCGAACGCCAGGTTCTCAGATAGACCTGAAAAAATAGCGGCGTATAATCGGAATTGAGGATACGCGCCATGGCGTCCCCCCCAACTCGTCTAATGTCCTTCGAGGAATTCGAGCAACTTCCCGAAACACCGCAAGGATTTCGCTACGAACTCCGGCATGGCGAGCCTGTTCAGATGCCACCACCCAATCGCGCACACTACCTCGCTCAGCGCCGGCTGCGCCAATATCTCGAAAAAGCCGCGGGTAGCGCCGGCGAAGTCGATATCGAAATGCCTTTCCGCCCGCTTCCCGAATTCGAATACTGGCAAGCCGACGTGGCCTTCGTCTCCCGAGCCCGCTGGGACCAGATTCCCGACGAAAGACACCTCGAAGGCGCGCCGGATCTCGTGGTCGAGGTGCTGTCACCCTCCAACACCGCCGCCGAAATGCTCGACCGGCGGAACATGTGTCTGGAGAACGGCTCGCGCGAATTTTGGCTGGTGGACCTCGATCACCGCCAGGTGGAGGTCTCCACGCCGGACGGCCATTCGATCACATACAAATCCGCGCAACGCATTCCGCTCTTCTTTTCGCCCGGCGCCACGCTGGCGGTCGACGCGATTTTCGAGTGATCCGCCGGCGGTTTCCAGTACAATTAACCCGATATGCCGATGACAGCGGGCGAGCGGCTCGGACCGTACGAGATCCTTGCCCCCATCGGCGCGGGCGGCATGGGCGAAGTTTATCGCGCGCGCGACACCCGATTAGGCCGCGACGTCGCCATCAAAGTTTCCAAGGAACAATTTTCCGAGCGCTTCGAGCGTGAAGCCCGCGCCGTCGCCGCGCTGAATCACGCCAATATCTGCCAGCTCTACGACGTCGGCCCCAACTACCTGGTGATGGAGCTGATCGAAGGCGAGACGTTGAAGGGTCCACTGCCGCTCGACGCCGCGCTCGATTTCGCCCGCCAGATCGCCGAAGCGCTCGAAGCAGCCCACGAAAAAGGCATCACGCATCGCGACCTGAAGCCGGCCAACATCAAGATCACCTCGCAAGGCGTAGCCAAGGTGCTCGACTTCGGCCTCGCGTCCGTCGCGCAAGCTGCGGCGTCTGCGCCCGGCGATGCTGCCAACTCACCCACGCTCACCATCTCGCCCACCATCGCCGGCATGATCCTGGGCACCGCCGCCTACATGCCGCCCGAACAAGCGCGCGGCAAACCGGTCGACAAGCGCGCCGACATCTGGTCCTTCGGCTGCGTGTTCTACGAAATGCTCACCGGCCGCCAGCTCTTCCAGGGCGCCGATGTTTCGGAAATTCTCGCGTCCGTCATCAAGGACCAGCCGGACCTCACCGCCCTGCCCGCCGAGCTGCGCCCGGTGATCGAGAAATGCCTGCGCAAGGACCCGCGCCAGCGCTGGCGCGACATCGGCGACGTCCGCATCGCGCTCGAAGAAGGACCCGTCACCACTGCTCCTGCTTCATCCGAGCGCCGCCGCCAATCCTGGCTGCCCTGGTCGATCGCCGCAGCCACTACGCTCGCCCTCCTCGTCTCCGCCGCGCTCCTCTACCGCGCCACGCGCCCCACTCCTCTCCGCCCGCTCGTGCGTCTCAACGTCGAGATGTCGGTGGATAAGGGCTCGGGAATTTCCGCAGGCAGCGTCCTGGCTCTCTCGCCGGACGGCACACGCCTGGTGCTGCGTTCCCGAGACCCCGACGACAAGCTGCGCCTGCACACCCGCCTCTTCAGTGAGAACCAGTCCAAGCCTCTCACCGGCACCGAGAACGCCACCAGCCCGTTCTTTTCCCCCGACGGCGCCTGGATCGGTTTCTTCGCCGAGGGCAAGCTCAAGAAGATCTCCGTGGAAGGCGGCGCGCCGGTCACGCTCTGCAACCTGATCGGCTCTGAGCGAGGCGCAAGCTGGGGAGACGACAGAAACATCATCCTTCCTCTGAATCTCAGCGGCGGACTGTTTCGCGTTTCATCCTCGGGTGGCGCACCCGCGGAGGTCACCAAGGTGAGCACCGGCGAGGTGTCACACCGCTGGCCGCAGGTCTTGCCGGGGAGCCAGGTGGTCATCTTCACCGCCTCTGCTCAACAAGGCAATTTCTCTGACGCACGAGTGGAGGCGTACTCCTTCAAAACCGGCCAGCGAAAAACCCTACAGCGCGGAAGCATTTTTGCCCGCTACCTGACCACCTCGCAGGGAACCGGCCATCTGGTCTATCTGCATGACAGCACCTTGTTCGCCGTGCCATTCGACCCGGTTCGGTTGGAGCTCATGGGCACGCCGGCGCCTCTTTTTGAAGACGTAAGCAGCACCGCTCAGGCGGGCGGACTCTTCGCTTTTTCGCAAAACGGAACATTCGTTTACGTAAGCGGTGAGGCGGCCTCAGCGGCATGGACCATTTCTTCCCTGGACAGCGCAGGCAAAACTCAGCCGCTTCAAGCTCAGCCAGCCCAATACTTCACGCCGCGTTTTTCTCCCGATGGCAAGCGCCTGGCGTACGCCATCAGCAACGGCTCCTCGGACGATATCTGGGTGAAGGACTTGGAACGCGATACCGCGTCACGGCTCAGTTTTTTCCCGGGAGAGAATCGGCGACCGGTGTGGACTCCCGACGGCAAGCACATCGTCTTCAGTTCCGGAAATCCGGCGGCTCCCGGCCTCTACTGGATTCGTTCGGATGGCTCGGGTGAGGCTCAGCGTCTGACCGAGCAGCCGAACGCTGCGCCTTATTCCTTCTCTCCCGACGGCGGGCGCCTGGCTCTTTATCCCGGGGGTAACGCCAGTCCGGATATTTTCACCGCGCGCGTCGAAGGCGACCCGGAGCATGCTCGGCTCGAAAAGCCGGAATTGTTCGTCGGAACGCCGGCTATCGAAATCTTTGCGGCGTTCTCGCCCGACGGGCGCTGGCTGGCATATCAGTCAAACGAATCAGGAATTTTCGAGATCTACGTGCGCCCGTTTCCCGGACCCGGAGGTCGCTGGCAGATTTCAACGGGTGGGGGCGTCTACCCCCTGTGGTCTCGCGATGGACATGAGTTGTTTTTCGAAAACCTTCAATTCAACGTGATGGTCGCCGGTTACTCCGTCGGCGGGGATGCCTTCAAACCAGGAAAGCCGCGCCAGTGGTCGGCGCTTCCCCTTCTCTTCACGTCCCCGTACTCCAACTACGACCTGGCGCCGGACGGCAAGCACGTCGCCGCGATGCTTGCGCTCGACGAAGCCAAGCTGAAGATCACCCACCTGACCTTTCTGCTAAACTTCTTCGACGAACTCCGCCGCCGTGCGCCGGAAGCCAAAAAATGAGCGACAACCTCACCGGCCAGACCATCGCGCACTACCGCATCACCGCCTCGGCCGCAAAGTGGAGACCACGATTTCTTCCGCATTGCCTCTGCTATAACTGGTAATGCTCCATGAATCCCGAACGCTGGCGTCAAGTCGAGCGGCTCTACCACGCTGCGCTGGAGCGAGAACTGGGCAAGCGCGCTGCCTTTCTGGCCGAGGCCTGCTCGCAGGATGACCAACTGCGGCGCGAGGTGGAATCGCTCCTGGCCCAGCACGCTTCCGGTGATGGACCGCTCGACCATCCGGCTGCGGGCCTCCTGAGTAATTCGCTTGCCACACGCTTGGCGCCCGGGTCGCAGCTCGGACCGTATCGCATCGACAGGATTCTCGGCGCGGGCGGCATGGGCGAGGTGTACCGCGCGCGCGATACGCGCCTCGGCCGCGACGTCGCCATCAAAATTTCCAAAGAACAATTCTCCGAACGATTCGAGCGTGAAGCCCGCGCCATCGCAGCATTGAATCACCCCAACATCTGCCAGCTTTACGACGTCGGCCCCAACTACCTGGTCATGGAGCTGATCGGAGGCGAGTCGCTCAAAGGCCCGCTCCCGCTCGACGCCGCGCTCGACTACGCCCGCCAGATCGCCGAAGCGCTCGAAGCCGCGCACGAAAAAGGCATCACGCATCGCGATCTGAAGCCCGCCAACATCAAGATCACCCCGCAAGGCGTAGTCAAAGTCCTCGACTTCGGTCTTGCATCCGTTGCACAAGCCGCTTCTGCGTCCGGCGACGCCGCCAACTCGCCGACGCTCACCATGTCACCAACCATAGCCGGCATGATCCTCGGCACCGCCGCTTACATGTCGCCCGAACAAGCGCGCGGCAAGCCCGTGGACAGACGCGCCGACATCTGGGCTTTCGGCGTAGTGCTTTACGAAATGCTCACCGGCGAGCAATTGTTCCGCGGCGAAACGATCACCGACATTCTGGCCGCGGTCGTGAAAGAAGAACCGGATCTTGCGCGAGTCCCGGCCAAAATCCGGCGCCTGCTCCGCTCGTGCCTCGAAAAAGATCCCAAGCAGCGCCTGCAAGCGATCGGCGATTCGCGACTCCTGCTCGAGGGAAGCCCACAGACTGCCGCAGCACCGGCCTCGCGCAAATGGCTGTGGCCCAGCGTAGCGACGCTCCTACTCGCGGCCCTCTGCGTCGTATCGTTCACCCACTTCCGCGAAAAGCCTCCGTCCCCGCCGGAGCCTCTCCGCTTCCAGATTCCGACGCCCGAGCGCGGCTCTTTCGGGGACGGTCTGGCTCTATCGCCCGACGGCCGCCGCCTTGCCTTTTCAGCCAACGGTCCTGACGGGCGCAGCCAGCTTTGGGTTCGCAACCTGGATACGCTCGAGTCGCGGCCCCTATCCGGCACGGACGGAGCCACCGGCCAGTTCTGGTCGCCCGACAACCGCTTCCTTGCATTTGGCGACGGGACTAGGCTGAAAAAAATCGACCTCTCTGGCGGCCCGGCCATCACCTTGTGCGAGCTACCCCAGCCGGTCGGATCCGGCTCGTGGAGCGCAGCCGGTGTGCTCCTCGTGGGGGGCCGGGGGACTGGGCCCTTGTGGCGTGTCTCAGCTTCCGGCGGCTTAGCTTCCCAAGTCACCAAACTCGACTCCGCCCGGCAGGAAATGTTTCATACCTTCGGGTCTTTCCTCCCCGACGCCCGGCACTTCATTTATCTTAGACGTTCAAATACGGCCGAAAACAACGGTATCTATCTCGGGTCACTCGACGCCAAGCCAGAGGATCAAGCCGTGAAGCGATTGCTGGCCACACAGTTTGGCGCCCTGTACGCTCCTTCGAGCAATCCGCTCACCGGCCACATTCTTTTTTTGCGCGAGGGCACACTCTTGTCTCAGGTGTTCGACGCGAAGCGATTGGAACTGGTGGGTGATCCCGTGCCAGTCGCGGAGCAGGTGGGAAACGTAAAT
Source organism: Bryobacteraceae bacterium (assembly GCA_035632015.1). Lineage (GTDB taxonomy): Bacteria > Acidobacteriota > Terriglobia > Bryobacterales > Bryobacteraceae > Palsa-89. The sequence continues at coordinate 7,703 of DASQHQ010000132.1, forward strand.
GGTGTTGCTGGTTATTTCACTGCCAGCTCCACCGCCCTGGCTTATCGGGCTGGCGGGGGCGGAGGTGGAGTGCAGTTGACCTGGTTCGACCGGCAAGGCAAAGCCCTCGGAACAGTTGGCGAACCTGGCATACTGCAGCGGCCCTCCATCTCGCCCGACGGACGCACCGTTGCCATCGATCGCCGCGATCCGCAAACCGGCTACCTCGACATTTGGCTGCACGACCTCGCGCGCGGTTCAGCCTCCAGGTTTACCTTCAATTCCAACAATACCGGTTACCCGATTTGGTCCCCAGACTCCAGCCACATTGCTTTTTATACATCGCGCAACGTCAGGAGCAGCGTCGAGCAAAAATCTACCAGCGGTGTTGGCCAGAACGAGGTTCTCGACGCAGCAAGACCCGCACGACCTGTGGATTGGTCCCGCGATGGTCGTTATATCATCGAGAGCTCACTCGACCCAAAGACCAAGGCTGACGTCTGGGTCCTTCCACTGTTCGGCGACCGGAAGCCCTTTCCGTATTTGCAGACCGAGTTCAACGAACTCGACGCCAAGCTGTCGCCCAACGGACAATGGCTGGCCTATGTCTCGGATGAGACCAGGCGCAACGAGGTTTACGTGCAGACTTTTCCAAATCCCGGCGGCAAGTGGCAGATCTCCACTACTGGCGGTACGCTTCCAGTCTGGAGCCGCGACGGAAAAGAACTGTTCTTCATCGGTACAGCAATCGGCGCAACGCGGAAAATGATGGCGGTGGATGTGAAAGTCGGCGCAGGCACGGGCGCGAAATTCGAGGCTGGCGTTCCGAAAGCCCTTTTCGATACGCACCTCGACGGCGCCTTCAGCCCTGGATTCGATGTGAGTAAGGACGGCCGTTTTCTCATACCAACTCAGCAGGGGGCGAATTCTTCTTCACCAATTACCGTTGTCGTCAACTGGAACTCCGGTTTGAAATAAAGATCCGATCGGTCTGCCCTGGCCATGCCTCCAATGCCATCCTGGAGTAGATGGCAGTCCTGCTGAGTGGCTCCGCGCTTAGCAAATCGTTTGGCGTGCGAGTCCTGTTTGAGAATCTTTTGTTGAGCCTTTCTGACGGCGATCGCGTGGGCTTGATCGGACCGAATGGCAGCGGAAAAACTACGTTGCTCGAGATCCTGGCCGGCAATGATACGCCCAACGCTGGAACCCGCGCGCTGCGAAAGCTGACCAGGCTGGCTTACGTCCCTCAGGATTCGGTCTTCGGGCCCGGCGACACGGTGGGCTCCGTCCTCCGAGCGGCCTTGGATGACTTGCACCTCGAGGAAGCCGAAAAGAGCGCTCGCTTCGAAGTGATCCTCGGCCGCGCTGGATTCGACAACCCCGCTGCGCCCGCCGCCACCCTCTCTGGCGGATGGCGAAAGCGGCTCGCCATCGCCGCCGCGCTGGTGACATCGCCGGACGTGCTGCTCCTCGACGAGCCAACCAATCACCTGGATCTCGAAGGCATCCTGTGGCTCGAAACCGCGATCCAGACCGTGAACACCTGCCTGGTGGTCACCCACGACCGCTACTTCCTCGAAAACGTCGCCACGCGAATGGTCGAAGTCAACGCGGCCTATCCCCAAAATACGTTCCAGGTGAACGGCAACTACAGCGAATTTCTGGAACGGCGCGAAGAGTTCCTGGAGGCGCAGGCCTCGCAACAGGAATCGCTCGCGACCAGGGTCGGTCGCGAGGTCGAGTGGCTGCGGCGAGGGCCCAAGGCCAGGACCGGCAAGTCCAAAGCGAGAATCGACTCAGCCGGCCGCCTCATCCAGGAACTCTCAGCCGCCACCGCCCGCAGCCGCACTGCGACGGCACAGATCGACTTCACCGCGTCCGATCGAAAGACGAAACGCTTGATCGAAGCTGAAGGCATCGCGAAGACCCTCGGCGGCCGCAGGCTGTTCCACAACCTGAACCTGACTCTGGCGCCCGGTGTTCGCATCGGTCTGGTCGGAGCGAACGGAAGCGGCAAGACAACTCTGCTCAAGATCCTCGAAGGGAAAATGCAGCCGGACGAAGGAACAATTCGCCGCGCCGAGCAGCTCCAGATCGTAACCTTCGCGCAGGATCGCGGCGAGCACTTGGACCCCGACCTCAGCCTGCGCCGCACTCTATGTCCGGAGGGCGACTCGGTGATCTACCGCGGCCGTCCCATTCACGTCGCTGGATGGGCCAAGCGGCTCCTGTTTCGCGACGAGCAACTCGACATGCCCGTGTCCCGGCTCTCGGGCGGCGAGCGAGCGCGAGTGATGATCGCGCGCTTGATGCTGGCGACCGCGGACGTGCTGCTGCTGGACGAGCCCACCAACGATCTCGATATTCCGACGCTGGAAGTCCTGGAGGACAGCCTGCTCGATTTTTCAGGCGCAGTGGTGCTCGTAAGCCACGACCGGTACTTACTCGATCGCGTGTCGACCATCGTGATCGGCCTGGATGGCGATGCGGGCGGCGTGTTCGCCGACTACTCGCAGTGGGAGACCTCGCGGAGCGAGCAACAGCAGGAGCGGGCCGTTGTGAAGGACCCGCGCCCGCCCCCGGCCCCCGACGGTCCCAAGCGAAAGCTCGGCTACCTGGAACAACGCGAGTGGAACGCGATGGAAGCCAAGATCCTGGCAGCGGAACAAGAATTGACCGCGTGTCAACGCGACCTTGAAGCCGCCGGCTCCGACGCGAGACGATACAGAGCCGCCTACCACAGGCTGCAAATCGCCCAACAAGGCGTAGAAGATTTGTATGCGCGCTGGGCAGAGCTGGAAGCCAAGGTCACGCCGACGTAGCTTCGTTCTCGATCCCCACCCCCGTGCTATATTGACAACCTGATCGGCGAAACCATCGCGCTTTACCGCATCACCGCCAAGCTCGGCGAAGGCGGCATGGGCGAAGTCTATCGCGCCGCCGACACCAGACTCGGCCACGACGTCGCGCTCAAGATCCTGCCGCAGTCGTTCGCGTCAGACGCCGACCGCATGGCGCGCTTCGAGCGCGAAGCGCTCCGCACGCGGAGCCCGCGTCTGCGCGGAGCGCCTTCCGAAGCAGCCAGACTCCAGGAAACTCAGCCCTTGCGACGTCCCCAGTTCCTCCCCAAGCAGCCGGAACTCACGCCGCGGATCGCTATCGACGCGTGTGTACTGGTCGAAAACCATCCTGGCGCGCGACTCGCTATCGTACGTGGGCCAGTCCGGCAGCGCCGGATTGTCGGGATTCCCTGTCCTGGCAAAAGCGACCCAAGCTCCGCCCAGTGAACCGGAACAGCCGGAGCATCCGCAGCCGTTACCAGTTTAGTGCTGCGTAATTTCACCCAGGGACAGGTCTTATCGCCGCAAAGTAAGGCGAATCGGCCACAAATCCACGTTGGTCCCTAAGCTGCACTGATTTAGGAGGGGAATGTGCCATGGTCATTAGAAAAGTGGTCCGTCCGTTCACCGCTATCGCCTGTATCCTCATGTTGACCCGTTTGGCGCCGGCGGCTCCCGACGCGGCCAGCGTCAAAACAGCGATCATTGCCATGCCGGTCGGCGCCAACATTGAAATTCGCCTGAGCGATAAACAAAAATTGCGAGGCGCCAGGGGAGCAGTGTCAGACTCCGGGTTTACCCTCGTGGATGCTCGCTCCGGTGAACGCCAAATCGCTTTCGACGATGTGGTTTCGGTGAAGCAGGTCAACACGAAATCACATACCGGCCGCAATATACTGATCGGCGTTGGTATTGGGGTAGGTGCAGTGGCCATTGTGATCTTCGCGCTCGCCAAAGCTAGCGGATATTGACCACCACCGACGCCACTAGCGGGAACATGAAATGTCTAAACTATGGATCGCACTCTTGCTCGCAACGGGGACTGCGGCGCAGGGGTTCCGCTTTTCGTAATTTCGCCCAATAACTCAGTGCTTTTGAAGTGGATGGCCGGATGGCGAATGTATGGTCGGCAACCCTTCCACTATTTTCGAGCCTGCTTTTAGTAGAATCGCGGGCAAGGCGCGGTGATACAGGCGCTAGGGGTGAGGCGGAGCTGGCGTGAGGCCGTGGCGGCGCATGATCTCCGCTATCTTTGCCCGGTCCGGCGGACCACCGGGCGACGCGTCGATCAGCTCGGCAGCCTCGCGGAAATACTGCGGACCGATCGCGGCCGGCGTGATCACACAGAGCGCTCTTACGCCCTGGGCGCCGTTGTTGTCGAAGCGGTGAATGGCGCCGCGCGGGATGCATAGCGCCTGCCCCGGCCCGACCTCGATTGGTTTTCCGTCCACAGTCCAGGTCAACACTCCCTCTATGCCGTAGATGGTCTCCTCGTAATGGTCGTGGCTGTGCGCCGGCCCCTCCAGGCGCTGCGCGGCCGGAACAACGAGCTCAAAGGCCGCGATGCTGCCGGCCGAGTTGTCTCCGGTGAGCAGGAAGCGCACCACCAGCGGCCCGAGACGGATGGTCTCGTCGGAAGGATTGACTTGCAGGTCGATGCTCTGAAGCGTCATGGGGTCTCCTTTAGTAAACATCATTTACCATGCTACAATGGTAAACGCAGTTTACGGATAATGTCAATACCCTCGTTGCCAAAACCTTCACCGGTCAAAACGGGAGACATGCTCATCGGGGCACTGCTGCGGGTTCCGGCGCAGGCCATCCATCGCCGTATCATCCAGGAGCTCAATGCGGCCGGCTTTGATGAGCTACGCCTGCCTCATATCGCAGTGCTGCAGTTTCCGGGTCCGGATGGGGTTCGCCCAGGCACTCTGGCCGACCGTGCCGGCATGAGCAAGCAGGCCATGAACCAGCTACTCCGGAGCCTCGAAAGTCTCGGTTATATCGCCCGGTCCGACGCACCGGACGAGGGCCGTGCGCGAATTGTCCGCTTTACCAAACGCGGGCGCGCCGCATACTCAAAAATCCATGACATACTGCGGGACATCGAGCGCGAATGGAGCGCTGAGCTGGGGCCCAGGCACTTCGCGCAGCTCAAAGCGCTGCTATCCCGCGTCTGGGAAAGCCCGTTGATCAGGTAAACGGCGCTCCGCACGCACAGCCCGCGTCTGCGCGGAGCGCCTTCCCAAGCAGCCAGACTCCAGGAACGGACTCAGCCTTGCGACGTCCCCAGTTCCTCCCAAAGCAGCCGGAACTCGCGCAGCGGATCGCTCTCGACGCGTGTGTACTTGTCGAAAACCATCGTGGCGCGCGACTCGCTGTCGTACGCGGGCCAGTGCGGCAGCGCCGGATTGTCGGGATTCCCGGTCCTGGCAAAAGCAACCCAGGCTCCGCCCAGTTCGTCCGCCAGCCGGCGCGCCTCCGGGCCATCCCCGGTCAGTTCGCCGTGAGCGCTGTGAAATGCCAGCGCGACATCCGTCCCATGTACCGCACCGAACTTGCCGTCGAACGCCTTGGCCGGCCACTTCCAAAGGTACATGTAAGCCGGCGCTTTACCCAAAGCGATTTTGCGCTCGGCCTGTTTGTACGAGTTTCCGCGGCCGCGGTCGGTCAGTATGCGCGCTTGAATCAAGAACGGCGCCACATGGGGATACGCTTTGCGATACATCTTCAAGACCCGATCCGCGTTGCCAGGAACCATCTTCTCCACCATAGCCGTCAGTCCGGCTTCGTCCAGATCGAAGTTGGTCAGGCGCAGCGCGCCATCATCGAGAGTGGTGCTGATGATCATCGGCACGTTTTCCGAAACGGCCGGAGCAGCCGGATCGAAGGGATGCTGCGGGAGCACGGTGCCGTCGACAACCGGTGAGAAGGAACCGCCCGGTCCCATACCAGCTACTTCATTCTGGGCATCTAAAATCTGCTCCCAGGAGAGCTTCTGCAAGTCTGGAATGCGGCTCTTCGAGATCCCCAATTTCGCAATCAGTTTCTCAGCCGCTTTGGTCGCGTTCTCCCGGGTCGCGACCCGGATCGCAGAGCCGCTCTGCACGCCCGCCCGATGGAAAAGGTTCTTCGCGGCAGGCATCGCCATCGTGACCGAGGTCTTAGCGCCACCCCCGGATTGCCCAAAAATGAACACGCGGTTGGGATCGCCGCCGAAATTTTCGATGTTGTCGCGAACCCATTCGAGCGACGCCACCAGGTCCAGCATGCCCGCGTTGCCGGCCATCGCAAACTCGGGCGGCGCATCCAGGTCGGCTACATGCAAGAAGCCGAACGACGCCAGGCGGTGATTTACCGTCACAACTACCGCGTCGCCGAAGCGCGCCAATGGATCGCCATAGTATCCCGGCTCGCCCGCCGATCCGGTCGCGAACCCGCCGCCATGGAACGAGACCATCACCGGGCGCTTACCGCCGTCCTTCAGGCCGGGCGTCCAAACATTCAGCACCAGACAGTCTTCGCCCATGCCGCCCGATTGCCGGTCCCAATCGATCGCCTTGGGGTATTCGGCGCGCGGATCGGCCCAGGCCTGCGGCGCGATCTGGCCAAATTCAAACGCATCCCGCACGCCCGCCCAAGGTGCAGGTTTTCGGGGCGGCATGTAGCGGTTCTTGCCGGCGGTGGAAGCACCATAGGGAATGCCTAGAAACCGCTTGATGCCGTACACATCGATTCCCTGGAGCTTGCCCGAGGTCGTGTCCGTCATAACAAACATGCTGCTGCTGCGCAGCCGCGTGGCAAGCATCGGCAGAAACGCGCCGGCTCCTGCCGCAGGAACCAGCAGCGAAGAGCTTTTGAGAAAACTGCGCCGGCTGGACGTCGAACGCGTCGCACCGTCGGATCGAGACTGCATAGATTCCATGGCCTCTCGCCTCCTTCACTGAATTCTCCGGGTGGATAGGATGGGCTCGAGACTGCCTTCTCAGAACCCACTTTACGATCGGATTCGCTGGTCCGCCAGCAGCAAACGAAATGCCATAACCCTCAGGCCTCAGTTTCTAAGACTTCAGACTCCAACGAATCGCGCATTCGCTTGGAAAATTACGCAACTTGGGTCAGATTGGGTGCGGCAATTTCCCCGCTGATCTAAGCTTTCTGCTTTAGTTCGTTCGTTCTAGCGGCTGTTGTCCGGTGGTCAGTTAGTTGCCCCAGCACTGCACCAGATTACGCAATCAGTCGACCGCAGGAGCGATTTCATTATGGCGCTGGCCAGTCGTTTCGAGGGACCACAAGCGAGCTGCCGCTTCTCTGCATTTATAAAATCCACAATTCAAGCTTTCCTGGAGGTCGATGATGAGGCTCGCTCGACTCACTGCTTCAGCGCTGGTCACGCTGGCATTTTTCCTGTGCTTGCTGGCTGTCCCTCTCGGGGCGCAGACGGCCGGCACCGGCGCTTTGTCCGTAACTGTAATTGATCCCACGGGAGCAGTCATCCCGGGAGCAACGGTCACCGTGGTCAGCACCGCGACGGGGATGTCGCGCGCTCAAGCGTCGGGCGACAACGGAAGCGCCCAGTTCACGATGCTGTCCCCGGGCGGGTACCGTGTCTCGATTTTCGCCGAGGGGTTCAAGATCGTCGAGATCCCTTCCGTCATCGTCAACGTCTCCGAGACCCACGTTCTAAACCAGCGGCTCGAGCTGGGCGCCACCCAGGAACAGGTCACCGTCCAGGAACAAACTGAGGCGATGCAGGCCGAGGGCTCAACTCTGGGAGGCGTGGTCGGGACGCGGCAGCTCAACTCGCTTCCCCTGGTGACCCGCAACTACACCCAAATCATCGGGCTGTCTCCGGGCGCCGTAATGGACGTGAACAACGCGTCCGCGGTGGGCCGAGGCTCGCAGTACGTGTACGTGAACGGCAGCACCAACGTCAACAACAATTTCCTGATGGACGGCGTGACGGTAACCAACTATGCCAACGCCGGCTCACACGACTACATCGGGTTCTACGGCTCCATTCCGATTCCCAGCCCGGACGCCTTGCAGGAGTTCAAGGTCCAGACTTCGCTGTATGACGCCAGCTATGGCCGCAACACGGGCGCGAACGTCAACGTCGTTACCAAGTCGGGGTCCAACGATCTGCACGGAAGCCTGTTCGAGTTCTTGCGCAACGACTTGTTTAACGCCAACGATTTTTTCCGCAACCGGTCCGGCAATCCGCGGGCCAAGCTGAAGCAGAATCAGTTCGGAGGCACGCTGGGCACGCCTCTTGTTAAAGACAAGCTGTTCCTTTTTCTGTCCTATCAAGGGACGCGCCAGGTCAACGGCGTAGCCACGCAAGGCCAGTCCAGCGCCAATCTTCCGCCCCAGCTCGGCAATGATCGATCGGCGGCCGCGTTAGGCTCGGCGTTTTGTCCGCAGAACAATCCCACCGGATCGCCCGGCGTCAAGTACGCCACTACGTTTGCCGGCGGAGCCCAAGTCGCTTGCGACGGATCGAACATCAATCCCGTGGCGCTCTCGATTTTGAATGCCAAGTGGGCCAACGGCGCTTACATGATTCCCGCCCCGCAGAGCATTCTGAATGCGGGCTCGGCGGCCGCAGTCGGTTTCTCGACCTTCACCAATCCGGCGGTCTTCAAAGAGGACCAAGCCTTAGCCAACTTGGACTACATGATCTCGCCCAATCACACCCTGGCCGCGCGGTACTTCTATGCTTATTCGCCACAGACCAACGGGTTCGGCTCCTGCAGCCCCGGCTGTCTGCCGGGCAGCGGCGCAACCATCCAATCGGGCAATCAGATCCTGGTGCTGAAGCTGACCTCCGTGCTCACGCCCAAGCTCATCAATGAAGCGCGCGCTTCGTATTACTATATCCGCGCGTCGGACAACACGCTGGATCCGCTGACGTCCACGGGCGTCGGAATGACGCCGCCCGCGCCTTTCTATCCGGTCCTTCCGGTCCTGAGCTTCGTCACGCCGGCCTTCAGCTTTGGCGGATCGGCCGTCGATGGAGCGCGCGAGCCGCAATATAACTATGAATTCTCCGAGCAGATCGCCTGGTCGCACGGCGCGCACACCATCAAAGCAGGCGTCAGCGCGCAGCGCGTGATCTGGAACGGAACCTACTACGGAAACAATCGCGGAAGCCTCACTTTTATGAATTTCGCCGACTTCCTGGTGGGCCAGAGCGCGGCCCAAAATCACAGCCCGCTTGGCTACAGCAACATCTACAGCACTTCGTTGAGCCTCACCATTCCGGGAGGGGTCCAGAACCTGCTGCGGACCAACTTCGGCAGCGCCTTCGTTCAAGACGACTTCAAAGTGAGCCGCCGCCTCACCCTGAATTTCGGCGTGCGTTGGGAGTACGACGGACTGCTGTACGACGTGCGTGAATCCGACGGCGGCTTCGTGATGAAATGGGGGCTCTTGAATCAAGTGCCCCTCCCGCCCGCAGGTGGAACCTACGCAGGCTACACTGTCGCCAACAACTACAATGGGTCCGTTCCGGATGGAGTCGTCAGACGCAGCACCAACGCTTTGAATGATCAAGGCAGCCCTCTGCACGATTTTGCCCCGCGCTTCGGGTTCGTCTGGCAGCCCCTCTCCACCGAGAGGTTCGTGGTGCGCGGCGGCTACGGCTGGTTCTGGAACGCAATCGGCGGCAACGGCCAAGCGCTCGCACTTAGCGGCGGGCCACCGATTGCGCACAGCAATGCCTACTCCGGCGCCTCCAACGGTTTGGCAAGCCTCCAGCAGCCCGCGAATCCTCTGCCGGACATCTCTTTTGCGGGATTCCTGCGTACTCCGTCCTCGTTGATCAACGGGTACGGAACAGAACCCACGCTCACCATTCCCCTCACGCACAGCTACAACCTGAACCTGCAGTATTCCATTACCCCCAGCATCGTCCTGGAGGTCGGCTACGTGGGCACTCGAGCCGAACACGTTCAGACCGCGCAAAGTTTGAACGTGCCCCTGCTCGCCAGCCCCAACAATCCAGTGAACTGTGGCCTCGCAACCGGCTGCTTAACCACGAACACGCCCCAGAATGCGCTCCAGCGCGTTCCGGTGATTGGGATAACTCCGGGTGGCGTTCTGGACATCGGCAATTTTGGCGATTCCAGCTACAATTCCATCCAGGCTGTGCTCCGCAAGTCCTTCTCGCACGGGCTGCAATTTCAGGCCGCCTACACCTTCGGCCGCGCGTTCTCGGACATAACCGGAACGATCCTGTCCACCGGGACCAATGGGTCGGTCAATAGCAACAACCCCAACGACCGAGCCCAACAGCGCGCCGTTGCGGACTTCAATCGCCCCCAACGCCTGGTGTTGAACTACACCTACTCGCTGCCCAGCTACAACCGGGGCGATGGATTCACCGGCCAGCTCCTTTCCGGCTGGAGCGTTTCCGGATTGACCACCGCGCAGAGCGGTCTGCCGATGACCGTCACCGATTCAAGAGGAGCCGCCGGCTACGGCAGCGTCGGTACGTCGCGGGCGCAGATTTGTCCAGGCGCAACTTATGACGACCTGGTGAGGCCAGGAAATATCGAGTCGCTTCTGAACGGATACTTCAACAGCTCCGCCACCTGCGCGATTCCGATCGTTCCCAACGGCAGCAGCACCGCGACTGGGTACGGCAACATGGGCCGAAATATTCTGTTTGGTCCGGGCCAGTTCAATTGGGATGCAGCCGTCGCCAAGAAGACCAAAGTGGGTGGATTGAACGAAGATGCGTACCTCGAGTTCCGTGCCGAGTTCTTCAACACCTTCAACCATCCGCAGTTCTCGAACCCGAATGCGAATGCGGCGTCGGCATCCTTCGGTGTGATCGGCAGCACGTCGGTGGCGCCTCGGATCCTCCAGTTCGCCATGCGATACTCTTTCTGAAGAAGGTCGCGAATCAGCTAACGAATCAGGTAACGAGACATTAGTATCGCGTCAACTCCGGTCAAGAACCCGGCGACACAAAATTACCCATCCGGCCTTTCTGCTAAATTTGACGCACTGCATCGCGGCGCGCCGAAAAGCAAAAGATGAGCGACAACCTGATCGGCGAGACCATCGCCCATTACCGCATCACCGCCCAGCTCGGCGCAGGCGGCATGGGCGAAGTCTATCGCGCCACCGATACGAAACTCGGCCGCGACGTCGCGCTCAAGATCCTGCCGCAGTCCTTCGCTTCGGATGCCGAACGCATGTGGCGCACGCACTTCTGCGTGCCGCGCCGACAATCGTGTCGACCCCCGCTGGCCCGGCGCACATCGCGCCTCCGCCCATTCACACCACTGCCCGCAGAGCCTTCTCCTTGAAACCAATGCAATAATCGTCACCGCCGCCGCGCTCGCGCCCGCCTCGCGCCTATAATTCAATCGGCCTTCTGCCCCTCCCGCCTCGCACCGTGACGCAACCCAGGGGGCGAAAAGATTAATAAAATACGCGCGCCAAACACAAAGTACCCCCTCTTGCGTCACCTCGCCGCAAGTGCCGGGCGCCCACGCGCCCGCACCCGCCCGCGCCCCCAGCACGCCCGCTCGCGCCACCGGCTCCCCCGCCGCCGGCCATCCAAAAATCCGCGCCTGCGCCGCACTTGCCCGCCCGCGCCTTTGGGTTCGTTTTTGCAATTCCAGATCGCACCGCCGCCCACACACACCACCCCCACCACCGCGCGCCGCCGACTCCCACACCCCGCGCCTGTTAGAATCATGTCAGACGTGGTGCAAATCGGCCGATACCGAATCTTGGGCGAGCTCGGTCGCGGCGCGACTGGCGTTGTCTACCGCGCGCAAGACCCCGCCATCGGCCGCATCATCGCCATTAAAACCATCCGTCTGGCGGACTTCACCGACGAGGCCGAGCGCAGCCGCCTCCGCGAGCGCCTCTTCCGCGAAGCCCAGTCCGCCGGTGTCCTCTCCCACCCCAACATCGTCACCATCTACGACATCGCCGAAGAGGACGACCTCGCCTACATCTTCATGGAGTGTGTCGATGGCCCCCCGCTCGAAAAAGTCCTCAATTCCGGCGAGCCCCTCAGCCAGAGCACCGTTTTCTCCATCCTCCGCCAGACCGCCACCGCGCTCGACTACGCGCACAAAAAAGGAATCGTCCACCGCGACATCAAGCCCGCCAATATCCTCATCCACGAAGGCACGGTCGCCAAGATCACCGACTTCGGCGTCGCCAAAATCCTCTCCCAGCAGATGACCCAGGCCGGCGTCATGATGGGGACGCCCAACTATATGTCGCCCGAACAGGTGCAGGGCCACGCCGTGGATGGACGCGCCGACCAGTTCGCCCTGGCCGTCATCGCCTACGAAATTCTCACCGGCGAAAAGCCCTTTGTCGCCGATCACCTGCCCTCGCTGCTCTACCGCATCGTGCGCGAGGATCCCGTGGCGCCCGACCGCATCAATCCCAGCCTCGCGCCCCAAGTCGAAGTCGTGCTGCGCAAAGCGCTCGCGAAAAGCGCCGCGGACCGCTACCTGGCCTGCCTCGATTTCGTGGAAGCGCTCGAAGGCGCTTGCAACATGAACCCGGGTTGGCATGCGCTTCCGCGCAGCAGCGCCCAGAGCATGCCCACCGTCGGCGCCGCCGCGCCCGCTTCCGAACAGCCCCGCGCCCGCGCCCCGGAACCGCCGCGTACGCCGGAACCCGCGCCGCCGTCCTTCCTCGACACCACGCAGAGCGGACGCTCTTCCACGAATCCGATGCTCAAGAGCCTGGTGTGGATGCTGGTCGGAATCGGCCTGGTCGGCCTGGTTTTATTCGGTGCGCAAAAATATCTCTTCTATCGCAACACCGAGCCCGCCGCTCCCACCGCCGACGCGCAAGCCCAGCCGCCCGCCGCGGTGTCCGATCAATCCGCCGCCAAGCCCAGCCCCGTCGGCGAACCGCGCACCGACTCCAGCGGGGTGAAAGAAACTCCCAAACCCCAAGCGCCGCCCGAAAGCACCACGCCCGAAACGCCTGCCAGGCAACTGCCGCGTGACCCCGAGCAAACCGAGCCGCCATCCACTGCGCCGGCCCAGCCCGAGCGCGTCATCCCGCCGCCCGAACGCCCCACACCGCGGCCGCAGCGCTCCATTCCCCCGCCCGTCATCGCGCCTAAATCCGACGTTGCCGCGTCCGTGCAATTCGTCACCGATCCGCCCCATGCGCAACTGATCATCGACAACAATGCTTCGCTCTCCTGCAAAACGCCCTGCATCCTGTCGGTCCCGCCCGGCCGCCATTCACTCAACGTGCAACTGGAGGGCTACCGCTCCTATCCGCGCGTCTTCAACGTCCCTCAGGAAAAGGATATTTTCCTGCAATTGAACAAAACCGGCGGCACTCTGAGCGTCACCTCCAGTCCGCCCGGCGCGGCCATCGAGATCAACGGCGAGGCGCAAGCCAAGCGCACCCCCGCCATCTTCAACTTCGCCCCCGGCAACTATCGCGTCAAAGTGAGCCGCAACGGCGCGTTTCTGGAATTCGACGTCACGCTGCGCGACGGCGAGTTCGTCAACAAGCGAGTGGACTTCTGATAAAACTGAACCGCCGTGGTTTTTTCGCCGCCGCCGCAGCCCTGGTCCCCTTAGCCCGCGCCGCCGATAAATCCGCGCTGATCGTGCGCTCGCCCAAGCCCGCCGATCTCGAGATGCCGCTCGGCGGCTTCGGCCAATGGATCACGCCGGTGGACCTCTTCTTCGTGCGCTGCCACACCTACACCCCCGAGCGCGCCAACCTCGCGGACTGGAAGCTCAAGCTGGACGGCGTCGTGAACCAGCCGCTGGCGCTCACGATGGACGATCTGAAACACTTCCCGCGCGTCGAATTAGTCGCTGTCCTCGAATGCGCCGGCAACGGCCGCGCCTTCTATCAACCGCACGTGGCTGGAACCCAATGGGAGTTCGGCTCGGTCGGCAACACGCGCTGGGCGGGCGTCCGCCTCCGCGACGTTCTCGAAAAAGCCGGTTTGAAAAATTCCGCGCGCGAGCTTCTTCTCGATGGCTATGACCAGCCGCTCGGCGCCATGCCTAAATTCCAGCGCACCATCCCGCTCGCCAAGGCGCAGGATCCCGACACGCTGCTGGTTTACGAAATGAACGGCCAGCCGCTCACCATCGAGCATGGTTTTCCGCTGCGGTTGATGGCGCCCGGTTGGGCCGGCGATTCCTGGGTCAAGTGGCTCCAGCACGTCGAAGTGCTCGATCACGAATTCGATGGATTCTGGATGAAGACCGCCTATCGCCATCCGCCGCGTCACGTCGAACCGGGCGCTGCCGTCGATCCCGCCGATATGGTTCCCGTCACGGACCTGAACGTGAAGTCAGTGATCGCAGCTCCCGCGACGCCAATGTACCCAACAACCGGCTTCCCATTTGCAGGACCGGGCCACGTGCGGATCAGCGGGGCCGCTTGGTCAAACGCGTCGCCGGTCACACGCGTGGATGTTTCCATCGATGGCGCATGGAAGCGTGCACGGCTGGGCAAAGATCAAAGCCGCTACGGCTGGCGGCTGTGGGAATTCGACTGGAATGCAGCCCGCGAGGGCAGATACGTGATCATGGCCCGGGCAACCAACGGAGCGGGCCAGACCCAACCCTTAGAACCGGCATGGAATCCATCGGGATACTTGTGGAACGCTGTGCAGCGAATCGACGTGGAGGTGGCGAAGGAGGGACCGCATTGGGCGGCGAACGACGGAGCCCTGCCGCTGGGCCCAGCGGCTTACCAAGCCGCCTGTCTCACCTGCCACGATGCACACATGATGGTCCAGCAGCGCCTCACTCGCGCGCAATGGGACCGCGAAGTCGGCAAAATGACCGGTTGGGGCGCCAGAATCAAGCCCGAAGATCGCGAAGCAATCCTGAACTATCTCTCCGACCATTTCAGGCAGTAGCTTCCAGTGCTGAGCGCGCGCCTGGCCGCTCGCCTCACTAAGCCGGAGGCGTCGAAGCGGGTCTCTCGGGTTGAGGCGGCTCGCCGGCTCGTTCGACCACCAGCGTGAAGTTGGCCACCAGCGCGGCCAGCGCTCCGAGAGCTGCCAGCAGCGGCGCGGCGATTACGCCCACCGCTGCCACGGTCAGCGGTATTTCAAGGAAGGTATGCCCCTTTTCGTCCTTCAGGATGATGCGGTGGATGTTGCCCTCGTGAACGAGGCTTTTGATTTTCTCCACCAGGTCCTTGCCATGGACCTTGAATTCCTCGTAGAACTTGTTCTCCATGGCGATGACAATAGCACGGGCGCGCGGAGAGCGGCGGGCTTCGGCCAGCGCCGCGCCCGACAGCAGCTCACCCGGGCTTGCGTCTGCGGAGCGGCGCCTTCGTCTTCACACTTTGCGCTACGGGCAGACCTGCGGCTCCAGAGTGCTACGATGCGCCGCGTGTCGACCAGCGACTCAGCTTCGCGCCATGCGCCGTGCGGAGCGATACAGGCCCTTGTCGCGAATATACGCCGCGACGCTGGCCGGAAGCTCCGGCGGCGTCTCGCCCGAGGCCAGCCGGCGCCGAATCTCGGAAGAAGATACCGGCAGCGCCACCGTGTCCAAGCGGTGCACCCGCGCGCCCTCCGGCGCGGTGTACCCGCGTCCGGGTCGCGCCACCACAATGAACTCAGTCTGCCGGATCAGATCCCGCCAGCGATGCCAGCTCCCGATTTCAGCAAACGCATCGGCGCCAATAATAAGGTACGGCTCTTCCCCGGTGGCGCTCACCCGTTCGATGGTGTCGATCGAATAGCTTTTTTTCTCCCCGGCCTCCAGGCGCGAGGCCCGGAAACGCGGGTCCGCCTGGCAAGCCAGCTCCACCATGCGGTAGCGGTCTTCATAGCCGGCCGCGGTCTGATCGGACTTGTGAGGCGGATGCGCGGCCGGAACGAACCACACCTGTTCCAGGTCGAATTGGTCTGCGGCTTCGCGCGCGACGATCAAATGAGCGTTGTGGATGGGATCGAATGTGCCGCCGAATAGCGCAAATCGCATCTAGTGTGAGTACGCCGCGCAGTCCGGCGTGCCGCGCGAACGCAGGCTTAAACTTTCACTGGCTTGGGAGAAGCTTTCCAATTCTTGTCGTCCCAGAACAGAACGCGGCCTTCGCGGTAGCTCTGCACCGCCAGGTTGATGACGGCCTGGGCGCGCGCGCCGGTCTCGACATCCAGGTGCGGCTTCTCGCGGGTTCGAACCGAGGTCAGGAAGTTCTCGATGTGCGCGGTCATCATATCGGTCTGATCCACCGCAATCTTGATGGGCTCGGCGCCGAATTTGGCTTTGTACTCGGGCTTGAGCGGCACGCGTTCCTTGGTCGCGGGATCGCGCACCAGCTCCGGGATGACGGTGATGTTCTCGGCGCGGCTTTCGAACTGGCCGTTCTCCACCATGATGATGGTGCCTTCGTGGCCGCGGATCAAACCTGGAATATGGTGCGAGTTCGCCATCGAGGAGCTGAGCACCAGCGAGTGCCCGGCCGGGTAATCGGCCACCAGCATGAAGGTGTCGGGCACTTCGCGCTCGTCCTTGAAAACGTAGATGCCGCCGGTGCCGGAGACGCGCGAGGGGAACTGCGCCTCGCCCCAGCAGATGTTGAGCGGCGCCACTACGTGATAAAAAAGGTCGGTCGCGATGCCGCCCGAATAATCCCAATATTTGCGGAAGCGGAAAAAGCGGTCGGCGTCGAAGGGGCGCTTGGGCGCGGGGCCGAGCCAGGTCTTCCAGTCGATGTAGTTCTCGCCTTTGCCGTCCGGGCCGGCGTCGGGATCGATCCTCCAGTTCCACTCGCCTTCGATGGAATTGCGGTGATACGAGCCCTGGCTCATGATCATTTGTCCGATCATGCCGTCGGCGATGGCTTTGCGCGCCTTCCACCATTGATCGCCGGAGGTGGTCTGGGAACCGACCTGGAGGACGCGCTTGGTCTCCTTGACGGTCGCGACCAGTTGCCGGATCTCCTCGTTGGTGTGGCACATGGGCTTTTCGAGGTAGACGTCCTTGCCGTGATCCATGGCGTCCAGGGCGATCTTGGCGTGCCAGTGGTCGGGCGTGGCGATGACGACGGCGTCGACGTCGCTGCGCGCGAGCAGCTCACGGTAGTCCAGGTAGCCTTCGCATTTGAATTTTTCGGCGTTGGCGCGCTTGCGTTTTTCGTAGACGTCGCAGACCGCGACGATCTGGCAGGCGTTGTTCTCATCGCCGTACTTTTGGAACCGGCCCGCGTCTTCGCTGCCGCGTCCGCCGACGCCGATCACGCCGACGTTGATGCGGTCGTTGGCGCCGATCACGCGGCCGCTCAATTTACCGCCCCGCGCCGCGAGCGCCGCGCGTGCGGCGCCCAGCGAGAATCCCGCGGCGCCGGCAGTCTTCAGAAAACCTCTGCGATCCACCATGGCTTCCTCCTCGGTGGGAGAGTGGATTTCAGTGTATCGCACTGCTTGCGGTGGGCGCATTTCCGGCCGCGCTTTCCGGCAGTGCAGCGCATCCGCCACTGCATTTCCAGCAGTCAAAATGGCGCGCCGCGCGGGGTGGCGCGTTGGGGAGCGCAGTATACTGAGGATGTTCTTAATATGAACGTCGAGAAAACCATCGAGTTCATTCTGCAACAGCAGGCCAAAACCGAAGCCTGGCAGGCCAAGACGGAAGGCCAGATGGCGGCCATCCGGAAGCTGATCCAAGCCGGGATGCGGATGCTCGTCAAGCAAGGCGAGCGCATCAGCGGGCTGGCAGCCGCGCAGAAGGAAACCAACACCGAACTGCGGCGCCTGGCGGTCTCAAAGGGTCACTGAGAACAAGCTGCAGGGTCTCATCGACGCCGTGCGGCGCGGCGGCAACGGAAGCAGGCCGAAGAAGTAATCCAGGCACGGTGGAGTGTCACGCCGGAAGGCGAACAACCAGCATGTTCCCGTTCCGGCAAGCGGCCTGCGGTCCCGGCGCCGTCGGTGCGGCGGTTTACCACCTGCAATCAAGCCGGGCGCCAGCCACCAGTCGCGGCTCGTCGCTTCCGCTCTGGCTGAGAATATCCCGCGCCTCAAAGCACGTATAGGACGTGGCAATTCCAGGGAAGACTGGCTGGCGCGGCGTGTTGTGCTGCGCCCTGGCCTTGGCGCTCGCAGCGAACGCGTCCGTCATCGTGCAGTTGAAGGTGATCGAAGGCGAAGGCGTTCTTTATCGCGCCGGGACGCGCGCGACACGCGGCTTGACGGTGCTGGTCACCGACGAAGCGGGCAAGCCGGTGGAAAACGCGGCGGTCAGCTTCCGGCTGCCGGACTCGGGGCCGAGCGGCGTCTTCAGCTCGGGCCTGCGCACCGAAATCGTCAACACCG
>DASQHQ010000133.1:0-21137 GCA_035632015.1 Bryobacteraceae bacterium
GGCGGCGTCCAAAGAGCAATGCGCTGGAGAATTTCCGAGGAAATGGCTGGTATCTACATCCACGCTTCGCAGCACGCCCGCCAACCCGAGGCGGATGACGCACCAATCGTGCCCCGGCGTGCGTTTGCGGCGCGACTCCCACCCGTCCATCCATTTCCCGCGATCGGTGAACTTGTCCGCGATGAAGACCGGCGCGGCTGGCTTGAGCAGATTCTCCTTCGCTGCGAAGAACTCGTCACTCGCCTCCAGCGCGGCTCCGCCCACCAGCTCCGACGCCAGATCGATCAAGCCCGGAAACATGGCTCGCCTTTCGGTGGATCGGCGAATGCGCCCCGGTCATAGACCTTCGCGCCGCGGACAAACGTTGTTTGCACCACGCCATGAAGCATTTCTCCATGGTAGGGCGTGATCGGGTGGCGATGGTAGAGGCGGCCGGCGTCGACACGCCAGGCGGCGTCAGGATCGAACACCACAAGGTCGGCGTCGTAACCGGCTCTGATCGCGCCCTTGCGTTGATGCAACCCGGCGAGCTGAGCTGGCCGCTCGCTCATCCATCGCGCCACGTCCGTGATCGGGATGCCGCGGACTTTGGCTTTCGTCCACACCACCGGGAGCGCGATCTGAAGCGACGCGATTCCACCCCAGGCCTCGCGAAAACTTGCACCGCCGCGCTGTTTCATCTCGGGCGGGCAAGGGGAATGGTCGGAGGCGATGAGATCGATATCTCCGTCCGCGAGCGCCTGCCACAGCCGTTCACGATTCGCGCGCGAGCGGATCGGCGGCGCGCATTTGCAGAGCGTCGCGCCCCCCGCGATGTCTTCGGCGCCAAAATGCAGATAATGCGGGCAGGTTTCCACTGTGATCGGCACACCTTGGGCGCGCGCAGCGTGTAAATCGGGGAGCGCATCCACTGAAGACAGGTGCACGATGTGGACGCGGCAGCGATATTTTCGGCTCAGCTCGATCATCAAGCGAATCGCTTCCACCTCCGCGGCTGCCGGGCGGGATGCGAGATAGATCGAGTATTGCGTCCAGTCCTGGCGCTGCGTCTGGAGTTGCGCGGCCGCTCGATCGATCGGCCCGGGCAGCTCGGCGTGAACCAGCAGGGGAAGGCCGGTTTGGGCGATCAACGGCATGGCGGCTTCGAGCTGATCGCGATTGACCATCGTGAATCCGTCAATGCCGGGAGGAACGAGGAAGCATTTGTATCCCAGCACGCCCACGGCCGCGAGAGGCTGGACGTGTTCGCGATTGTCGCCGACGAGCCCGCCCCAGAAACCGTAGTCCACCGAGCACCGTCCCCTGGCGGCGTTCTCCTTCAGCCGGAGATTCTCCACCGTCGTGGTCGACGGCAGATTGTTGAGCGGCATGTCGACCAGCGTGGTAAAGCCGCCCGCTGCGGCGGCACGCGTGGCCGTCTGGAAGCCCTCCCATTCGGTGCGGCCTGGTTCGTTGATGTGCACGTGCGTGTCGACGAGACCGGGAAGAAGGAAATGTTCGCCCGCCTCGAAGACTACGGCGCCCGCAGGAGGCTCATCATAAGCGCGGATCGAGGCGATGCGGCCATCGAGAATTTCAATGGCGGCGGCTTCGACGCCTCCCGGCAGAACGGCGTGGCGTGAGCGAACTAGAACCACCGCATCATGAGTACCTTTTGTTCGGTGTAGAACATCACCGCGTCCTTGCCGTGCGCGTGCAGATCGCCGAAGAAAGAATTCTTCCAGCCGGTAAACGGGAAGAACGCCATGGGCGCTGCCACGCCGACGTTGACGCCCACCATGCCGGCCTCGACGCGGGCGGAATATTCGCGCGCCGCCTTGCCGCTGGAAGTGAAAATCGAAGTGGCGTTGCCGAAGCGCGAGCTGTTCACCTGGGCGATCGCGTCCTCCAGCGTTTTGACGCGAATCACCGAAAGCACCGGGCCGAAGATCTCTTCGCGCGCGATGGTCATGTCGGGCCGCACGTGGTCGAAGATGGTGGGGCCGACGAAAAAGCCTTCGCGATCGCGGCCCGCCGGACGGCCGTCGCACACCGGCCGGGCGCCCTCGGCTACGCCTTTTTCGATGTAGCCTTCCACGCGCGCCTTGTGCTCCTTGGTCACCAGCGGGCCCATGCCGGTGCCTTTCTCGGCTCCGTCGCCGATCTTGAGCGCATTGACTTTCTCGACCAGCAGTTTGAGCAGCGGCTCGGCGACGTCGCCCACCGGCACCAGCACGCTGCCGGCCAGACATCGCTCGCCCGCCGCGCCGAAAGCGGAACCGATGATCGCATCCACCGTCTTTGGAAGATCGGCATCCGGCATCACCACCAGATGGTTCTTGGCGCCGCCCAGCGCCTGCACGCGCTTGCCCTCGGCCGCGGACGTCTGGTAGATATACTTCGCCACCGGCGTCGAGCCGACGAAAGAAACCGCGCGCACCAGCGGATGATGCAGCAGCGCGTCCACCGCAACCTTGTCGCCATGCAGCAGGTTGAAGACGCCGGGCGGGAGTCCAGCTTCGTGCAGGAGCGTCGTGGCCATGGTGGGCGTCATCGGCACTTTCTCGGACGGCTTCAGCACGAAGGTGTTCCCGCACGCGATCGCAAACGGCCACATCCACATCGGGACCATCGCGGGGAAGTTGAAAGGCGTGATGCCCACGCAAACGCCGATGGGCTGCCGGATGCTGTGGCTGTCAATGCCGCTCGCGATGTCGTTCAACGAGTCGCCCATCATGAGGCTCGGCATTCCGCAGGCCACCTCGACCATCTGGATGGCGCGCCGCACCTCGGCGCGCGAGTCGTCCACGAGCTTGCCGTTTTCAGCCGTCAGCGCGGCGGCCAGATCGTTGGCGTGCCTTTCGAGCAGCGTCTTGTAGCGATACAGCGGCTGCACGCGATCCACTACCGGCACTTCGCGCCACTTCAGATAGGCGGCATGCGCGAGTTCCACCGTGCGGTCCACATCGGCTGCCGACGCGTAGGCCACCTGCGCGATTTCCGCGCCGGTCGCGGGATTGGTGACCGGCAGGACGGGCCGTCCCTCCGCGTTGGTGAACTTGCCGTTCACGTAAAACGAGATAGTCTGTAAGGTCGATTCCGTGGAGATCATGTTCCCTCCCGTGCGAAAGCCGCGGTGCGAGCCGGCGCGCGCTGCATCAGCGCGACATAACCAGCGCCTGCTACCAAGAATCCCACAAACCAGGCGTAGTCGTACAACCAGCGCAGCGGCGCGACGACCAGTCCCATGAGCGCCACGACAATGCCGGCCGCCAAAGCGAACACCGCTCGAAAGTTCACTCCGCGCTGGTATTCGTAGACGCCCTGGCGCCGGTACAGATCGTCGACGTCCAGTTCGCAGCGCCGCACGATGAAATAGTCGGCGATCATGACGCCTGCGATCGGTCCTAGCAGGCCCGAGTAGCCGACCAGCCAGCCGAAGATGTACGCGCTGTAGTCGCCCAGCAGCTTCCAGGGCATGATGAGGATTCCCAGCACGCCGGTAATGAACCCGCCGGTGCGAAACGAAATCAGCCGCGGGTTGAGATTGGAAAAGTCGTTGGAAGGCGAGACTACGTTGGCGGCGACGTTGGTGTTCAGGGTCGCTACCAGCAGGGCGACCAGCGCAATGGACGCCACCGCCGGATGATGGAAGCGGCCGAGCAGCGCCACCGGATCCCAGATCGCTTCGCCGAACAGTACCACCGACGCCGACGTAACCGCCACGCCGATGAACGAATACAGCGTCATCGCCGCCGGTAACCCCAGCGCCTGGCCGACCATCTGGTCCCGCTGCGATTTCGCGTAACGCGTGAAGTCCGGGATGTTGAGCGCGACCGTGGCCCAGAATCCGACCATGCCGGTGAGCGACGGGATAAAGAAACGCACGAACTCCGCGCCGGTCTTGAATTTGCTGGGCGAGCTCAACACCGGCCCGAGGCCGCCGGCCTGCTGCGTGATCCACCACAGCAGCAGCAACCCGATTCCAAGCATGAAAGGTGCGCCGACGCCTTCCAGAAACTTGATGGTGTCGATTCCGCGATAGATGACGTAAATGTTCAGCGCCCAAAACGCCAGGAAGCAGATCCAGATGCCGCCCGCGATCGAGCTGGCGCCGGGCCAGAGGATCTGCAGCATGGAGTAGATGGCTTGGCCACCGATCCAGGTCTGGATTCCGAACCATCCGCACGCCACCAGCGCCCGCAGCACCGCCGGAATGTTGGCGCCCTTCACGCCGAACGAAGCGCGCACCAGCACCGGAAACGGAATACCGTAGCGCGTGCCCGCGTGCGCGTTGAGCAGCATCGGGATCAGCACGATCAGATTGCCGAGCAGGATGGTGAGGATGGCCTGCCACCAGCTCATGCCGCCGGCGATCAATCCCGAGGCGAGCATGTAGGTGGGGATGCAGACGCTCATGGCGACCCACAGCGAGGCGTAGTTGTACAGGCCCCAGGTCCGCCGGTCGAGCGGGATCGGCGCCAGGTCCTTATTAAACAGCGATGGGTCGTGAGCGGCCACTTATCCAGGATGATGACACAAAACCCGCGAGGCGCGGATGCGCGGGCTCAGGGGTTCGCCCTATTCGCCACCAGCATGGACTCCAGAATCTGATCCGAAACGTCTTTGACGGCCCCAGGAGCGTGGGCCAGGAACAGAGTGTTGGTCTTGTCGCTCTCGCCGATGGACTTCAGTGTGTCGAAATATTGAGTCACCATCACCAACTGCATCACTTCTCTCGCGGACGCACCCTCCACGACTTTCTGGAATTGCTCGATCGAAACCTGGAGTCCCTCGATGATGGCCTTCCTCTGGTTCGCGATGCCCTGTCCCTGCAGGGCCTTGCTCTCCGCTTCCGCCTCGGCTTTTTTCACCACCAGGATTTTCTCGGCCTCGCCCCGGGCGTTGGCGGCCACCTGTTCGCGCTGCGCGGCGTTGATATCGTTCATGGCCGATTTGACTTTTGCATCGGGAACAATGTCGGTGACCAGGACGTTGACAATTTCATATCCGAATCCAGCCATATCCGCATCGAGTTCCTGCTTCACCGCCGCAGCAATGCTGGACTGGCTGGCGAACACCTCATCCAGCGTCATACCGGGGACATGCCCGAGAATAACCTGTTCCACATACGACTTGATCTGCGCCTCCGGATTGGAGAGCTTGTAATAGGCGTCATAAACTTTTTCCGGACGAACGCGATTCTGGACGGAAATAGGAATGGTGACGAACACATTGTCTTTGGTCTTCGTCTCCATGGTCAGGGTGATCTGATTCACACGCAGACTCACCAGGCCCGCGACGGAATCGAAGAGCGGGATTTTCCAATTTAATCCCGGGTCGGCGACGCGAAGAAATTTGCCGAATCTCGTGATCACCGCAACTTGGGCCGTGCTTACCGTGAAAAAGCTCCCAAAGATCACATAGAGCGCGAAGAGTACGATCAACCCCAGCAAAATAAGGTACAAGTTCTCCACGTGTCCTCCTTCGTCAGTCAGTTCTCGCTATCCGGCATTGGTCCCTTTGAGAAGAATCAGCGTGCCCGGCGCAAGCTAAGCTCAAAATATCTGGTTTGCCTTTATTTTACGCCCACGCTCCGCCGCGCGCGGCGCGTTTCAGATATTGGCCGCGGCCGGGTTTGCCAAGGAATTTGCCGTTGTCCACGATCACCTCGCCGCGCGACATCACCGTGCGAGCGTTGCCTTTCACGCCAAAGCCTTCGAACATCGAATAGTCGACGCGCATGTGATGCGTCTTGGCGCTGATGGTGTGTTCGGCCCGCGGGTCCCACAGCACGATGTCCGCGTCGCTGCCTGCGGCCAGCACGCCCTTGCGCGGATACATGCCGAAAATGCGTGCGGGTGCGGTTGAGACCAGCTCTACAAAACGATACAGAGACAGCTCACCCCGATTCACGCCGTGATGGTAGATCAACTGCAGCCGGTTCTCGATACCCGGTCCGCCGTTGGGAATTTTCGTGAAATCATCCTTGCCCAGCACTTTTTGATCGGCGAAACAGAACGGACAATGATCAGTCGAGACCACTTGCAGATGATCGAGCTTCAAGCCTTCCCACAGCTTGGGCAGATTCTCTTTCTGGCGTAGTGGGGGCGTGAACACATATTTCGCGCCCTCGAAATTCGGGCGGTCCAGCTCTTCGATCGACAGCAGCAGGTACTGGGGGCAAGTCTCGGCGAACGCGGGCACACCGCGATCGCGGGCTTCGCGCACTTCGTTCAATGCCGCTTCCGACGACAGGTGCACGATGTACACGGGCGCGCCTGCGATCTCGGCCATCGCGATGGCCCGATGCACCGCTTCGGCCTCCGCCGTCACCGGTCGCGTCAAGGCGTGATAAATGGGCGCGGTTTTCCCTTCGGCCAGCGCGCGCTGCACGATCACGTCGATCACACTGCCGTTCTCGGCGTGCATACAGATCAGCGCGCCGTTCTTCGCGGTTTGCGAAAGCGCGCGAAAGATGGTGGCGTCGTCCACCATCAGCACGTTCGGATAGGCCATGAAGAGCTTGAAGCTGGCCACGCCTTCGCGCACCATGTCGTCCATGTCCTCCAGGCCCGCGCCGGCGAGATCGGTCACGATCATGTGCAGCCCGTAATCGATGCAGGCCCGGCCGTCGGCCTTTTTCCACCAGGTGTCCAGCGCGTCGCGCATGCGCGTGCCCCGGTTTTGGATGGCAAAATCCACCAGCGTTGTGGTGCCGCCGAACGCCGCCGCGCGCGTGCCGGTCTCGAAATCGTCGCTGGAAGTGGTGCCGCCGAAAGGCATGTCGAGATGCGTGTGGGCGTCGATGCCGCCGGGCATCACCAGGAGTCCCGTGGCGTCGATCACGCGGTCTGCGGCACCGGCCGGTATGCCTGGCCGGACTTCCTTGATCTTCTCGCCCTCCACCAACACATCGTCGGGAGCGATCAGGTCCGCGTTCACTACGGTGCCGCTGCGGATCAGCGTTCTCATCAGCACTGCCCTCCTTTACCGAGCGCGGCCGTGCGCTGCTCCCAAGACTCGGGCGGCCGGCCGCTCTGGACTTGCTCCATCGTGATGCAGCCATCCACCGGGCAGACCAGCGCGCACAGATTGCACCCTACGCACGCATCCTCATCTACCCGCGGTATGCGAGCCAGCGGCGTCGCGTATGGCTCCGCGCTCATCCCGTTCGGTCCGTCCAGCTTCGCGATCGGCGTCATCGCGATCCGCGCGCGGCTCTCCGCTTCCACTTGCGCCGGCGTGCGCTGCCCATCCCCGCCGGCGGCGCGCTCGCGATCCAGATGAATGCATTGATGCGCGCCGTCCCAGCACGCCGTGTAGCACAGCTCGCAGCCGATGCAATTCTCGGGATGAATCCGCGCCACAATCCTGTAGTTCAAGTCCAGATGCTTCCACTCCACCACGCGCGGCAATGCCAGCCCGCGGAAATCGTCCAGCGTCCGGAATCCTTTCGAATCCATCCAATGGCTTAACCCGTCGATCATGTCCTCGACGATGCGGAATCCATAGTGCATCGCCGCCGTACACACCTGCACCGTTCCCGCGCCGAGCAGAATAAACTCCGCGGCCTCCTGCCAGCCCGAGATTCCGCCGATGCCGGACATGGGCAACCGCGACGCCTCATCGCTCGCCACCTGCTGGACCATGTGCAGCGCGATGGGCTTCACCGCCGGCCCGCAGTAGCCGCCATGCGAAGATTTTCCACCCACGTCCGGCCGCGGGGTCAGCGTTTCGAGATCAACGCCCGTAATCGAATTGAGCGTGTTGATGGCCGAAAGCCCGTCCGCGCCGCCGCGTTTGGCCGCGCGCGCCACCATGCGAATGTCGGAGATATTCGGCGTCAGCTTCACCAGCACCGGCGTGCGCGCGACTTCCTTCACCCATTCGGTGATCATCTGCGTATATTCCGGCACCTGTCCCACCGCGCTGCCCATGCCGCGCTCGCTCATCCCGTGCGGGCAGCCGAAGTTGAGCTCCAGGCCGTCGGCGCCTGCGTCTTCGGCCTGCTGCACGATCCGATGCCACGCCTCGCGCTTCGACTCCACCATCAAAGACGCGATCACGGCGTGCCGCGGATAGCGCCTCTTGACTTCGCTGATCTCGCGCAGATTCACATCCAGCGGGCGATCCGTGATCAGCTCGATATTGTTCAGCCCCATCATGCGCTGATGATTCCAATCCACGGAAGAATAGCGCGACGAGACGTTGACGATCGGTTCGCCCAGCGTCTTCCATACCGCGCCGCCCCAACCGGCGTCGAAGGCGCGCATCACCTGCTCGCCGCAATTGGCCGGTGGTCCGGAAGCCAGCCAGAACGGGTTCGGGCAGCGAATGCCGCCCGCGAAAACGGTGCTCAGGTCAGCCATTCTGCGCCTCCAACCCACGCACGATTCCAAGACCCGCTCGTTTTCCCTCCGCGACCGCGTCCACCACCTCGCGTCCGCCGTTGACGCAGTCGCCGGCGGCATAGTAGCGCGGGTTCGCGGTTCGCCCGGTCCGAGGATCGGTGACCACGTTACCGTGCCGCAATTCGACGCCCCGGCAGCGGCCCAGAAAATCCAGGAAGCGCGACTGCCCGGTGGCCAGAATCGCCATGTCGCACGCGATCGAGAAATTCGAGCCCGCCACCCGCTCGGGCCGGCGCCGGCCGGAAGCGTCCGGCGGGCCCAATTCCACTCGCACGCACTCGAGCGACCCCACGCGGCGTCCAGCGGCATCGGCGCGAATCGCCACCGGCTGCGTCAGGAAACGAAACCGCACGCCCTCCAGCTTCGAGTTCTCGTATTCGAATGAAAACGCCGGCATCTCGCGCCCGCTACGGCGATAGATCAATTGCACTTCCTCGGCGCCCAGGCGCTTGGCGGCATTGGCGGCATCGATGGCGGTATTGCCGCCGCCGATGACAGCCACGCGCCGGCCGATCGCGATGGTCTGCGCGGTCTTGTAATCGGCGATGAACTGCAGCGCATCCACCACGCCTTCCAGATCCCTGCCCGCGAGATCCGAAACCTCCGGCGGCGCCAGCCCCACTGCCAGAAAAATCGCGGCGTACTCGCGCTCCAATTCCTCCAAGGCCAGCTCGGCGCCCACCGTGACGCCGAAACGAAACTCGACCCCCATCGACTTCACCAGCTCGACCTCGCGCAGGCTGTCAGCCGGGCGCAGCTTGTACTCCGCGACTCCATAAGTGTTCAAACCGCCGGCCAACGCACGGCTCTCGAAAATAGTCACGCCGTAGCCGTGCTTCCGCAATTCCGCCGCACAGGCCAGCGACGCCGGCCCAGCTCCGATGCATGCCACACGGGCCTTTCTTGCGGCGGCCATCAGGAACGGCGGCCTGGCTCCGTTGCCATAAAAGTGATCCATCGCGTGACGCTGCAGCCGGCCGATTTCGATGGGCTGCTGGTTGTAACGATGGAGCACGCAAGCGCCCTCGCACAGCACGTCCACCGGACAAACGCGCGCGCAACTGGCGCCCAGGATGTTCGCGTCCAGAATCGTCAGCGCCGATCCGCGCAGATTGCCGCTCGCGATCTTCTTTATGAAGCGCGGCACATCGATATGTGTCGGACAGGCCGCCGTGCAGGGCGCATCGAAGCAATACAGACAGCGGTTCGCCTCTACCAGTGCGGCCTGCGGATCGAGCGGCGGATGAATTTCGGCGAATCGTTGCCCGATTTCTTCGGACGTGTACAGCGCCATCGCCGCGCCTCAGGCCTGCACCAGCGGTCCGTACATATCCGGCCGGCGGTCGCGGAAAAACTGCCAGGTCTTGCGCACCTCGCCGATCACGTCCAGATCCAGGTCCGCCGTCAGCACTTCGTCCTTGTCGCGCGCGGCTTGCGCGATGATCCGGCCGCGCGGGTCGCAGAAATAACTCTGGCCGTAAAATTCGCCGATGTTCCAGGGCGCCTCCACTCCCACGCGGTTGATGGCCCCGATGAAATAGCCGTTAGCGACTGCGTGCGCCGGCTGCTCCAGCTTCCACAAGTATTCGCTCAGGCCCGCCACGGTCGCCGAGGGATTGAACACAATCTCGGCGCCGTTCAGCCCCAGCGCCCGCGCGCCTTCCGGAAAATGCCGGTCATAGCAGATGTACACGCCGATCTTCGCGAATCCCAGGTCGAACACCGGGTACCCCAGATTGCCGGGCCGGAAATAAAATTTCTCCCAGAAGCCCGGCGCGACGTGCGGAATATGCGTCTTGCGGTATTTGCCCAGGTACGCGCCGTCATTGTGAATGACCGCGGCAGTGTTGTAGTAAACGCCCTCGTTCTCCACCTCGTACACCGGCACGATCAAGGCGACCCGCAGCTCACGCGCCAGCTTTTGCATCAGGTCGATGGTCGGGCCGCCGGGCACGTGCTCGGTGAAATCGTACCAGCGCGTTTGCTGTTCGGCGCAGAAGTAGGGGCCGTAGAAGATCTCCTGCAAGCAAACGATCTGGCTGCCTTGCTCGGCCGCCTGCCGGATGTAGCCCAGGTGTTTGGAGATCATGGCCTGCTTGGTCTCTTCGAGCGATGCGGTCGGAGGCGCGACGTTGGTGGCTTGAATCAGAGAACAGCGGACGATTCGGGACATGTCTCCCCCCTGAACGCAGAGTGCGCGGGCGAACAACCCGCGCACCAAATGTTTAGGGCTTTATTATCCCGCTTGCCGCGGCATCAACGCAAATCAGGGGCTGAGGCGCACGCCAGGGTGCATGCACGAAGCGGCCAGCCCGCTACGCCTCGCACGTTCTTACCGCTTCGTCTCCCAGGCAGCCACCGCGTGCGTTCTAGAAATACTTGTCCGCCAGCTCCGGCTTAACCTCCAGCGCCCGCCGCCAGGACCTGCGCGCTTCCTCGTCTTGTCCCAACGCTTTCAGGGCGTGGCCGAGATTCAGCAGCGCTTCGGCGAAATCGGGCTTCAGTTCAGCCGCGCGCCGGTAACAGCGCGCTGCCTCTTCGCGCTCGTTGGTGCGATCCAGCAGAACGCCGGCGTTAAAGGCCAGCTCCGGCGACGGCTCGCCGAGTTCCGCGAGTTTCGATTCGATATCCAGCGCCAGGCCGTGATCCCCCATCTCGATCGTCAACGCCGCCAGAGCTCGCAGCGCTTCGGCGGAGTCCGGATGACGGGCGATGGCCTGCACGAACGATTTCTTGGCTCCCTCCAGATCCCCCATGCGCCACTCTGCCAGCCCCAGGTTGATCAGCGCCTCCAGCCAATCCGCCCGCTTGCTCACGCAGTTCTGGAACGGCTCGAGGCTGCCGGCATAATCGCCGCGCACCAGGCGGAAGTAGCCCAGCCGGAACCAGGCCGCCTCGTTTCCGGGCTCGACTTCCAGGAATTTCTCGACGCTCAGTTCGGCATCCGCCGGTGAACCCAGGCGTTCGAAGACAATGCTCAGGTTCCACTGCGCGCCGGCGTTCTGCGGCGCATTCTCCAGCGCGCGCTGGTAGGCCTTGCGCGCTTCGGCGAAGTCTGCGCGCTCCTGCAAAGTGACGCCCAGGTTGAAATAGGCCGTCTCGTTCGCCGGCCGCAGCTTGATCGCCTCCGCGAAAGCCTGTCCGGCCTGCTCCCGCCGGTTGGTCTTCTCATGCGCCACGCCCAGGTTGAGCCAAGCCTCGTAGGACAGGGGCGCGATCTTGACCAGTTGCGCGCCTTGCTGCGCCGCCGCCTTGTAGTCGCCGCGCTCCATCGCCGACGCCATCAGCCCGTGCACGGCGATCGGACAATTGGGCCGCAGCCGCAACAGCTTCTCGGAGTGCTCGCGCGCGCGACCGTCTTCCCGGCACGCCAGCTCCACACCGATCAGATTGGAGAGCAATTCCGGATTCGGCCCGGTGATCGGCAACAGCTTCAGGTACATCTGCATGGCTTCCTCGGTCCGGTTCAGCAACTGCAACGCCACCGCTTTGCCGTACAGGGCTCTTTCGTGCCCCGGTTTTGCCTGCAGGCATTGCTCGAACGCCGCCAGCGCTTCCGCCGGACGATTCAAGTTCAGGTGACACACGCCCTGCCCGTGCGGCGCCTCGGCCAGCTTCGGATCCATGGCCCCCGCCCGGCCGAACACTTCCAGGGCCTCTTCGAACCGGCCCAGCCTCTCCAGGCACAGCGCGATGTTGTACACCGCAGCCTTGTGATTCGGGTGCTTCTCCAGAATCTTCTCGTAGTCGCGCTGGGCCTCTTCATACTTGCCCAACTGAAACTCCAGGTGCGCCTTGGTCCAGTCCAGCTCCACCAGCGTCTCGCCGCTTTCGATAGCGGCCGTCACTTCTTGAAGCGCCTGCTCGGTCTTGCCCTCCATGTTGAGCGACAAAGCTTTGACCAGCGCGACCGACTGCACGGCCCGTCTGGGGCTCTTTGGGTCCAGATTCTCGTGGCGCGCCAAAGCCTCCACCAGCTCATCGTCGATGAACCACAACCATTGATCGTTTGTCTGTTCCATGGAACTTGTCTCTTTCATCCGCTCCTTACTGCTTTCCGGCGTTCAGCAGATAGACCGACACGGACTTGATCCGGCCTCGCTCTTCCCGCTCATTGAGAAAACCTACTCCGCCCGATTTCAGGTGATCGTCGGTCCAGATGTCGGCCTGCTGGCCTTGAATGTAGGTGGTGAACCGGGGTCCCTGGACATCCACGCGCACGCTGTAGAGCGTATCCAGCCGCCCGCTCTGGTCGATGGGGACCCGCCCCACCTGCATCTGGCGCCCGTCAGCGATCAGATATTTGAATAACGCGATTTTCGGCGCCAATCCGCCGGACACCATTTCTAGCTTCATGGCGTAGTAGTTCTGCGGATCGGAAGCGCGAAACACCCAGCCCAAGCTCTTGGTCTCGATCTGCCCTTGAAATTCGATGCGATAGTCGGAGAGCTTGAGCGACGGCCGGTAGATGGTGATCTGGCGTCCAAAATGCGCGCCGGCCGGATCTCCCGCCCAGCCTTCCACCCAACCGCCGCCGCCCACCATGATGCTCGGGCCGGCTTTGTCGGCCGCCGCCGCGGGTTTCAGCGCTGGAGCCTTCGATTTTCCGCCCCGGATGAAATAAGCCCCCGCCGCCATCGCTACAACCGCCGCGGCGATCGCGAGCTTCGCTTTGAGCCCGCTCAGCCACGAACTTCCGGCTTGCATCACTCCGAAACTCGGCGCCCCGTGATCCACGGCGCCCGCGGCGACCGATTCCGGCTTCTCTGCCGGCGAATCTACGGGCTTCTCCAGATCGAGCGTTTTCGCGCCACGCTGCGGAGCTTTGGTTTTGCCGGCAACCTCGGCTTGCTTCGCAGGCGGCGAAGGAGGCCTGTTGTTGATCTCGGCCGCTGCCGTAGTTTTGCCGGATGCAGGCTGCGGCTTGGCGGGCTGCCAGATCGTCGCCGCGCTCTTCGCCGTCTCGGCTGGCTGCTCAAGCACCGGCGCCGCTTTCGCCGGCTCTTCCGCGCGCCCAGTGACCTCGGACGTGGCTGCCTGATGCTTGGCCTCCAGTCTCTTCCTTTGCGCCGCCGCCAGGGACTGCGCAGTCTGCGGCGATGCCAGGCCGATCTTCGGCCGCAACGGCAGGCCTGTCAGACGCGGCAGCAAAGCGGTCATTTGAAGCGGGGCCGGGGCGCTCTCCGCCGGACTCGGTTTGGGCGGCGCGAAGGTTTTCACGGCCATCTCGATCAGCTCGGCCGCTTTGCTCGGTGTGGTCTCCTCCGCGACCGACGGGATCCGCGCCGGCTCCTCTACTTGCACTGCCGCTTCCACAACCGGCTCAGCCAACGCCACCGTCACCTGCAGCACCGGTTCGACTTCCTCCGTGCTGACGGCTGACTCCGGCGCGCCACTCGAAACCGCCTCCCCGGCCGGCGTCCCGGACACCACCTCCAGAGCGGGCTCCTGCTCTTCCGCCAAGGTTTCAGTCAACCGCGCCAGAGCCTCCAGCGCCGCTCTCGGGCTCTCCGGTCCCACCGTCTCTGATTCTTCCGCGGCTCCCGCCTGGGCTGGCTCGCGAACTTGCCCCGCCCACCCGGCTGCTCTCCGGAACTCTTCGCTCGCGTCGGCCGGTGACAGCACCGCCACATCGGCATCCTCGGGCGGAAAAGCGATGCCCGAGGAAAACACCTCCAGCAACCCAGAATCCCGATACGCCACCTCGATGGGAAAATCGCAGATCCCGCCGCTGATCGACAGTGCGCTGTACTCGATGGTTTTCGGTGCGACCTCCAGTTCCACCAGACCCGCGGATGGCAGCGTGTTGGAAGCCGCCATCGCCGCCACTAAGGGCGGGGTCGCCTTGCTTGCCATGAATTCATTGAGTGTCACCTTCGCCTCCGGAGCAGGATGCTCTTTACCGGAAAAATTCAACTGGAAAGGCAACGGCACGATCTCTCCGGCCGGGAGCGTGAATTCTGCGCGTCCTTCGAAAAGCCATTGGGGAGCGGTGGGCGTCGGCTCCAGCGGCCGCCAGGGCTCCGAATACAGCCGAGTCTCCAGGTGTAGGGGAACGAGCGGCCGATCCGGGATCGCCTCGGCAATCCCAACTGGCTCCCACATCTCCTCGGCCTTCTGTTCCATCTTCACCACCATCGGAATGGCTTCTTCGATGGCGCTTTGTTCGCTGCCGGCGCCGGGTTCCGCGGCCGCAACTACCGGAACTTGTTCTTTGATCGCCTCGATAACCTCCGGGGGCGCGCCCGCCGCGGAGGCGTCCTGCGGAGCTTGTGCCGTGGTAGCTTCCTGCGGGGCTTGCGCCGCGGAGGCGTCCTGCGTGGCTTGAGCCGCCGGGGCTTCCTGCGGGGTTGGCGCAGGCGCGGGAATTTCTTCTCGCGCCGGCTTCTCTTCCTGCACTTGCGCCGTCTCTGGCTTTTCCGCCCGTACCTTCTTCGGCGCCGCTGCCTTCTGCGCTTCGATCAACCGGCTCAAAGCGATGCGATTGTACTCTTCGTGGTACCGCTGTTTGTGAGTTTCGGAACAGAACTCGCTACCGGTCAGCCTCTTCAGCAGTGCCAGCTCTTTGCCGCAATACAGGCATCGCATATGCGTGTAATCGGCTTTTAGGGGCCATTAGTGAATACCCCCTAGAGTGGTTTCTCTACGGTAAAGTGCTTATTGATCCTTTCTCGGGCAACCACCTTATTCCACCCGTGCAACCCCACTGATCAGGCGTGCTCGAGTTCCAGACTCCGCTTTGTCGTACCTGGCGCAAGAACTGATTGATTCCAGACGGACTTGTTGGCTGCCCTGCGAACACAGCCACCCCTGGTACGCCGACTTTGGGGTCCGAAGAAATCGCCCGCTCTCCCTCTCGCAGCTCGCCATAGGGTCAACCAGCGCCCTCCCGGCCCGGTCTTTCAAAAAAGTAATGTGTTTATCGCAACTCCTTACCTAAAGTTGTCGCCCTACCCGACGATGTTATTAGCAGCGGGCCACCGGGCCCCCAGCGTGAGCGATTGGAGTAATCATGGTGAAACACGAAGCTCTCAAGAGTCATCTGGACACACTGCGCGCCTCGATCCCCGAGCTAAAGGGCGTGCTGCTTGCATCGAGCGAAGGGCTCCCTGTGGCGCATTCGCTTTCTAACGGAACCGATCCCAACCGGGTAGCGGCCATGGCGGCCGCGGCGACGAATCTGGGCCGCCGCATCAGTGAAAGCTTGGCGACCGGCGGGCTGGCCGAGGTCAGCATCCGCGGCGACGAGGGCACCCTGTTTGTTTACTCGGCCGGTCCCAAGGCCGTGCTGGCCGTGATGGGCCCGCTCGAGTCCAACGCCGGCTTGATTCACCTGGAAGCCCGCGGCACCGCCAAAGAAATCGCCAGCCTGTTCTAAGCGTGCGCGGTCGCGGCGCCCACCCCTGCCTGCCATGCCGCCACTCGCGCCGGGCGCTTACGGCTACAGACGGCCGGTCAGTAGGACAAACGCGGGCCACGCCAAAAGTGGCGCTATCAGCGACCTCCCCGCTTTGCACGAGTCTCGTGCTGCCAAGCAGGACATCGGCATCACAACATCCCTGATATCCTTCTAGCGATCGCGCGTCGGTCGTCTCGGGTTCGAAAGCCAACGAGGCGACGCGCTGAGCGCTCGCATCCCAAAAGCCGCTCGGGACACGTCAAAACGCCGCGCCGCGCGGCCGCTGGCCGATGACCAAGGGCCCGCCGAACAGGGCGCCGGGCGAGTCCGAACGAGCCGGCACGGCGTTCCAGCCGGTGCGCCACTGACTCACGCCGGAGAGAGCACCGCGCGCGATTGTATACTGCGAGTAGCGGGGACGTAGCTCAGATGGATAGAGCGGTCGCCTCCTAAGCGACAGGTCGGCAGTTCGAATCTGCCCGTCCCTACCAGCTTATTTCCCGGCTGGCAATCCTAACTTTTGATCGAGAGCCACGAAACGCGGCTCGCCCATGTAAGTCCGGAAGCATCCCTGGTGGTTGATAAACGCCAGCATGCCGTCGTGCTCCGCGTAGGCGCGATCCAGCCAGGCATACAGTTGCTCCTTGTCGCCCAGGACGGCGTAAACCATGGCCACCGACGTCGGCCGCACGTACATAGCGCCTCCGGATTTTTCCCACTTATGCACCAGCTTCAACGCCTCCGCCTTCTTGCCCTGAACCGCGTAGCCGAAAGCGTACAACAGATCGATCCGGCTCTCCGGAGCCAGACCTCTCGCGGCCGCGATTTGGGAAAAGAACTCCTTGAGGTTGGGTTCATCCAAGCGATTCATGGCCAGATCCAGCCTCGCTTCCACGAACGTGGGATCCAGTTCCAAGGCCTTCCTGTCGTAAGCCAGGCCCTGGTCGCGTTGATTGTTGAAGAAATACGCGAGCCCCAGATACATACTGATGACCGGCGACAGCGGATCCAGATCCCGCGCCACCAGCATCTCGCGCAAGCTGTCCTCGGCGCGGCCTTGCGGGGCGAAATACACGATGCCGTAACCGAAGTGAGCATCCGCGAGGCCCGGGTTGAGCTGAATGGCGCGCTGGAACTCGCGTTCCGCCGCCGGCCAGTTGAATTCGTACAAGGCCTTCACGTAGCCGAGCGAAGTGTGCGCCTCGGCCAGCGAATCATCCAGCGCCAAGGCCTGCTCGGCCGCGGCGCGAGCTTTGGGCATGGCATCATTCGGCGGCAAAGTGCCGAAGAATCCGAGCCAGGCGTAGGAATCGGCGATGCCGGCATAGGCCGCCGCATATTTCGGGTCCTTCTGCGTCGCTTGCTCGAAGAATCGCAGCGCTTGCTCGGCGCCCTCGGTTCGCCAGCGGCCCCAATGATAGCGGCCTTGCAGATACAAATCGTAGGCTTCGACGTTCTCCGAAGGCGGCTTGGCTTGCCGCACGGGACTCGCCAGCTTCAACTGCAGCGTGTTCACGATGGCTTTCGAGATTTCGTCCTGCACCGTGAACACGTCCTTCAACTCGCGCTCGTACGTTTCCGACCACAAGTGATAGCCATCCGCCACGCTATTCAACTGCGCCGTGACGCGCAGCCGGTTGCCGTCCTTGCGGACGCTGCCCTCGAGCACCGTCGCAACGTTCAATTTCTTGCCGATCTCGCGGATGTCCTGCTGCTTGCCTTTGAAGGCGAAAGACGACGTGCGCGCCACCACGCGAAACCCATTCACCCTGGCCAGGGCGTCGATGATCTCCTCGGTCATGCCGTCGCAGAAATACTCCTGGTCGCGATCCGGGCTCAAATCGGCGAATGGGAGCACCGCGATGGACGCAACTTCCGGAGCGCGCCCCACCGCCGCCTGCGTGCGGCCTCGCGAGGTGAAGTAAATTGAAACGGCCAACACCGCAATAATCAGCGCGCCTGCCAGGGCCGGCTTCCATCCGTGCCGTGAGTGCGTCTCGGGGACCGGGCCGGCCGCGGCCACAGGATCCGGATGTTTCTCGCGATGCCGGAAAACCGGAACGTAGCCGCCCTTGGGCAGATCGATGATTACCGCATCCTCGCGGCCATCCGCGTCGTAGTAGTCGCGCATCCGCGCCCGCAGCTTCACCGCCTCGGTTCGAACAACGGCGTCAACCCGCGGATCGTAAGTTGGCTTACGGCCGAAGACCTCGATGCCCAGCAGAGTTTCCTTGAGTTTGTCGGTTTGCCCATTCAGTGTCTCTTCCGCCACGTAACGGAGGAAGCGACTCAGCCGGTCGGCGTTGATGAAGCCGGGGCTCGCCAGAATCTTGTCGAGCGCAACACGAATCGCCTCGGGCGGAACTTCAGCCCGCTTCGAGCCGGTATTCTTAGCGTCCCGTTCACTCGATTCGGCTGCCGTATTCATGCTCGCAAACGACACCTGGAGTTAGATACGATCAGGCGCCCCTCACTTGTTCCTACATTTTACCGCCGATGATCCGCAATCGGTTTCAGAAAGCTCCAACAGTCCGATTTGCGCCGCCAAACGTCAATGTTTCCCGATGAACCGTTCGACCGCCTGCCTCCGGATGTACCGCCTGTTCAATGCGCTTACAATGTAAGCATGGCCAAACTGGCACTCGTCTATGGCATGCGCCTTCTCCCAGGAGATGAAATTGAAGCGGTGGGGGATGCGGAAATCACGCTAAAAAATGGTAACAAAGCGCACGTAACCATGCATCTGATCGAAGGCGGCGAAGACCAGATCCGCAAACAGCTTCTGCAATCCCTGGACGCCTTCTTCGAGTTCTACCCGGAACTCTAAGATAGCTGAGCCTCTTCTCGCTGCGGGCAGTTCAACAGCCGCCTAACCGCGCGCCCGCAGCAACGTCTCAAACTCGTACAGGTCTCCACACGTGAATCCATTCCAAGACCTCTCCTTCGCTGTCAGGTCCCTCCGCAAGCATCCCGGCTTCGCTCTGGCGGCAGTGTCAGCCCTGGCACTGGGCATCGGAGCGAACAGCGCCATGTTCAGCGTGCTGGACGCGGTCCTGCTTCGCCCGCTTCCGTTCCCGCACTCCGACCGCCTGGTCAATATCTGGGAGACGAATCTCGTCCGGAACATCCCACGCTTTGTCGCCGCACCAGCCAACTACTACGACTGGCGGAATCAGAACCAGGTCTTTTCCGCAATGGGCGCCTACCAGGCCAATACCTTTAACCTGGCTACGCAAGAAGGCGCGCCGGAGCGCCACGTGGGCGTCATCTGCGATCGCGGCTTCTTCGATGCCCTTCAGGTATCTCCGATGCTGGGGCGCGTCTTTACGGACGACGAGGATCAGGCCGGCCGCGACAACGTTGTGATCCTGGGCTACGGCGTGTGGCGCCAGCGGTTCGGCGGCGACCCGAACATCGTCGGCCGCAGCCTGGTGCTCGACGCGAAGCCGCACATCGTCATCGGCGTCATGCCGGAAGGTTTCGCGTATCCGCCGCTCACCACCATGTGGGCGCCGCTCGGTTTCGACGGCCCCAATCGCGCTCGCCGGGATTATCATCGGCTGCGCGTGATCGCGCGCTTGAAAGACGGCGTGGGGCTGGAGCGCGCCCGCTCCGATTTTCAAGCCATCGGAACCCGGCTGGCACAGGTCTATCCGATATTCAACAAAGACGCTAATATCGCGGTAAATCTCTTGCTTGAAGATACGGTCGGGCAGATGCGGCCGGGTTTGCTCATCCTTGTGGGCGCGGTGGCGTTCGTGCTTCTGATTGCGTGCGCCAACGTCGCCAATCTGCTGCTGGCGAAAGCGGCCCGGCGGCAGCGAGAGATCGCCATCCGCAACTCGCTCGGCGCGGCGCGTTCCCGTCTGGTCGCGCAGATGCTAACCGAGAGCCTGGTGCTCTCGATTGCGGGCGGACTAGCCGGCCTGTTGGTGGCGTACGCGACGCTGCGCGGCCTGTTGGCTCTTACGCCCGCCAATCTGCCCCGAATCAATGCAGTCTCACTCGATGGGCGCGCGCTCGGATTCACGCTTCTGATCTCGCTAACGACCGGCATCCTGTTTGGCTTCGCACCAGCCTGGCGCGCCTCGCGCACGGATCTCAACTCTTTGCTCAAGGAAGGATCGCGCGGCGCCGGTTCGCGCAGCCGCCTGCGCAGCTCGCTGATCGTGGGGCAGGTCGCGGCGGCGCTGATCTTGCTGGCGGGCGCAGGACTGTTGATGCGCAGCTTCTACGAAATCGAGCATGTCGACGCGGGCTTCAATCCCGAACACGTCATGACCATGCGCCTGGCGCCCGCGCAGTTCAAATACAAGGACCACACCGAGTCGCTGGTGCAACTCACCAGCGGCATTCTGCGCAGCGTGTCCGCTCTTCCGGGCGTCAAGTCCGCCGGCATCTCGACCGATGTGCCGCTGCTCGGCAACCCGATTTTCATCATGCGCTTCGAGGGCCGCCCGCCGGTTACGCCCAGCCAGGCGCCGCTCGCCAACTATTTCGCCGTGACGCCCGGTTATTTCGAAACCATGGGCATGCGCGTGCTGCGCGGCCGGGGCATCACGGATCGCGACACGGCCGGCTCGCCTCCGGTCGTTGTCGTCAACCAGACGCTGGTCAATCGATATTTCCCCGGTCAGGATCCCCTCGGCAAACGCCTCGAAATCGCTTTCGCCGATCCGCCCAACTGGCGCGAG
The DNA here is from genome assembly GCA_035632015.1 of Bryobacteraceae bacterium. Taxonomy (GTDB): domain Bacteria; phylum Acidobacteriota; class Terriglobia; order Bryobacterales; family Bryobacteraceae; genus Palsa-89. The sequence continues at coordinate 20,487 of DASQHQ010000133.1, forward strand.
ATCGTGGGAGTGGTGGCCGATGTCCACAGCGCAGGGCTCGATCAGGACACGCCGGTGCAGGCCTACACCTCCTATTTCCAGCAGCCGAACGCGATTGGTCTGGGGTTGCCCGCACCCTTCACCGTGCTCGCCCGCACCACCGGGAATCCCGCCGCGCTCGGCGCCGTGATGAAGGCCGCGATTCTTAACGTGGACCGCGCGCAGCCGGTTTTTGCGGTGCAACCCATGACCGAGATCGTTTCCCAGAACGTCGCGCAGCGGCGGTTTTCGCTGGTGCTGCTGGCGTTCTTCGCCGCGTCCGCCCTGTTCCTGGCCGCGTTGGGACTGTACGGCGTGATGTCGTACGTGGTCGCGCAAAGGACCGCCGAGATCGGAATCCGCATGGCGCTGGGCGCGCGGCCGTCGCAGGTCTTACTGTTGGTCGAGCGGCAAGGAATGCTGCTGGTGCTGGCGGGCTTGGCGATCGGAATCGCGGGCGGCTGGCTGCTGATGCGCCTGATGAGGTCGTTGCTGTTCCACGTCAGCCCGAGCGACCCGTTCGCGCTGGCGGCCGGCGCCGTGACGCTGGTCGCGGTATCGCTCGCCGCCTGCTACGTCCCGGCCCGCCGAGCCGCGCGCGTCGATCCGCTCACCGCGCTGCGGTACGAGTAG
>DASQHQ010000134.1:0-19251 GCA_035632015.1 Bryobacteraceae bacterium
GATCTTCAACGCTTCCTTGGATCTGCTGAACCGCGAGAACGATCCCAGTGGTACCACGAACACCGCGCCTGGAACGGGTGTCGACTTAAACATCCAGGGCAGTGGAATTGTCGAGGCGCCAGGCGGCATGCTGGTGGCCTCGAAGCTCAACACCGCCGGCGGAAGCAGTACCGCGGCGGCGAACCTGGGCGGCACAGGGTCAGTGACCAACACGCCATTCTCCCTTTTCCGCGGACCGGACAGTGCCTGTATCGGCAACGGAGGCAACATCTGCGACAAGTCAATGCCAACAAAAGGGGACTGGATGCAGCCTCCCACGCCTAACCGCCCCGACGGAAACACCTTCCAGGACCCGACCACCTTACCGACCAGTAGTACGAAAACTCAGCCTCCCGTCACGAACCCGAATAACGTCTGCCCGGTTCCCGGCGGTACTCTGACAGTAAAGAACGTGCCTTCCAACTGCGTCGGAGGTGGGTCATTCCTCCCAGGGATCTACTATGCCTCGGTGAGCAGCAAGGACAACACGGGCACTGGGGCTCAGCTTGTTTTCGGGGACAAGACAACCACGTTCGGTAACGGAAGTGGGTTCGGTAACTACGTTTTTGCCGGCGGCTTTACGACCAGCGCCGGGAACCAGACCATCACCTTCGGGTCCGGCATGTACGTATTCGCCGGAACTACCAACAACAACCCTGAGTTTGTTGTCGACAATGGAACTACCATCAACGATCAAAATAAAGGCAACACGCAGAGCACCCAAGGTGAACTGCTCCTCTACACGAGCGGTAACTACAACTGGGACGGCAGCAACACGATAGCAACCATGCTGACTGCAGCCATTCCAAATTTCGCCCAGCTGAGTTTCCAGTATGGCCAGGGCGGATTCACCTTTAAGGGCGGCAACAACAGCAACACCAGCATGACGCTGTACGGACTGAACCCCGATCCCACTACTCTACCGCCGAGCGTGGCAAACTACCACGACTTCCTGTTCTGGCAGGATCGGGCCAATTCCACGGTCCTCTATAGCCCCACGGACGGCAGCATCGTATCGAGTCCGTGCCCAGGCTCCACCACCAATGAAGTTCCAGGTCTACCGGCAAATATCAATAATCCGTGCAAGAATTCTTTGAACAATCCCGACTCGCCGCAAATGAACCTCTTCGCTACACCAAACACGAACCTCAATGGCTATCTCTATCAGCCTCGTGGCGCGTGGCTCAATCTGCAGGGCGGCGGTAAAATCGGCGGTCCGCTTCGAATCATCACCGGCGCGCTCCAGCTCGGAGGAGGACCCACTGTGATTCTGACCGGCACCAGCGCTCCGATTACCGTCACCGAGACGGCGCTGATCGAATAAACCCATCGGGCCGCTTCGGTCCCCAACGATCGATGCGGTTTGTCCTTACTCCCATCAAGGGGAAAGGCTCGTGGGAAAAACGGCTAGCTTGCTCCTAGAGAGCCCGATCTAGTACTAGTGGCATCTCGCCATGCACCCCTTGCGAGGAAGCCGTCGAGGTCATCAGGCGCCGCCCACCGTCAATGTCCCCACAGCTAGAGCCCCCGGGGCCGCCGGTTAGGCTCGTTCGGTAAGCGCGCTGATCTCTTCCCAGGACGTGTCCGGTGAGGCCTTCAGGATTTCGAGACGCCTCCCCAGGCCAGCTCGCATAGGACTAAACTAGACTATATCGTACTGATAACTCGACACTAGCGGGGCATTCCGGGTAGTACTACCTGGGTTTTAATTTCTCGCGAATTGATCTATTGTTGTGATAGGTCTCACGGCCAAATCCATAGGGAGAAACATGCGAGCAGTCGGCTTAGCTGCTTTGTCGGTTGTTGTGAGCTGTGTTCAAGTGGCCGCGGCCACTTTCGGAACCCCAGTGGTGATCGGCGGGCACGCTGCCGACCTGGCGCTGGATGAGCGGCGCGGGCTGCTGTACATCGCGAATTTCGCCGGCCGGCGCATCGATCGGATGTCGACGGCCGACAATACGCTGCGCTCGCCGATCCCGATGACCACGCAGGGCGAATCGGGGTCCCTGGGGCTTTCGCCGGATAACCGTTATCTGGTAGTCACCAATTATGACAATTGTGGCGCGTGCGACTTCTTGCAGGGCAGCACTATCCCGACGGTAACGGTGATCGATCTGGATGCAGGCAGCCAGAAGACCTGCGTGGTCCCGCCGGTGCCTCCTCCGACGACCCCTCCGACGCCGCCAGGGGTCTCTCCCTGCGTGACTCCGCCGCCCCCTCCCCAGCCTCCGGGGACGGTGACAAATATCCCATTCACAGTGGCGTTCGGAAAAGGAAATCAAGCCTTCCTGGTTACCACCAATACATTCTTCCTGTTTGATCCGGTAGCTCTGACTTTCAGCCCGATACCGACTCAGGTTCTTCAGCCCGTCGATCCTGTCGGGCTCCCACTACCCGTACCGTTCGCAACTTTCCCACCACAGATTCTCCAGGCATCGGCGGGCGTTTCCGGCGACGGCCAGACGATTTTTGTTCTTGCGCAGGGGGCGTTACCGCAAGCCGCCACTGCGACCACCCCTGCGGTCCCTGGCAATCAAGTGCTCTTCCGCTACACAGTCGGAGCGGCCACTGTCAGTGCGGACGTGTTCACATCAGCGCCAGCAACCGGCCCGCGAGTCGTAAGCGCCAACCAGGACGGCTCTGGCGTGCTGGCAGGTTGGGCGCTGCTGAATCAGCAGGATATTCTGATGGCCGAGCTCCCCTATCCCACTGGCTCGCTCAACATCGGCGGGCACGCCTGGGATTTTTCGAGAAACTTCATTTATGCGCAGGTTCCGGCGGCGGGCTCCTCGGATCCACCGACACTGCACATCCTCGATACGGACAACCTGACCGTGCGCGAGCGCATCTTATTGCCTCAGAATCTCGCCGGCCGTTCCGTTTTCAGCACCGACATGAACACGCTGTACGCGATCTCGGATGATGGCGTCACGGTCCTGCCTGTCGGCTCGCTCGCCACAGCGCACCGCGTGGCGGCGCAGGAGGAACAACTGCTGTTCCAGGCCAACGGCTGCACCAGCGGCACCATCAAGCAGACCCTTCATATCGTTGACTTGGGCGGAGGCAGAGTCGATTTTGAACTCGTGGCGCCGACCGTCGGCGGCGTCGCGGTCAGCCAGGTCTTTGGTACGACTCCGGCAAACGTCACCATCTCAGTGGATCCCAATTCGTTCCGCGCCCAGACCGGAACTACGGTGATTCCGCTCACTATACTGTCCAGCGGGTCGGTTGGAATTCCGAGCCCGGTCCGCCTTCTGATCAACACCGCCGAGCCTGACCAGCGCGGCATCATCCATAGCCTGCCGGGCAAAATCGTCGACTTCACGGCCGATCCATTCCGGGGCCGAATCTATGCGCTGCGGCAGGATCAAAATGAAGTGATCGTGATGGATGACGTGAGCTTCAACGTGCTGGCAGAGTTGCGCACCGGCAACACGCCCACCAAGATGACGTTCACCCGGGACAGCCGCTACATGATCGTGGGCAACGATCATTCTCAGATCGCAAACGTGTTCGATCTGGACGCGCTTCAGCCCACGCCGTTCATCGTCTTTCCGCGAGGACACTACCCACGCGATTTCGCAGCGTCGAATTCGGCAATCTTCGCCGTTACTCGCAACGGCGGTTCGCCTGGCTTCGGCCTCGCACCTCCTGGCTGCATCAGCGATGCCGGTCAACAGGGTAATACACTCGCCTTCCCCGGCGTAATCGATCAAATCGATTTCGGTAATCGCAGGGCGAAGCCACCGTGCAGCCTGGGGATTTACGTCAACAGCGTCCCAATAGATTCCGTCATGACGATCTCGCCCTCCGGCGGCTCGATTTTCATCCCAATGTCGGACGGCACGGTGCTGCTTTTCGATGACACCTATCAAGCCTTCGAGGCTTCGCGCAAGGACCTGGCCGGGTTGGGCGGATCCTATTCGGCGGTCTCCGACGATCTCTTCTTCGCCGGCGGAATATTATTCGACCGCTCCATGCTTCCGACTGGAACCTTAAACACGGCCACCGCGACTTCCAGTGTTCTGATCTCCGGTACCGACGCCCTCACCGTCAACGCAACTGCGCCCGCCGCGCCGGGCCTGGCGAACCGGGTGTCGTTGTTGAGCCCCGCGGTACGCCCAACCCGGACCGTTGAGGCCCCGGTGACCAAGGCCATGTTGACCACGCCACAAGTCGGGCAGATCGGCCAAACCATCCCGACATTCCTTCAGACCACGGCCACCACCAGCGCCGGCTCGGTGTTGTATCTTTCGGTTTCCGGCTTCACGGAGCTGCCTCCCGGTTTCGATCAGCCCGCGCCAATGCCTCTCGTGGTGTCCGTCGGGAACTCAGCCAATGGCGGCTCGATCGCGCCGGGATCGCTCATCACCATCTCAGGATCGGGATTGTCAAGCGCTTCGGCGAGCGCGCCGGGCATGCCGCTGCCGGCCGCTTTGGCCGAGGTGTGCGCGACCGTCAACCATGTCGCGATCCCGCTGATTCACGTGTCTTCCAATCGCATTGACGCGCAGTTGCCCTACGAAGTGTCCGGAGCTGCCAATCTGGTCATCACGGGACCCGGCGGCGCTAGCGCGCCTTTCAGTTTTACCGCTCTTCCGGCGGCGCTGGCGGTGCTCGAGCAGTCGGGAGATCCCGCGAGGCCCATGATCTATCGCGCGTCAAACCGCGCCCCGGTGGACTCGACCAACCCGATCCATCCCGACGACACGCTCCAGATTCTGGCTATTGGCCTGGGCCAGACCTCGCCCGCGGCTGTTTCAGGCGATGCGGCGCCCTCGGATCCACTGGAGAGTAGCCTGGCGGTCCCCAGCGTAGCGTTGGACGGGACCTCCCTCCAGGTGACCTTCGCGGGGCTGGTCCCTGGTTTGGTGGGAGTCTATCAGATCAACGCAGTGGTGCCGCATGACATCCAGGCCGGCTCACAGATACCACTGGTGGTGCAGCAAGGCGACGCTCCCACCACTTTTATGGTGAACGTGATTAACCCATAGCGGATTTTTATGATACCCGAGCTGTTTCGAAAGATCGCTCTTAAAAAAATGCGAGCCGGCTTCGTCACCGTCTTGCCAGTCCTGCTGTCCCTACCAGCCGCTGCCGCTACCTTCGGCACGGTCGTGGTGATCGGCGGGCACGCATCCGACATTGCGCTCGACGAGCAGCGCAGCCGGCTTTACATCGCGAATTTCGCCGGCCGGCGGATCGACGTGATGTCTACCACCGACAACACGCTGCGCACGCCGATTTCCATGACCACGGTGGGCGAATCGGGCTCCCTGGCACTCTCGCCGGACGGCCGGTATCTGCTGGTGACAAATTACGCTGACTGCCCGGCCACAACCCCGGGACCATGCACATCGCTCACCAGCAGCGCCACGCCTCAGCTCACCATCCTTGATCTCCAAGCCAACCTGCGGACCGTCTTTCCCATTCCCCAGCCTGCGACGGCAACCACCACTCCGCGGGTTCCTCTAGCCGTGGAGTTCGGCGCTGGAAGCCAGGCGCTGTTGCTGACCAGCTCGGCCATCTTTCTGGTGGATCCGCAGTCCGCCAGCTTCGTGCAGCTTCCCAATCCGCAGGTGACGGTGACGTCGACGGCGCTGCCGGTGCCGTTCGCAGATTTTCCCCCTCAAATTCTCCAGGCCTCGAGCGGAGTCTCCGGCGACGGCCAGACCATTTTCGTCCTCGCCCAAGGCACTCAGCCGCAGGCCGCCACGGGAACAACGCCCGCCACTCCAGGCAATCAGTTGCTGTTGAGTTACAACATCCCGTCCGGTTTCATCAGCGCGATCTCCATCACGTCTGCCCCCGCGCTCGGACCGCGCGTGGTTAGCGCCAACTTCGATGGCTCCGCTGTTCTGGCCGGCTGGTCGCTGTTGAGTCAATACGGTCTAGTGGCCCAGTTTCCTTATCCTACCGGCGTGCTCAACCTCGGCGGTCATGCCTGGGACTACTCGCGCAACCTGATTTACGCGCAGGTTCCCACCGGCGGGCCCGGCGATCCACCCGTGCTGCACGTGCTGGATTCCGACAACCTGACCGTGCGGGAGCGCATTCAATTGCCCGAGAACTTGGGTGGAAGGTCGGTCTTGAGCAGCGACTTGAATACGCTTTACGCCATCTCTGACAGCGGCGTCACGGTTCTTCCGGTTGGCTCGCTCGCTTCGGCGCACCGCGTCTCGACCCGGGAAGAACAGGTGTTGTTCCAGGCCACCAGTTGCGACAATAGCTCGATCGCTGGGACTCTGAATGTAGCCGATCTGAGCGGCGGCCATACGGACTTCACGCTCTCGGTTCCCACCGGCACCAAGGGAGTTACATTCAGCCAGCTATCGGGAACTACGCCCGCTCAGATTGCGATCCATGTCGATCCCACCGCCTTCCACACCCTGACCGGGACGGCGGTGGTGCCGGTCACGATTCAATCCGACGGATCCATCGGGATTCCGAACACCGTCCGGCTTTTGATCAATACCAAAGACCCCGATCAGCGCGGCCTGATCCATAATCTGCCTGGAACAATCGTGGACCTGGCAGCCGATCCATCCCGCGGGCGCGTGTATGCCTTGCGCCAGGATCGCAATCAGGTGCTCGTCATGGATGGCAGGACGTTCGGGCCCTTGGCTAGCTTGCGCACCGGCAACACGCCCACCAAGATGGCCTTCACGCGCGACGGCCACTTCATGATTGTGGGCAACGACAATTCCCAGATCGCCAACGTCTACGATCTGGACACGCTTCAGCCGTCGCAGCCGATCGTCTTTCCAGGCGGGCACTATCCCCACTCGATTGCGGTCTCGAATTCGACGATGTTTGCTATAGTTCGCAACGCAGGCGCACCGGCGGGCCTGATCGATCAGATCGATTTCGCGAACCGCGTGGCCACCCAGCTCGATACGCTGGGGATCTATATCAACAATGTGCCGCCGGACTCCATCCTGGCGGCCTCGCCCTCGGGAAATTCCATTTTCACCGCCATGTCCAATGGCACGGTGCTGCTCTACGACGACACCTATGGAGCATTCGAAGCTTCGCGCAAGGACCTCACCTCGCTGGCGGGAGCCTACGCCGCGATCTCTGACGACTTTTTCATGGCCGGCGGGCAGCTTTTCAATCGCTCCCTGGTTCCGATCGGCGGGCTGCCGAACACCTCGGCGGCTTCGAGCATCCTGATCTCCGGCAACACCTTCGTCACCGTCAATGCGGATTCTCCGCCCGCGCCCGGCGTCGTGGAACGTGTGTCCACCGCGTCCGCCCTCCGGCACATTCGATCCATCGAGGCGCCCGAGGCGAAGGGCATCCTCGCCACGCCGGCGGTGGGACAAATCGGACAAACCATCCTCCCGTTCCTGCAGACCATGGCGCCATCCAACAACGGCGGCGTCCTCTACCTGTCGATATCCGGATTCACCGAGCTTCCTGCCGGCTTCGATCAGCCGCTGCCTGTTCCCATCATCCGCAGGCTGGTCAATTCCGCCGACGGCGGCACTGTGGCCCCGGGCTCGCTGATCACCATCACAGGATCGGGTCTGGCGCCCACCACCGACTCCGCACAAGGCCTGCCGCTGCCGAAGGCGCTGGGAGAGATTTGCGCCACCGCGAATAACGTCGCCCTCCCGCTGATTCAGGTGTCATCCGACCAAATTGACGCGCAACTGCCCTACGAGGTGACCGGCGCCGCGAACCTGGTGATCGACGCGCCCGGCGGCAAGAGCGCTGCCTTCCACTTCACCGCGCCTGCCACCGCCGTGGCGGTTTTTCAAAGCGGGCAGGCGGGCGATTTTTCCGGTCTTCCGCTGATCTATCGCGCGATCAACAACCAGTTGGTGGATTTCACCAACCCCATCCATCCCGACGATACGCTGTTCATTATCGCCACGGGACTGGGCCAGACCTCGCCCGCTGCGGTTTCCGGCGCGGCCGCGCCTTCCGATCCGATCGAAGCAGCGCTGGCTCTCCCTACCGTGACGTTGGGCAGCGCTGCGCTGGATGTTCAGGCCGCCGGTCTGGTGCCCGGCATGGTGGGTATTTACCAGATTAACGCCGTCGTTCCGCACTCCATTCCGAGCGGATCGCAAGTCGCATTGAATATTCAGCAGAACACGACATCCAAGACGTTTATGGTACGCGTGGTGAATCCATGATTAAAATTGGGGGTACAGTGAAGCGCTTCAAGAGAATCTATATATATGCGGCCCTGTTGGGTCCGCTCGCGGCAGCCGCGTCCGGTCAGGAGTGGTACGCCGGAGCCATCGGGGGCTTTGGGTATGCGCCGAGTCTTACCGTGACCAGCCCGTCCGGAAGCGCCAACACCGGTCTAAGCAACAGCTACGCGCTGGGGGCTTACCTTGGCGAGGAAATGTACAACCGTTGGGGCGGTGAGGTGCGCTATCTTTACCGCCAAAGCGATCTGAAGCTGGAGTCGGGCGGCACCTCGGTTCACTTCGCAGGCCACAATAACCTCATCAACGGCGATTTCCTGTACCACTTCCGCCCCCGCGAGTCCACTGTGCGCCCGTTTATTGCTTTCGGCGCCGGCATGGAGTTTCTAACGGGGACCGGGGCCGAGTCCGCCAGCCAGCCGCTGGGAAAATTCGCCGCTCTGACCAACACCCGGGAGACGCTGCCGGCCGGCGATGTGGGCGCCGGAGTAAAGGCCAACTTCCGCAAATCCTGGCAATTTCGCGCCGAAGTCCGCGACTATATCAGCCCGGCGCCGCACAAGGTGATCGCGGCCGCTCCCGGCACCAGCCTGACGGGCTGGCTAAACGATATTATCGTCACCGGCTCGATAGGCTATCGCTGGTAGCGCTCCCGCGGTCAGACCCCCGGTTTTCCAGTGGGAGTTCTAGTACTACTTCCCCGTTCAGTCCCCGGCTTTTGAGCGTAATATTGAGGAATGCTGGTGGAATGGTTGCGCAACCTGCTTTTCTTCGGGCGCCGCCGCAAGACTAGTGCCGCGACACGGCCCGACGATGCGGGAATTCTACCCACCGGTGGCCTTCCTGGCTCCAGTGCCGTCACAGTCCATATCAGCACGCTGGGCGATGACGCCCCGACCAGGATTCGGGCCGGCTTCGGCGACATTTTGGACTACCTGATCGGGTTCGTGATTATTGCTCTGGTCTCGTATTATGCAAGCGGGTGGAAGTTGTTTGGGCCGTCTGAGATTGTCCCGCACCCTGCGGCCCCCTCGGCCTCGTCGAGTTCCAAGCCGGCGGAAGCCTATCGCTGGCCGGCTTGGCTTCAGTCATTGGTAGACGCAGTCGCGCCCACTCCGGAACGCGACCCCAAGGCCAATCTGGTTGCGCATCCGGACACGCCACCGTTGCCAACGCAGATCGTCCCCGCCAGTTATACCGCTGCGGCCAGGAGCGCCGGTTTCCACGCCAGGGTGCTGGTCACCATCTATGTGGACTCGAACGGAGTGCCGGAGTTGATGGAGCCCGTGGCGCCCATACCCTACGGTCTGGAGCAGCCTATCCGCCAAGCGGTCCTCCAGTGGCGCTTCCGGCCGGCGTTTGTGAAGGGCGCACCTGTGGCGACCAAGACCGTTGTAGACGTTCCGTTTCGCTGAGTGCACGGGCCTCCGCGGCCTCCTCGTGGCGGATAAAGAGCGCTGCCGTGGCGTTCCGTTGCGCGTGCTTTCAGGAGAGACTTGGCGGGCATGGGCGGACAGTACCGAGGCCGCCTCCCGTCAGTACTAGAAGCCCGTGGCCTGGATGGGTGATTCCCAGGGCGGCTGGCTGGATGATAGGCTTCCAGGCGTGAGGGACAATGAGCGTTCCAGCCTGATACTTACGTTATCCTACCGCGGAACATTTTATACGTTTGCGGAGAGCGCGGCGTGCGTGAAGGGACGGCTGGCTTGTGACTGCGGGAAGTCGCGCCTCATCCGGCAATCGAGCGATCCGGAATTCCCGCTGTTGCATTGTGGCGACGAGATCAGCGTGGTTTCGGTCGCCGACGCCCTGCCAACCGGCGCCAGCCGCCAGCCGGGCCTAGAACCGTAACGCGACTGCGTCGAGCTCCGAAATTTTCCCGGGGCGCCGATTGGGCCGATTGCTCGCGACAAAGCGATATTGCTAGTGTAGCTTCGTAAGACTTCTCGTGGCGATCAATCTCACAGATCCGGTTTCTCCCATCGAGCGCGGGCTGATCCTGGCCATCTGCCTGGCTACGATCGCGCTGGTGACGCTCTTCGAGCCCCGCATCGGCTCGAATTTTCCGTTGGCCGGTTTCTTTTTTCTTCCGCTGTTTGTAGCGGCAGCGTATCTGCCTCGCTGGGCAAGCTTCCTGGTGGCAATCGGTACGGCGGCGGCGCGCGAACAGTATTTTCCGCAGCATTGGGACGAGCACGCGCCGCTCCGGCTGGCGTTGAGTTCGGTGGCGTTCGCGGGAGGAACGCTTTTTGCGGGGGAACTGGTGCGCAACCGCAGAATGGCGCTGGCGCTGGCGCGAAAAATCCAAGAGGAGGCTCAAGCCCGCTCCGACGCCGAACAGCAAGCGCGCACTTTGGTCGAGGGCAGTCCGGCTGCGGTCCTGACAGTTGATTCGGACGGCACCATTTCGATGGCCAACCAGGCGGCTCGGCGTCTGCTGGGATTCGTACAGGGCTCGCCGGAAGGCGAGAAAGTGGAGAACTACATACCTGTGCTGGGCCGTCTCTTAAAATCGAAGGGAGGAGTGCGCATGCTCGGCACCGAGGTCGAGGCCAGCGGCCGGCGGCGTGGCGGCGAACCCTTTTATTCGATGATCTGGGTCTCCAGCTACGGCGACCCGTCCGCGCCGAGGCTGGCTGCTATCGTGTCCGACGTGACCGAACGGCTTCGCGACCGCGAGGAAAGCGGCTTGCGCCAGCTCTTGAGCAGCTCGCGAATCATTGCCAGCGCGGTCTCGCACGAAATCCGAAACCTGACGGGAGGCGCCGGGGTGCTGCACCACAATCTGCGCGATGTTCCGGGTATGGCCGGCAATCCGGATTATGAAGCGCTCGGCAAGATACTCGATAGCCTCCTGAAGCTCTCGTCCGAAGAGTTGGATGAACGCGACGAAGAGAATCTGGAAGGAGTGGACGTTGTCGAATTGCTGCAGGAGTTGCGGCTGGTCATCGAGCCAGCGCTGGAGGAAGCCGGCGTCGAACTGGAGTGGGAGGTTGGCGGAAAGCTGCCCGCCGTGCGCGCCCATCATTCCGGCCTCTTGCAGGTATTCCTGAATCTGGCGCAGAACAGTTGCCGGGCGCTTTCCGGAACGTCGCGCGCGCGCCTCCGGATCGCGGCTTACCCGTTGGGCGAACTCACGGTGGTGAGCTTTTCCGACAACGGGCCCGGCGTCGCATCGCCCGAACTGCTCTTTCAACCCTTTCAGGCGGGCGCCGAATCGACCGGCCTGGGGCTGTTTGTGTCACGCGCCATCATCCGCACCTTTGGGGGCGAGCTGCACCATACGCGGCGTGGCGGCGAAACGCGCTTCGTTATCGAGCTTCCCAGCGTCCTTTCGAGCGAGCTTGTACGTGCCCAATCCGATTCGAATTCTGTTGATTGACGACCACGCGCTGGTGCGGGAAGGAATCGCGCGCCTGCTCGCGGCGCAGCCCGATTTTCGGGTGGCCGGAGAAGCCGCCACGGTCGACGAAGGAGTCGAGATCGTGAAGCGGACGCCGGTGGATGTGGTGCTGCTGGACATCAACCTGGGGACCCACCAGGGCGGCGCATTCCTGCCCATGGCCCGCGCAGCCGGCTTCTCGGGTAAGGTTCTGGTGGTTACCGCGGGAATCAGCAAGCTGGAGGCAGCCCGGCTGTTGCAGAAGGGTCACTCGGGCATTTTTCTGAAGCACGAGCGGCCGCCTCTTTTGATTGAAAGAATCCGCGCGCTGGCCGCTCCCGAACAGGCCCCCGCCGCTCAGCAGGCCCCGAACGCCGGCGCAACGCCGCCCGAGGCCGGGCCGGAAGTGATTCATCGGTTCACGGCGCGCGAACGGCAGGTTCTCCGCGACGTGTTCGCCGGACAAAGCAACAAAGAGATCGCTTTTGAGCTGGGCATCTCCGAGCCTCTGGTAAAAGCTCTGGTGCAACAGCTCTTCCGGAAAACCGGCGCGCATTCCCGCGCGCAATTGGTCCGCATCGCCATGGAGAAGTATTGGGAAGCCCTGGAGGCCTCGCCAGACGACCCGCCAGGTTAGCACTCTTTGGAAATAGCAATTCGACGACGCTGGATCAGCCCCTAGGACCGGCCGAATTCCGCTCGCACGCACTCTCACTCGCGCTGGCCGCGGCTTTGACGCGAATCCTCGCGCGGCGTTATGCTGAGATGGTGAAGACGCATTATCTCGGCCTCATTTTGTTGATCGCGCCGAGCGTAATGGCGCAGCGCAACAACAACGGTCTTCCTCCGGTGAGGCCGATTCCGCCGCTAGGCACGCCGGGCGCCGGGTTTCGAACCGGCCCGCGTCCCGGGTTCTTCCGTTCCGCCCCATTTGCTTACCCGCTGTACTTCGGCGATTACGGCTATGATTACCCGGTGGCGCCGGCGCCGGCTCCGACTGTGGTGATTGTCCAGCAGCCGTCTCCCCAATACGTGGTGGTCCCCCAACTGGTGAGCGAAGCGCCCCGGCTGGAGGTTCACGAGTACATCCGCGCGCCCTCGAACGCACCGCCGCCGCGCGAGGACGAGTCGGCGGCGTTTGTCATCGTACTCAAAGACGGCTCGGTTCGCTCCGCTGTCGCGGTGGCCGTGCAGGACGACGTCGTGCACTACGTAGAACCGGATGGCCGGCATCGACGCGTGGCGCTCGACGCAGTCGACCGCGACGCAACCATTCGGCGGAATCGAGAGCTCAATCTGCAACTGCAACTGCCGGCGTCCGACCATTGAGCCGGATAGCCGTGGGCTAGCGGAGACTTTGCTTCAGTTGCGCGTGCAGCGAATAAGGTTTGTCCGTGGCGAAAGTCTGCAGGCTCCATTTCATGTAGCCGGCTTTGCTGACGGTCACCGTGAACCCCAGACCCACCGGAGAAATCTGCAGCGTGATCGGAGTGAGCCCGGCTGGAACCGCATTGATCTGAACCTCGGCGCCACTCGGCTCGGAGGTGATGGTGACCATTCCCGGCACAGATGAAATGCTAGACGCAGGTGCGCGAGTTGTCGGAGCGAAGCTTTCCGCCGGCGTGTCAACGGTTGCAGAAAGGGCCGGCGGTTGTTCCGGCGGGGGATTCGCCGGAGCGCGAGCAACGGACCTGGGAGCATCGGGCAGAGGCACTGGAATGATGATCCGGGCGGGAGTCCTGGGACTCTCGACGATGGTTGGCGGCGCAGCCTTGCTGGCGGGCACCGGCGGAGTTACCGCCGCAACCACGGGACGCACTGCTTTCGGCGTTGTTTTCACGGCCGGCTGGCGGACTCGCGCCGGCGGCGCCTGGGGAGGCTGCTCCTGTTTGAGCGCCTCGACCGGTGTGAGGCAAGCCACCGCTTCGCTTCTGAGGTAGCCTGACGTCTCGGTGACATCCAGGCGGAAACGGACTCTTTCGGAGGGCGAAAAGGACGTGTAGGTCATCTCGCCGGAGCGCAGCTTGGCCACAGTCAGCGGCAGATGCAGCGGCTCGGAATTGCCATCGGAGTCCGCGCGGCTGGAGTCCCAGATCAAAAGGCTGGCCTCCTTGGCATTCTTCACCGGGCGGGACTCGGGGTTCCAGGAGAGGAGGAAGTGGGTGCCATCACCGTTGACCTGCAACCCCAAGGTCGGAGGAGCACTGCTCGATCCGCCGAAACGGCTCACTACCAGAGCCACCAGCAGGGCCGAGGTTGTGAGCACAAGCGAGATCCGGGCCACGGCTTTCGCGTCGGCACCGCGCAAGGCAGGTGCGAAGACGTCCGAAAAGAAATGGCTCGCGCGCTCGCTGAAAGGTTCCTGAGTCTCAAGGGGCCATCCGTTGGAGGCCAGGCCGACGGCAGACAACGGAAAGGTCAAGCTGGGATTTACGGGAAGCGAGGCGCCCTGCCAGCAGAAAAACCCCGCGTTCATCTGCGCGCCTTTCGCCGGCGCAATCACAAGACAAACGCAGGAAGGATCCTTGAAACGCTGGTTCATCAGCGCCACATCGTCCGGACGGAGGCGAATCAGTTGCTCCAGGTCTGTGCGGTAATAACCGACTACCTTGCTATCGGACGGGCACCTGGCAATGATTTCGTTCAGCCATTTCGGCGAGAGCGTGTAATGCTGCTGGCCGGCATTCGTATCGACGGGCAGCGGCACGAACTCATACACCCGGGTGACGCCCGAGCGTTTGCTTCCAATCAGCAAGCCGCCCAGCTCGCGGTCCTGGACTGTGCTGGCCAGGATCTCGCGCTGCAAACGATCGACTACATCCAGGCTGAGAAAAATTCGCAGCGCACAGCCCGGGTGAGCCCACGCATACCATCCGGCCGGTGATGTCAGTTTCGGGGGAGACAACAAGACGGCTCCGGAAACAATTACAGCACGAACCGGCCCAAGACTGGAACTGGGCCGGCCGCCGGCATGAATCGCGCTACGGCTTGGCGAGCCGCGGCGAATCCTTGAGATACACTAGCGACACCTTGCCGTCCTGCAATTGCACCATAGACTGGGCGCGGCCGGTCCGGTAAACGTAGGTCTCAAACACATGTCCGGATTCCTGCGTTTCGGTCGACAGCGAAGGAACACCGTAGGTGTCGACAATCTCCGAACTCTCTTCACCTTGCTGGACCTCCCAGGGCGCGGGAACGCGCACCGGCTCGGGCGGGACCAAAGTCGCGACCACCGGCTTGATTGGCGGAGCGGGAGCAGGCGCGGGCGCCGGTGGCGCGACTTCTGGGCGATGTTCGACCGGCGCGGTCCGGACCACCTTATGCGGCGCGGGAGCGGCGACAGGCGGCGGCAGAGGCACATCCGGCGTTTGCGGTTGCACCTCCACCCGCGAACGAAAGAGATCAGCCGGGGTACCGGGCAGCAAGAACCAACCGACTCCGATGACGACCACGACGCAAACAGCAGCGAGCAAAACGAAATCCCTCATAGCATTCCTCGTTTGGACAAAATTGCCTGATGATGCCAGATTCTCATTGTGGCCTCAGCCGCGCGTGCAACGAATAGGGCTTATCCATGGCCACGCTCTGGACGATGGCTGTTGCGAATCCAGCCTTACCCACAGTTACCGTGAACCCCAGACCCACTGGGGAAATTTGCAGGGCGATGGGAGTGGAGCCCGCCCTTGTTTGGTTGATGTCGACGGACGCGCCGCTCGGCTCCGAGGTAATGGTCAGCAAGCCCGGGACGGATGCTGCGATGGCGGCGGACCAAGAAGGAACCGCAGGTTGCTGCACCCAAGCGACAGTTCTAGGGGGCGCGGGTCTATCGCGGGGTAGCGAGCCAGCCAGCACAAACGGCACCGTGCTCGGCGGCATCAGGAGGCGGCCGATGGAAGGCGGTTCTGGCATGGCGGCGGGAGAAGCCACGGTGAGCTGGAAATCGGGAGGCGCTGAGGCCCGCGCCACGCGATCCGGCGCGAGCGCAGGGCGTTTGGAAGGCGGTATCACGAGCGCGGCCTGCCGATGGTTTGGCGGGGCGGCCCCCCGCGAGTCCGTTCTGACCAAGGCAGCCGGACGGACGGGCGGGGCTGCCTTTCCAGCGGCCACGCCAGCGACGGGAGAAATAGCGGCCGTGGATGGCTCCGGCGGCGCCGCGCTGGAGGTTTCGGCGAGCCGCAGCCGAAACTGCGCCTTCTCGCTATAAGGAAGCGACCCGTAGGTGACTCGGCCGGCGTGTAACTGATCGGCCGTTAAGGCCAGCAGCAGCACCGTGGGCTGCTTGCCGTCTTCGCGAATTTCGAGGTTAGCACCCTTGGCCGCGGCGATTTTCGCAGCGGACGGATCCCAGCTCAACACGAAGCTCTGGCCTGTTCGCTCCACGTGCAGAGCTACGTCGGGCGGGGCCGTGGCGCGCATGTTCGGGGCAAGCCGCAGCAGCACGAAACCGCCCCCAAGCGCGAGCAGCAAGATCAGTGCCAGCAAGGCGGCTTTCGACGACACGACCGATCGCGCCATCTGGCCGGCGGATCGTGCGGATTGACCAGCCGACCGCGCTACCAAACCGGCCGATCGCCTGACCAGACGAGCACAGCGCGCGGCCAAGCCGGTAACTGGCGAAGCCAAGCCAGCCAGCCGCTCCTGAAGCAATCCGTAGCCAATGGGCCAGCCCTCGGAAGCAAGCTCGCTCGCAGAGAACGGGAACGTCAGGCTGGAGTCAGCTACGGCGCCGTCATTCCAGCAGAAGAATCCAGCCATGCTGCGAGGGCTTCCGGAGCCAATGACGAGGACCGCGCTGGAAGGATCGTCAAAGCGCTGCCGGATCAACGCCTGATCCTGGGCGTCGAGCCCAACCGTATCATCCGTGCTGACGCGATAGTAACCCACAACTTTGTATTGCCAGGGACATCTCGCCGAGACCTCGTCCAGCCACACCGATGGAAGATTCAATTGCGAACTGTTGGGATCGCCGGGCGCGGGGACGAAGTCGACAATGTTCGTGACGCCCGGCCTGGACTTCCTAAGCCCAATGAGCGCACCGCTAATTGCCCGGACCTTGCCCGAACCCGCCACGGCTTGGGTCAACCCTCGCGCGGTGGCAATCTGTGTCCGCAGCCCCTCAATCACGCGAAGGCTCAGCAGGATACGCAGCGGGGAGCCGGGATAGCTCCAGGCCAACGACTTGTCGAGCAAAGCGGGATTAGACACCGGCACCACAGGGCAACACTCCGTATCAGATCACAGAATAGATCAAAAACCGTGCGCACCCAAGGGAAAAGTGACGCATAGAGAGTACCAGACGGCCTATGACCGGTCTGACCTCAGTGCAAAGATTTCGAGGGCGGCGGCACCACTATCCGATCTTGGCCAGCAACTCTCGTATTTTGACCGCCTGTTGCTGCGAAGGATTCTTTGACAGGGCCGCCTGTAACACCGCGCGGGCCTGCGTCTTGTCACCTTTTTCGAAGAGCGCCGCGCCAAGGTGATACTGAAACGTTGGATCGTCGGGTTGCTTCTTGGCCAGATTGTGGAAGACCTGAAGGGCGCTGTCGGCCATCTTTTTGTTCAAGTAGACCCATCCCAGCGTGTCGGCGAAATTGGGCTGATTCGGCGCTTTCTGGACGGCGCGTTGGGCTAGGCGCAAAGCCTCGTCCAGATCGCCTTTGGTTTCGACGCTCAGATAGGCGATATTGTTCATGATGCCAGGATCTTCCGGCCGGAGCTTGAGCGCCCGGCGGTACTGCTCGATAGCGAGATCCAACTTTCCGGTGGCTTCGAAACTCGAGGCGAGCAACAGCGTGAGCCCGGCGTCCCCCGGCAGGGCCTTTTGCGCGCGTTCCAGGGTTGCTATCGAGTTGGACCAATCTCCCCTTAGACGATAGGCCTCAGCCAATTGCATGTACGGCTCGGCGGAATGCGAATTGGACGCCGCCAAGGCTTGAAACTCCCGAATCGCCACATCATACTTACGGCCTTGCAGTGCTAACCCGCCCACCAGATTGTGAAGCAGCGCCTGGTCGGAAACAAGGACCCTGCGCAGGAGATCGATGGCTTTGTCCACCTGTCCCTCCGCAGCCAACATGGCTGCCGTGCCACGCGCGGCGTCGGCGGGGCTGATCCGCTGCAAGCGAGCGAGAGCGGCTTCGGCGGCCTTGTAGTCATGCCGGTTGATCTCCAAGAGGCTCAGTTGGAGCAGGGCTTCGAGGTTATCGGGCACTGACTGAAGGACGGCGTTCAACACGTTGCGGGCCTGATCGTATTTGCCTAAGTTTTCAAGCGCAGTGGCCTTCAGCAATCTGGAGCGGTTATCCAGCGGATCGATGGCGATAGCCTCGTCGCACCAGCGAAGGCTTTCGTCGGGACGGCCCGCTTTCAAGGCCAACTCGGCCAGGGCCGTGCGAGGCAGGAGGTAGGACGGCTGCCGCCGGATGGCTTCCTGAAACTCGGACCGCGCCGCTGCGGGGTCGCCCTTGGCGACGAAGGCGAGTGCCAAATCATAATGCAGAACTGGATCGTCCGATTTTTCGCGCAGGAGCGCCTGGTATTCGGAGACGGCGGAGGCGATGGCTTGCGGGTCGTTCGACTTCAGCTTCAGTCCGGCGCGAATGCGCCTGGCCTCCTCATCCTGCGGTTGCTGCTTGAGAATCTCATCCACGAGTGCAGCGGCTTCAGTCCTCTTATCCTGAGCCAGCAGGGTATCGGCGATCCGTTTCTCGAAAAGCAGCTTTTGGGAGGGAGCGAGACGCATTCCCTCTTCGAATTGCCGGGTAGCGTCCTGCCACCGCTCGACGGCGCCGTAAAAGTCCCCGGCGGCCAAATGGCGGGCGGGTTGGTCGTCGCCTTGCGAAAGCATCTTGGCTATCGTATCCAGGGCCTCAGCTTGCCTGCCGAGCCGCCAGTAGAAGTCGGCTAGCCGAATCGCATACCGAGGCTGCCGGGGATTGTTCGCGATCTTCAGCTTTAGGATCGACGCCGCGTCCGAGGTGCGTCCTTGCGCCAGGTAGCGACTGGAGAGCTCATCGTAGATCAGCGGGTAAGATGGATTGAGCCGGATCAACTCTTGAGCGATCTGCTCCGCTTCCTGTCCCTTGTTGCTGGCGAAAAGCGCTTGCGCCAGGGTCGAGGCAACCAAGGGCTCAGATGGTTTCATGCGATGTGCGCGGCCTAAGTCATCAATGGCCTGATCCATGCGGTGGTCGAAAGCAGCGAGATACCCTCTGAAGCGCAATCCATCGAAGGAGTTCGGATCCTTGGCGAGGAGCTGCCCGGAAAGCTCTTTCAGACGGTTATAGAGATTGGCGGGCCGGCTGCGGTCAATGATAAAACCGGCCACGCAGAAGTCTCCAAGTTGAACGCGGATGTCGTCGCGCTGCGGCGCCAGATCCAGGGCCCGGTTCAGGTTTTCCCAGGCAGCGGGAAAATGTTTCAGGTTGGTTTCGGCGATGCCCAGCCGCAGGTATGCTTCCGCCGAATGGCTGTCTTTTTGAATGGCCTTGCGATAATTGAGAGAGGCTTCATCGTACTTGCCTGCGGCGAGAAAGTTGTTACCCTTCTGCAGGTAGTAGGAAGCGCTGTGGATACAGGCTGCGGAGAGAGCGCAGAGAGCAACAACGGCGATGAGGCTGGCGTACCTCATGACACACACAGTATCACGTCCCGACGAACGGCTCG
>DASQHQ010000135.1:0-18226 GCA_035632015.1 Bryobacteraceae bacterium
GCGGGCGAAATCGACTCCGGCGTGTCGTGATCGGAGTGATAGAACGGCGTGGCCTGGATCAGATCGATGGAGGGCGCCAGATGATCCAGCGCGCCGAGATCCCCACTGCCGCTCGCGGTCGGCTCCCGGTAGCGCGAGATGCCGAAAAGGTCCCAATCCCGGGTGACGATCGGCGCCAGCTTCGGCCCGCCGCCCGCGAACCAGTCGAAGTTCCAGGGCGTGTTGGTGGGCAGCAGACGATAGCCGTAGAAATCGGCGCCCACCTGCCCGGTATGTTCGGAATTGATCAGCAACGCGGCCTTGGCGAAGAAAGTGTCCTTGTGCGCGATGAGCCACTGGTTGCCGACGGCGGTGTTGTGATGGCCGGGATTGGATACGATCACCACCGTCCTGCGTCGCTTCGCCTTGGGCAATTTGGCGAAGTATTCCGCCAGCGCGAGCGAGGTTGCAACGCCCGTAGCGTTGTCGTCGGCCGCGTCGTAATAGCCGTCGCGATGGGCGTTGATGATGATCTTCTCGTCCGTCACGCCGGGGATGACGCCCCAAACCAGCGAAGTCTTTTCGCCCGAGACAGCCTGGATATCGGAGCGAACCTTGACGCGCGGAGGACTGCCCGCCGCGGACTGCTCGATCATTTCCCGAACTGCCGCGCCGTCCCGGAATCCGAGCGTAAACCCAGGCACGCGGCTGGTTCCGGCCCCGACCACGGTGCGGAAGTTGCCCGGAATTCCGATGGTCAGAAATACGGCTGCCGCGCCGCGCTCTTCCGCGCGCCTGCCTGCGCCGTAGCTTGTGCCGCTGGTCTTCCACGCGCCGGGCAAGGCTTCCGCGTAGATGAACACCGCCTTGCCCTTCACGTCGCGCCCGGCGAAATCTGCCTCCGTGCCCAAGCCGGCGTAGACCGCTTCCAGGTCCAGCGTCGATCCTGCGGGAGTCCCAGGCGCTCCACGCGCCGCTACGGCGGACTCCAGCATAATCGTCTTCCCGCCGCCCGAAACCACCGCTTCCCAGGATTTCGGAACCTGCTGCGGCGGCAGATCGAGCGCCTCCTGATGCACATCCGTCACGCCCATCTGCTTGAGCTTCTGCATCACCCATTGCGCCGTCTCCGCATCCGCCTGCGTTCCCGTAATGCGTCCCCAAAGCTGGTCGCCCCGGTCGCGGCTGTGCTGCGAGATCTCGGCCAGCTCCTTGACGTACCCAAGCATGCGGTCGCCGCTGATCGATTTGTACGCGGCGGTTTCGGACGTCAACGGCCAGCGCGGATTTGCATCCGGCGCGAAGAAGACGGGCTCTTTGAAGTCGCGCTCCGCTTGAAGCTGCCGGGAGAGAAACTGGCTGGCGTTCGGGTTCTGAGCCGTCTGGGGCCGCAGCAACGCCGGCGCCAACCCGAGCGCGATTCCGATCGCGAGCGTTCCCATCGCGGTGGGAAGCTGGTCTGGTCTCAAGCCACGCATGATTGACCTCCTGTCTTAGATCCTAGAACAAATATTTCATGGCGAACTGCAAGATGCGCGGTCCGGTGGAAGTGGTGCCGATGGTCCCGAACGCGCTGGAGTTCACCACGGTGTTGGGATTGTTGAACTGCGCATGATTGAAGGCGTTGAAAAACTCCGAGCGGAATTCCAAGGTCGCATCCTCGCGAATTCCTCCCACGCGCGTTCTCTTGCCGATCGAGATGTCCCAGTTGAACTGGCCCGGCCCGCGGAGAATGTTCTGGCCGACGTTGCCGTATCCGGTGGCGCCGGGCGACGCCGGAAGCCCCGGACCGGCCGACGGGAATGCTCCGACGATCGGCAAAGCGCACGTCGCGGAGCCTTTGGTGGCGATCGTGTCGGCGAATGAATTCAAGCTGAAGAAGCTATTCAGGCGCGATCTCACGTCGCCGGAAGTCAGGATGTTGTTGTAGGTCATGTCGGGGCAAAGCATGGCCGGGGACGCGACCAGGCCGAACACACCCGCGCCACTGGGGTCGGTGAAGGTCATCGGCAAACCCTGTTGCGCGGTGGTGACTCCCGCCACGCTCCATCCCGACAGCACGTGGCCCGCGAAACCCTGGCCGGAACGATAGCCGGGAAACTGATAACTGTAGTTGAGCACCAGACGCTGCGGGCGATTGTAGCCGCACGCCGCATCCGCCAGCGCCCGGTTGTTGAGCGCGCCGAACCAATTGACATTGCCGCCTTGCGCGGCCGTGAAGCTGAGGCCCGAAACATCCGTCATGCAGTGTCCGAACGTGTAGGAGGCCTGAAACGCCAGTCCGTGCGTGAAGGTCTTGCGAATCGTTCCTTGCACGGCATGGTAGTGCGCGTCGCCGTTGTTCGACGTCATGTTGTAGCCTCCGATGGCGTCGCCGATCACGGGCACACGCAGCGTTGCGTTTTGTTGCGTGTTGATGGCGACGCAACCGCTGGGAAGCCCGCAGTTCAGCGGTGAGTTGGGGGCGGCCAGCATGGGGAAATTAAACTGCGTGCCGGTGTCGATATGCTCGGCACGATTGCCCACGTAGGCGGCCTCGGCCACCCAGGAGGCCGCCAGCGCGTACTGCAGGCTGAGATTCCAGGCCTGCGTCAGCGGCGTGATGAGGCGAGGATCGACGGCCGTGTATCGCAGCGACGAAGTGGGCGTCCGGAGGAACGACGAGAAGGCCGGCGTCGCAGGCGGGTTGAACGGAACAGCGAATGTGGCCAGCGCCGCGCTGGTGCCGCTCAGCGCGATGGAGGCGGCCAGCGGCGGGTTGCCGTCCAACGTGTCCAAGTAATGCTGGCCATCGTTGAGCTGGTAGAACCAGCCATAACCGCCCCGCACCACGAAACGGCTGCCGGCGCCCAGCGGCTGCCACGCCAGACCGAAACGCGGAGCAAAGTTGTCGAAGGGAGCGTGGCCGTAAGTGAGCAGATTCAGGCCGCGCCGGAACACCCCGGCCGGGATGGTGCCGCTGAAATTGTGCGCCACGCTGTAGCCCACGAGTGTGCCGGATACCGGCGGGATCGGCACCGTGTTGAGCAATCCCCAATCCACGTTGGTTCCCCCATGCAGCGGATTCGTATCAAACGGCGAGCCATCGTATTCCCACCGCAGGCCCAGGTTCAAGGTCAGCGTGGGACTCACTTTGAAGTCGTCTTGTGCAAACACGAAGCCTTGGTTCTCGCGCCCCAGGTTGGGGTCGTTGAAGGATTGCCCGCTGGCGCTGGCCGCGAAAACATTGCTCAAGTTCGGATACGGCGCTACCGCTGTGCCGTTTTGCGCCGCGCTCATGCCCAGCAGAAAGTCGGCCCAGCTTTGAAACGTCAGCGATCCGCGGCTCTTGCCGCAAGAACAGAATCGCCAGTCGATGTAGGTCTGATCGTATCCGAACCGGATGGTGTGGCGGCCGCGATTCCACGAAATCTGATCCGTCCACTCATAAGCCCGCTGCGGATTCGATGCGGCGTCCACCGAGTTCCCGAACATGCCGAACAGCCCCGTGATGGTGATGGGCGGGACTTCCGGATTGAACGAAGTCGCCGAGGTGATGCCGAATGACGCGGCCGTGAACGGGACCAGGCTGGCCTGGAAGGCGCGGATGTAATAGCTCGAAAAATGCGCCTCGTTCACCATGTTGGTGGTCAGCAGCGACGTCAATTTCCCTGTGAAGAGCTGGTTGCCAGTCAGCCTCCTTTGTCCCAAGCTGTAGGGTTGGCCGGCGGTGTTGAAAGGAACCGTCGAAACTCCGTCGCCATAGAAGTACCGAAGCGCGAGAGTGTGCTTGGTAGCAATGAGGTAATCGAGGTTGAAGAGCGCCTGATCTTCTTTGAACGCCGCCGGCACGCTGTAAGTGGAAAAGCCCACCGCGCGCGTGGTGCCTGCGTTCAGAATGCTCTGCGGCGAGGGAATCGCGAACTGGCCGTTGGGCAGCTTGGCGTTCAGGATCCTGAGCGCCACGGGGCTGATGTTCGAGCCATCGCAGGCCACTTGATCGGTGGCCGGCAGCGGAACGCTCGGACTGGGATTGAATGCGTTGGCGTAAGCGGCGCCCGGGCTCCCGGCCGGATTGTTCGGCGGGCAGAACGCAGCCCCTAACGCCGCCGCGCTGCGGTTGCCGGTGAGCTGCTCGGGAAAATTTGCCGACGTGGTGGAAAGCGAGGCCACCGCGTTGACCTGCCGCGTGCCCTCATAGGACAGGAAGAAGAACAGCTTGTTTTTCAGCACGGGACCGCCGAACGTTCCGCCAAACTGATTCTGCTTCAATTTCCCGCGCGGCAAGCCGGCCCGATTCTGGAAAAAGGTGTTGGCGTTCAAATCGTCGTTGCGGAGGAATTCAAACAGCGTGCCGTGCCAATCGTTAGTGCCGGACTTTGTGATCACGTTCACAGCGGCGCCGGAATTTCGCCCGTAACTGGCGTCGTAATTCGAAGTCTGCACCTTGAATTCCTGCAGCGCGTCGGGATTGGGGACCGGGATCGAGCCGTAGAAACTGTTGGCCTCCTCCACGCTTGAGTTGGCGTAGTTGTTCACCGATACGCCGTCCATCTGGTAGCTGTTGCTGGTGTCCATGTTGCCGTTGGCGTAGGTCGGCAGAGAGCCGCGCCCCAGGGCGGTGCCGTCGCTCACGCTGGCTTCCACGCCCGGCGACAGCGAAAGAATCTGCTGGTAATTGCGCGTCACCAGGGGAAGGTCGGTGATGGCTTGCGTTCCCACCACGCCACCCAGCGTCGAGGTCTCGGTCTGGATCACTTCGGCGTTCGCCAACACCTGCACTTGCTGGGTCTGTTCGCCAACCTGGAGCGACTGGTTCAGCACGCCCGTCTCGGAGACGTTCACCTTGATGGAAAGCGCTTCCGCGGTTTTGAAACCGGGCGCAGAGGTCGTGACCTTGTAGTCGCCCGGCGGCAGCAGGCCAAAAGTGTAGCTGCCGCTGGTGTCGGTGGTTTGTTTGCGCGTTACGGTGGCTCCATTAGTGGCGGTGACCGTGGCGCCGGCGATCACGGCGCCGCTCGGGTCCGTGACGGTTACCGTGAGCGCCCCGGTGCCCGAGGTTTGCGCCGGCAGCGGCATACAGGCAAGCAGTGTCGCAGCCACCCAAATCAACCATGCACTCGCAAACCGCGGAGAGGTTCGACTTTGACTGTCCATAAGCGTTCTCCTGTCTCGAATTTCCGTTATGACGAACCTTCCTCCAGCCGGCCGTTTTCGGCGGACGTGGTGGTTGCGGGTTCGGAAATTTCTTCGATCACCGAGCCAGTGTGTTGTCCCAGAACCGGTGGTGGAGCGTAGCGCATCGTCCGGCCCACAAACCGCATCGGATTGTTCATCAGGACGATCGGTCCGGCCGCCGGATGATTCAACGTCACCACGCTATCCCGCGCCAGCATCTGTGGATGCTGGAAGATTTCCGCAATCGACAAAAGCGGTCCGCAGGGCACCCCATGGCGGTCGAGCTTCTGCAGCCATTCCGCGCTCGGCCGCTCCTGCATGACCGCTTCGATTTCGGCGATCAACGCATCCCGATTCTCCAGACGGCTCTGGTTGTTCGAGTAGCGCTCGTTCCTGAGCCACTCCGGCTTACCCAGCGCGTCGCAAAAACGCCGCCAGATACGTTCGTTGGGCACGCCCACCGCGAGCGGCGCGTCCTGGCATCGCAACAACTGGTAGGGCACGATGCTGGCATTGTTCGTGCCCTGCGGCGCCGGCGCTTTTCCGGTCAGCAGGCAGGCCGTGGCGTGGAACGTCATCGCAAACAGCAGCGACTCCAGCAGCGAAACCTCAACATGCGTTCCTTGCCCGGTTTTTTCTTTCTCGTACAGCGCCGCCAGGATGGCCTGGCAGGCGAACTGTCCGGCCAGCACGTCCGCCACTGGAAAACAGGCTTTGGCGGGCGCTTCCTCCGACCCGCTGGCCAGCATCATGCCGCTCATGGCCTGAACGATCAGATCGTAGCCGGGCCGCTGGCGGTCGGGCCCGCTCAGCCCGAACCCGGAAATCGAGGCGTAGATCAAATCGGGTTTGCACGCCTTCAGGCTCGGATAGTCGATTCCAAAGCGTTCCACCACGCCAGGCCGGAAATTCTGGACGACGACATCCACTTCCTGGGCCAAGCGTCGAAGCGTGGCGACATCACCCTCCTGCTTCAGGTCCAGCACCACGCTCTGCTTGTTGCGATTGAGCGCCAGGAAATAGGCGCTTTCGCCGCGCACGAACAGCGGGCCCCAGTGCCTGGTTTCGTCCCCGGTTTCCGGTTCTTCGATTTTGATCACCCGGGCGCCCAGGTCGCCCAGCAGCATGGTGCAGAAGGGGCCCGTGACGGCGCGGGTCAGGTCCAGCACCCGCACACCGCGGAGAGGAGCGCAACTGCCGGCCAGTGGTGGCACGCTTCCGCCATGCTAAGGCAAACTCCCAGCGGCGATCAATCATCAAAAGGTATTTTTCTGATAACCTTTTGTTAATTTATGACCGTCAACCAGTTGGAATGTTTTCGCGCCGTCGCCCGCCGGCGGCACTTTGCGCGAGCGGCTGACTCGCTGGGCAAGACGCAGCCCGCCCTCACCGTGCACGTGCAGCGTCTGGAGGCTGACCTGGGCGTCACGCTGTTCGAGCGAACCGGAAAACAGGTTTCGCTGACGCCCGCGGGCGAGATCCTGCTGCCCTACGCCGAGAAGATTCTGGCCGACACCGTGGAGGCGCGCGTCCGCATGGCCGAAGTGCATGGCGGAACGCTGGGCGTGGTCCGCATCGGCGTCATCCCCACCATCGCGGCTCATTTTTTGCCGGCGGTGCTGAAGGAATTCAGATCGCATTTTCACAGCGTGACGGTGCTGCTGCGCGAGGAGGGAACCACGCCGCGCCTGACCGAGCTGTTGCAGAGCGGCGAGATCGACTTGAGCATCGCCTTGCGGCCGCTCCGTTCCTCCGGTCTGAAGCCGCGCACGCTGTTCACTGAGGAGTTCTGCCTGGCGGTGTCCTCACAACACGCGCTCGCCGCGCAGGCCAGCGTGCCGATCGCGCGCTTGAAGCGCGAGAAATTCGTTCTATACAAAACTCCCGGCCACAACACGCGCGAGCTGATCCTGCAATATTGCCGCAACGCCGGTTTTGAGCCCGAGGTCGCCTTCGAGAGCGAGCAGGCCGAGACCATCCAGTACCTGGTGGCTTCCAATCTGGGAGTTACTTTGCTTCCCGAGATGGTGCTGCGACACCGCACCGGCCAGAACATCGCGATGGTGCGCATCCAGGCCCCCACGCCTCGCCGCACGGTGGTGGCCACCTGGCGGCCGGGACGGTATCTCTCCACCAACGCGCGGCAATTCCTGCAGTGCGCCGAGAGCGTCGCCGCTGCCTGGCATCCGCACGCCAAAAGGAGAGAAGACACCGCGTCCCGGCTCGCGCGTTCCTGACCTCGCACCGGCAACTGCTGCTAGTGCTCCGGTAGCAAGCCAAACCCTGAATTACTGGTAGGCAACCAGATTTATGGTTGCCTGTTCGTAAGTCAAGACTCCAAAATCCAATCCAGTCGCGGCAAAGCGGCCGACGCTCGAGAACGGCGCCGTGCCCACGCCCAGCAATCCGGTGGGAAAGGTCTGATTTCCCTGCATGAGAGTTCCCGACGCTGGAAGGCTCGAAAGCACCCAGGCCGGGACGGTGAACCGGCCTGCCGAGACCTGCTCCGTGCAGAGAAAACCGGCGGTAGCCTGATTCGCCGAAAGTCCGACAATCATCACAAATTCTTTATCCGCAAGGCCGCCCCTCCAGGTGACGGTGAGGTCCTGAGTGCGGTCCTGAGATGTCAGGCCGTCCTGGTTGGTCCAGCTCAGCGGCGGCGGCAACGTTATCGCGGCCTTGAATTGTCCTACCGCGGGCGACCCGTTTCCATTGTCAACCGTATAGTCGCCCGGCGTGATAGGGTCACCGTCCGGGTTAAAGGAATAGTTCGGCACCGGCAGTTGCACGGTTCCTGGAGGTCCATTCAGATTGAGCGCCGGCCCGGCGTTGAGATAGAACAGCGGTATTTGATCCGACGGCGTATCAAAGGGATTGTCCGACCTGGTAGGCACCCCCGGAGTAACCACACAACTTCCCAGCGGAGGCGTTGGGAATCCTTGTCTTATCCCTGCCCCGTTATTCCCCGGCGAAAACGCGCTCAGCAGTGAATTGAAATCAGCACGTGCGAAGATGCCGTTCGCAAAATCGCTCGGGCCCAACGGTCCCACCTCGAGGTGGCCAATTACGATCGTCCCCATGGAAATTCCCCCGGACTTCTGCGCCGCGTCGATATCGGATGCGGCCAGTCCGGTCGCGTCCGAGCATGACCCGCCCGTGGAGGAGATCGAGATGGTGGCTACATTGCTTGTGACGCCGCCGGCCCGGATCGCGAGCGGGACGTAGCACCCTTGCGGCGCGTCGTTTGGAAGTTGAATCAACAGGTAGTCGACGCCGATAAGCCGAAGCTCCGTGATCACCGTGGCTAGCTTGTTCCCGACGATCACATCCACCGGAACATTCAGCTCCGCGGTCAAAGCCTGCGTCTCGTCGAACGTGACTGCTCCGAGGCCCGTGGCACGGATGATCATCCTTTGTCCGGGCTGTGCTGGCAGGTTTAGGGCGTTAACGGGTAGATTCGGGTTCACAGCCGTATCGAGATTCAGGACCGTATCCGGGGTTGCGTTCCAGGCTTTCCTGGCGGGTCCGCTACCCGCCGAGTTGCGCGTTTCGAGCCCCGCAGAGGTCGGCACAATCGTGATCGGCAAGGGCGCGGTTGTGCGGCCCTTATTAGTGACCGTCACAGTGGCAGGACCCAGCGGGGTGGTGGATGGGACAATACCGGCCACCTGATTGTTCGAGACGTCTCTCATGATCACCTGTGTAGTCACGTCGCCGGACTGAATCTGAATGGATGCGCCACCGAGCTCGAACAGGAGTGGAAAATCGCTGAGCGAAGTCGGGGACTGAACCTCTACCGCCGGCCCAATGTTCTTCCCCGAGATGCCCAATAGGGATCCCTGGGCGACGCCGGCGTTGGGCATGCCGGGAGGTGCGACGCTGAAGGCGTTAACGGCGCGGTCCGCGCTAATCGGCGGAATGATGGGCGGCGACAATAGAATCGAGGCGCCGCGCGTAGGTCCAACGCCGGCCGGGAACGGCGGCCCCAGCGATGTCAGGGCGCCGCTGTTAGTGTCGATCGCGAACGCCCAAACGGCGTTGATTCCCTGTCCCGGGACATACAGGAACTTGCCCGACGGTTCCAGGATCGCGTCGAAGGCTCCGGGCACGAAGGGGGTGGCGGGCCCGCGCGGAAGCTGAGTCAACGCTCCCGTGGCGTCAATGCTAAATACAGTCACCCCGCCGCTGAAGGCGGTCGATACATAGAGAAACTTGCCAGCCGGATCCACGGCCACTCCCGACGGGCCACTGCCAGGCGGAAGCGGAAACGGCGATCCGGCGACCTGCGTCAACGCTCCGGTGGCGCCGTCTACCGAATACACCAGGACCCCGGGGTCCTGCCGCTCCGCGGCGAACAGGAATTTGCCGGCGGGGTCCATCGCCATCCAGAACAGGCCATTCCGGGCTGGGACTGGCGATCCCGCGGCTGCGGTCAGCGATCCGTCCGCGCCGAGGTTGAAGCCCGCGATTTGGCCCGCGCCGGGCGCTGAGACATAGACGAACTGGCCATTCGGATGCACCACGACCTTGTTCGGGTTCTGCGGCGTTGGGAACGGCGAACCTGGGGCTGGCGTCAGGGCGCCCGTGGATGGATCTATGGAGAATACCGAGACGTTGTTGGCCCCGTTGTGGGCCACGAACACGAATTTTCCGGCGGGGTCGATCGCCGCCCCCTGAGGCCCACTTCCTGGCTGTAAGGGCGTACTGCTTAGCAGTGTCAATGCGCCGGTGTTGGGATCGATCGAAAACGCGGCCAGGGTCGGGCCACCGGTAGCGGGGCTGCCTCCGTTCGTTACATAAACGAACTGCCCGCTGGGGTGGATTGCCACCGAGGACGGAATTCCTGGGGTAGCGACTCGCGGCATGACCTCCGTGAGCAATCCGCTGTCCTGATCGATGACATAGGCCGAGATGGTGCTCTCGCCGTTATTTCCGACGTACAACATCTGGCCGAACAATCTGTTCGACGTTGCGGCTAGGAAGCAAACCGCTAACAGCCAAAAGAAGCGACACTTCGACATTTGAAAGACCATCCTGGTCTTATCCTTTCCTTGGCACCGCCAACCCGATGCGAATGTCCCCGTGTACAGAACACTTTACTACGTGAGAACAATCTTGAGCAAGAGGTGGTGAGCTAAATTGTGGAGCTACATCGGAAAGAAGCAGAAGCGCTCGCAGCTTCAAATCATTTTAGCTCACCACCGAGCAAGAGCCGAGGACCCGAGGGACCCGAGGAAACCATGCAGGACTGTACTGGAGAGAACGCCACAGATCTGTCGATCGCAGGCTGCCTGCTATACCAGAAAAATGGGAACGTTGTTCCAAGCGGTGCGCTAGCGCTACGGTCTGCGAACTCCGCGCAAGTCGCTCTGCAATATTGCCACACTGTCCAGTTCAGCCGGAGGTTGCGTTGGAGAGCGAGCAGGCCGCGACCATCCAGTACCTGATGGCGCCCGATTCGGGCGTTACTTTGCTGCCGCCAGCGCCTCGTGCTTCGGAAGCGCATCGGAGAGCGCAATCACCGCCCATGCCGTGCCACCCTGCGAAATCCACTGATCGTGTGCATGCGGAAAGCCGCTTTCGAAATACGGCTGGAACGCCGCGGCTCGCGTCCTCACGTGCCAGGAGCCGTCTTCCAGTTGAGTGCGCAACAGGAACTCCACGCCGCGGCTGTACACCGGGTCGCTCGCCGGCATCCCGCTTTCATGCAGCGCGTGCAGTGCCTCGCCAGTGGCGTAGGCGTCGGAGGGAAGATCCTGCGTTTGTCCCCACCCGCCCGAGCTGCGCTGCACTGCGATGAGCTCCTTCACGCGCTCCTGCGGCGGCTTCCGGCCGGCCCAGGCGATGCCCAGCAGCTGCATGGTCCGATCCTCGGTGGTGCGCGGCGCTGCTTGTTCGAGCCAGCCGGCCGCGCGCGCGATCCGTTGTTCGAATTCGGCCTTCCGGCCGGGAATCATATAAAGCTGCAAGGCGCGAATGCCCTTGGCGGTATGCGAAAAACCGCCGTCTTCCAGCGGCGGGCGCGCCAGCCCGTAGTTCGGCCAGTCTCCCTCCTTGCGCTGCATGGCGGCGATATGGAACACCAGCGCGTCTAGCGAGAGGGTGGCGGGAACTCCGGCGCCGCCCGCCTGCATCAGCGAGAATTGCTGCGAATCGACGCCGGCCGTGGGATCGATCACCTGGAATAAGGTTTGTTCCAATCCCCCGCGCAGTGATGCCGTTAAGCGCGACTGACTGGTCTCCAGTTCCCAATCCGCCTTCACACCCGCAGAATGAGCGGCCGCCACGGCCAAGCCGGTCATGTGCTGCGCATGACACGACAGGCATCCGCCGGTCTCCAAAAATTTGGCGCTGGTCTGCTGCATCAATGTCAGGCTGCTCCGGATTGCCGCCTCGATCGTCCGCGCCGGCCTCCCACTCGAAGGCTCGGGAGACAGCTTTTCCTGCCGCAACCCGAGGGCCTGCAGGATCTCGGGACTGCGATACTTGCGCGCCCAATCCAGGACTGTTTCGCCGTCCCCGGATCGAATCATCTGATCCGCGCCCTTCGCCAGCAGCAGCCGCACAATTCGCGGATCGGCATGATCGGTGGCCACTGCGAAAGCCAGCGGCGTCAGACCGCGGATGTCTTTGGCGTTCACCTGGGCGCCGGCGTTGACCAGCAGCTGGACGGCTCGATAGTCCGCCTGTGTCGCCGCCAGCATGAGCGGCGTGATCCAACCGATGCGGATCTTTCCGTTCTTCACAATCTCGACCGTGTCGCCGCTGACGACGTTTACCTTCGCGCCGTGGTCCAGCAGCAGCTTGACCAGTTCCGCGCTGTGATCGCTGCTGCCGGCAGCTTGAGCAAGCCCGGTGTAACCCAGGTCATCGACAGTATTCGGATCTGCCCCCTTGGCGAGCAGCAGCCGGGCTGCCTCCAGATTGTTTACGGTGACGGCGCTCTCCAGCACGCTCGTGCCGGACGCATCCTTGGCGCGCACGTCCGCGCCCTTTTCGATCATCAGCTTGAGGATTTCGGCCGAGCCGTCGTAGGTGGCCGCGATTGCGAGCGGGGTCCGCCCCTCCTTGGACCGCGCGGTTACGCTGGCGCCTCGGTCCAACAGATAACGTACCTTCGCCACGTCCCCGGCGCACCACATGAGCGGCGTCGCTCCAAAATCGTTCACCGCGTTGACATCGGCGCCGGCTTCCACCAGCAGCTTCATCGCGTCCAGGCTGCCCAGGGCGGCCGCGTACATTAGGGGTGTGGTGCCGCGCCGATCGGTGTTCTTGGCAGCTCCGGGCTGGTGCAGCAGCCGCCGCAGCGCGGCCAGATCATTATTCCGGATCGCGTTGTAGAAGGGGTTCCCGGCACCCTCCGCCTGCGTCCGCGGCACGCTTAAGCCGGCCAGTAACAGACACGCTATCGTCGTCAGGCGCCGTCGCATCGTTTGTTTCTCCTTGCGAAACTCCGATTATATCGTCTGCGGATCGACGCCATGTGAAATTGCGCGCGTGGTTCCACCCCACGAACCAGGCGCGCCATTGTTCCCGAGTGACGCGCCCTCAGTTCCATAATTCCGCCCAAGAGCGGCTACTTCTTGGGAGGCACGATCGCAACGTGCGAACGGGGCGTCTTGTATTCCTCGTCGGCGACCGCGTCCATCCAAGTGATCTTGCCGCGCTGGGTGTTGAATTGTATGCCCCCCGCATCCGCCGCCGCGCCCTGCCAGTGAAGCACGCCCGGCGGCGCATAAGAGGTTTCGCCTGCGTGCAGCTCGATCACGGGCCCGCCCTTCAATGCGTTGAGGCAGGTACCCTCTTCGCACAGGATGACCTGGCCAAATTCATGGCTATGCCACTTGGTATGCGCGCCCGGCGGGAAATAAATGTGGGCGAAGGTTCCCGTTGAGTTCTCCTTCACCTGGTAAACCGTGCTGCTGAAGTAGGGGCTGTTGATGGGTTGACGATCCTGCTCTTGGGCTATCAGGAATGGCAAACCTGCGCCGGCAAGCCCAACGGCTGCCCAAAAATAAACTGCGGAACAGTTGGTGAGTTTCATGGATGGCACCTCTCTTTCTCCCGATTTCTCTCCAGTTGTCTGCAGCAAAGTGAGCCGATCCTTTCCCAACGGCCTGGCCGCTCACTCTACCCGAAAACATACCAGCAAGCTGCCAATCTTACCAAAGGATTGAACCTGCCAAGGAAAACTCGCGGGCAAAGCAACCCCCGAGCTACTCGCCCCCGAAGCTGCTATGATTGGCCATTATGCGCCGAACCTTGTTGCTGCTCGTCACCGCTGCCGGCCTCGCCGCCGCCCAGCAAATCGTCCAATTCAAGGATCACGTCATCGACGCCAACGCCAAGGGCGGGTACGCCGTCATTTTGGCCGACTTGAATAAAGACGGGAAGCTGGACGTCATTGGCATCAGCCAGCAACTCCCGGATCTCACCTGGTACGAGAACCCCGGCTGGGAACCGCACGTGCTTGTCAAGGACTTTCGCGGTGCGATTAATCTCGCGCCCTACGACATCGACGGCGACGGCATTCCGGAGTTGGCCGTGGAAAACGGCTTCGCCATGCAACAGGCCAAGAGCCCGGGCAACGTGTGGCTGCTGGCGCATCAGGGCGATCCCCGCGAGCCGTGGAAGTCATATAAGGTGGACGCCTTCCCCACCTCGCATCACATCGCTTGGGCCGACATCGACGGCGACGGCAAGAAGGAGCTGATCAACGCGCCGCTGATCGGCGAAACCAACGCCGCGCCGAAATACGAAGGTAAGACGCCGCTGTTCTTCTATCGCGTTCCCAAAGACTGGGGCGGGCCGTGGAAGCGCGAAGTAATCACTGAGGACCTCAGCGGCATCACGCACCGCGTGCGCCCCATGAATTGGACCGGCAAGGGCAAGGCGGAACAATTGCTGATCGCCAATTTTGAAGGCGTGGTGCTC
The DNA here is from genome assembly GCA_035632015.1 of Bryobacteraceae bacterium. Taxonomy (GTDB): domain Bacteria; phylum Acidobacteriota; class Terriglobia; order Bryobacterales; family Bryobacteraceae; genus Palsa-89. The sequence continues at coordinate 14,071 of DASQHQ010000135.1, forward strand.
TATTCGGCTTCCGGCAAAGGCGATCATCTGAAGTGGGACCGCAAGCTGATCGTCAGCGGCCACAACACCGAGGAAGCGCCGCGCCTGGGCACCAGCGATGTCAAGGTCGGACATCTCGGCAAGCACCGCATGCTGGCGGCCGTGGAACCCTGGCATGGCAACGAAGTGGTGGCGTACACCGAGGACGGCAAGGGCGGCTGGACTCGCCACGTCATCTACGACTCGCTCACCGAAGGCCACGAAGTCTGCATCGGCGATTTCAACGGCGACGGCCGCGACGAGATCGTGGCGGGCGACCGCGCCCGCGGCAAGGTGGCAAGCTCCCACATTTTCTATTCCACCGACGACACCGGCACGAGCTGGCATCACGAGGAGCTGGATCACATGGGCATGTCCGCATCCGGCTGCCAGGTGGCCGATATGAACGGCGACGGCCGGCCCGACATCGTGATGATCGGCGGCGCGACGCACAACATCAAGTGGTATGAAAATGCGGGGCCGGTGAACACCACCGCGAGGAAGTAGCGGTATCTGAGTCAGGCGCCGCGCGCCTCGCTCTCAAAGAGAATGCTGGTGCAGGTGACGCCGCCCTCGGCTTTCGCCAATTCAGAGACGTCGATCGCGCACACTTGAAAACCTGAATCTTCCAATAGCTGCCGCGTCTTCGGAAACGCCGCAGGCAGAATCAGCGTGCCGCCGACTCGCAGGATGTTGGCGCTGCGAGGCTCCTCGGCCGGAACATCGAGGATCCGGAATCCGGAAAGCGCGGCGGCGTCGATCCAGGCGCGATTCGAGAGAATCGTCTCGCTTCCCAGGTAGCAGCAGGCGCTCTTCAGGTGCAGGCAGCCGCGCACCGGCACCGGAATCACTTCATAGCCTAACGGGCGAAGGAATTGCTCAAGCTGCCGGATGCCGTGGGAATTCGTGCGGCGCGACAGCCCCACATACAGCGTTTTCCCAACGCGCATCACGTCCCCGCCTTCCAGCGTCGCCGGGGCTTCGATGCGGCGCAGATCACGAAACGCCACAAGCGCCTCGGCGATGCCGTCACCTTCGCCGCGCCGGCTTTCGGCGCCCATGCGGGTCATCACCGCGATTTCGTCCAGCACGATAGCGGGATCTTCGACGAAAACCGCATCCGGGAAGCGCGCATCGGCGGGAAGCGACAGCACGCGCGCACCCAATTCTGCAAGGCGCCGCTCATAACAGCGGTGCTGCTCGATGGCCTTCGCGATGTCGATCGGCTGGCGCGCAAGCTCCTGCAGTTCGCAGTGGCCGAGCGTGGGGCTGACCCCGCGAGTGAGCGCGATGAGCATCGCGCGTTACCGCCGCCGGACGCCCGTCCCCGCGATCACCATCAGGAGAATTTTGCCGAGCGTCATTCCGGAAGCGTAAACGCGAGATACTCGCCCGAGTAGTTGCTGCCGCTGATGGCGACGATGATGTACTGTTTGCCGCGGACGCTGTACGTCATGGGCGATCCGCTCTGTGGCGCGGGCATCCAAACCGCGCCGACTTCTTTGCCGGTAGCTTTGTCGTATGCGCGCAGCATGGCGCCGCGCGGATGATCGGGTCCGTTGGTCACCTCCGGATCACCTTCGATGACCAGCGTCTTGGTCACCAGCGTCCCGGTATTTTGTCCGGGCTGTCCGGTGGGCGGGATATTGAGCCCCTTGAGCGCTGGATTGTCGCGGATTCGGTCCGGCGTCGGCCCGCGCGGAACCTGCCACGCGATTTCGCCGCGGTCGACGTTTATGGCCGAGATGCGGCCATAGGGCGGCTTCACGAGCGGGAGTCCGCGGACGCTCAGGGGAGGGCCCAGGACACTGCCGCCTGGAAGCTGAGCCGGCGGCGCGACGTCCGCGCCGGAGCCTTCGCTAGGCGCACGCACTCGCGCGCGAAAGGTCTGGCCCGCCCGCCCCATGACGTAATCCATGTCAGAGAAATCCTTGGGCGGATGCACCAGCCCCAGCGCCGAGATTGTGGTTTGCGAAGAAGCGTACACCATGTGGGTTTCCGGATCGTAAGCCGCGCCCGGCCAGTTGGTTCCTCCCGCCGGCGATGGCAGCGTCAGTGTGGCCCACGGCCCGCCCGCTTTGCTCTCCACCGGCGGCGTGTACATCGGGCCCAGCCGGTATTGCGAAGCAATTTTGACCGCTTCGGCGTGAAGCTCCGGCGTGAAGTCGATCAAGTCATCGAGCGAGACGCCCTGACGATCGTGCGCCGGCGGCTTGGTGGGGAACGGCTGCGTCGGCGAATACCATTCGCCCGCGACGTCGCCCTGCGGGGCCGGCCGCTCTTCGATCGGCCAAACCGGCTTGCCCGTGACGCGGTCGAACACAAACAGCCAGCATTGTTTGGTGGGCTGGATCACGGCCTTGACGGGACGGCCGTCGACGGTGATGTCGGCCAGCATCGGCGCCGAAGAGATGTCGTAGTCCCAGATCGGATGATGCGACAACTGGAAGTACCACTTGCGCTGCCCGGTCTTCAGATCCACGCACACCAGCGTTTCGGCGTAGAGATTGTTGCCCGGCCGCTGGCCTCCGTAGTAATCCGAGGTCGGCGTCTCGACCGGCAGATACACCAGCCCAAGCTGCTCGTCCACGGCGATCTGCGTCCACACGCCGGTGTTGCCGTTGGTGGCCCACGATTCCCGGAGCCAGGTGTCGTTGCCGAATTCGCCCGGCCGCGGGATGGTGTTAAACTGCCATAGTTTTTTTCCGGTTCGCACATCGAACGCCAGCACCAGCCCTTTGGTGTTGTTGTGCGTCTTGGGTGCGTTGCCTTCGCGGAACGAGGAGCCGACGATGACCACGCCGCTGCGCGTGACCGCCGGCGTCGAATGCAGGCCGATTTCGCCGCTCACTAGATCGATGGGTGTTCCGGTTCCATACACCGCGTACTGCTTCATATCGACCAGCCCGTTCGCGCCGAACGTTTTGATCGGCGCTCCCGTCTTCGCGTCCAGGCAGACCAGCCGGTAGCCGGGCGTCACGTAGAGGATGCGGTCGTCGCCTTTGTCATCGCTCCAGTACGAAAGCCCGCGGCCGGAAAGTTGACGGGCGGCAGCGGCGCCGCGCGCGCCTTCATGCTCGCCGTGGACCCAGAGCAGTTCGCCGGTCGCCGCATCCAGAGCCACCACCGACCGGCGCGTGCCCGCAGTCGCGTACACCACGCCTTTCACCATGATGGGCGTGCCTTCCAGTTTGTATTCCGGGCGTGTGCCGAGATTGTCGGTCTTGAAGCGCCAGGCCACTTCGAGCTTGCTGAAGTTGGATGGGTTGATCTGATCGAGCGGCGAATAGCGGAAATTGTGAAGGTCCCCGGCGTAGGCCGGCCACTCGCCGTTGGCCGTACCCGAAGGTACCGGTTGGGCGGACAGGCCCAAGGCCGTGAGACCGAGCGTCATTGCCGCCAAAACGAATCGCCGTTTCCAAGACATGTGTTCCTTCCTCCAGCGCGCTGCTGTGCCTACTTCAGTAGAGTGTGTCGGGAACCCCGCGTTTGTCAAGCTGCACCAACTTGACATCCCTGAGCCGCTGCCACATAGTGGTTCGCAGCACCGAAGGAGCCCAAGCATGTCGCGAACTTCCTGTCTCGTGGTGGCGCTGTTTTTCTCGGGTATAGCTGGCCTGCCCGCCCAGTCCGTCGCGGGTGCGGGTGAATGGCCGGCCTATGCCGGCGACCTTCGCAATTATCATTACTCGCCGCTCGATCAGATCAACGCATCCAACTTCAGCAAGCTCGAAGTGGCCTGGCGTTTCAAGACCGATAGCCTCGGCACACGCCCGGAATACAAGCTGGAAGGAACACCGCTCATGGTCAAAGGCGTGGTGTACGCGACGGCCGGGTCGCGGCGGGCGGTCGTCGCGCTGGACGCCGCCACCGGCGAGCTGCTCTGGGTCCACGGCGAACACGAAGGCGCGCGCGGCGCCGCTGCTCCGCGGCAGCTCTCCGGACGAGGCTTGTCCTACTGGAGCGATGGCAAAGGCGACGATCGCATCCTCTATGTAACGCCCGGCTACCGGCTGGTCTGCCTGGACGCCAAGACCGGCTTGCCGATCAAGACTTTCGGCTCGAATGGTCTGGTGGACATGAAGACGTTCGCGGTGTATGGCACCGGCCAGCCGATCGACTTGATCCACGGCGAGAT
>DASQHQ010000136.1:0-2661 GCA_035632015.1 Bryobacteraceae bacterium
TGAACGTAGCCGCAAGCGGCAGACGCGCACCCGAGCCGTGTGGTTAGGAGCTGCAGTTTCGTGCCCGAGCCGTGCGGGTAGCAGAAGGGGTAAACCAACAGACGAAAGGAGTTTGTTGGGATGAGCCCACTACGCAAACGAATGATGGAAGAGTTGCAACTGCGCAACCTTTCCCCGATTACGGCTGACACCTACATCCGCGCCGTCGAGCGGTTCGCCAGGTATTTTGATCAGTCTCCCGCTCGATTGGGATCAGAGCAAGTTCGCCAGTATCTACTGCATCTGCTCCAAGAAAAGAATGTAGTCGCCAATACCCTGCTGGTCAATCGCTCTGCATTGAGATTTCTCTACGTGGTGATCCTGAAGCAGAAGTGGTTCGATGAGGAGATTGCCCGACCCAAGCGCCGGCCCACGCTGCCGGGCATCTTGAGCGCCGAGGAAGTCACGCGGATTCTCGATCACACCCATAACCTGAAGCACTGGACCATCCTGGCGACCTTCTACGCCACCGCCTTGCGCGCGAACGAACTGAAGCACTTGAAGGTAAGCGACATCGACAGCCAGCGCATGGTGTTGCATGTGCGCCACGGCAAAGGCGGTATTCCGCGGGACATCGCGCTGTCGCCGGTTTTGCTGGAACGGTTGCGCGTCTACTTTCGCTGGCGCCGGCCAAGCGATTGGCTATTCCCCTCTAAACGGCATCCGGATCAGCCGCTCGATGATGCCTCGATTCGTGTGTTGTGCCGCACAGCGGGGAGACGGGCCGGCCTGCCACGTCTGGTTCATCCGCACCTGTTTCGGCACGCATGCGCCACGCACATGCTCGATGCTGGCGCCGACCTCCGCACCATTCAGGTTCTGCTGGGACATTCCGATATTCGGACCACCGCCCGCTATCTCCGCGTGTCGATCCAGCGACTGCAGGCCATTCGCAGTCCGTTCGACGCGCTCCAACTGAAACCCATCGACTACTTCGAGGATGACGGCCGACGGCGGTGATGGAACATCGGCTGGAAGTCGCCGATGTCTTTCGCCAACACCAACAGGAGTTCCTGGCGCGATGGGGCGATACCCTCTCGTCCCACCAGCGCAAGGCGCTCCGGGACATCTGCGCATGCAGAACCGCAGCTTTGGGCACACGCCTCGAACAGTGTGATCACTGTTCCCACCAAGACCTCGTTTTCAACTCCTGCCGCCATCGCGCTTGCCCCAAGTGCCAGTCGCGGGCGCGAGATCAATGGCTGGCCACAACCGCTCAGGAGCTACTGCCGGTGCCCTACTCCCATGTCACTTTCACGTTGCCGCACCAGCTTTCGCTGTTGGCCCTCCAGAATCCACGCCGGGTGTATAACATCTTGTTCCAGGCGGTTTCGGAAACCTTGCTCACTCTGGCCGCCGACCCGCGCCGCATCGGAGCCAAGATCGGCTTCCTGGCGGTGCTGCACACCTGGGACCAACAGATTCGTCCGCATCCTCACCTGCACTGCCTGGTTCCCGCCGGTGGGATCGCCCCAGATCGTTCCCGTTGGATCCGCACCCCTCGCCCGCGATTCTTTCTGCCCGGGAAAGTCCTCGCCAAGATGTTTCGGGGCAAGTTCCTGGCTTTGCTCAGCCGCGCCTATCGCAGAAATAAACTCCGCCTCTGCGGCACGCTCACTGCTTGGAAGCGGCCGAGCGCGTTCGATCGACTCTTCCGACAACTCAAGCGAGTGAACTGGGTGGTCGATGCCAAGCCCCCCTTCGGTAACCCCGAGCATGTCCTCAAGTACCTGGCTCGTTATACGCACCGAGTGGCCATCTCCAACGGCCGGCTGCTGGAGATGCACGACGGCCAAGTTACGTTCCGCTGGAGAGACTCAGCCAACGGGAACCAGCAAAAGCTCATGACACTCGACGCCATCGAGTTCATGCGCCGTTTCCTGCTTCACATCCTGCCGCCGGGCTTCGTCAAGATACGCCATTTCGGCTTCCTGGCAAACCGCAACCGGCGTTCTGCACTCCTGCTCTCCCGCAAGCTGTTGCATGCGCCAACGCCTCCCCATCCGCTAACCGATCAACAGCAAAAGGCCGCGCAACCCAGGTGCCCCGTTTGTGGCATCGGAACTCTCTGTGTACTCGGATGGATTCCCGCCGGAGCCGTCCTCGATGCGCCCACGTCCCTCCCCGTCTTGGTGGATTCGTCCTGACTCTAGAAATGCACTACCCACGTCGCAGTAAGTATCCACGGCCGCCCAGACCACGCTCCGCCGAGCGCTGCTCGGAGTGTGTCCGTACTTCGATTCAGTTCCTTTGGGAACCCCTTTTTGGCTCTCTCGCCAAGCCTGAAAATGACCATCGGGACGTACTCGGCTTACCCATCCCCCTCTTCAGGCCTCCCTCCGGTCACTGGGAAAATCGATCAATCCCCATATATTAAGGTCCGGCTACGTTCAAACGTCATTATCGGGAATACCCGGGCGATCCAAAATTCGTTTTCACCCGCACGCTATCTCGCCCGGGTACTCCCGATCAACGCTAAGGGTATCTCGGGAGTCTCAGGCACCGCATTTCCGCGAGCTAGCCACTACGTGTCCGTCCGAAGGCTCGCATGCGCACTCACGCCCGACGCTTCCCATTGCAACTCCGGCGCATTGACGATGATTCTCACACCCGCCAGACGCG
>DASQHQ010000137.1:0-17494 GCA_035632015.1 Bryobacteraceae bacterium
CGGATATCCGAAAGAAACCGACTTCGCTCTGGTCGCGGCGCCGATGCCCGCCCTCGCGGACGGCCAGGTGCTGGTCAAGAGCGCCTATCTCTCGGTGGATCCTTACATGCGCGGGCGGATCACCGGCGTCCGGTCCTACGCGGATCCGGTGAACATCGGCGATGTGATGCAAGGCGGAGCGGTGGGTCAAGTAGTCGAGTCCAAAGCCGCCGGGTTTGCGGCCGGAGATTACGTCAACGGCATGTGGGGCTGGCAGGAGTTTGCGGCCGCGGACGCCAAGACCCTGCGGAAGCTCGATCCCAGTCTGGCACCGGTTTCGACTGCGCTGGGCGTGCTGGGGATGCCTGGAATGACGGCGTATTTCGGCTTCCTGGAAATTTGCAAGCCGCAGCCCGGCGAGACGGTGGTGGTTTCGGGCGCGGCCGGCGCGGTCGGGTCGCTGGTGGGACAGATCGCCAAGATCAAGGGCTGCCGAGCGGTGGGAATCGCGGGCGCGGACGATAAAGTCGATTGGATGACGAAGGAGTTGGGCTTTGACGCCGCCTTCAATTACAAGTCGACTTCGGACTACGGCGCGAAGCTGAAAGAGCTCTGTCCCAACGGCATCGACTGCTACTTCGACAACGTGGGCGGCGCCATCACCGACGCCGTCTTTCCGCTCATGAACGTGTACGGCCGAATCTCGATCTGCGGCCAGATCTCGCAATACAACCTGGAAAAACCGGAAGCCGGCCCGAGGCTGCTGAGCTTTGTGCTGGTCAAGCAGATTAAGGTGGAAGGATTCCTGGTATTCCGGTGGATGAACCGCTACGACGAAGGCATCAAACAAATGGCACAATGGCTGCGGGAAGGGAAGCTGAAGCACCGCGAACAGGTCGTCGAAGGATTCGAAAACACCGTGAAGGCGTTCATCGGGATGCTGAAGGGCGGCAACACCGGCAAGATGCTGGTGAAAGCGAGTTAGGAGGCCTGACGTTCTGGGATGGCCGCCGCGTGCAGAAGATGTGCGGGCGGCCGCAGCAACGTGAGCGAGAGGTTGGCGGCAAACAGAGCCACCGCAGCCAGCTCGATCACGGCGGAAACCGGCAGCACCGACCAGGCTTGGCGCAGGTACCCTTCATAGGCCGGGATCTCGGAGGCGACGCGCAGAGCGCATCCCAAGTTCAGCAGAGCCAGCGACGCCAGCATCAGGTTCTTGCTGAACAGAACCCGCGCGCCGCAGAACGCCGGCAGAATTCTCTGACCGATGGCGAAGACCATGGTCGAAAGGAAACCCACGGTTAACGCGTGCCGGGAAGCGCCCCAGATGCCGTTTTCGCGGTCCGCCAGCGCGGCTGCCAGCGACAGCCCGGCCGCCACCAGAAGCCAGACGTAAGCGCCGCGGACGAACACGGGGAAGCTCGGATGCACGCCGGTGATCTTGGCCGGTTGCATGGAGCGGCTGAAGACGTGTAGCGCAGAAATTGCGAGCAACGCGGCCACGGGAAGAAGCGCGGTGGAGAGCGTGGCGAATCCAGAAAGCATTGCGGCCACGGCGAGCCAGGCGGTGAGCAGCGCGGCGTAGAGACGCCTGGCGTGGGGCGCATCCAGGCCGAGAAAAACCGGCAGCCAGCGGGCGTTGAAGCCCCACACCACCGGAACCAGGAATCCCCAGGTAGGGAGAATCAGCAGGTGCTGATCGAGTGGCGACGGAATGGCCGGGCCGTCGCCGCGCAGGGCGACGTACGCGGTGACGCCGAGGTTTGCGGCCAGCGTCGCCAGAAAGCCGATGGTGGAGCCGACCACCACCAACATCCAGGGCTGCTTCACGCGCGGAGCGCCGGCTGGCTGCTCCGGCCGATGGCTCGACACCGTTCGAAAAAAGATGAGGAAGGCCGCGAGTTCCAGGGCCGCCGAGCCTGGCAGCAGGATACGCCAGTGCCACGCCGTGACGTTGACCGTCCAACGCAACCAGACTCCGGCGGTCCAGATGGCGAAACAAGTCCAGCCGCGCGAGACGGCGAACGGCGGCAGGTTTCCCATCTTCGACAACGAATAGAAGCCGATGCCCAAAATAAACGTACCCAGCCAGCCGAAAATCTGCGCGTGCCCGTGGGCTTGCAGCCAAGCGGGCGAAAGGCTGGCGGCAGTATGGGTGGCGCTGATGGAAAGCAGGTTCCAGACGCCGAGAAAGGTTCCCGGCAGAAGCAGGCAGAGCAGGCCGGCCAGGATGTAAGCGGTCACGAGCCGCTGGAGAGCCACTTCGCGGCTCACTAGATCGGGCCGGTTCACAGATCTGACTGCGTTAGATGCGATCATCGGCCTGGTTTTAGCAACTCTCGTTCCAAAGCGACCGCACGAGGGAAGAGTATGTTGTTTTCCAGGTGAATGTGGCGGTGCAGGTCGCGCTCGAATTCTTCCAGGCCGGCATAGAGCCCGCGATAACTGGGGCAGGCGTCTTCGGGTGCGTGAAAATCCCCGGCCAGCTTGCGGATTTGCGAAAGCAGTTCTCCGGCGTCGTCATGTTCGGCCAGCATGCGCGCGATGGGCATCTGGACCGATCCGAAACACGTCGCAGGCAGCGGGCTGCCGTTGTCCGCCGAACATTCCAGTCTCTCGATATACGGAAACAGGACCTGTTCCTCCTTGAGCATGTGGGCGAACAACTCCTGAGACATGGCCTTAAGCAGCTCCTGAATCGACAGCAGCTCAGCATGCGAGTTGCCGTGGCGGCTGCAGACTTTCTCGACCAGCACTTCCAGCCGCGTCAGTTCCTGGCGGGTAAAGCTGTGATGCCGGGTGACAATGTGATCGGTCAACGCGGCCAGCCGGTCGCCGGTCCATTCCCCTTCACTGGACGGTTTGGATTTCGCGGCCGCGATGAGTTCGAGGGCCCGTTCTAACGGCACGTTGGCGTGTTGGCAGGCTTCGCTTAACGGGCGACGCCCGCCGCAACAGTAGTCTATCCCGAGCGATTCGAATACCCGGACGGTGGCCGGGTTCTCGATGGCGATCTCTCGGACGGTTTTCTCAGTAGTCAGTGTCATTCTTGCCTCTGACAACAGGCTAAAGCTGAATCGAACGGCGCGCAGTGACTTAAGTCACCCGATGGCGCGGCAAGAAGGACTAGACGACAGAAGCGAGATCCGCCTCCAGGCTTTCGAGATCGGGAATAACCACTTCGCGGCCATTGATCTCGATGAGTCCCTGGGCCTGGAGACGCGCCATGTTGCGGGAAACGAGCTCGCGCACAGTGCCGATCTGGGCGGCCAATTCCTGATGGCTCGCGCCGAGCGAGAAGGTGAAGCCGCGTCCCGCCGGACGGCCCTCGGTCTTGGCCTGGCGCAGCAGCCATGAGATGAGGCGATGCCGCACCGTGGTGAACGACAGCTCCTCGATGATTCCGACCAGGCGGCGCAGGCGCGCGCCCACAACTTGCAGGACTTTGAGCGCGACTTCCGGATGTTCCAGGCATAACGCACGAAAATCCCGGCGCGAGACGAACACCAGTTCGGACTTCTCCAACGCCGCGGCGGAAGCGGGGTACGGGCCGCCGTCAAAGACCGGAAGTTCGGCGATGGAACTGCCGGGGCCTTCGATGGCGAGGACATGCTCGCGGCCACTGGGCGAGGTTTTGAAAATCCGCACGCGGCCGGATGCGACGACGTACAGACCCGCGCACGGGTCACCTTCGGAAAAGAGCAGTTCGCCGGCGTCGTAGGACTTCAAGCCGGAGCGGGCGGCAATGAATTCCAGCTCGGAGTCATCGAGCGGCGCGAACAACGCGACGGCTTTGAGCGCGCTGACGAGATTGGGTCGTTGAGACATTCCCGTGTGTGGCGCACGCACTCCTGCGTACCGCGTTCACACTCGTGTGAACGCTAGCCGTAAACCCTGACCAGGCGTCGCGATGAGTCGCGACGCGGCACGCCGGAGTGCGTGCGCCACGCCCTTAATTCGCGCGCTCGAACAGGCCGGCGGCGCCTTGGCCGCCCCCGATGCACATCGTCACCACGCCCAGCTTGGCCTTGCGGCGCGCCATTTCGTTGGCCAGCGTTCCCACCATGCGCGAGCCGGTCATGCCGAACGGATGGCCAATCGAAATCGATCCGCCGTTCACGTTCAGCTTCTCGGGATCCAGGCCCAAACGGTCGCGGCAATAGACCACCTGCACCGCGAACGCTTCGTTGAGCTCCCACAAATCGATATCGTCGATCTTCAGGCCGTGCCGCTTGAGCAGCTTCGGAACGGCGAACACCGGACCGATGCCCATTTCGTCCGGCTCGCATCCGGCCACCGCGAAGCCGCGATAAATCAACTTGTAGGGAATGCCGAGCGCATCGGCGCGCTCGCGCGACATCAGCAGCGTCGCCGAGGCGCCATCGGAAAGCTGCGAGGCATTGCCGGCGGTCACCGTACCCTGGCCGCTGGTCTGGTCAAAATGCGGTTTGAGCGAGAGCAGGCCTTCCAGCGTCGTGTCGGGGCGATTGCATTCGTCTTTATTCGCGCAGACCTCTTCGGTTCGCTCCACCTGCCCGGTTTTCTTGTCGAGAATGGCGCGCGTGACCTTCATGGGCGCGATCTCGCCTTCAAAAAATCCATCGTCCTGCGCGCGGGCGGTGCGCTGCTGGCTGAGCAACGAGTACTCGTCCTGCACCTGGCGGCCGATCTTGTAGCGCTTGGCGACCACCTCCGCAGTGTCGCCCATGACCATGTATATGCCGGGGTAGTGCTGCTGAATCCACGGATTGGGATTGGTGCTGCGCTCGGTCATCGAAATGCTCTCGGTGCCGCCGCCGATGGCCGCGTCCACGCCCTCCTGGATAATCTGGTGCGCCGCCATGGCGACGGCCTGCAGGCCGGAAGAGCAAAAGCGGTTCACGGTGGTGGCGGCCACGCTGGGTGGAAGTCCGGCGAGCAGCGCCGCCACCCGAGCCACGTTGGTGCCCTGCGCTCCATGCGGCTGCGCGCAACCGAGGATGACATCCTGGATCTCGGCTGGATCGAGTTGGGGGGTCTTGCGCAGCACATCGCGAATGCAGTGCGCGGCGAGATCGTCCGGCCGCGTCATGTTGAAAGATCCGCGGTACGATTTGGCGAGCGCCGTGCGTGAGCTGGCGACAACGACTGCTTCTCTCATGATTAACTCCTAGCCTCGGTGGCGCTGGCGGCGGTCTGGCCGACTTGCTTGTCGAAATCGGCGAACGTTTTGCCTTCTTCGGCCAGCCGTTTCAAAAGCGGCGCCGGCGCCCAGGTTATTCCGTGTTGTTTTTCGAATTCCCCGATGCGCGCCAGCACGTTCTTCAAGCCCACTGTGTCGGCGTACCACATCGGCCCGCCGCGATAGGCTGGGAAGCCGTAGCCGTTGATGTAAATGATGTCGATGTCGACGGCGCGCAGCGCCAGGCCTTCTTCGAGAATACGCGCACCTTCGTTGACCAGCGCGTAGATGGCGCGCTCGACGATCTCTTCGGGCGAAATGGACCGCTGCGCGAAGCCGGCCTGCTGGCGCGCCTGCTGGATAATCCGCGCGGCGACGGTGCTGGGCAGCGGCTTGCGGTTTTCATCGTACTGGTACCAGCCGCTGCGCGTCTTCTGCCCGTAGTGGCCGGACTCACACAGGAGGTCTTCGATGAGCGGCTGGCGAACGCTGGTGTCGTGCGCGTCGCCAAATTCCTTGCGGATGCGCCAGCCGACGTCCAGGCCGGCCAGGTCGCCGGTAGCCAGCGGACCCATGGCCATGCCGAAGGCGTACAGCGCCTGATCGACTGCTTGGGGCGCCGCGCCTTCTTCCACCAGGAACTGCGCTTCGCGGCGATACGGATGGAACATGCGATTGCCGACAAATCCGCGGCAGTTGCCCACCAGCACGCCCACTTTTCCAACCTTCTTGGAGAGCGCCATGCAGGTGGCGATGACTTCCTTGGAAGTTTCCTTGCCGCGCACGATTTCCAGCAGGCGCATCACGTTCGCCGGGCTGAAGAAGTGCGTGCCGATGACCATGTGCGGGCGCGAGGTGACCGCAGCGATTTCGTCGATGTTGAGCGTGGAGGTGTTAGAAGCCAGGACGGCGCCCGGCTTCATGATCTTGTCCAGCTCGCCGAACACCTGCTTCTTGAGCGCCATGCCTTCGAAGACCGCTTCCACCACCATGTCGCGCTCGCCGAAGCCGTCGTAGCTGAGCGTGGGCTGGATGCGCGCCAGGCGCTCGTCCATTTGTTGCTGCGTGAAGCGGCCCTTAGCGACGGAATTGGCGTAGTTCTTTTTTATGGTGGCTAAGCCGCGGTCGAGCGCGGCCTGATCGGTTTCCTTCAGGAGCACTGGAATGCCGGCGTTGGCGAACACCATAGCAATTCCTCCGCCCATGGTCCCCGCGCCCACCACCGCGACTTGGTTCACCGGGATCTGCGGAACATCCTTGGGGATGCCTGGGATCTTAGCGACTTCGCGCTCACCGAAGAAGACGTGGATCAGCGCTTTGGATTGATCCGAGAACAGGCACTGCTGGAACAGCTCGCGCTCGCGCTCGACGCCTTTGTCAAACGGAAGTTTCGTCGCGGCTTCAACGGCGTCGATGGCGGCGAGAGGCGCCATCAAGTTGCGCTGCCGTTTGCGGGCCGTGTCGCGTGCGGCGGCTAGAATGGGCGCGTTGGTTTGTTCGGTGCCCAATTTGTCGGTCAAATCGCGCGTGCGGCGGACGGCTCCCTTCTTCTCGCGCGCGAACGCGATGGCGCCCTGGAGCAGATCGCCTGGGACGATGCGGTCGACAATGCCGTGCTTCAGCGCTTCGGCGGCGCTGATCGGGTCGCCCGCGGCGCACATCTCCACCGCCTTGGCGATGCCGGCCAGCCGCGGGAGGCGTTGCGTTCCGGCGGCGCCGGGAATGATTCCTAATTTGACCTCCGGCTGGCCGACCTGCGCCGATGGCACCGCTACGCGGTAATGGCAGGCCATCGCGGTTTCCAGCCCGCCGCCCAGCGCCGTACCGTGAATCGCGGCCACCACCGGCTTGGTGCAATTCTCGACACGGTTCAGAATGAGGTTGAAGCCCGGCCCGCGCCGCCGGTCGCTGCTCGAGGTCATTTTTCCGAATTCGCGAATGTCGGCTCCGGCGATAAACGTCCGGCCGCCGCCGATCAGCACGAGAGCTCTCACACTGTCATCGTTTTCGAATTGTTCCACTCCGGCCAGGATTCCTTCCGGCACGCCCGGGCTGAGTGCATTCACCGGGGGATTATTTACCGTCAGGATTCCGATCTCGCCATCTTTGCTGGTTTGTACTAAATCGCTCATCGGTACGATTCTATCGCATGGACACCGCGCGCGACTTCCCGGCGCTTCGCTGGTCTCGTATGATTCCCCGGCGGTGGGCCGGTCTCTTACGGGTTCCCCCGGGCGCGTGGCTTTTATTGAGTGCTCATCAACGCCCGTAAGCGCAACGCATTCTCCGGGCCGCGCAGCCGTTGCAGCGCTCTTACTTCGATCTGCCGTATCCGCTCGCGCGTCAGGCCAAAATTTTGGGCGATCTCTTCCAAGGTGTGCTCGCGATCAAAGCCCAGGCCGAAGCGCATGCGGACGATCTTCTCTTCGCTGGGCGAGAGCGTCTTGAGCACGTCCGCAGTCTCCTCGCGAACGTCGCTTTCAAAAACCGTTTCGGTCAACGATCCAACCCAACGGTTCTCGATCAGATCGCCCAAAACGGACTCCCCATCCCGGCCGACCGGGAGGTCCAGCGACACCGGATCCCGGGAAATGGCCTTCAGCTCCTCGACCTTGTGCTCGGTCGTGTTCAAGCGCCTGCCGATCTCTTCGTTGGTTGGAGTTCGGCCGAGCTCCTTTTCCAGCTCGCGCATGGCCCGCACGAACTTATTCAGGCTCTCGTTCATGTGGACTGGAATTCGGATTGTGCGGGATTTGTCCGACAGAGCGCGGGTTATGGCCTGCCGGATCCACCAGGTAGCGTAAGTCGAGAACTTGAACCCCAGGTGGTAATTGAACTTCTCAGCGGCCCGTATCAGGCCGATGTTGCCTTCCTGGATCAGGTCCAGCAGATGCAGGCGCCGGTTCACGTATTTCTTCGCAATCGAGACCACCAGGCGGAGGTTCGCTTCCACCAGCGCCTTCTTGGCCGCCTCTGCTTCCAACGCACCCTGCTGCACAGTTTTCAACCAGTGGCGCATCTGGCTGGCATCTGCTCCAGCCGCGGTTTTATGCTCGCGAATGGCGCGCCTCAAGTCACGGACCGCCGCGCTATCACGGCTTCGCCGAGCCTCGAGCGTCGCCAATCTCTGCTCCAGGGCACCGAGTTGCTCGGTGGCTTGCCGCAAAGCGTCTCGGAAGTGCCCCCACTGCAGCGGCTGGAAGGGAATCTTGCGTATCTCTTGCGAACACTTCACCGTCAATCGGCCTATCTGCGTTGCTAACTTCTTCCGCGTCTTGCGCTTTGCCGTCAAGGCACACTTTTTCTGCAGCACGCACAGCTCTTGATTGAGTTCAGCCAATCTGTTGAGCCGCCGCAAGGCTGCGATTCGGTTCCGCCGTTTGGCAGCGTCATCGGCGCCGCCAAGACTCATCACGTCCCCGAGGGTCGCCTTCTCGGTGCGAATGTTCTCGTAAATGCCAAGAGCCATCCTCCGGACCAGCGGCGAGCGCGAGAGGGCCTTTTGCACCCGCAGGTTGCCTCGCTCCATGCGCTGCGCCAAATCGACCTCGGCCTGACGGGTCAGCAGACGAACCGATCCCATCTCCTTGAGATAGACGTGTACGGGGTCGTCGGTATAAGCCGCAAGCTCGTCAGCATCCAGCTCAGAATCCTCGCGGTCCTGCGGCTCCGCGTCTAGGAAATCCTCAGAGCCATGCGCACCAAACGCCGGGGTCGCAGAATCGGCCACAATATGTTCGTCAATTCTTTGCATCCAACGCTCCTACAGGTCCCTCCGCCACATCGTGCGCTTCACTCGAATCCTTTGACGACGCTCCTAACGGCGGTGCCAGCCTTCGCGCTTCCTTCGGGTTTCTAACCGGCGAGGTAGGTATTTGCACTGCACCCCATCCTTATGACGAGAACCTAGGCCTATTTGGTTCTCCAAAGCGGAGGCTCTAAGGTTTTGATGCAAAACATGTTACTTCGGTCGCAAACCGCTCGAAAACCTCCAGCTCGGGCGCGGGCTGGGCGTTGGTTGCGGCGTTTCTGTCAGGCTGTCGAGAAAAGGCGCTGGCGAGAGGATCTTTTGGTCCTAACTTGCTGCATCCAAACCATCTGTGGCGCCATCGAGGCAGTTAAGGCCGACCAAAGCGATTCTGGCGCCGGTGTGGGGCGCGGCCAGCCAGCTTGGGAGCTGCACGGAAGTGAGCAGTGCAGGCAGTGATGTTGAAGGCGTTGAGGCACCGCGACTTAAGGCAGCCGCTCGGCCTTGCTGTGCGCCACCGCCAGCTCGCTATCGATAATCTTCTCGAATTCCGCCTGTGGCTGGGCGCCGCTCAAGAACGCACCGTTGATGAAGTAGGCGGGCGTGCCCGTCACGCCGGCTTTGGTTCCTTCCTCCCGGTTTGCTTGGATGTCCTGCTTGAACTTGCCGCTAGCAAGGCAGGAACGAAAAGAGCTTTCATCCAGATGCAAATTCTGTGCGCGTCCGATCAGGCTTGCTTCATCCAGCTTGGACTGCTCCGCAAAGAGACTATCGTGATACTCCCAGAACTTCGCCTGCTCTCCCGCACAGCGAGCAGCCTCCGCCGCTTTCTCCGCCTGCCCATGGATCTCCGTCAGAGGGAAGTCGAGAAACGCCAGCTTGACACGGCCGTCGTACTTGGCGAGTAGGCCCTTCAGCGTCGCCTCGGTCTTCTTGCAGAAGGGGCACTGGAAATCGCCGAATTCGACGATCGTGACGGGTGCGTTAGGGCTTCCTTCGACCCGCGCCGCGTCGTAAGCGACCTGGACCGAAGGTGGCCGAAGAAGAATCGAAACATCGGCTTTGGCCCGGAGCAAATCCTCGTATTGCTTGCGGGCTCGCTGGATCTCGGCGTTCTTGATGAATTGCTTAACCTGCGGCTTGATTGTCTCGAAGGAAAGCGCGGCCTGGTTCTGGGCCGCGAGAAAATATCCTTTGGCTTCGTCGTCCGAGGGCTCCGGGATTTTGGAGTCAACTTCCCGCTTCAAGAGCTCGTCAGGCGTGAGGCCCCTTTTTTTCGCTTCTGCCTCGATGAGCTTCTTGCGGACTAATGTGTCAAGCGCCTCGCTCTTAAGCTTATATTCCTGGTTGTGCAGGTCGAACAGATGCTCGCCGGCCACGGCCATCAGGTCTTGCTCGTAAATCGGCTGGCCCTCCACGGTGGCGATTGGCTCCCGAGCGTCCTGGGCGGCCAAAAAAAACGGGGTCGTGAAAACCAGCGCGGCGCAGGTAAGAATAGTTGGTAACTTCAATTTTTTGCTACTCCTGAACAGTCTATCGGGACCTCGGTTTCTCGTCCTGCCGCAATTTTTCGTCAGGCTTCAGTCCAGGTTTCGGTTTCCATGCTGCTGCCAAGGCCTTTCCCTCGGCGACTTGCTCTGGGCTCATATCTCTTTCCGCGGCCGCGAGTTGGGCTTCATAGAACGGGAGGTTATCCTTTGCCGCCAACCGCAGCCACATCTCGCCCTGAACCGGGTCGCGCGGGAAGTCTCGGGCGCCATCCATGTAGGCCTTGCCGAGGAGCAACTGAGCATCCTGATTTCCCTGCTCAGCCGAAAACCGCAGCCATTTCAGCCCTTCGCCGATGTCCCGGTGGGGCAGCAGATAGTAAGAGCCCATGAAGAACTGAGCTTCGGCGTTACCCCGCGTGGCCGAGGCTGTGAGCCATTTTACTGCTTGATCATTGTCCTTGAGAACGCCCTGGCCCGTCCAGTACATCTTGCCAAGGAGGAACTGGGCATCCGCATTGCCTTGCTCGGCCAGGGGCGTAAGTTCCTTGAGCGCCGCAGTGTAATCCTTTTCCTCATAAGCATGCCTGGCGGCCGCCAAATCTGCACCCGCGGACAGGCCCCCACAAAGCAGGCCGGTGAAAACGCAAACCGAGAATTTTGGTACTGAAAGCATTCGACCCTGGTCGCTACGGCACGAGAAGAATAGACCGTATGCCACTTTTTGCAGGTCAGGCCTCGCAGCCGATTCAACTTGAGGCCTAACTTGCAGATTTCAGACGATCGCTTAGTTGACTGTGTTAAAGCTGAAAATCTTGTTCTGCGTCACCGTAAGGTTCACTGGCCCCACGCAGGTCAACGCCTCGCTGATCCCCGAGTTCCCGAGAGAGGCTTTCCAGTTGGCCGCAATGCCATAGACGCCGGTTGAGAGCGTCCCACAATTCGCCGGGTTGCCATTCGCCGTCGCGTTCGAGTCTGGGAAGCCGACGATCCAGTCGAAGCTGTGGGCCGAAACCGTGCTCTCGTCAAAAGATATGAAACACCCGACGGATGTCGTCACGCCGCCGACTGTGTTCGCGTTAGTCACCGTCGTGCACAGGTTGCCGAGCACAGTAAAAAGGTTCGTGCTGATCTGAATGAAACGAGAGGCGTAGGTGACGCTGAAGTTCGGGCTGATGCAGGGGGTGGGTGCGCCGGCCGGTGGCGTAACAGCCAGCGAAAAGTCCACGCCCGCGAATGCCGAGCTGGTCCCAACGTTGATAGTGCTATTCTTTTGCACGGCCACGTCAGTCAGCAGGCCGATTACAGCGGACGGCCTGATGTCGAACACGTTGCCGCTGCCGCTATTGGTCTTTATTCCGGCGACGATGCTGCCTCCGCAGGTCCCCACGGCGCATTGGCCGCTGGCGCACAAGCCGCTTGCGCAGTCGCTGTCAACGCTGCAGGCTTTCCCGCTAGGCGCCGGGATGGGGCTGCACCCCAAGGCGGTGCAGTCCGCACCGGACGAGCAGATCGCTCCCCCTGTAATTGCGCCGTTGTTGCCGTTCAGGACGCAGTGGGTACCTCCTGTATTTCCGTAAGTGAAGCTCCCGCTGCTCTGCGCGTACGCCGTCCAGGCGCCCAACCCTAGCATTAATGCTGTCAAACTAATAGTTCTCATTTTCTTCCTTTCCCTTTGGAAAATATGCTCGGAATGAGGAGCCCTGTTTGCTTCAGGGCAAAAACATCAACTGGTCTTCCGCCAGCCGCTACCAAACCTGCCGCGTTATGGGCCGTGTTAATTACCGCCAAATAGATCACAGCCAGACGCTGACGAATGTCTCTGGAAGTTTACCTGACTTTCAGCGTAAAACCGCGTTTGTAACCGTTACGGCCCATCCTTTCTCGTTCGGTCAAAATCTCGCACAGCCTTGCGGCGGAATTGAAGCGAAAGCTCCCCGTACTGCAGAGGTTCCCGACATTCGGGGTGCCACAGATCTCTTCATGACGAACGAACATTGGCAAGTTTCTGTTTAGTACCGCTTCCGGCACATTACCAGGATCACCAGTTCTAGTCAATGCGGATAATACCTTAGAAAAACCACTAATTAAAAGGCTTAGAAAACAACTAATGTGCGATGCAGCCTGGGAACGTCTCACTTCGGCCAGCCAGATTTTTCCAGAGAATCTTCGGGAGCGCCGGAACGCGTCGGAGCGTCGAAGGCTTGAACCAAGCCGTTGGCGCGGCAGGGTCGCGGATCGAACGACGACGGCTGGAGGTACACTGAATACTACCGGGCGTAAAAGATGGAAAGTTCACTCTCCAAGACCGAATGACACCGTCTTGCAAACAATGTTGAAGCTGGCGATTCCCCTGCTCTGCCTGAGCTGGCTGGCCAACGCGCAATCCGCCAAAAGGCTTTGGGTATTGCAGGCGCCCAATCGAATTGTGGAATACGACCCCAGCACGTTTGTGCTCAGGAGTTCACGCGAGGTCCCGGCTGACATTTTTCAATCCCCGCAGGACCTGCAGATAAACGGCCAAGGACAGATGCTGTTTCTGCCGGCTACCGTTCGAGAACCCGACGGTCTGGTTCACGAATCGTCCAATCCGAGAGTGTGGTTCTGGGATGGGTCATCAGCAAAATATCTGAACCGCACCATTACCAATGCGCAGGTTCCCAGCGGCGGCAATGTGCTCGTCTCATCGGCCAGACCTCGATGTTTTCTTTCGACCGATGGAGCCCATCTGTTCTGGTTTGAAAACCGCTCTGAGACATTGCAGACCCCGGATCTGGGGCAGGACATCTCGATCAACACGGTTTTCCACGCTTGGCGTACGGACTTGTCGGGGCAGCATCCGGAAGACATCGCAACTTACAGATTTGCGCCCTGCCAGTGCGAAACCGCGGTTTGCTCGGAGACTTGTCCGGAAGCCATGTACTGGCTTCCGGAGGATGGCATCGACGATCACTTCATCACCACGAATTGGATACCGGGGCAGATTCAATCGGACTATCAGGCGAGCTTCCTATATCGCAGGTCCGCGCGCGGCTGGCTCGAAACCGAACTCCCAGGCGCCCTGGAACGGGTGCTGGATTCCTTTTCAGACCGCAGCGGACTGGTGCTGATTGAGGCTGTAGCCGACGGCGGCTGCTGCGGTTGGGCCAACGAGAGTGACGATCAAACATTGCTGACGAGGAACGGGAAAACCGTGGTCCTATATGACGAGTTCCAGCAGTATCAAAACCAGGATTACGACGTGAGCTTCTTCACTGAAAATGCCAAGCTGTCTCCCCACTCCATGCTGGCAGCCATGACGGTTACGGCCACGTACGAGCCCGGTCAGGAAATTCGTCTTTCGGACTCGGGCAAAGCCAATGCCGCCGAACTGTCTCGCATTCAGCAGGCGCTCGCCGAGCTGCCGGCAGTCGAAGTGTTGCGACTGGACGATCCGCCGAAGCGAACCGCCATGATTCCGCACGCCCGGCTGGTGGGATGGGTCAGCGATCAAGAGATTCTGCTGGTCGAGAATGGTCTTTTGGTTTCCTACAACATGTCCAGCGGCAGGCGGCGAACGTCGGAGATTAAAGTCTCTAAGGAATCCTACGCGTTCTTGAGATAGTGCGAGCGGCACAAGTCCAGAGCGATACCCGGCGCCGCTCCAACGACGGTTGGGTGCGTGCGGCGATCGGGAAAATCGAGTTGCCCCCTGCCAGAACCCGGCGTGGTAACCTTGAACGTTCCCATCATGATCCGCGCGCAAAATCTGACGAAGCTGTTTGGCGAGCTCAAGGCCGTGAACGACGTGTCGTTCGACGTCGCGCAAGGCGAGATTTTTGCGTTCCTGGGCCCCAACGGCGCCGGCAAAACCACCACCATCAAAATGCTCACCACGCTGCTCAAGCCCACCAGCGGCAAAATCGAGATCGACGGCGTCGATCCCACCGTGCAGCAAAACGAAGCTCGGCAGCGGTTCGGCATCGTGTTCCAGGACCCGAGCCTGGATAGCGAACTCACCGCGTGGGAGAACATGGACATCCACGGTGCGCTGTACAAAGTTCCGCGGCACATCCGTCACGAGCGCACCGAATCGCTGCTCAAACTCTTCGAGCTGTGGGAGCGGCGCAATGATCCGGTGAAACAATTCTCCGGCGGAATGAAGCGGCGTCTGGAAATCGCGCGCGGCCTGCTGCACACGCCTAAGATCATTTTCCTGGATGAGCCGACTCTGGGTCTCGATCCGCAAACGCGCAATCAGCTTTGGACGCACGTCCGAGCGCTCAACCAGAGCGAAGGCGTCACCGTATTTCTGACGACGCACTATATGGAAGAAGCCGATCGCATCGCACAGCGCATCGCGATTATCGATCACGGCCGCATCGTCGCGCAGGGAACTTCTCAGGAATTGAAGCAGCAGACCGGCGTGGAAACGCTTGAAGAGGCGTTCTTGAAACTCACCGGCTCCACGATTCGCGACGAAGACGCGAGCGCCGTGGATCGCATGCGCAGCATGGCGAGAATCTGGCAAGGGAGGCGCTAAATGACGGCCATCTACATTCTCTGGCTGCGGCAATTGAAGCGCTACGGCCGGTCGCGCTCGCGCATCGTCGCGTCATTGGGACAGCCGCTGCTGTTTCTGGTCGCGCTCGGATTCGGGTTTGGGCCGATTTTCCAACGAGCCGGGCAGGGAAATTACATTCAGTTCCTCGCGCCGGGCGTGATCGGCATGACGGTGCTGTTCACCAGCGTGTTTTCCGGCGTCGAGCTGATCTGGGACCGGCAGTTCGGATTCTTGAAGGAGACTCTGGTCGCGCCGGTGCCGAGAATCCTGATCATGCTGGGCCGCACGCTGGGCGGGGCGACGGTGGCGACCATTCAGGGCCTCATCGTGCTGGCGATTTGCATGCTCGCCGGCTTCCGCCCGGGGAATTTCGGAGGATTGCCGGCCGCGCTCGGATTCATGGCGTTGATCGCGATTCTGTTCACCGCCCTCGGCACGGCCATCGCCTCCGCGCTGGATGATTTTCAGGGCTTTCAGCTCGTCATGAATTTCCTGGTGATGCCGATTTTTTTCCTGTCCGGTGCATTGTTCCCGCTGATGGGATTGCCGAAAGCGTTGAGCATTGTCGCGAGCATCGATCCGCTCTCTTACGGCGTGGATGGATTGCGCGTAGCGCTGATCGGCCTCGCGCACTTTGGCGCGGCCATGGACCTGGCAGTCCTGGGCGCGCTCAGCATGCTGCTGCTGATCATCGGCGGCTATCTGTTCTCGCGCATTCAGCTCTGATCGGCCGCCCGGCCACGAGGCTCAGAAGTTCGACCTGATCCCAATGCCTTGCCAGGGTGCGAGTCGCTCAAGCGCTCGTAACTTCCAGCGGGTTTGGATAAAGGTCAGGGTTGAACTTCGAACCGTGCAGCCGCCGGAACTCCTTTTCTACCAGGATCTCGATCGTTCCTTGACCATCGATGGATTGCTGGCCGTCGATGGCGACGCGCTCTGTCGCGGTCCATTCCCGGGCCAGAACCGATGGCACCTGGATCATGAGGTGCTCGGCGGATCCGCGCACGCATATGCCTTTGATGCCCGGCACAGCCTCTAGACCATAGGTGAGCCGCTGCGAAGCCTCGGGACCAAATTGAAGCGTTCCTTCGATTCGGCCGTTCGCGGCAAAGCCGGTAACCTCGCTTCGCGTGAGGCGCAGCCGGATGGAGTTGTCGTGGATTCTGAGCTTCATTGGCGCTCGAATTGCACTTTTGGGTCCGATGATCTCTGCTTTGTCCAGCGCAGTGCCGCGCAAGCGAAAGTGTATAGCGGCCGCCCTTCTTGAAACGCAGCCGTTTGCTGATGCTTTCGGTGGATTTTCGCCACTGAAGACCTGGAACGAAAGGACGCGCAATGGTGTTTGACCCAGGCGCTTGGTGGGGCAAATGGCGCAGGACTCGAGAGCTGTGCGCTTTCTTTGCCCCGTTGTTGGCCTTGGCCGCCACAGGCGCCGGCTTGGCCCAGGACCCGGCCGCCTTCTATCGCAAGAATTGCGCGGCTTGCCACAGCGTCGGTCGCGGACCGATGGTCGGGCCGGACTTGAAGGATGTGCTTAATCGCCGCGATCGCCCCTGGCTGGTACGCTTCCTCGAAAACCCCAAGGCCATCATTGATTCCGGCGATGCGTATGCGCGCAACCTGGTGGCGCAAAGCCACGGCTTGATCATGCCGGCCGTGAAAGGTCTGGACCAGGCCAACGCCGAAGCGCTGCTGGATTTCATCGGCGCCCAATCGAAGCAGGCGCAACAATCTTCCTCCGGTAAGAATGCGCCGGAGGAACGGCCGTTCACGGCGGCGGAGGTCGAGCATGGAAAGGAAATCGTGCTCGGAAGCCGGCCGCTCGGCGGCGGTGGAGCGCCCTGCATGTCCTGCCACACGTTGCGCGACCTTCCGGGCTTGGGAGGCGGCAAGCTCGGGCCGGATCTCACGCGCAGCTACGAGCGCTTGGGCGGGAGAACCAACATGAGCGCCTGGCTTCGCTCTCCGCCGACGCGCACTATGCAAGCCGTGTATCGTTCGCACGCGTTCCAGCCCGCTGAGATTCTCTCGCTGGTAGCTTATTTCGAATCGGCCTCCAAGCAGGACGCTGCGAATCCGGCGGCGCCGCAGGGGCGCCCTTTCCTGACGTTCCTGGTGATCGGATTGGGAGGCAGCCTGATCGGGCTGGTGTTCCTGGATGAGTTTTGGCGCAACCGGTTTCGAGCCGTGCGGCGCCCGCTGGTTGCGAGGAAACGAGGGTGAGGATGAAACCGAACGGGACACTGCACTGGATCAAGGACGAGAACAAGCCGGAGTTGCGCGATTGGGAGCAGTTCTATCGCAACCGGTGGCAGCATGACAAGATCGTCCGCAGCACGCACGGCGTCAACTGCACCGGTTCCTGCACCTGGCAGATCTACGTGAAGGACGGCATCGTGACGTGGGAAATGCAGGGACTCGACTACCCCAGCCTTCAGGCCGGCCTGCCGCCGTATGAGCCGCGCGGCTGCCAACGCGGGATCTCATTTTCCTGGTACCTCTATAGCCCGCTGCGAGTGAAATATCCGTACGTGCGCGGCGTGCTGCTGGATCTTTGGAAGGAAGCGCGCGCCCAA
>DASQHQ010000138.1:0-48067 GCA_035632015.1 Bryobacteraceae bacterium
ACTGCGTCGTGGCCTTCGCGCCAGCAATCGTAATCAGTGACCATGGCGACAGTCGCATAGCAGATTTCGGCTTCGCGAGCCAGCTTGGCTTCCTGCAGGTTGGTCATGCCGATCACGTCCATGCCCCAGCTTCTGTAAACCTGCGATTCGGCCTTGGTCGAAAAGGCCGGGCCTTCCATGCAGAGGTAGGTGCCACCGGGTTTCGCGGTGACTCCGGCGTCGCGGCAGGCGGCGGCGACCACTCCGCTGAGCTCGGGGCAAACCGGGTCGGCGAAGCTGATGTGCGCCACCAGGCCTTCGCCGAAGAAGGTCGAGGCGCGGGCGCGCGTGCGGTCGAAGAACTGATCCGGGATGACGAACTTGAGCGGCGCGTGTTCCTCTTTCAGCGATCCAACCGCGCTCAAGGAAAGAATGCGCTCGACGCCCAGCGATTTGAAGCCGTAGATATTGGCGCGGAAGTTCAGTTCGGAAGGCGAGATGCGATGGCCGCGGCCGTGGCGGCTCAGAAACGCGACTTCTTTCCCGGCCAGGCGTCCCACCACGTAATCGTCCGAAGGCCGTCCCCAGGGGCTGTCGAGGAGCACTTCCTCTTGCGCTTCAAAGCCCGGCATCGAATATAAGCCGCTGCCGCCGATGATACCGATGGTCGGTTTCATTCCTGTATCAACTCCAGCAACACGCCGCCGGTGGAAGCAGGATGGACGAAGACGTACAGCTGTCCACCCGCGCCAGGGCGTGGCTCATTGAGCAGCCGCGCGCCGCCGGCCTTGAGACGCTGGACGGCAGCGGCGAGATCGGGAACTTTGACCGCCACGTGGTGCAGCCCTTGGCCGCGTTTCTCGATGAACTTCGCGATCACCGAGTCCGGCCCGGTGGCTTCGAGCAGCTCAATGCGCGGCCCGCCGGCCGGGAGCATCGCGACTTTGACCTTTTCGTGCTCGACGGTTTCGCGCCGGCCGACCGAGAAGCCGAGTTGTTTTTCATAGAAGGCGAGCGCGTCGTCCAGCGAGCGCACCGCGATGCCCAAATGGTCAATGTGAAGTTCTTGTGAGCCAGCCATCGATGATCGTGTACGGGTCGGCGCGCCGCGCGGCCACTTCTTCCGCCGCCGCCTGAAAATTCAAATCCGCAAAACTTTCCAGCAATCGCCCCCGCAGCATTTCGCGCAGGCGCAGACTCCAGTTGGCGACGGCCCGATCCTGGGCGCCGCCGCGCGCAAGAAACGATCGTACCGCGGCCAGAGCCTCGCCGATTCCTTGCCCTTCGGTTGCCACGGTCCGGACCACCGGCGGCACCCATCCATCCTTGCGCGTCGAGAGGCTTTGCAGCGCCTTGATCTCGCGCTCCAGCCGGTCGGCGCCCGGTTGATCGGCCTTGTTGATGACGAAGACGTCGGCGATTTCCATGATACCGGCTTTGATGGCTTGCACGTCGTCGCCCATGCCGGGCACCAGGACCACCACGGTCGCGTCGGCGAGCTTGGCGACTTCGACCTCGTCCTGGCCGACGCCGACGGTTTCGATCAGGATCACGTCCTTGCCCGCGGCGTCCAGCAGCACGGTCAGGTCGGTAGTGGCGCCGGCTAGGCCGCCGAGAGAGCCGCGCGTGGCCGTCGAGCGGATAAACACGCCCGCGTCGGCGTGGTGGCTGAGCATACGGATGCGATCGCCCAGGATGGCGCCGCCGGTGTAGGGGCTGGTGGGATCGACCGCGATCACACCGACTTGTTTCGATTCGCGGCGCAGCTCGTGGATCAGGCGGTCGACTAGCGTGCTCTTGCCCGCGCCAGGGGCGCCGGTGATGCCGAGGATGGAGGCGTGGCCGGTGTGGGGGAAGAGCTCCTTGAGCAATGGTGAGGACTCCGGGCGGCGGTTTTCGATCAGGGTTGCGGCGCGGGCGATGGCGCGCGGGTCACCCGAGCGGATCTGATCGGCGAAGGTTGTCATTGGACCCGGCGTTCACAGGAGCGCACAGGACGCCGCGGCGTCGTCGTGTGAGACAAACAGTGCTGCCGGGGCGTTCCGTTGTGCGTGCTTTCTAAATAGTGTGAACGCGGCACGCAGGAGTGCGTGCGCCACATCTTGGGCACGTCCGTTCGCCGGTCTGTCATGGAGTCTTGAGAAGCTGGCGGGCGATCACCAGGCGCTGGATTTCGCTGGTGCCTTCGCCGATGGTGCAAAGCTTGACGTCACGATAGAATTTTTCGACCGGGTAATCTTTGATGAATCCGTAGCCGCCATGGATCTGCACGGCCTCGTTGGCCACGCGCACCGCGACTTCGGAGGCGAACAGCTTGGCCATGGCCGATTCCTTGGTCACGCGCTCGCCTTGATCCTTCATCCACGCGGCCCGGTAAGTGAGCAGGCGCGCCGCGTCGATTTCGGTGGCCATGTCGGCCAGCTTGTTCTGGATAGCCTGAAATTCGGAGATCGGCCGGCCGAACTGTTTGCGCTGTTTGGAATACTTAAGCGCGGCGTCGTAGGCGCCTTGCGCGGCGCCCACCGAGAGTGCGGCGATGGAGATGCGCCCGCCGTCCAGAATGCGGAGGCTGTCGATGAAACCCTCGCCCTGCTTGCCGAGCAGTTGCGAGTCGGGCAGGCGGCAATCGGTGAAGAGCACCTCGCCGGTGGCGCTGGCGCGCATCCCCAGCTTGTTTTCCTTCTTGCCGGTACGATAGCCGGGGATTCCTTTTTCGAGAATGAAGGCGGAGATGCCGTGGTGGGAGGCGGCGCGATCCGTGACCGCCATGGCGACGCAGACGTCGGCGTACTGCGCGTTGGTGGTGAACGTTTTTCCGCCATTGAGCACCCAGCAGGCGCCGTCCTTGACCGCGCGCGTTCGGGTTCCCGCGGCGTCCGAACCGGCTTCGGGCTCGGTGAGCGACCAGCAGCCGATCCATTCGGCGGTGGCAAGTTTCGGAATGTACTTGTGGCGCTGCTCATCGCTGCCGGCGAGAAAGATGTGGTTGGTGCAGAGCGAATTGTGCGCGGCGACGATCAGGCCGACCGAGGGATCGACGCGCGAGAGTTCTTCGATGATGATGCAGTAGTCGATGTAGCCGAGGCCTGCGCCGCCGAGGTCTTCGGGAAAAACGGCGCCCATGAAGCCGAGCTGGCCGGCGCGCTTGATTGTCTCGAGCGGGAAAACCTGGTCCTCGTCCCATTCGAGGACGTGAGGGCCGATCTCGTGCTCGGCGAATTCGCGAACCGTTTTGCGGAGCTGGCGCTGCTCCGGCGTGAATTCAAATTCCATGAGAGATGGGCTAGTTCTATGTTGACACGGGCGAGAACGCGGGCGCTACGGTTGCGCGGGCGCCCGCGCCTGAATCGATCGGTTGAAACGGGGGCGGGCCGCGGAGTACACTCGAACCATCTAGAGGTTTTCGTAAATTGCATCTTATCGAGGAGAGGACATGAATTGTTCGAAAGTTGCCGTGGCGGTGTCATGCATGGTTTTCGCGATCGCGCCGGGAACGCGGGCGCTAGCTGAAAATTTCACTTCGGCCAACGACGCGCCGAAGTGGAACGTCTACGACTTTAACCGGCCGGCGGGGAAGCTGCGATCCGGAACGCCCCGCTCGTTGGCGATCCGCGGAACGGGTTTTGATTTCTCGTTCACGGCCGAGACGGCCTTGATCGGCACCAGCCATCCCACCTATCGCGGCGACCTTCTGGGGGACTTGAGCACCCGGACCGTGTCGGCGCGCGTCGGCATTACGGTCACGCCCGGAACTGTCTTCAGCTATTCGGGCGAAGCGGACGCGTGCGGGAATAAGCCGGCGGTGCGATTCTTCTTCCGGACCAACATCTCCGGGGATTTCCACGAGACGGACTATTGGTGGTCCGATCCGGTTTCGCTTGACATCGCCAGCCTGGCATCGGGCGAGAGGTCGATGACGGTTTCCTTCGATCCGCAGAACTGGTCCGATTTTTATGGACACTTCGGTAACGATCCGGCGTACGCGGATGCGTTCAACACCGCCGTCCGGGACGTCCAATTCATCGGGCTTTCGTTCGGCGGCGGGTGCTTCTTTCAGAACGGCGTGGGCATTGAGCCTGGAACCGGGAGCGGGATCTTCCGCGTGCAATCGTTCCTTGTGAACTAGGTTCTGCCCGCTTCAGCATGACGCGGCTCCGGCGGGGGATCCGTGCGTGCGCACGTCGCAATTCTGTATCCTAAGACCGTGTCCGCTACACACAAGGCCAAGCTGACAGCGCATACGTCCGCCGCGGGTTGAGCGTCGAAATTGAGTCCAAAGGTTTTGGACCAGGTGCTGGCCCGCATCCCGAGGTGGGCGAACGAGAATGTGCTGGTGGGGTTTGACACGGCCGACGATGCCGGCGTGTACAAGCTGACGCCGGAGTGTGCGCTGGTCCAGACCGTCGATTTTTTCACACCGATCGTGGACGATCCGTACACCTTCGGCGCGATCGCGGCCGCGAATGCCTTAAGCGATGTGTACGCGATGGGCGGGCGGCCGATTTCAGCGCTGTCCGTGCTGGCCTGGCCGGCCAAGGGCGACGTGGACGAGTTGTCGGAAATCCTGCGCGGCGGCGCCGAGAAAATGCACGAAGCCGATTGCGCGGTGATCGGCGGGCACAGCGTGGCGGACAACGAGATCAAGTTCGGCTACGCGGTTACCGGCCTGGTTCATCCCGACCGGGTCAAGGCCAACGCGGGCGCGCGTGCCGGCGATGCGCTGGTGCTGACCAAGCGCCTCGGAACGGGCGTGATCGCGACGGCGCTGAAGAAAGGCATCGCCCAGGACGCGGATGTCGAGGCCGCAATCGAGTCCATGCTCACGCTCAATCGCCAGGCTTGCGAGGTCATGCTTCGCTTCGACGTTCACGGCTGCACGGACGTGACCGGCTTCGGATTGATCGGGCACGCGCGCGAGATGGCGCTGGCCAGCGGCGTCACGATCGCGATTGACACCAGCGCCGTGCGGTTCCTGCCGGGAGCCCTCGAATACGCGCGAGGAGGGGCGATTCCGGGCGGCTTGAAAAACAACCGGGAGTTTGCCTCGAGCTGCGTGGAGGGACACTCCGAGTTCGAGGACCTGCTCTACGATCCGCAAACTTCGGGCGGGTTGTTGATCTCGCTACCGGAGCCCGATGCCGTGCGGTTGGAAAAGGCGTTTCCGGCCGCTTATCGTGTCGGACGAGTTCTCAAGAAGGGCGCTAAGCCGATTCAGTTGGTCTAGGCCTTCGGGGCGTTCCCAGAAGCGCGAGCGCGGCACACGGGAGTGCCTGCGCTCAAGATCACTTCGTAGGTTCGGCGATGATGCCGGTGTTGCCCTTGGCAGCTTCTTTGGCGGCCTTCATCTTCTTGGTGTCTAGCGTCTTCTGAACCCAGCCATCGGCGATGTCGATGTCTTTCTTATATTGATCGGCAGCGTCATCCAAATCGGCTCGCTCGCGGATCAACAGGTTCATGTACGCCATGGCGTCGTCGTAGTTGGGATCGATATCCAGGGACTTCTGCAGGTTCTTGATGCCATCCTCGATAATGGCGCTGTACTGATCCTTGAGCTGGTCCTTGACCTTCTTGTCCTTGAAGGGGCCGGGCTCCTCAGGCTTCATACCGGCGTCGGCGCGGGCCTTCATCCAAGCCGCATACCACTTCACCCAGTCAATCACGCCCAGACTGTAGAACGCTTCCTTGTTCTGGGCATCGGCGGCGATCAACTTCAGATACCACTCCTTGGCCTCGTCGAGTTTCTTGAGCTTGGCCTCGAGGTCCGGCATGGCTTGGGCTTGCTGATAGCTTAACGAGGCGAGCGATGCCAGGGCCGTCTTGTCGTTGGCGCTCCTTTCGAGGACCTTGAGGAACTCCTCCTTGGCCTGCTTGGCGACCTGGAGATTCTCCGGCGACTCGGCGCCGGGGATGTACTGGCTCATGTAGGCCGTCGCCAGGTACAAGCGCCCGTTGAGATTGGTGGGGTCGAGCGCGACAGCTTCCTTGAAGTAGTCGACTGCGTCCGCGTACTTCGCGCTCTTATAGGCCTGCACACCACGATTGAGGCGGTCCCGGGATTTCAGCTTGTCGCAACCTGTTCCGGCAACGATCAGCACTCCAATTCCTATCGCGAATATTTTGCTCTTCATAGATGTAGTAGATTATTTCATCACAACATCGAGACCCGCGGGAGGGGCCTCAGTTTCCGACCTCGACCTTGGGTGTCATCAACCCGATTTTGTCAATGGCCGCGCCTTTGGCGATGTCGATGGTCTGGGCCACCAGCTCGTAGTCCAAATCGGGATCGCCTTTCACGAACACGACGCGCTCCGCACGAGTCTTGAAGATGGCTTCCAATCGGGATCCCAGCCTCTTCATGTCGGTATCCTCATTGTTGATGTGCATCGACTTGTCCTTGTCGATGATGATCACCACGGTGCGCTGGTCGGTGTCCTGCTGCGGTTTGTTCTTGTCGGGCGGCTGCGGCGCCAATGCATCCAGACCGTGCGGCGTCAAAGGCGTAATGACCATGAAAATGATCAGCAGCACCAGCAGCACGTCGATGAGCGGCGTCATGTTGATATCGGCCTTTGGCCCGCTTCCGGGGGTTCCCACTGCCATTGCCATAAGAAAATCCTCTTTCCTTTTTCGTATTCCTTTGGTTCCCCGGCGGGCTGGCCCGCGGAGGGGCAAACCGGGCAACCGGTCTCCTTACGATCCTCCGGCGGACTTCGGCTGCTGTTGCTGCATCTGCAGCAACCGCTCCTTCCTGGGATCGGGGATGGTCTCGGTGATCAAGCCAATCTGGTCGACGCCGGCCGCGCGAACATTGTCCACCACGTCCTCGACCGCGCCGTACTTGGCGCGCATGTCGGCCTTGATGTACACCATCTTGTCGGTCTTGTTGGTGAGCAGATCGCGCACCTTTTCCGTGATTTGATCGTTGTTCAACTTCAGATTGCCGGGGCTGAGGAAGATGGCGCCATTGCGCGTGACGGCGAGCAGCACGGCGTCTTCCTTGTCGGCGGCCTGCATGGCGATATCGTTGTGCGTCCGCACCAAGTCCACGCTGGTGCCTTTCGTGAGCATGGGCGTGATGACCATGAAGATGATCAGCAAGACCAGCATCACGTCGACCATTGGCGTGACGTTGATGTCGGCTACCGGTGGCGGCGCTTTTTTCTTTTCCATATCGGAACTCCTTGCGGGCCGAGAGTGCCGGCCTTGCCAGCCTCCCGGCCCAATTCAACTCGCTCGGGGCTTACCTACTTTGCGGCTCCAGCGCGCTGCGTCCGCTTCAGGAAGTAGTCGATCAGTTCGGAACTGGAGTTGCCCATCTCGACGTCAAAGGCTTCGATGCGGTTGGTGAAGTAGTTGAACATCCAGACGGCGGGAATCGCCACGAACAGACCGACGGCCGTGGTTACGAGGGCTTCGGAAATACCGCCCGCGACGGCGCCAAGACCGGTGGACTTCTGCTGCGAAATTCCCTTGAACGCGTTGATGATGCCGACCACCGTTCCGAACAGTCCCACGAATGGGGAAGTGGAACCGATGGTGGCGAGGCTGCTGACGCCGCGCTTTAACTCGGCATGCACGATCGCTTCGGCGCGCTCCAGAGCGCGCTTGGACGCTTCGATCTCTTCGCCTGGAATTTCCGAGCTCAACTGGTGAGCGCGGAACTCCTGCAAACCGGCCACGACTACCTTGGCCAGATGGCTCTTGTTGTAACGATCGGCGATCTTGATGGCCTCGTCCAGCTTACCTTCCCGGAGCGCGCCTGCGACGGCGGGAGCGAACTGGCGGGACTGCTTGCGTGCGCCGTTGTAGGCGATCAAACGGTCAATCATGACGCCGATGGACCATGCCGACATGAGGAACAGCACGATGACCACGATTCTGGCCGGCCACCCCATGGCTTCCCACATACTGCGTGGGTCGAAACTCACGGGATTTTCCTGCAAGAGCAGAAAACCCCAGACTTGCAATTGTAAAAACATCCTTGTTCTCCTGCGAGTTGAATTTAAACTTCTACTGACTCAAAGTGAAATTGACATCGATCTGCGTGACCACTTCCACCGGCTCTCCGTTGAGAAGGGTCGGCTTGTATTGCCATTGCGAGACCGCCTGCCGGGCAGCTTCCACCAGAAGCGGATGGCCGCTGATCAACGTGAGATTCTGAATGGTGCCGTCCTTGCCGATGATGGCTGTGAAGTGCACGACGCCTTGAATTCGGGCCTGCTTGGCGAGCGGCGGATATACCGGCGTGATTTTTCGGATCAGGTTGGCGGCTTGCACGTTGCCACCCACGCGGATGCGCTGCGGCGCCGCGGCCTTGGGCGCTTCCTTGACCGGGGGCGGGGGCGGCGCGGCTGAAGGCACGGCTCCGATAATTCCCATCACTCCACCCGGGCCTCCTCCCGGAACACCACCCGGGACGCCGCCTACCACGCCGGCGCTGGACGGCGGAGGCAGCTCTTCTTCTTTAATGTTGGCGATCTCTTTCGGGATGGCTTTGGGCGCCATCAGCTTTCCGGCGTCGAACTGGCGCGGAATGACTTTCACCACTTTGGGCGGAGCAGGCGGAGGCGGCGGGGGCGGCGGCGGAGGAGGCGGCGGCGCCACCAGGAAACTGGTGAGCTGGGCGCGCGGCAACGTATCCGTGTAGATCAGCGGAATGAGGGCCGCGATGATGAGGATCACCATCTGGCCTGCGAACGACAGGATTACGGCGGAGGACTTGCGCGTCTTCGCGCTGGATTCTACGAAAGTCTGCGAGAACATCCTATCAGGCATTGATTCACCCTCCTCAAAGTTCCGGGCTGCGCACAGGGCAGAAATCATCATACCGCCTCAACCGGCGCGGCACAACGCAAGGGTTGTGGGGGCGCCGGCGATGGCCAATGAGGATGTCCCGCCGTGAAGGAACCGCTCCCGGCGGCCGAGTTATTTCACCTTGGCCGTACCTCCCCGTACATTTTGCTTCGGAGCCTTGGGCGCGGCCGGCCGCTCTTTAGCGACCGAGGGACCAGCCGAAGGATGCTTGCGGCTCTCCAGAAAATTATGCCAGAAGATCAGGATCGGACTGGCAATGAAAACCGACGAATAAGTACCAACGATAATCCCGCACACCAGGCCGAACGAGAATCCGTTCAGCACTTGGCCGCCGAACAGGAACAGCGCCAGCGCCGTGAGCAGCGTAAGCCCCGAGGTCAGGACCGTCCGGCTCAAGGTCTGGTTCACGCTCAAATTGATCAGCGGCTCGAGCTTCTCTCGCCGCAGGATCTTGAGGTTCTCGCGGATGCGGTCGAAGGTCACGATGGTGTCGTTCATCGAGTAGCCGACCAGGGTCAGCAGGGCTGCGACCACGGTGAGCGATATCTCTTTATTAAACAGCGAAAACAGCCCGATGGTGATGATGGTGTCATGGAAAACCGCGATCACCGCCGCGGCGCCGTAGATCCACTCGAAACGGAAGGCGATGTAGACCAGCATTCCGCCCAGCGCGTACAGAACCGCGAGTACGGCCTTGCGCTGAAGCTCGGCGCCGATCTTGGGTCCCACCACTTCGGTGGCGACGATGGCCAGCGAGTCCGGGTAAGTCTGCTGCTTAAGTACGTCCAGTACCTTGGGCGTAACCCCGGCCACGGAGCGGAGATCGTCTAAGCTTCGGATAAGACCGGAATGCTGCTTCCGGTAATCCATGACGCTATTCGCCAGATCGTTGATCTGCTGGTCGTTCATCGAGACGCCGGCGGTTTGGAGCGGGATGCGCAGGCGGTCGGCCAGGGCGGTAGCGCCGGCGGAGTTGATGTTCAGTTTCCCGTTGGCGGGTTGCCCGAATGCGCCGGTGAGGCTGTCGACAATGGTCTGGCGGGCGGCTTGCAGCGCCTTGTCTTCCCGGACATCGATACCGATGAGGTCGTCCTGCTTGCCTTGGACCTCTTGAACATCCGCGTTCAGCCCACGGCTATCCAAGGCAGCCCGGACCTTATCCACGGGCGGACGCTGGGCGAACGTTACCGTGACCAGCGCTCCTCCTTTAAAGTCGATGCCGTAGCGTGGGCCGCCTCTAAGCGCCAGGCTAACCAGGCCGGCGGCGGTGAGGATGAGGGAAAGAATGATGAACGGCCATTTCTTGCCCAGGAAGTCGTAGTTGGTGTTTCTAAATAATTCCATGCATCCAATCGCAACGCCGGCATCTACCGAAATTAGACACCGGCAGGCGGGAACGAGTTCCCGCGGTTCTTCAGATACTCAAAGCCGTCACCTGCCGCTGGCCGGACAGTTCCCAATCGAAAATCGTCTTGGAGACGAAGACCGCCGTGAAGACGTTAGCGATCAAGCCGATCACCAGGGTGACGGCGAAGCCTTTGACGGGTCCTGTGCCAAAAATAAACAGAAACAGACAAGATACCACCGTGGTGACGTGCGTGTCGACAATGGTTGCGAACGCTTTGCTGAAGCCGGCGTCGACGGCGGCGACCACCGCCTTTCCGGCGCGGAGTTCCTCGCGGATACGTTCGAAAATCAGGACATTGCTATCCACCGCCATGCCGATGGTCAGGATGACGCCGGCGATCCCGGGCAGAGTCAGAGTGGCATCGAAATAGCTCAAGGCGGCGATCAGGATGACGGCGTTCAGAATCAAGGCCAGGGTAGCGTTGATGCCGGAGCGCCGGTAGTAGAACAGCATCCAGATCACCACGGCCACCAGGCCGGCGATGCCGGCGCGGAAGCCCTCGCGGATCGAATCGGCGCCGAGCGACGGGCCGACCGTGCGCTCTTCCTCATAGACTATGGCGGCCGGCAGCGAGCCCGCGCGCAGGTTCAAGGCCAGGTCGGAAGCTTCTTCCTGGCTGGCAGCGCCGGTGATGCGGCCCGTATCCGAGATGCGGCTCTGGATGGTGGGCGCGCTGATAATCTGGCCATCCACCACGATGGCGGCGCGATTGCCGATATTGTTGGAGGTGTAATTCTCGAATCGCTTGGCGGCTTCCTGGGTCAGCACGAAATTGGTTTCCCAGCGGCCCACCGATTGATCCTGAGACGCGCGGGCGTCGCGAATGTCGGTGCCGCGGACGACG
Organism: Bryobacteraceae bacterium; assembly: GCA_035632015.1. Lineage (GTDB taxonomy): Bacteria > Acidobacteriota > Terriglobia > Bryobacterales > Bryobacteraceae > Palsa-89. Next base: position 11,046 of record DASQHQ010000138.1, read on the forward strand.
GCGTTGCGCGAGACCAGGTACCAGCTCTGCTGGCCGCCCCGCAGCACCGTGGGAGCCAGCTTGGTGCCCAGGGGAAGAATGCCGCCGTGCTTGGCGAGCGCCTCTTCGCGCGTGTTGAAGGGCCCGTCTTTGACTTCATCCCATTCCAGCACGGCTTGTGTCTGCAAAAGCTGCTTGACGTGGGCCGGATCGTCGACGCCCGGCAGTTGCACCAGCAGTTCGGCCGCGGCGTCGCTCCGGCCGGTGGGCTGGACGGACGATTCCGCCAGGCCCAGGCCGTTGATCTTGCGCTCGATGGTGGCCATGGTCTGCGTCATGGTGTCCTGCCGCAGCTTAAGCCCGTCGGTGGGCTTCATGGTCATGCGGTAGTCGGTGGAATTCACCGGTGTAAGGATCCATTCGGGGAACTGGTCGCTCACGGTGCTACGGAAGCTGCTGGTCTTGGCGATCGGAATGCCCTTGACGTCGATTTCGATCTTGTCGGCATCCTCCAGCGTGTTGGGATCGCTGCGATCCATGCTGGAGAACTCGATGTTGTCCTTCTTCAGCTCGTCCTTCAAGTGTTCCATGCTGTTTTCGGCGTAGGCTTTGAAGGCATCCTGGAGCTGGACCTGCATCACCAGTTGCGTTCCGCCCCGCAGGTCGAGGCCGAGGTGGATGTTCTTGTTCCAGTTGGCCACTAGTTCGGCCTTGGACTTGGGCAGTCCGACGATGCCGTAAATGCAGACCAAAATGACTGCTACGATGATGGCTGCCTTGATCTTGACGTTGCGTTTCATCTGAAATCCAATTTCTGGTTTTTCGTTTCTTCTCCAAGCGCCGCGGCGCCCGGCGGGAACCGGCTATGTCTTCTTTTCCTCGGTTACCAGACTCGTTATCGAACTGCGCGCCACCTGGATCTTCACGTTATCCGGCTTGACGCGTAGTATCAGAGTATCATCATTGTTGATGGTCACGATGGTCCCTACAATCCCGCCCGACGTCACCACCACGCTGCCGTTCTGAAGGCTCTGCAACATCTGCTGCTGCTGTTTTTTCTGGCGCTGCATCGGCATGAAAACGAGCACATAGAAGATGCCGACGATTACCAGCAACGGCAGAAAACCAATGATCGGATTGGACGATTGCTGCAGCAGAACAGCGACAGGCGTCATGTTCACCGATTCCTAAAGTACCACCCAGTCGGGCTCGGATTCGAAGGGATGCCAAGTACGGCGGAGGGCTAAAGCCCCCTCATTCTACCGCAGCGCCGCGGACGCCGTCCAGATAGGCTCGAAATGTCCCAAGCAGTATAGACTGCCTGATTTGGCGCATTCTGTCAAGGTAATACTTTAAGTTGTGCAGGGTGCCGAGCGTGGCGAAGAGGATCTCGCCGGCCTGGAACAGGTGGCGCAGGTAAGCGCGCGAGTAGGTGCGGCAGGTGTAGCAGCCGCAGGCCGGATCGAGCGGCTGGGGATCGTCGCGGTAGCGCGCCTGCTTGATGACGACGCGGCCGGTGGAGGTGAACAGGCAGCCGTTGCGGGCGTTGCGCGAGGGCAGCACGCAATCCATCATGTCCACGCCACGCGCGACGTATTCGGGAAGCTCCTCGGGCATGCCGACGCCCATGACGTAGCGCGGGCGGTCGCGCGGCAGCAGCGGTGCGGTGGTCTCGGTCATTTCGAGGCTCAGCGAGCGGGGCTCGCCCACCGACAGGCCGCCGATCGCGTAGCCGGGCGCGTTAAGCTCCAGCAGTTCTTCGACGCAAGCGCGCCGCAGGTCGGCGAACATCGAGCCTTGCACGATGAGAAACAACGCGCCGGACGCGCCGCTTTCTTCCTGGCGCCGCCGCTGGTGGCAGGAGGCCTTTTGCGCCCAGCTTACCGTGCGGAGCATGGCCTGATTCGCGGCCTCGTAGCTGATCGGATATGCCAGGCACTCATCCAGCGTCATCAGGATGTCGCTTCCCAGCGCGAGCTGGACGTCGACTGTGGATTCGGGTGTGAACAGGTGCGCGTCGCCGTCCAGATGCGAGCGGAACAGGACGCCTTGGTCGGTGATCTTGCGCAGGTCGCTCAAGCTGAAGACCTGGAATCCGCCCGAGTCGGTCAGAATGGCGCGCGGCCAGGCCATGAAGCGATGCAGGCCTCCAAGCGAGCGGATCAACTCGTGGCCGGGGCGCAGGAAGAGATGATACGTGTTGGCGAGGATGATCTGCGCGCCGAGCTCGCCGGCCAGGTCGCGCTGCGTGACCCCTTTTACCGTTGCCTGTGTGCCAACCGGCATGAAGACCGGCGTTTCGACGACCCCGTGATCGGTATGGATCAGGCCGGCCCGCGCGCCGGTGTCGGGGCATTCTCCCTGCAGTTCAAAGCGCACCTTCTCACTGTATCGATTCTGCGGCGCAGACTGAGTGCGCTTCAGTTGAGCCCGAGTCGCTTCGCAAATTCGCGGTAGCGCGGCTCGGCGCGCACCTTGCTGAGACGCGGATCGAAACGCAAGGACTGCGCCGAGAGCGACCGCTCGGCGTAGGCCTTTTCCAAATCGTCCAGGGCGGCGATCTTGTCGCCCATTCCGGCGTGGATCACTGCCAGCTCAAAGGGTGCGACGTAGCGCTGCCTGCGCTGCGCGTCCAGCTCCCCGAGCACGCGCCGTGCCTCCGCGCGTTTGCCGGCGGCTGCATAGAGATGGCCCAAGGCGGCCAATCCCGAGTATCCGTGCGAGAGATCGGACGCCTTCTGGAACTCCTGAACGGCTTGGTCCGCCTGGCCTTGTTGCTCGTACACCAGGCCCAGCAGCTCGTGCGCCGGAGCGTAATCCGGTTGCATGTCGAGAGTCTTGCGGATTTGTTCGATGGCTCGCGGGTACTGCGCCGTGAGAAACAAGAACTGCGCGAAGTTGGTGGTGCCCCAAGCCGAGAACGGCACCATCCGCATGAACCTGCGATATTCGGCTTCCGCGTCCGTGGCCCGGTTGGCCGCCAGCAAATAGCGGGCGTACCATTGGTGCACCCAGAACGGCTGCAATTGCCGGGCGCGCCGGTACTCGCGGTCCGCAGTGGCGAAGTCCCAGTCATATTGGAATGCAATCAGTCCGAGCACGGAGTGCGTGTAGGCCTGGTTGTCGTCCAACTGGCGAGCCTTCGCGATGGCCTCTCTGGTCTTGGGGAGGAAGTCCGCCGGCGACGCTCCGTAAAGCTCGCGCCGGCGCCAGGCATCCGCGAGCAACGTCCAAGCCAGGGCATAGCCGGGATCGCGGGTGACGGCAAACTGGAACTGGTCGATGGCGTTCTCCAGGCTGGGCCGGGTGTCGTCATCCAGAAGAAGCTTTCCTTTGGCGAACGCGAGCTGCGCTTCCGGTTCGCTGGTCTCGCGCTTTGCCACCCGCATCTGCTCATCGCGGCTCAACTCCAGAGGCAGGGCCGCCGTGACCTTTTGCGAGATCGAATCCTGAACCTGGAACAGGTCTTTGGACGTTTCGTCGAAGCTCGCCGCCCAGCGCGAGGCTCCGTCGCACGAAATGCAGAGCAATTGCAAAGTCACGCGCATGTGGTCCGCCAGCCTCTGGAACTTGCCTTCCAGAACGTAGTCGACGTTCATGGCGCGGCCGATGGACAGCGAATCGCGCGTGGGGTCGACGTAATGCAGGATCGTGCTGACGGGCGCGACCGCCAGCTGCGCGGAGTTGCTGAGTTTGGTGATCAATGCGTCGGCAATGCCCAGGCCGACGTAGCGATCGTCGGGACCGCCATCGAGAGAACGGAATGGAAGCACGGCGAGAGTAGTGGGCGCGTGTTTCGCCGCGGGCGCCTTGGTCCCGGCCGCGGGCCGCCGCAACAAAACGGTGCTGGCGACCAGCAAGCCGAGCGCGCTCAACGCCACGAAGAATTTGTAAGGAAGCCATTTTGAAAAGCGTTTTGGTCCTGTGCCATTGATCCCCGTGGCATCTGCTTCAGACTCCGGCGGGATGAGGATCCCAGCAGCAACCTCGAACCTTCCACTCTCTTCTTCTTCGCCAGCCGCAGGAGCAGGCTCGGGAGCGCCAGTGAGGATGCGCACGTTGCCGATGAAACGGTACCCCCGGGTATGCACGGTCTGAATGTATTTGGCCGCCTTCGGATCATCGCCCAGTGACTTGCGTAGTTTGCCGACTTCGCGCGTCAGCGCATTTTCGGTGACCGCGATGTCCTTCCAGATGGCGTCCAGCAGTTCGCCCTTTTCCACCAGCCGGTCGCGGTTCTCCAGCAGGAAAACCAGCAACTGAAATGTCTTCGGTTCCAGGGGCAGAGCGCTGCCGGCCTTAACAACTTTGTAGTTGCGCGGTTCGACGCGAAAATCATCGAACTCAAAACAAGAAGCGCATGGATTGGTCATGAGACGATCACCAAGCGGCAGAAAAAGTCATCTTTCCGTCAGTACTTGAAGCCTGGCAGAAGGTTACTCTGAGCAAGCGAACTACCAGGGCTCCAGCCGCTCAAGCACTTAGACGAGGAGTTTCCGCGATAGTTCCTATTTTTCCCATGTGTACCCGTAGAGAGACGTGTGTCAAAGCCGCGGCGTGGATGGCGGCTTTCGCGGCGCATGCGCGGGGGCAGGGGAACGCCCAGGGTCTTAGGATTCCGTTTAACTTCGCCTCGGGCCGGGGATCGCTGGTTATCCCGGCGCGTATCAATCGCCGGGCCGCGCAGCTCATCGTGGATACTGGATCGAGCCACACCATCCTGCGGCCTTCCGTGGCGGGCGTCAACCGATCCGAACTTTCGCCACCGCGGGCGGGCGCCGGAGTCATCGGGGACGCGGTTGGGCACGAGGTCACGTTGGAAATCGGCGGCCGCGTCTGGCAGCGGCGGCGCGTTTCGGTTATGGACTTATCCGCGGCGTTGTCGGCCTATCAAGAGAAGATCGACGGGCTGCTGGGAATGGATTTTCTTCTGGAGTTTTCTCAGGCGGTGATCAATCTGAAAGAGCGCCTGGTTACGTTCATCCCATAAACGTTAACGCCTCGTGGTTGCACCGGGGGCGGGCGTTCGTCGGATGAACAGGATCAGAATGCTGGCGCCGATCAGCCCCAGCATGACGCGATGATCTAGGTCGTTGCTGGCCGTCCGCGGCCCGGCGCCGGCGGCGAGCGCGGCTATGCCCAGCAGTACACCCGCCAGCGCGACGATGTTTGTGATCAGCGCCAATCGCCAGCCCATCTTCGAATCGGCCAACATCCACGCCGCGCCGCACGCCAATGCAATCCCGCACAGTGTTTCGACCATCGCGGCGGGAATGATCCGCGGCTCGTGGAACCGTCCCATGGGCACGCCAGCATGCTGAACGGCGCCGAAAAGGAAGAGCGCTGCGTTGGAAATCATCATAGAGCCCAGCAGAGTCCTCATAACACACCTGTTGGCGACGGGTTGCCATCCAGTGCCTTCGGCAGCGCGAATCCGGCGGCGATCAGCCAGACGAATCCCGGAAACCTCGTGAACGGAATCAGAAATAGGGCTTTCGGAAATATCAAATTGAACCAACTGAGTTCACCGGCGGCGGCGAGCGCCAGGCCGAGGACCACGATCCACTTCGGCAAGAGCTTGAGGATACCCGCGGGCACACAGACGCCCGCCATCAGAAGGCCCAGGGGCACGGAGAACCCCGGACCGCCAAAAGCGAATTGAAGGTAGTACAGGGCCTGCAAGAGCGGGCCATCCTGCGCGACGCCGGGGCGAACCATCACCCACAGAAAAAGCGCGGAGGCCGCCATGTCTAATGCCGTGGCCAGACCTCCGTAGAGCGCGATGTAGGGGCCGGCGGCGCGCACGCCCCGGAATCGCAGCCGGCTCACTACCGACGCAGTAAAGACGCCGAGCGCGATCGCCGCGCCGAAATGCAGGAAGGCGCACATCAGGACCGCCGGAGAGCGGGTCTGGAAATAAGCGGTGATGGTTGCGGCCGGCTCCGACGGACCGGGGAAGAACGGCGCGCCGTTGAAGATCGTGACGGGGTACAAGCCGGCGTTAAATAGGATGGTGAAGATCAGTGCAACCACTCCGAGTGGCGGGCCGGCATGTCGTGCGCGGACTGGGGGAGAGTCGGGGTTCATGGCAAGCCTCCTCCCGAAGATGTAGTTCTCTGCGTGAATAATTATAATTCAGAATGATTCTGTTGTGCAATAGTGAAACTGTATGCAGCGTACTGGTGGCGAAACCTGCCGGCGTCCCCCGGCGGCCTTCCTGCTGGCCCAGGTGGGGGCGCATGCGGCAGCGCAGTTTGGCGCGCGCCTGGTGGAGCTGAAGCTGGCTCCGGCGCAGGCCGGGATGCTGCGGATTCTCGGCTCGCGGCCGGCCATCACCCAGCAAGCTCTCGCCAACGCTCTCGGCATGGTCCCGAGCCGGCTGGTCGCGCTGGTCGACGAACTGGAAGCGCGCGGACTGGTCGAGCGGCGCGCCAATCCCCAGGATCGCCGGAGTCATGCCATGCACCTTTCCGAGAAAGGGCGCTCAACACTCCAGGCCGTCGGGCGCATCGCACGAGAACATCAGCAAGCTCTGCTGGCTGCTCTTTCGGAGGACGAGCAGCTCCAGCTCACGTCGCTTTTACAGCGGATCGCCGACAAAGAGGGTCTTACGCCCGGCGTCCATCCGGGCTATGCGCGGCTGGGTGAGAAACCACCGCGCCGTCGCTAATCCGCACGAATGTGCCAGCGGGCGCGCGGCATCGCGGGCGCGCGGACAAGCAGCGTCACTCCAGGGCAAGATAAGCGACACGCTTGAACTGGTCGGCTGCGGGAATGTTGGTGGGCGGAAGAACATTGATCAGGAACACGCCGAACATGTGTTCCTTGGGATCGATCCAGAAGCTGGTGCCGGCCGCGCCACCCCAGTAGAATTCGCCGTCCGAGCCGACCGCGCCGGACTTGCCCGGGCCCAGGTTGACGGCGAAAGTGAGACCAAAGCCGTAGCCTTCCGGCAGCAAGCCGGAGCGCGCCAGGTTGCCGAGATGATCGCTGCGCATCAGCTCCACCGATTTGCGCGAGAGCAGACGCACGCCGTCCAACTGGCCGTCGTTGACCAGCAGCATGCAAAAGCGCGCGTAGTCATCCAGCGTCGAGACCATGCCCGCTCCGCCCAACAATAGCGCCGGTTTTTTCTTGAAGCTCTCCTGCGCGGGAGACGACGAAGGTTCGATGCCACCGCCGCCGCGCTTGGGCGCATACAGCACAGCCAGGCGCTTCCATTTTTCCTCGGGCACGAAGAATGCCGAATCGGTCATGCCCAGCGGGCGGAAAATGCGCTCTTCGAAAAACTGGTCCAGCGTTTTGCCGGAGAGCGCTTCCACCAGGCGGCCAAGCACGTCGATGGAATAGCCGTAGCGGAAGGTGGTGCCGGGTTGGTCATTGAGCGGCGCGGTAGCCAGGCGCTTGACGGCCTCGGCCAGATCGAAAGGAGCCTGGAAAGGAGCGCCGCCCAGCATGTCCAGCTTCTTGTAAGCAAAATCGCCGTTCTCGTCCTTGGGGCCTTCGTAGTTGAGGCCGGAGGTATGGCGGAACAAATCGCGCACGGTGATGGGGCGGTCGGCGGGAACCGTGTAATAGACGCGCCGGCCCGAAGCGTCGAGGGACTCGTGCGCCACTCGCATCTTGGCGAATTCCGGCAGATATTTCGAGAGCGGGTCGGTCAGGCTGAAGCGGCCTTCCTCGTAGAGCATCATGGCGGCCACGCCGGTGACGGCCTTGGTCATCGAATACATGCGCACGATCGTGTCGGGCTTGTAGTCGCCCCAAGTCTGGCGAAACACCACCTTGCCGTTGCGCGCGATGAGACCGGAAGCGCCGGTGAGGCGACCTTGCTGGATGTGCTCGCGCATGATGCTGTTAATCTCGTCCAGGCGCGTGCGCGACAGGCCGTTCTGTTCGGGAGCGCCGGTGGGCAGGCCGGCGCCAAAAATCAGGCCGAAACAAAGACTGAAGAGCAGCAGGGAACGCATGACGGTTTTATATCACAGATATTTGCCGCGCCGCGCGCCAGGCTCCCATCTCCCATCCATCCGATTCCGACTGGCCGGTGCATCATTCGGCCATGGGCGCGGAAGAGGTACTCTAGGCTATTAGTTGGGCGGCGAACCAGACTGCCAGCGCCGCCGGCGGCGAGCGCTGCCGGAGGCCCACGAAGGCTCCGAATTGAATCAAACGAATCATACGGAAATCAACGTTGTGAGCGATTCATCTCCGCAGATAATTCCTGGCGAGGGACCCAGGCTGGCCGCGGTGCGTGGCCCGTTAAAAGGCTCGACGTGCGCGCTGCCCGAGGGCGACTTTTCGGTCGGGCGGCATGGATCGAACAGCCTGTTTCTGGACGACAACGCCGTCTCGCGGCGCCATTGCGTGATCGCGCGCCGCGGCCCGCAATGCACGCTGAAGGACCTGGAGAGCCGTAACGGCACCTTTGTCAACGGCACGGCGGTGACCGAGCGCCAGTTGAAGCAATTCGATGAGATCCGGATTGGATCCTCTGTGTTCTGCTACCTGGTGGAAAGCGAGAAACGGCCGATAGCGCCAGCGGAGTCCCGGACCAAGGAGCTGCGGCTGAAGGATTCGGCCTATCTGCCGGCGGACGAAACCACGATTCTGCCTCCGTCGGCTCGTGCGCTGCACGATCTGCGCATGCTGTTGCGGATCAGCACCATGCTGCATTCGTTTCGCGGCCTCCACGATACACGCGAAGCCAAGGCCGCCGACGTTCTTCGAACGCATCTGGCTTCGTTGCTATTGGATTTGATTCCGGCGGCGCGCGCCGAAGTATTCATTCCCGGGGGGCCTTCCAGCGCTTGGACCCCTGACCCCGACGTGTTCCAGCGCGTGTGCCAGGAGGGCGTGGCGATCTGGCTGGATAATGTCGGGGGAACGTCGGTGCTGGCTGCGCCCATGCTGGTGCGGGACGAAGTGGCGGCGGTGATCTATCTGGATTCGTCCGCGCCGAAAATCAAGTTCGATGAAGGGCATCTTCAGCTCTTGACGGCGATAGCCAGCATGGCATCCGTGGCCTGGGAGAACGCGGCCATTCTGGGATGGCTGCAGGAAGAAAACGAACGGCTGGCGTCGGAGCTGAAGCTGGACCATGACATGGTGGGCGCCAGCGCCAAGCTGCGCGAGCTGCAGCGCCAGATGGCCAAAGTCGCGCCGTCGAATTCCACCGTGCTGATTCTGGGCGAGAGCGGCACGGGCAAGGAGTTGGTGGCGCGCGCTATCCATCGCAACAGCCTGCGCGCCGCCGGGCCGTTTGTCGCCATCAACTGCGCCGCGCTGACGGATACGCTGCTCGAAAGCGAACTGTTCGGCCACGAGAAGGGTTCGTTCACCGGGGCGCTGATGCAGAAGAAGGGCAAGCTCGAGATCGCCGCCGGCGGAACGGTGTTCTTGGACGAAATCGCGGAAATGTCGCCGGTGCTGCAAGCCAAGCTGCTGCGCGTTTTGCAGGAGCGCGTGATGGAGCGGGTAGGCGGCACGGCCTCGATCAAGCTGGACATCCGGGTGCTCGCGGCGACCAATCGCGATCTGGAAGAAGCAGTGCGGAGCGGCCATTTCCGCCAGGACTTGTTTTACCGGCTCAACGTGGTCCGTCTGCGAGCGCCCGCGCTGCGCGAGCGGCCCGACGACATTCTGCCCTTAGCCGAGCACTTCGCCAAAAAGTATGCGGCCGAATGCGGGCGCAAGATCGCGGGGCTCGCGCCCGAAACGCGCTCCCGCCTGCAGAGCTACACCTGGCCAGGTAACGTTCGCGAGCTCGAGAACGCGATTGAGCGCGCGGTAGTGCTGGGATCCACCGACACGATTCAGGCCGAAGACCTGCCGGAGCAGGTGTGGTCTTCCCGCCCGCCCACGGCCGCGGCCGGCCTGTATGAAGACGCCGTGGACGCGGCCAAGCGCCAGGTGGTTCTCAAGGCTTTCGAGCAGGTCAACTACGATCATGAGGCGGCCGCGCGAATCCTCGGCCTGCACCCGAATTATCTGCACAAGCTGATCCGCACCATGGATCTGAAGCCGGCGATCAAGCGGGCCAGCCGATAGGCGAGCGGAAGGCATCCGCGCGGCAAAGGTCGTTGCCGCTAGTCTTCGACCAACAGCCTTTGACCCGCCAGCGCGGTGCGAAGAGCGAACAACGCCGGTACCAGCACCACCACGATCGTGAACACGATTTCCCCGGCATACCAGACCGACAAGTCAGTCCCCAGCGGAAATGAGTCCACGAAGAGGGAGACGAACATCGCGACCACCAGAGCCAGCAGGCCGAATCGCACCAGGACCAGGACCATGATGCCAAAGAAGGCGATATTCACCGGCCAGCCGATGTACCAGATCGTTATATTTGCAGCAATAATGCCGGCCAGCGCGACGGTCACTACTCCTGCCGCCAGCCACTGCTTCCGCAACAGCATGCGAGCCAGGAAGAGCAGAAACAGAATGCCCAGTGATTTGTAGAAGGCGTCCACCATGACGAACAGGCTCTCGCCAATCATGAATCGGCCGCCCGCTAGCGCCGTCTCGCGCGTGAAGGTATGGACAAAGGGAATTCGGAAAATATCGTAAAGGATTCCGCCGAAGCCTTGAACCAACGCCAGAGCGATCCCCACGCCCACTCCGATCAAGACATCTTTGCCCACCAGAGGGTCGCGAAAAGTGCCGGCCAGCAGCCTGCTCCAGGAGATCAGAGTCTGCGGCCAGCGCCGCCGGACGAAGGGTTCAAAGGAAACGTAGTTGACGGCAATGAGGACACCGCCCAAAACCGCGCGCATGGCCGCTCGAAAGAACAGATCGGTTTCCTGAACATCGCCGACGTGAGCGCCTCCGATGAGCCAGGCGGCCAAGCCGACCGCGGTGGCAAACAGCCCCAGCCGGATCGCGCCGCGCGTGTCGCCCCGGCCTTGGCGCAGATTGTATCGTGCGAACGGAATGGAGCCAAAGATGACGATCAACTGCAGAACGATGTAAACCACCTCGCCCGTGGGCTTCTGGCCACCACTGGCCTGGGCCGGCGTGGGCTGGCGCGACCAGGGTCCGAAATCTTCAAAGTAAACTGGCTTGCCTTGAAAGCCGGCTGCTTCGATGCGGATGGGAATGTCGGGAGCTTCCGGGTAGCTGCCGGACCAGGCCGCGCGGACATCGGCGTCGACGCGAGGAGTCCACTGCGGGTCGACCGCGTGAAAGCGCGCTGGATCGAGTCCCGCGGCTTGAAACAGCGCGTTCCAGTCGGGAACTTGGGGCGGCGCGGATTGGTGGTCATCGAAGCGCGGAGGCACGGCTTCGAATGCGAGCAAGCGCCCTTGGGGATCGAGAATCAGTTCCCGCATGCCTGGAACCTGGTTGGGCGGATCGTCCGGCGTGACGCGAATTACGTCCAGCGTCTCGCGCGGCGCCAGCGGGGCCGGACTGGAACGGTACCAGAATCGCATGGTTGCGGGGCGGCCCTGGGCGAAACGTTGCCAGTAAGAGCTGGGGTTTGCGCGCAGCAGAAACCGTATGGGACCGGGGCGGTATTCGAATCCGTAGGCGGTTGAGTCGCCGCGGCCGGCGTAGCCGAGCTGAGCCGAAATTTCCTGAGCTTTTCCCGCCAGAACCTCGGGCGAATTGTCGAAGGGGATATTGGTCAGCAGGTCGATCTTCTGGACGATGAACGCGAGCGCGACCAGACCGGCGAGCGTGGCTGCCAGCCAAGCAAGGGCCACGCGCGGCTTCAGCCCCACTTTTGCACCGGCCGCCGCCACCATTTCCGGCGAAGGAGTTTCTCCGGCCGCCAGCGCGGCCTCCAGCGGATCGCCGCCCGGCAACGCGCCCAGCACGGCCAGCGCGGACGAAGGACGGTTGCGCGGATCCGGATCCAGGCAGCGCAGTGTGACGTTCTCGACCGCCGGGTCGATGTCCTTGACGATGCTACGCGGGTTGGGCGGATGGCCCTCCTCTTCCAGGCGCAGGAGCTCGGCGCGCGAAGTCGCCGGGAAGGGGCGCTTGCCGGTGAACATCTCGTATAGCACGACTCCCAGCGCGTAAATGTCGCTTTGCGCCGAGACCTCTTTCCCTGAAAGTTGTTCCGGCGCCATGTAGCCCGGCGTGCCGTTGCGGGCTTCGACGCCTTCGATCTGCCCAATCACGCTGGCCAGGCCGAAATCCGTGATCAGCACGTGGCCGCGGCCGTCGATCATGATGTTGGCGGGCTTCAGATCGCGATGCAGCACGCCTTTGTCGTGGGCAGCGGCCAGGCCGGCGCACAGTTTGCGCGCGATTTCGACAGCTTTGTCCGGCGGCAGGCGGCCAATCCGCCGCAGCAGCGAGTGCAAGTCCTCGCCGTCGACGTACTCCATGGAAATATAGGGATGGCCTTCCACTTCGCCGATGTCGTATACGCGGCACACGTTGGGATGCGCCACCTGGCGCGCGATGCGGACCTCGCTGTGGAAGCGTGCCAGGGTTTTCGGATCGCGGGCCGTTTCTTCAGGCAGGAACTTGAGCGCCACGGGTTGTCCGAGCCGCAGATCGCTGGCGCGGTAGACCTCGCCCATGCCGCCGCTGCCGAGCAGGCTCACGATGCGATACCGGTCGCCTAACAGCGTGCCGGGCAGGAAGCGGCCCTCCTCGGACGAGTCGGAACGCGGCGTGGGCGAGCCCGGCGCGACGGCGCGTGTGCGAGTGGAGACTTCGGTTGGAATGAGCGAAGCGGGCGAACGCGCGCCGAGCGCGGCGCCGCAATATCCGCAAAAACGGGTGGCGTCGGGATTCTCCGCGGAGCAGCGGCTGCATTTCGCCATACCCAGTGAGATCACTCTAACATGTGCGGCGTGTTTCCATCGAGACCCGGGCGACGCGTGGCTTTCTTGCTTTTTCGGACACAGAGTGGATAGAATTATGAGCAGGGTGATGATCCAAATTCAGTCCATTCGAGCCCCGTTCGTGACGCCCCGAATCGTATACCAGGCGATCGCTGCGCTTGGACGCGCGGACGCCATGGGCCTGCTGCCAGCCGCCGAGAAAATCGAAACGCTAGATCTCCCTTCCTTTCGCAATGCGGTTCGCCATATTCACAAGGCGGGAATTGCCAAGAACATCCAGATCGAGCTGGGCAATGGTCTCGCCCCTTCCAGCGCGGAGCTCGAACGTGCGCTCGAGCGCCTCAATACGTCGCTGGAGGAGTCGCCCGCGCCCGAGTTTGAATGGACGCATCTGAACCGAGTGTTGGGGCTCGAATTGCTGGCCCGCCTCCTCGGCATTTCCTCCAGCAGCGTTCGCAGGTACAAAGCTGCCGCGCGGAGTACGCCGGACGACGTGGCCGCCAGACTCCACTTCCTGAGCCTGATCGTTGGCGATCTGAATGGGGCGTATAACGACTTCGGCACTCGGCAGTGGTTCGGTCGCGAGCGCCCGCAACTGGCTGGACATGCGCCTTGGGACGTGCTCAGAGGTCGGTGGAAGCCGATTCAAGTTGGCCCTAGCCGGGTGCGAAACCTGGCGCGGGCATTGACCGCGTCGCCCGCAACATGATCGTATACCGGCACGCCGATCCGCGCTTCCCTTTTCTGTGGGAGAGCGCCGGGCAACCACCCGGCCGCTGGCACGACACCGGCGAAGGTCCCGTCCAATATTTCGCCGATACACCGGATGGAGCCTGGGCGGAATTACTGCGCCACGAGTGCATCAGTAAAGAGGAGGAACTTGTCAATGTACGGCGGTCGCTGTGGTGCGTCGAAGTGACGCGTCAAATTTCCACGCATCGGCCCCGGCTTTCTCGAAAAGTGTTGACGGGCGGAATCAGAACCTATCGGCGATGTCAAAAGGAGGCGCGCCGTTTGCGTGCCAAGGGCGCTCGAGCTTTAAGGGCGCCCTCAGCGGCGTTGCTGCCTGGGATGGCGCACGGCTGGAAGGTCGAAGGCGGACTGCAGCCTGCCGCCAAGCGCGACGGCTTTGTCCTCGCGGTGTTCGGTCCTCGGCCCGACTTCGTGGGCTGGATGGCAGCTTCGGATGGACGTCCTCGCGCGGACTTGCTCGCACGAGTTCGTCCCTTGTGAAGTGTTAGTGTCGGCGCCGCAGTGGCCCGAGTAGTTGTCTCCACAACCAGCGCGGGCAGAGCGCGCGAGAGCCGGCTGCCCTGTCGTAACCTAAGACCTTAAGACCCTTATGCCTGAATCTCCCATCACTCCCCGCGGCCAGGATTTTGCGGCCTGGTATCAAGACGTGGTTCTTCAAGGAGACCTGGCGGAGCCGGCCGAGGTGGTGAAGGGCTGCATGGTCATCAAGGCTAACGGCTACGCGATCTGGGAACTGCTGCAACGTGAGCTCGACGACCGCTTCAAGGCCGCCGGCCATCAGAACCTTTATTTTCCGCTGCTGATCCCGCAAAGCTTTCTGCACAAGGAAGCCGAGCACGTGGAAGGCTTTTCGCCGGAACTGGCCGTGGTCACCATCGCCGGCGGCAAGCAACTGGAAGAGCCCTACGTCATTCGCCCGACGTCGGAAACGATCATCGGCCATTTTTTCTCCAAGTGGATTCAGAGCTGGCGCGATCTTCCGATGCTGGTGAATCAGTGGGCCAATATCATCCGCTGGGAATTGCGCACGCGCATGTTCCTGCGCACCACCGAGTTTCTCTGGCAGGAAGGCCACACCGCGCATGCGACGCACGCGGAAGCGCTGGAAGAAGTGCTGCGCATGCTGGATGTCTACGCGGAAGTGGCCGAAGACGTCATGGCGATGCCGGTAATCAAGGGCATGAAGACGCTGTCCGAAAAATTCGCCGGCGCGCTGCGCAGCTACGCCATCGAAGCCATGATGCAGAACGGACTGGCGCTGCAGGCGGGCACCAGTCACGATCTGGGACAGAATTTCGGCAAGGCGTTCGACGTCCGGTTTCAAAACAAGGAAGGACAGCTCGACTACGTTTGGCAAACCAGTTGGGGCGTCAGCACGCGCCTGATCGGCGGGCTGGTGATGAGCCATTCCGATGACAAGGGCCTGGTACTGCCGCCCAAGCTGGCGCCGGTGAAGGCGGTGCTGGTGCCGATCTATCGCAAAGATGACGAGCGCGGGCGTGTGCTGGAGGCGGCGCATCGCATCGCCAAGCAAACCGGCGCCAAATTGGACGATCGCGAGGGGCAGTCTCCCGGAGCGAAATTTTTCCACTGGGAGCGGCGCGGCGTGCCGGTGGTGTTGGAGCTGGGCCCGCGCGATCTGGCTTCGAACAACATCGTCATGAAGCGGCGCGATATCGGAACCAAGGAAATGGTGCCGCAGGCCGAACTGGCCGCGCGGCTGCCAGACACCCTCGATCGCATGCAGAAGGACCTTTATGACCGAGCCAAGCAGCGCTTGAAGGCCAACACCGTGCTGGCGAACTCGATCGGCGAAGTGGAGGCGATCCTGCGCGACGTCACGGCCGAAAAGGGCGGCGGGAAGTTCGTGATGGCGCACATGAAGGACGATCCGGCCTGCGACCTCCGCATCAAGGAGTTCAAGGCCACGGTGCGCTGCATTCCTTTGGTGGACGAGTACGACGGCGCCGGAAAGTGCATCATCACGGGCGAGCCGGTGGATCGCCGCGCAGTGATCGCCAAGGCGTATTGACCGGCCGCCGCCGGCCGGCTTGACAAGGCGCCCGGCATGGTACACTGAACCGTTAGAGCAAACCGACCCTCGGTCTTGTATGTCATTGATTCTAAAATACTAACCCGCCAGGTCTCACGTATCTCTTTAGTTTTCAAGTACTTCCGGTAAGCGAAGTCGGAGCCGACTAAAAAGCAGGGAGGAAAACCCCGATGAAGCATTTTGTTTTGATTGCCGGTCTTGTGGCTGGGCCTGCCGTGCTCAGTTGCCAGCAGTACCGGGCCGCCGTCCGCGTGGATCCGAACGATCCGCGGTTGGCGCGCCTGCAGCAGTACTTCGCCCAGCGGGATTGCCCATTGCGAGCCGCCGCGGCGGATTTCCTGGTGGCGGCCGATCTGAACGCCCTGGACTGGAGATTGTTGCCCAGCATCTCGATGGTTGAATCGAGCGGAGGCAAGGATTACAGGAACAACAATGTGCTGGGGTGGGATTCCTGCCGGCGCAGCTTCGCCTCCATTCGAGCGGGAATTCATTTCGTGGCGGCGCAGCTTGCGAAATCGGTACGGTATAAAGACAAAGGTCTGGATGCGAAGCTGCGAATCTACAACCCCCAGCCTGGTTATCTCCAAAAGGTGAAGGCCGTGATGGCGGCGCTGGGCCCGATCGATCCAGACCTGGAAGCGGTGAATTGAATTCGATTGGAACGCGGTCACAGGGTTGGTTAACGAGTGGTGCGGCGGTGGTCGCGGGCTTGGCTGTTGTGAAACTGGCTGTGCACCTGTACGCGGGCCGGCACTACGGTTATTTCGTCGATGAATTGTACTACCTGGCTTGCGGCGATCACCTGGATTGGGGCTACGTCGATCAGCCGCCTTTGATCGCGGTCGTCGTTAAGCTGACGCCGATGCTGTTGGGCGATTCGCTGGCGGCGATCCGCTTTCCGGCGGCGCTGGCCGGAGCGAGCCTGGTGCTGCTCACGGGCTTCATGGCTCGGGAACTGGGCGGCGGGCGCTTCGCGCAAGGATTCGCGGCGCTCGCGCTGCTGGTCGCGCCCGCGTTCCTGAGTCTGCACAATTTGCTCACCATGAACGCGTTCGAGCCGCTGTTTTGGATGGGCTGCGCGTACGTGTTGATTCGCATCATCCGCACGGGCAACCGGAAGCTGTGGCTTGCGTTCGGCGCGCTGGCCGGCATTGGGCTGGAGAACAAGCACTCCATGCTGATCTTCGGCTTCGCGATTGTTGCCGGACTCCTTCTGACCAAGGAGCGCAGCCTGATGCGCGGGCCGTGGTTCTGGATCGCTGGGCTGGTGGCGTTTCTGATCTTCGCGCCCAATCTGGCTTGGAACTTCCAGCACCATTTTCCTTTTCTGGAGCTGCAAGCCAATATACGCCGCAATCACCGCAATGTGGATCTGTCGCCGCTGCTCTTCTGGGGCCAAGAGATTCTGGATCTGCTGCCGCTGAGTCTGCCGCTGTGGGGAGCGGGCCTGTGGTATTTTCTGGTCGCGCGGCAGGGGCGGCCGTTCCGCGCGCTGGGTTACGCCTTCGTCATCGCCGCGGCGGTCATCATGGCGCTGGACCCGCGCGTGTACTACCTGTTTCCGGCGTTTCCGATGCTGCTGGCCGCGGGCGCGGTGTGGTGGGAGTCGCGCCTGGAGCGGCCCACGCTGCGCTGGCTGAAGTTCGCGTATCCGGCGCTGATGATCGCGCTGGCGGTTGTAATTGCTCCTCTCGCGATTCCCGTGCTGCCGGTTCCAACCTATGTCCGCTATACCAAGGCCATGCATCTGGAGCAGCCCAAGATTGAGAACGTGCAGCTCGGGCCGCTGCCGCAGCTATTCGCGGATCAATTCGGCTGGGAGGAAATGGCGGCCACGGTCGCGCGCGCCTACAACGATCTCCCGCCGGACGTGCGGGCCAAGACCGCGATTTTCGGGCAGAACTACGGGCAGGCCGGTGCGATCGATTTCTTCGGACCCAAGTACGGGCTGCCCAAAGCGATCAGCGGGCATCAGAGTTATTTCCTGTGGGGACCGCGCGGCTACAGCGGTGAAAGCGTGATCGTGATGGCGGACCGGCAGGAACGTCTCGAACAGCTATTCGCCAGCGTGCGGAAAGTGGGCCGTGTCTATCATCCCTACTCGATGCCGTACGAGCACTTCGATGTATTCTACTGCCAGGGGTTGAAGCGGCCGCTGCAGGAATTGTGGCCTCAGGTCAAGAACTGGAACTAAGCGCGGTGTGGATTCAGAACGCAATGATCGACGTGACGCTCCGCCAGTTAACGTGACTGAGCTTCCTCACCCCAACGCGATGGTTGGCGTTGCTTGCGGGTAACCGCTACTTCTGCGCCAGGTGAACGCCGAAATACAAGCCGCCGAACACGATCACTGAAACCAAAACGATCAGCGCCCAGCGGATCATCCGTTCGGTGTTGGATGACGCTTTGTGCTCATCGATTTTGATTTGCTCGTCCAGGCTCTCAAACATGGACAACCTCCTATGAAGCCGGTCGTCTTATGAGCTGGTCGTATAACTGGTTTCTATTCTAGCCCGAATTCCGGGAAAAGACAGGCCCATGCGGTGCGGTGGGCGGGTGCGCGGCGAGGGGCCCCGCGGCGCCAGGTTCGTGGCAGGTGGTCCGGCGGTATCAGGTAGCCAATAACCTTGGGGCAAGGTGGCCCGATGACGGTCCGTGGCGCCTGGCCCCGCACAGCAGTTCAGTGTCTGTGACACGCGCGAGCAGGCGCATCTGGCAGTACGGCTGCCGCGCGCAGCTTGCCTTCTGTCCTGGCGCCATCAGCGGGACTCGATGACGCTACAGCAAACCAGTATCCTCTGCTCTCTGCTCGATGGTATAGTGCCGGTGCAGCACGCCATTCACAATTGTTTTACGTTCCTTTTACCGGCTCTCCGGTTACCTTCCTCCGGCCAGAGCTATCTACGGTCTAGACACCAGGGGGATTGCAAGTCCCGGGGCCTGGATTCGGAAAGCACTGAGGCGTGAGTGGAGGATAAAGCCGTGAGACGACGTGCATCTCTGCGCCCTCGAATCGTAACGGGGATGTTTTTATTAACGCTTGCGATTTTCTTGGTAATCGCGGGGCAGCGACTCCGAGGCCAACCGCCGAATAAAGATTCTAAAGATTCTAAGGATTCTACTGACGATAATGCAGTTCAGCTGACCGAGCAAGGGCGGCAGATTTTCCGTTTCGATACCTTCGGCGATGAAACGTTTTGGGGCGATACTCTCAAGCTGCATCAGGCCATCGAAGGCGCCGGGCTGGGCGGTGTTGGCGCCGGAGTGAGTCCCCAAGTGGCGCTTGCGGCCGGCTTGAAAGTGGATGTGGACGCCCTGCCGCGAGATCTTTTGGAACATCTCCTGCGCGGGGCGGTAGATCTGAACAATCCCGCCGTTACCGTTTCGTTGTTGAAGCTCAATGCAGTGGTGGGGGTCACGGGTTTCTTTGATTCCGGCGGCGCGCTAAAGTCCGTCGGAATTCAATGCGCCCTGTGCCACTCTACCGTAGACAACGCTCTGCCCGCCCTGTGCCCAGGCACGGTCCAGCCCAACCCGGGCACAGGCTGCGTAGGTCACCGCCTGGATGGCTGGCCGAATCGCGATCTGAACGTAGGCGCGATTGTGGCGCTCGCGCCGGATCTCAGTCCGTTTGTCACGCTGCTGAGTGTGGTCCAGCCAGGCATCACTCAGGCGAACGTGAGGGCTGTTCTCAACACTTGGGGACCGGGAAAATTCGATGCCGAATTGGTTCTGGATGGCAAGGCTTCCAACCCCCAACAGATTACGGACGGAAACGTCACTGGCACCAACGTCACTGGCGCCACACTGCTTCCACCTGCTTTTGGCCTCGGAGGAGTGAACCTGCACACCTGGACGGGCTGGGGATCGGTGCCGCACTGGAACGCCTTCGTCGCCAACCTGGAAATGCACGGCAAGGGCCGGTTTTGGGATCCGAGATTGAATAACGCGACGCAGTTCCCGATTGCGGCTCATTTTGGGTTCGGCGATCTGCCGCACATCTCGCCGGATGAGGATCAGATCACCTCCAAGCTTCAGGCGCTTCAGTTTTATCAGCTCGCGCTTCCAGCCCCGCAGCCGCCCGCAGGCAGTTTAGATCCCGCCGCAGCGGCCCGCGGAGACGCACTCTTCAGCGGCAAAGCCAAGTGCAATAACTGCCATGTCGAGCCGCTCTGGACAGACTCGGGGTGGAATCTGCACCTTCCCTTAGAAGTTTGCATCGACAGTTTTCAGGCGGATCGCGCACCCGATCACCGTTATCGGACCGCGCCGCTCGGCGATTTGTTCACGCACATGAAAGGAGGCTTTTATCACGACGGGAGATTCCCGACTTTGGCGAAGGTGGTTGATCATTACGCTGCTTGCCTGCCCGTAACTCTGTCAGACGGCGACAAGAGCGATTTAGTTCAGTACCTGCTGAGTCTCACGTTTGGGCCGTCGAAGACTCAACATTAGGAGCGTGGGGCAGGAGCCGCCCAGAGTGTAGTGGACGCTGCGAAGACGCAGCAGAAGGAATACGCATGCTACTGAATAGCGAAATCAAGGTCAAAACCTTGCTTGCGCGGGACTGGAGAAGTCGGCTGAGCAATCGTTGGCTCGGGCTCGCGATTTGCACCTGGATGACGTTCGCCATGGGCGGCGCATGGGCCCAGGTTCTAGGCCCAAATCAGACTAATGGTTTCGGCAACGGCCGGCTAGTCACCTTCACCTACCTGCAAAATTTTGACTGTGTCGATCAGCCTTTTCTGGACCTGGACTTCAATCACATCAAAGCGCAGTCCGATCCGAACGAGATGCAGATACCGATCTGCCAGGCGGTGACCGAACCCAGCCAGGACCCGGCCGGTGGAGACATCAAGCACACCGCCCATCTCTATGTGCTGGTCCCGATGTTTTCCGTCGACGATGACCAAAATCCGGATGACGCAATGGAGTGCCCTTTTGTCAGGACCAACGAACTCTGCGGCCACGCGCTGGGAATGGCTTTGATCAACAGGTTCCACTTTTTGCCCGAAGCGTGGAAGAAAAATGTGAATCCGGCCATCACGACGCAATGTCCTGACCCGGGCAATCCAGTGGCCGGCACTTGCACCATGCACGCATCCTCGGTCGACCTGTCGGTGTTGCTGGCCAATCCAGGCACGACTCCGACCACGCCTATATTCGTGCCAACACCGAACCACAGCCATGTGATCGATAACAGCCGGGTCAATAGCGGCGCGATCTGGTGGGAAGTCAGACCGGTTCTGGTATTACACCAAAGCGATTGGCCGAGTGCCGACGGCACCAGCGGCATCACCTCGGCCAAGATCATGGACGAAGCGGAAGCGGCCGGGAGAGCAATGGAGGTTGGTTCGAACTTTTTCCTCTTCTTCAGTTCGGAGCAAAGTTCCATGGGCGCAGCTATGCAGCATATGCACGCCAACACCGTGGCGGCCGGCGGTGGGCAATGAGTCCTTGGCCTGATGGCGTTGCGCCGCCTGCGGGTCAGCGGCTCCAAAGCAGTTGGCTGGTGTGCAACTCAACCAGTGCACTGATCGGAAGCTGACTGTCGCGCGGACCGGCTCAAGCCGCGGCTTACAATGTCATGCGCTCCAGCTTGCGGTACAAGGTTTTGCGCTCGATACCCAGGATCTTGGCGGCGCGGCTCTTGTTGCCTCCCGTGGCCGCCAGCACGCGCCGGATCTGTTCGGCTTCCGTATCGGCCAGCGTGTCGCTGGGATTGTCGCGCGGCTCGGTGAGCTCGATAGCTTCCTTCACTGCCGCCTCGTCGATGCGGCCTTGCGGCGCCAGAATGGTGAGGCGTTCCAGCATGTGCTGCAACTGGCGGACGTTGCCCGGCCAACTGTAGTTTTCCAGCGCCGCCAGGGCGGAGGCCGTGAGCTTGGCTTGCTGGCCGTAGCGTTCGTTGTATTTTTTCAGGAAGTAGTGCGCCAGCAGCGGCACATCGCCACGCCGCTCCACCAGCGGCGGCAGAATGATGCGCACGACGTTGAGCCGGTACCACAGGTCCTCGCGGAATTTTCCTTCCTCCACCATCTTCTGCAAATCGCGGTTGGTGGCCGCGATTACGCGCACGTCGACTTTCTTGCCGCGCGCCGAACCGAGCGGCCGGATCTCCTTCTCTTGCAGAAAGCGCAACAGGCTGAGCTGGAAGCCGAGCTCGAGATCTCCGATTTCGTCCAGAAAGACGGTGCCATTGTTGGCGGCTTCGAAGACGCCCATGCGGTCCCGGTCGGCGCCGGTGTAGGCGCCTTTGACCGCTCCGAACAATTCGCTTTCAATTAGCGTGGGAGCGATGGATCCGCAGTCCACCGGCACGAAGGGTTGTTGCGCGCGCAGGCTGTTGCTATGGATCATGTGCGCGATCATTTCCTTGCCGGTCCCGGTTTCGCCTTCGATGAGCACGGTGGCGTTGGTCGGCGCCACCAGTGAAATAGTCTTGTAGATTTCGACCATCTTGGGCGAGCTGCCGATCATCTCGCTGGGCGGCAGATCGTCGATCTCGGATTCGGTCTCTTCTTCGTGCTCGCTCACCGCGGCCTCGGCGCGCTTCACCGTTTCGAGCATGCGATCCAGCTCGAACGGTTTCGCGATGTAGTCGAACGCACCGCCCTGCGTGGCTTGCATCACCGTCTCCATGGTGCCGCGGGCGGTCATGAGGATCACGGCGCAGTTTGGATTTTTCTTGCGGGCGGTCTCGAGCACGTCCAGACCGGTGCGCTCGTCCACATAAATGTCCGAGATCACGATCGGGTAGGCGTCGTCGCGCAGCCGTTCCAGGGCCTCGCGCGTGGAGGAGACGGCATCGACGGCGTAGCCCTCCAGCTCGAGAAAAGTCGTGATGGTGGTTCTGACAGAGGAGTCGTCCTCTACCACTAACAAACGTTGCACTTGCGGATTACCTATTTTCTAGACTGACACAGGAGGAGGCTGGGACGCACGCGAGTGGGCCGGCAGGACGACTGTGAAGCAGGAGCCTTGGCCAGGCTCGCTGGTTACCTCCATCCTTCCGCCGTGACGGGTGACGATCTGTTCCACGATGGACAAACCGATGCCGGTTCCGGCCTCGCCCGAGGCTTCGGCGCGTTTGGTCCGGTAGAATTTTTGGAAAATCTGGCGCAGTTCTTTCGCGTCCATGCCGATTCCCTGGTCGCGAACCGAAAGGCGCACTAGCGAGTTCTGAACGCGGCACGCGACGGTGATTTGTGTGTCTGCGTGAGAGTACTTCACCGCGTTGGTGAGCAAATTATATACCACGTATTCCATCAGTTCGCGGTCGCCTTGAAGCGCGCCGTCGAGTTCTTCGACCGCGATACGGATGTTCTTGCGTTCGGCCAGCGGGCGCGCGCGCTGGACGCAGGTCTCCACCAGCTCGCGCGCGACGAAGGTCTCGCGCTTCAATTCCATCTGGCCGTCGGAAAGGCGCTCGACGTCGAGAAAAGTCTGGATCATGCGCGCCAGGCGCTTGGACTCCTGGTTGATCATGCCGGCGATCTGTTTGCGCTTCTCTTCGCTGAGCTGGTAGCGGCCCATCAGCTCGCTCGAGCCTTGGATGGCGGTGAGCGGCGTGCGCATTTCGTGGGTGACGAAATGGATGGCCTGCTGATAGCGCTGGCGGTCGGATTGGGCCTGGCGGAGTTGGCGGCGCACGACGAAGTGCTGGTAGCTGGCCGCGGTCGCGCAGGTGAGCCAGGCTGAGGCGAGCGGCGCGAAGTAGGGGAACACGATTCCCTGCTGGAAGGCCACGAACGGCGATATATGAGCGGCAATCAGCAGTGCGCCGGCTGACAAATATGCCGGCCAGCCGGTCAAGAACGCGAAGATCAAACCCGCGACGACGCCGATAGCCACGCAGAAACCGAGCACGCTCGAGTTCGAGGCGTCGGTCAGGAATCGGCCGCGCACCAGGGTTTCGAAAAGCTCCGCGTGGACTTCGACGCCCGGAATGCGCCCGTTCTCCAGCGGCGTGCGCACGCGATCCTGCGCGCCGGTGATGGAGGTGACGCCCAGGAAAACGGTCTTACCGGCAAGCTGCGATGCCAGCGCCGGCTTCGCGATCAGATCCTGGAGCGAGACGCGCGGCACCGGCTCGCTCGTGAAAAGGACACGCAGAGGACGATTGCCCTGGCTGGTGCGCGCGGCTGGAATGATTTCTTTTCCGATTTGCAGGTCGTCGGGCGATTCCTGAATCACGCGCTGCCCGCTGGCCACGCGATACGCCTCCAAAGCCAAAGCCCAGTAGCGCTCGGTCTCAGTGCGTTCTTCGAGCGGGATCTGACGCGTCACGCCGTCGCGCGAGTTTTCATCCGACTTATCGTGTCCCACGCCAGCTGCTGCGCGGCGGAAGCCCGGGAGCGGGCTCTGCCACCGGCCCTCGGCCAGGTCCGTCACCAAGACCAGGTTCTTGGTGGCTTGCATGGCTTGCTCCAGGCGCTGGTCCTGTTGCGGGTCCTGACTGTCCGCCAGGATCAAGTCGATGGCAACCACTTTGGGACTCGCAGGAGCGAGCAACTCGAGCGCGGTCGCGAGCATCCGCCGGATGGCCAGCGGACCGCCCAGCGCGTTGTAGGAAGCATCGTCGATTCCCAGGACAACCGGCTGTAGCGCGGCGGCCTGGGGCGGATGGAGGCGAAACATCCAGTCGTAGGCGGCGTCGTTAATTTGATCCGCGACCGCCGTCCAGCTCGAAACGATCGCAATCGCCAGGCTCGCGGCCAGGACCGCCAGATAGCCCAGGGTCTGCTTATTTGGCGACAGCCTTTTCAATCTCGTCAGGCTCCTTGGGCAGCGCCGCGCTCAGCACTTTCGCGCCGTTTTCGGTCACCAGCAGCACGTCCTCGATACGCACGCCCATGCGCTCTTCGTCGATGTAGATACCGGGCTCGATGGTGACCACCATGCCGGCTTCGAGCGGGCCGTCGAGGTTGGCATCGTGGACGTCGATGCCTACCTGGTGGCCGATTCCGTGGATGAAGTATTTTCCCAGCCCCTGGCCGTGCAGGTCCTTGCCGTGTGCGTTCATGTAGTCCTTGGCGAGCTTGGTCAGCGTGTCGCCGGGGCCGGATAATCGCGCGCCGGGCTTGAGCGCGGCGATGGCGGCCTTCTGCGCACCCAGGACGATCTGGTAGACCTCGCGCTGGCGTGCCGTGAATTTGCCTCCCGCTGGCACGGTGCGCGTGATGTCACTGGCGTAGCTGTCGCATTCGGCCGCCGCGTCCATCACCACCAGCTCGCCGCGGTCCATCCGGCGGCTGTTGGCGGAGTAGTGCAGGACCGCGCTATTGGGGCCCGAGCCGACGATGGTGGAATACGCCGGTCCTTCGCAGCCGCTCTCGAGAAAGGTGTCGGCGAAGGTCGCAGCCATCTGGTATTCGTACATTCCGGGCGCGACGCGTTTCCAGACGGCTCGATGCGCCTGCATGCTGACGTCGGTGGCGTGCTGGATGGCGGCGATCTCGGCCGGCGATTTCTTGAGGCGCAACCTGGCGATCAGCGGCCCGGCGTCGGAAATCTCGCGGAATGGAGAGCGCGACTGCAGCTTTTCGGTGGAGGCCTGCCCGGTCAGCGCGTACAGGGTGTCGTGCGAGCCGAGCGCCTGGTCGAGCTCGGCCTCGAACTTCTCGAGCGGCAGAACTTCTTCGAAACCGGTGACACTGCGCACGTCCTGGTCCTCGGCCGACGAGCGCCGCCCCTGGTAATGCTCGATCCGCGCATTGTGGTGGGGAAGGAAGAGAATTTCGCGATCCGCCGTCATGAGCAGCCGCGCGGCGGGCTCGGTCCAGCCGGTCAGATAGTAGAAATTGGACTCGGGCGACGGCCGATAGACCTCATCGCGCCCTTCGGTGTGAGCGAACAGCACCAGCACGCCGTCGAGCGTCTTGCGGAGATGGGCGCGGCGGGCGCGGTACTCGTCGAGTGGAAACTTGGCGGACCCGAGAGCGGCCAGGCAGAGCAGAGCCGCGAGCACTCGACGCACCATGTCCAAACTGTACCAATTCTGGTGGATTCTTCGCGCCCGTTCTGATCGGTCAGCAAACGGGGAGACGGCGCTGCGGTTTTGCCTTTAAGGGGTTCGGATGCGGTCGGCTAGTTCAGGCGCGATGGCCTGAAAGTGCTTCAGGTTCCACGTATAAATCGTGTGGGCCTTGGCCTTCGCTGCACATGCCAACAACAGCACGTCGTAGACTCGGCCGCTCACAAATCCGCTTTCAGCAGCTCTTTGAATCACCGCGAAATATTCATCCTCGTTTAATGCAATCGGCGTCAGGCGGTCTCGAATCTCTTTCACAAACAGGGTCCCCTGCTCGGGCGGAATGAGTGGCCTGACCGGCAAGGCAGTCATCGTGGCGTAAACTTCAGCCAAGGTACGGATGCCGCAAGCTGAGTGTTTTCGATTCGCGGACGCGAAGCGCTTCAGGCTGGCTCCGTGATCCCTGTGACCACTCCAGAAGGCGGCAATCAAGACGGAAGTATCGAAGAATTCCTTCAAAGGATTGTTTCCCGCAGGCGCTTCTCACGCTCGCGGTCAATTAACTCGGGGATGGAATCATCGGCAGGTTCACCCTGATAGACCCAAACTCCGCGTTCCTTCCTTAGCGTCGCTTGTTTTCGAACCGGGCGGAGCGTGATTCGCTCGCCCTCGCTTTCCAATTCCAGGGTGTCGCCGGGCCTCAATCGCATCTGATCCCGCAACGGTTTGGGGAGGACGATCCGCCCTGCCTTATCGACAGTGATTTTGGCTGTCATCAATGGCATTATGGAATGGTAGATACCATTTGTCAATGGCATCCACGTCTGCGGGCTCCTCTGACCCGGGAGGCGTCGCACCGCATCGGGATGGATGCCTGATTGCCTGGAATCTGAGTGCACTTGTTTTCGTTGAGAATCCTCGACGTCGGGTGCGCGTTACGCGAATCTGGCGCAACGCCCAAGCGCCTGGCCTGCGCTCTCCTTCGCCGAGCATGCTTTCCTTATCCCATCGGCCCACCCGATTTTCTCAACCAGCCATACCCGCCGATGGCGCCGGTGTGAAGAACGACTAGGTTAGTCGTCGCTCGGCACATCCCAGATGTTCAGCGTGTTCGCGTTGTCGTCTACGGCGGCGAAACGCGTTCCGTCCTCCGTGCCCGAGATACCCAGTCCGAACGCGGCGCCGGCGCCGCCCGGGTCCAACTGGAACTGGCTCACAAACGTGCCCTCGGCCGTGAATTCAACCAGAAAGTTAGGATGACTCGGATCCGGATTCTGCGCATCGCCGTTGGCTGCGATTAAATGACCGCTGGGCGTCATCACGAGCGCGAGCGGGCCATGCAAGTGCGTGTCGTCTCGATA
Source organism: Bryobacteraceae bacterium (assembly GCA_035632015.1). Lineage (GTDB taxonomy): Bacteria > Acidobacteriota > Terriglobia > Bryobacterales > Bryobacteraceae > Palsa-89. The sequence continues at coordinate 37,968 of DASQHQ010000138.1, forward strand.
CGCCACTCGGCCTGTTCCATTGTCGTTCTGGGTTTCGCGAGCCTGATCGATGGCGAAGATGGTGTTGTCCCCGGTGGACGCGACAAACAGCACGTCATGCCGGGCATCGAAGACCAAGCCGGTAGGTCCCACCACCAGCGCTGCCGGATCGGTGCGAATCGCATAGCCGGATGCAATCTGAGTTTCTGCCCGAACGGTGGGTGGACCTCCCCTTTCTTCGTCCGCCAGCAGGTCGAGCCGCGTCACGGTTCCGCTCAGCACGTTGGACACGAATACCAGAGCTCTAGCCCCCTCTTCATGGATCGCGAGGTCCCAGGGGCCGTCCAGACGGGACCTGCTCTCCAGTGTGCTGACCAGGTTTCCAAAGCGGTCGATCACCAGCAGCGAGCCTGGGGGAACTGCGGTGGTAACGCTAGTGGTCTGTGTCGGCACATTGCCCACCAGCACGAAACCGCTTCTAAGAACTCCCAGCGCTGTCGTCAGACCCAAGCCAGGATTGCCCTGGAAGAATACCGACGTTTGCCCGTCCGGTGTGATCTTCAAGATGGTCACGCCTGTGCCCTGGGTGCCGGAGCTGCCGTTGAAATTAGAAACCAGAATGTCGCCGGGCGCGAGCAGGCCATCTTCCGGAAAGCCCTCGGGAACAAATGCCACGCCATATGGATTGAGATCGCCATTGGGCGGGACCGTGGACACGATCCGCTCCGGGCTGGTTGGAAGTTGGTTTAGAAGAGATGCCTGGGCCTCATGCTCACTCCATGCGCGTGGTGCGAGCAATCCTGCACACGCTGTGAGTAACGCAATAGTTGATGCAGGGGTCTTCATAGCGTCCTTTCAGCCGTAGGACGCCGGGGAGTGTTGCGGTATTGTCAAAGGTTTGTATCAAAACATGCGCGAGTCACATGTTCGAGAGGGGTGCACGACCCACTCCGCGCGCCCGCCAGGTCGCTGCATCGCCGCCGGCGTGCGAGTTTGTAGCTGCCGCGACGGGCTGTGCGACGAGTAGATAGCGTTTTGCCGACAAGCTAGAAACGCGATAAAGTAGTTGGAAAGCAGCAACATCTTCGAGCGTGAGGTGTTCGTTAGGCTTGCGGTTGCGAATCGCGATTGCTGTCCTGCTTCTGGTGGCCGCCGTTGGCGCGCGCAGGCTGCTGTTTCCGCAGAGCACCACGCCGGGGCCGCCGATTCCGGCGCCCGCCACCCGGTCATTCCTGGTGATCCTGGGTATCGCCGACAAGTTGCCTACCGTCTGGAACGGATCCATCACCGCCACCGGCGCGTCCATCCTTAACCTCGAGGGCTGGCGCTTCACCGGCGCCGACGCCATCAGCGGGCCCTCCAGTTGGAAGCTTTCCACTCACAACACGCCCGCGCTGACTCCGCCGGGTCCTTTGCAGGAAAACGGCGTGATTGTCACCATCCCGGCCGTCAACAATCCTGTGACCTTCGCCGTGACCACCCCGCACGGCAACTTCAGTTTCTCTTCGGAAGAGGTGGCCTTCGGAACCAGAAAGACGTTCCTGGGCGGCCGGGCGCTGGCCACCGAGACCGGCGCCGCCCTCCAGTTGACGTCTTCCGACGAGGAGGAGGACTTCCCGTCCATCACCCGGTCGGGTGACGATGTCTACCTGGTCTACACCCGCTTCGTGCACGGCGACCGGTCGCTGGCGCAGAAGCAGACGACCCCCGCGCCGATCACCGATTTCAGCTTCCTGGCGCGCCCCACCGGGATGGATCAAGTTCTGCTGCTGCATTATTCCGTGTCCCAGCAGACCTGGACCGGACCATTCGCCGTGACGGACGCCACCGAGGACGTCATGCGGACCGCCGTGGCCGTCGACGGACAAGGGCGGGCTTGGGTTTTTTATTCAACGCAGCGCTCTGGCAATTTCGACATCTACGCCCGCTTCGCCCGAGCGGACGGCTCGCTGTCGCCGGAGCTTCAACTCACCAGCGATCCGGGGACCGATCTTTTTCCGGTCGCCGTGACGGACGCATCCGGGCGCGTATGGGTGGCCTGGCAAGGGTTCCGGAACAACAATCTCGAAGTTCTGGCCAGCGCCCAGATCGGCGACACATTCACGCCGGAGACAATTGTTTCGACTTCGCAGGCGAGCGATTGGGACCCGGCCATCGCCGCCGCCCCGAACGGCGAGGTCGCGATCTCCTGGGACACCTACGACAAGGGCGACTACGACGTTTACCTGCGGCGCGCGCGATTCACCGATCAGATCGGCCTGGACGATCCCATCGCGATCGCCGCCAGCTCCAATTTCGAGGCGCGCAGCTCGCTCGCTTACGACCCGCAGAACCGCCTGTGGATCGCCTATGAGTTTGCCGGCTCGAGATGGGGCAAGGACTTTGGCGCCTACGACACCAGCGGGCTCCCGCTGTATTCGAGCCACACCATTCAGGTTCGCTGCCTGATCGGGAACGATCTCTATTCCACCAACGATGACGTTGCCAACACGCTGCCCGGCATTGCCTCCGGCCAGTTCTTCCAGCCCACCACCAGGGGGCCTTTCCAGACGCAGCCCGATCCGACGCTCGCTCAAAATCGGGCGCCGAATTCCGGCCTAGGTCCTCCGGCGGGGCCGCGCAACAGTTTCCCGCGCCTGGCCACGGATTCCGATGGCACCGTGTATCTTTTCTTCCGCGAGCTGGCGGGCGCAGGGCTGTCCTCGAGCCGGGCCACCGGCGGCGTATCGGTGGGCTCGATCTGGATGAACGGCATGGTCTATTACGATGGAGCCGTGTGGCACGGGCCCGGGGTGCTGGCGCATTCCGACGCCGTGGGCGACAATCGGCCATCCAGCGTCGCACTGGGGCCGGGACAGTTGCTGATCGCCCAGTCCAGCGATCATCGCCTCTCGCCGCTGCCCGGCGGGACGCCGCAGAAGGATGGCGTCAACTCGGACATCTACGCCACCAGGTTGCAGATTGCCAAAGCGCAGCAGTCTCCGCAGTTACAGGAAATCGGAGCGGTGACGCCCGATCCACCCGATCCGGCGGCGGCAGCCGAAGCTGCGGCCGCAGCGCTGAGCCGGAGCTACCGGCCCACCGTGAGCGGACGGCAGTATCAACTGCTGCGCGGCGATTTTCATCGCCACTCGGAGATCTCCTTCGACGGCCGGAACGACGGACCGCTGACCGACAGCTATCGTTACTACATCGATGCGGCCTCACTCGGCTGGGCCGGTTGCTGCGATCACGACAACGGCGAGGCGCGCGAATACTCCTGGTGGATCACCCAGAAATTCACGGACGCTTACCTGCTCGGCTCCAAGTTTGTCCCCATGTTCTACTACGAGCGCAGCATCAGCTATCCAGAAGGGCACCGCAATGTTCTTTTCGCGCAGCGAGGCATTCGCCCGCTTCCGCGCCTGCCCCTTTCCCCGGTGAGTCCGTCGGGGCCGGCTCCCGACACCAACATGCTGTACAACTATCTGCATTTCTTCGGCGGCATTTCTGCGCCGCACACCAGCGCCACCGATCAAGGCACCGATTGGCGCAACAACGATGCCCAGGTGGAACCCTTCGTGGAAATCTATCAAGGCGACCGTCAGAATTACGAGATGCCCGGCGCCCCTCGAAGCAACACCAGGGCCGATTCCATCTCCGGATACGATCCGGCCGGCTACGTGTCCAACGCGCTGGCCAAGGGATACCAGTTGGGCTTCGAGGCCTCCAGCGACCATGTCTCGACGCACATTTCCTTCACCAACATCTGGTCGGCCTCCACCAGCCGGGCGGATATCCTGGACGCGCTCCACAAGCGCCGGCTGTATGGTTCCACCGACAATATCCTGGCCGATTTCCGCAGCGGCACCCACTTCATGGGCGAGGCGTTCACCACCGGCAGCGCGCCGGCGTTCACGGTGCGTCTCTGGGGCACAGCGCCGTTCCAAAGCGTGGTGGTGGTCAAGGACAACAACATTGTCTACTCGCCGCCGGCCGGAACCCGGGCCGTCTCGTTTACCTGGCGCGACGAGACCGCGGTGAAGGGCAAAACCAGCTACTACTACGTGCGCGGTGTTCAGACCGACGGCCAGGTGGTGTGGGTAAGTCCGATGTGGGTGACGCTGCAATGAGGATCGCGCTCGCGTTCTTGCTGGCGGCGGCCGCGCATGCGCAGACGCCGGCGCTGCCCCCGCTGCACGTCTCCGACGCCGGCATTATCCTGGACAATTCGGGTAACCCGGCGCTGCTGCGCGGGCTCAATCGCGGCAGCACCGGATCAGGCAACGCCGACGCCACCGCGACGGATGCCGAATACGCCGCCCAGAACCAGCTCCTGTCGATGAACCTGGTGCGGATTTTTGTGAACGCGGCCTGGTGGAATTCAAACCTGCCGGTATCGATCGCGGGCCTGAATTATCAAGACTACATCGACCAGCTCATCCAGCGCGCCGAGAAGTACGGCAACTACGTGCTGGTTCTCAAGGCGGGCCAGTTTCCGAATCCGCCCTGCGGCGCCGACGGCAAGAACTGCCCGCCGGCCAATCAAGGCGCCCTCAATTGCCAGGCGGACCCTTCGGTTTGCGCGGCGCAGGATACCACCGGAGCCAATATCGACACTGCCTTCGCGTTTTGGGCCGGGTTCGCCCAAAAGTATGCCAACGATCCCGCCATTCTCTACGACACCTGGGAGGACATGCATGGCATCGACAACAACACCTGGAACAATAACCAGAATGAGTTGATCGCCACCATCCGCACCTACAGCCCGCAGTCGGTCATTTTTGTGGGCGACGTCCCCGGGGCCTTTGAAGCGATCGTGCAGGGCGCTCTGCCGGATCTGGCGTGGTCCAATCTGGTGTGGAATTTTCACATCTTCAATGCGTCCACCGCGACTTGTGCTGAACCAGCGTCGCCGCGGTATGCCAACTGGCCCCAGAATTTCGATCCACTCGCCAGCTTCGCGCAGCAGAACGGCCACGCTGTGGCGATCACCGAATGGGGTGGCTGCAATGACAGCGAGCCATACAATAGCAACCTTACCTCCTACGCGCAGGCTCACTCGGTGGCGCTGGCCTATTTCGACTTCGCGAATTTGATCACCCGTTCCGCCTCGGGTTTTCAACTCACCGCTTCCGGGGCGAAAGTGCAGCAGGCCTACGCGGCGATCGCGGCCGGCGCTCCGGGAATAGTGGCCAGCGTTTCCTCGGCCAACGGTTCCGAACTGCTGGCTCCGGAGGCGCTCGCGTTCGCCATAGGAACGAATCTGGCGCCAACCAGCCAGGTGGGCGCCGCACCGGTGACGAACCTGGCTGGCAGCAGCGTGGTGGTGACGGACGGCAACGGGATCGCGCGGGCTGCGCTGCTGGCTGCCGCTTCGCCCCAACAAATCAGCTATCAGGTGCCTCCCGGCGTGGCGCTCGGAACGGTATCCGTAACGGTGCTCTTCAACGGGGCGCCGGTGGCGTTTGGGACCGCCCAGATTGCGGCGGTCGCGCCGGGGATCTATACCGCGACCGGCGATGGACTGGGAGTTGCCGCGGCCACGGTCGCGACCGTTCACGCCGATGGGAGCAGCTCTTCGGTTCCCACCTACCAATGCGATGCGGCGAGCAATTGTTCCGCCGTACCGATCGATCTGGGCGCCGGCAGCGACGAGGTGACGCTCCAGTTGTTCGGCACCGGCATTCGCGGTCGCAGCACGCTCGCCGCAGTTTCGTGCACCATCGGGTCCCTGGCGCTGCCGGCGGCCTACGCCGGGCCCCAGGGCGTCACCATCGGCATGGATGAGATCGACATCCCATTGCCCAAGGCTTTGCGCGGCTCCGGCACGGTCAACGTCACACTGACGGTGGACGGGCAAAACGCGAACACCGTCACGTTGAGTTTCAATTAGTCACAGGCGCGAACCTCGCCGAACCGCCGCCCATGCGATAGCGCGAGTGCCGGCAAAGAGTGTAAAGCTCAGCCGGCCGTCTCGGATTCACCTTTCGGGAGGGGCAGGCTTGCGCGAATCATCTTGCTGGCTGGGCTCCGCTTTCCCGCGCGTGCCTCGCACGGCGTCCTGAACCCCTTGCCCCGCCTGCTTCAAGCCGCTGCGCGCCCGGGTGTCCGCCGCTCTCAAATCGTCGGTTATTTCGCTCCCCAGGCTGTGCAGATCGTCCTGCATTCGCTGGCCCGTTTCCCGGACCTTCGCGCGCACTTTTTCCCCGCCCGAGCCGCTGCATCCGGCGAGCGATACAGCTAGCAGACTGAACGCAATCGCCCTGTAACGCATAACCTTGGCTTCAGGATACTCCCGGACGGGCCAAACCCGAAATGGACCGAAGGTACTGAAAGTGCGTGGATCGCAACGGCACGCTAGAATGATGGTAGCGGCCCCATGCTCGATCCCATCCTGGCGAAAATCTTCGGGACGAAGAACGAACGCGAAATCAAGACCTTGCGTCCGATCATCGCCGCCATCAACGATCTGGAGCCGCAGCTTCAGCCGCTTTCGGACGCCGATTTAGCCGCCAAAACCCAGGAATTCAAGCAGCGCGTCGCCAACGGGGAACCGGTGGACGATCTGCTGATCGAGGCCTTCGCCGTCACGCGCGAGGTCGGCCGGCGCGCGCTCAACATGCGCCACTTCGACGTGCAGTTGATCGGCGGCATCGTCCTGCATCGCGGCAAGATCGCCGAGATGCGCACCGGTGAAGGAAAGACGCTGGTCGCAACCTTGCCCGTCTATCTCAACGCGCTCTCCGGCCAGGGCGTGCACGTCGTCACGGTCAACGACTACCTGGCCAAACGCGACGCCGAGTGGATGGGGCGCATCTACAAGTTTCTCGGCATGTCGGTCGGCATCATCGTGCACGACCTGGACGATGAAGAGCGCCGCCAAAACTACAACTGCGACATCACCTACGGCACCAACAACGAGTACGGTTTCGACTACCTGCGCGACAACATGAAGTTCCGCCTGGAGGACTGCGTGCAGCGCGCGCACCACTTCGCCATCGTCGACGAAGTGGACTCGATCCTGATCGACGAGGCGCGCACGCCGCTGATCATCTCCGGCCCCAGCGAGGAATCCACCGACAAGTATTACAAGATCAACCGCATCATCCCCAAGCTGGTGCGCGGCGAGGAGATCAAGGGCAAGGAGCCGGGCGAGAGCTACACCACCGGCGACTACACCGTGGACGAGAAGCACCGCAGCGCCGCGCTCACCGAAGAGGGCATCGCCAAGGTCGAGAAGCTGCTGGGCTGCGGCAACCTGTATCAGCCGGAGAACTGGACTATTCTGCACCATGTGCAGCAGGCGCTTAAGGCGCATGTGCTGTTCCATCGCGACAAGGATTATCTGGTTCAGGAAGGCCAGGTGATCATCGTGGATGAGTTCACCGGACGGGTGATGCCCGGCCGCCGCTGGAGCGATGGGCTGCATCAGGCCATCGAGGCTAAGGAAACCGTCAAAATCGAGCGCGAAAACCAGACCCTAGCCACCATCACGTTCCAGAATTACTTCCGCATGTACAAAAAGCTGGCCGGCATGACCGGCACGGCCGAAACGGAAGCCGCGGAGTTTGACAAGACTTACAAGCTGGACGTAACCGTCATCCCCACCAACCGGACCATGGTGCGGAAAGAATTTCAGGACATCGTCTATCGCACCGAAGAGGAAAAATTCCGCAACGCCGCCAAGGAGATCCAGGGGCTCTACGAAAAAGGGCAGCCGGTCCTGGTAGGCACGATTTCGGTGGAGAAGTCCGAGAAGCTGTCGAGTCAGTTGAAGAAGATGGGCGTCAAGCACGAGGTGTTGAACGCCAAGAATCACGAGCGCGAGGCGTTCATCGTCGCGCAGGCCGGGCGCAAGAACGCCATCACGGTTTCCACCAACATGGCCGGCCGCGGCACGGACATTCTGCTGGGCGGCAATCCGGAATTTCTCACAAAAGAGTATCTGAAGAAGCAGAACAAGGATCCCGACCTGTTGCAGACCAGCGCCGTCGGCACGCCCGAGCGCGCCGAGTGGGACGCCATTTTCAACCGCTACCGGGAGGAGACCGCCAAGGAGCACGACGAGGTGGTCGAGCTGGGCGGTCTGCACGTGCTCGGCACCGAGCGGCACGAGTCGCGGCGCATCGACAACCAGCTCCGCGGGCGCGCCGGCCGGCAAGGCGATCCTGGCAGCTCGCGCTTCTATCTTTCGCTCCAGGACGACCTGATGCGCATCTTCGGCGGCGAGCGCATGCAGAACCTGATGCTGCGCCTCGGCATGGAAGAGGACGTCCCCATCGAGTCCAAGCTGATCACCAAGCGCATCGCGGCCGCGCAGAAGGCCGTCGAGGCGCAGAACTTCGCCGCCCGCAAACACCTGCTCGAATACGACGACGTCATGAACAAGCAGCGCCAGGCCGTCTACGGCATGCGCCGCCAGCTTCTCGAAGGCGCCGATCAGAAGGAGCGCGTGTTGGATATGGTGCGCGGCGCGCTCGGCACGTTCATCGATATGCGCTGCCCTGAAGGCTCCCACCCCGACACCTGGGACCTCAACGGCCTGCGCACCGACACTCTGAGCCAGTTCGGCCACAAGATCGATCTCGCAGAAATCTCGGGCATGGGGCGCGAAGGTCTCGAAGAAACCATCTTCGAGCAGCTCGCCCAAAAATATCAGGAGAAAGAAGACCTGATCGGCTCTGATCTCATGCGCCAGAGCGAGCGTTGGATCATGCTCAAGGTCATCGATGACCAGTGGAAAGACCACCTGCTCTCGATGGACCACCTCAAGGAAGGCATCGGGCTGCGCGGCTACGGGCAAAAAGATCCGCTGGTCGAGTACAAGAAGGAATCCTTCGTCCTGTTCCAGGACATGATGGACCGCATCGAGGACGAAACCGTCCGTTACCTGTTTTTCCTCCAGATCGCTCAGGAGCCCGGGCAGGGCAGCCGCCCGCAGTTGCCCTTCGAGATGGAAGAAGAAGGCTTCGAGGAAGAAGAAGAGGAAGTCGAGCCTTCACCCGCCGCCACCGAGCAGCAGCGCGCTGCCGCCCAGTCCACCATTCAGGACTTCACGCGCAATATCCAGCGCAAGAAGGAGAAGGAGCTGGCCGAGCTGCAAATGGTAGGCGGGGACGGCAGTGCCAACGGACGCAACAAGCAGGTCATCAAGGGCGAAAAAGTCGGCCGCAACGACCCCTGCCCTTGTGGCAGCGGCAAGAAATACAAAAAGTGTCACGGGGCGTAGGCCCGCTAGCCGGCCGCGCCTACGCCCAATCCGGCGATCCGAATCCTCAGAAGTAGAATTTCAGCCCGAATTGCACCAGCCTCGGCGCGCGCGCTGCGGTCACGTAGCCGAAGGTCGGCGTGCCGAACACCGTTGAGTTATTCCCGTTCTGCGGCCCCGGCTTGGCGAACAGGAAGTTCGCGTGGTTGGCGATGTTGAAGAACTCCGCGCGGAACTCCACCCGGCGCTGTTCTGCAAACCGGACGTCCTTCAGCAAGGACAGGTCCCAGTTCTGGACTCCGGGACCCTGTACCGTGTTCTGCCCGACATTCCCGAACGATCCCAGCGCAGGATCGGTGAACGCGCAGGTGTTGAAGAACGTTCCCGGCACGCAGGGCTTTCCGCTCGCCTTCTGCCCTGGCACAGCGTCCGGCCGCTGCTGGCCGTCGGAATTGGCGAAGTTGCCGTTGCCGTCGGTTACCGTATACCAGGTCCCCGAGGAGATCGTCGTGATTCCGGAAATCTGCCAGTTACCCAGCACGTAGTTGAGCCCGCTCGGCATGTTGGCGCCGAAACGCTTGCCCTGGCCCACCGGCACTTCCCAGATGTAGTTGGCCACAAAGCGATGCCGCACGTCGAAATCCAGATTGGCGTGCTCCCACTCCGGGTGCGCGTACCAGCGGAAGGAGTCGTTGTTTTGCGCGCCGAGGTTGGCATTCGATGCCTCACCCAGTCCGTGGCCCCAGGTGTAGTTCAGCAGCAGCGTGAACCCGCCCGAGAAGCGGCGCTGGAACCTGGTCTGCAATGCGTGATATTCGGAGTTCCCGGCGGAGTTGAAATACGAAATGCCCGTATCCACGAACGGGAACGGCCTCCGCGGCGCGTAGGGAGCGGACGGATCTGCGGTCGGATTCGCCTGGTTGAGATTGAA
>DASQHQ010000139.1:0-1776 GCA_035632015.1 Bryobacteraceae bacterium
TTCCCACCGCTCCGGTGAAACTGAAGACACCTTCATCGCCGATTTCGTCGTGGACATGGGTACGGGCCAAATCAAGACTGGCTCCGCATCCCGCACCGATCGAGTCGCCAAGTACAACCAGCTCCTGCGCATCGAGGAAGAACTGGGCGACGCCGCGCAATTCGCCGGCCGGAAGGCGTTCCACCAATAATGCACGGTCAGAAGCGGCCTCTGGTGCTGACCATCCTGGATGGCTGGGGCTTCTCGCCCGCCACCGAAGGCAACGCGATCGCCGCCGCGCGCAAACCGACCTACGATTTGCTCCTGCGCGACTATCCCAACACGCTGGTCCACACCTCCGGCCCCTACGTTGGCTTGCCCGAGGGCCAAATGGGCAACAGCGAAGTGGGCCATCTGAACATCGGCGCGGGCCGCGTCATCTACATGGACGTCACGCGCATCGACCGCATGATCGCCTCCGGCGAATTCTTCCAGAACCCCGTGCTGCTGGACGCCATGCGCCACGCGCGCACGCATCGCCTGCACTTGATGGGCTTGTGTAGCGACGGCGGCGTGCACTCGCTGCTCACGCACCTCTACGCGCTGCTCAAAATGGCCAAGCGGGAGGGCGTGGAGCAGGTCTTCGTGCATTGCTTCATGGACGGCCGCGACACCCCGCCCGAAAGCGGCGCCGGCTTCATCGAGCAACTCCAAAAGGAAATGCGGCAGGCCGGCGTGGGCAAGATCGCCTCCGTCTCAGGCCGCTACTACGCCATGGATCGCGACAAGCGCTGGGACCGCATCGAGCGCGCCTTCAACGCCATGGTACTCGGCGACGGCCACAAGTTCACCGACGCCGTCGCTGCCGTGCGCCGCTCCTATGAGCACGGAGTCACCGACGAGTTCATCGAGCCTGTCACCATCGTGGACGACCGCAACCAGCCGCTGGGCCTGATCCGCGACGACGACGCCTGCCTCTTTTTCAACTTCCGCGCAGATCGCGGCCGCGAAATGACGCTGGCGTTGACCGATCCCGCGCTCGAAAAGCCGCCGCGGTCGCTGGCCCCGAAAAACCTGCACTTCACCACCATGACCGAGTACGACAAGACCTTCCGAGTCCCGTTCGTGCTCGCCCGCGAGCACCCCCACAACATCCTGGCCGATGTAATGGCTCAATTGAACTGGAAAAACCTGCGCGTGGCCGAAACGGAGAAGTACGCCCACGTGACTTACTTCTTCAACGGCGGAAACGAAAAGCCGTATCCCGGCGAGAGCCGCGAGCTGGTTCCCTCACCCAAAGTCGCCACCTACGATCTGAAGCCCGAGATGAGCGCAGCCGGAATCACCGCAGCGGTGGTGAAAGCCATCGAGCAGCGCGCCTTCGACGTCATCGTCATGAACTACGCCAACGCGGACATGGTGGGCCACTCCGGCAAAATGGCGCCCACCGTGCTGGCGGTTGAAGCGGTGGACGCCGGCCTGGGCGAGATTTACGCCGCGCTTCGCCGCTCGGACGGGTCCTGGATGATCACCGCTGACCATGGCAATGCGGAAACCATGATCGATCCTGTAACCAAGGGTCCGCACACCTACCACACCACCAATCCCGTGCCCTTCATCCTGGTGGACGAAACCCGCACCCGGCTGCGCTCCGGTGGCGCCTTGCAGGACATCTCGCCGACCGTGTTGGGATTCCTCGGCGAAAGCCAGCCCAAGGAAATGACCGGGCGCGATCTGCGCCAGACATAGTAGCGCCGCTGCCGGCAACCGCCCCGCAATTCTGTCTTGACATGGGAT
>DASQHQ010000140.1:0-5869 GCA_035632015.1 Bryobacteraceae bacterium
GACCGCCGATCCTGGGCGTTTTGCGCGGCGGATCGGCGGCCGTATTTCCGAACATGCGGCCCGGCGCGCTAAAACTCCAGACGCAGGGCAAAATCGATCTGGCGCGGGGCCGGCTCCCCGAGCAAGGCCCTCACCTGCCCATTGATGGTGCCTACTGTACTGGCTGCGCTGATGTTGGATCTGGGTACGGCGAAGTTCGGATGGTTGAGCGCATTGGCCATCGTCATGCGGAACTGGAGCCGCATCCTCTCCCGAAGGTTGAAGTACTTCATCAGCGCGAAGTCGCCGTTGAAGATGCGGGGGCCGGAAAGAATATCCAAGGCGGAGTTGCCAAACCTCCCGACGTTCGCCCGGTCCGCGCTCGTGCAAACCGGTTTACTGTTGGGACATCCCGGAATCGCAAAAGCGCTGGTGTCGAACCAATGGCTGATGGATTGCCCGGAAGAAAGATTGCCGTTGGCGATCCGGTCTGGCCGTCCCCCGGGGTTGTTCGTGTTTGAAGGATCGAAGCCCGAAAACGACGGGGTGAACCATTGACCAGACTGGGCCACCAGCACCCACGCCGTGTCCCACCCGCCCAGAATCTGCTGCACAGGCCCCTTAGCGCCGGAGAGGAAGCGCTGCCCGCTGGCGACCGGGAGCGTGTAAAGCGCATAGCCGAAGAAGCGCTGCGGAACGTTGATCGCGCTATTGGATTTCTCGACGACACGGTTAAACTGGTCTTGAATCACCTGACCTCCGAAGGCGGTGCCGCCGCCTCCGGCGTCTTGCGTATCGGTCAAGTCTTTGGACCAGGTCCAGCCGGTGTTAAACGTCAGGTTCCGGCTGAACTTTTTCTGCGCAGCAACCTCGAGGGCGTTGTAGAACTCGGTGCCGCCGGTGTCGGCGAAGATCACCTGGTTATACAGGCCATAGGGCCGCAGGGCGTTCGAGAAAGGCATGGTGCTGGCCGGCGGCTGATTCAAATTGCGCCGGTAAAGCAGGTCCACGCTGCGGCTCCCCAGGTAAGATACCCGCAGCCCGACCGACCCCACTTGCTGCTCCACGGTCAGATTCCATTGCTGGGTATACGGGTTCCTCAGATGCGGATTGACGCCCGCGACGTTCTGCACGGAGGTGGTGCCGGAGGTTAGAAACGGCGTGGGGAAGCTGAACAGCGCGGCGCCATTGTTGATCGCGTTGAAGTAAGTCACGCTTCCCGAGAAAGGCCCGCCGGACATCTGCTGTACATCCAGCGCACTGTAAATCAAGTTGCCGTAAATACCATATCCGCCTCGGATCACGGTCTTGTCGCCGCCAAACAGCTTGTAAGCGAATCCGACGCGAGGCTGAATATTGTTCTTTCGGAAGTCAAGCAGGGAATTACTTGGGAAATTAACCTGGGAAGCAGTGACGATCGGGATGTTTTTGGGATAAAACGGATTGACGCGGCTGAGTCCCGCGTCGGGCACCACCAGCGAGCCGGTCCGCGGGTCAAAGTTGAATATCGCGCCGTGCTTGCTGGTGTACGGTTCCGCCAGTTCCCAACGGATGCCGTAATTCAGCGTGAGGCTGCGACTCACCTTGAACTGATCCTGCGCGTAGATGGCCCACGTAGTTCCCCGGAAGTCGCGCGGAGGATTCACAACACCCAATGTGCTCTGCTGCGGGAGGCCGAGGAGGAAATCCGCATAGCCTTGACCGCTATAGATGCCGCTGAAACTATAGGACCCGTAGACGTTGGCAGAGATCTTGTTGCCATTGAGCTGGTCCCGGATGACATCAATCCCGAATTTCATGAGATGCCTTCCGCGCGTCCAGCTCAGGTTGTCGATCCACTCGTAGTCGGTTTCCGGATTATTCTGATAGGAGTCGCTGGCAGCGTCCAAATCCACCGCGCTGACGCCCGTGATATTAAATATCGGGGCGTTGTGCACGCCGGTGGTCGAGATGCCCTGAATTCCAAACTGTTTGATCAGGTCGCTTCCGACCGCGTCAATAAAATAGGGATTGACGTGGAACGTTGCGCCAAAGCGAAATTCATTGACCGCGGCTGGGGTGATGGTATGGGTCCACGAGACGACTCCGCTCTTGGTGCGGCGCAACTGGGTCTCGTGAAGCGGGTAAACGTCGGTGTAATCGAGCGGCATCCGGCGCCAACTCACCCGCCCGAAGACCATATCGCTGCTGCTGATATTGTAGTCCGCGCGCGCGTCGAAATGATCATAGTGGGTGAAGCCCGTAGTCCCCTTATACTGAGCCTGCCAGTTGTTGGAGAGAGCGCCCACTGGTCCCGTGTTCGGCAGGGGATAGAAGAAATCTTGAACTTTCTGCGAAACCGGGCTGATGAGGCTCGCGGGGATCTGGTTGTTGGTGAAAGGCTGCCCTGTGAAGGGGTTCTTGACGGTTCCCTTCAGGGCGCTGAAATCTCCGGTCCGGAACGCGGGCAGGGGCACGTCCTCGATATTGAGCACCTTGGCATTTTCACGCGAGCCCTCGTAGGCCCCAAAAAAGAATAGCTTGTTCTTCTTGATCGGCCCGCCGAGGCTCGTGCCAAAATCGTGGTACACGCGGAACGGCACCGTCGAGCTGAAGAAGTTACGCGCGTTCAGGTGATCGTCGTTGAAATCCCAGAACGCCCCGCCGTGAAACTCGTTCGTTCCAGCCTTTGTGACCACCTTGATGTTGCCGGCGGTGGCAAACTCTGCCGGGCCGGTGGCTTTTACGACCGTGATTTCCTGGACGCTCTCCAGGCTCGGTTGCACCGGGCTGGCCCCGAAGGGATAGGCCATCACCGCGATTCCATCCATCGTCGGCACCGACCCGCTCTCCAGCCGCGCTCCTTGGATGACGCCCAGGCTGCTGCTGGGCACCGCCGCGATGCCGGTGTTCATCAGCGTGAAGGCGTAAACCCCGCCGTCGCCGGTGTGCCGCGAAACCAGCGGCAGTTGTTCGACGGCCGCGCTGCCCACGCTGCCGGAGAGATCGTTGGTCTCCGTCGTGATGGTTGGGCTGGCCGCCTGCACCTCCACGACCGAAGCGACGGAACCCACCGCCAGCTCCACATTCACGTTCAGAACCTGGTTGGATTCCAGATTGAGGCCTGCCCGTTCGTACGTGGTGAACCCTTGCGCGCTCACGCGAAGGACGTAAGCGCCCACGTCGAGGTTCGGCACGTTGAAAACGCCCGTCGAGCCCGTGTTGACTTTCCGCACCCCTCCCGTGCCCGCATTCGTCACGCTGACTTCTGCATTGGGAACGATGCTCCCGCTGGGGTCCGTCACCACTCCCGTAATGGACCCGAAGGTGCTTTGAGCCAGGCCGAGCGACGCAAACAGAAGACCTGTGCAGAGCGCCGCGCACAGGCGCTGGAGTTTATAGTGCATGTTCAACCCCTTTTTCCTGAATGTCAAAATATCATGGACGTCCCAGCGAGTCAACCTGATGCCGCATGGAACGCGCTGGATGTCCGCTGATCTTCGCCAAGCGCCCTGCGAAATCCGTCTCGCCAGCTTCCCCAAACCGGTTGCCAACCGAACTCGCTCTTGGCCTTGGCGTTGGAAATACCGCGCACCTGCGTCATCAGGAAGACGCCGTGTTCTCCGACAGCGAGCCGGCCCAGCCAGGAAGGAATCCGCAGCGGCGGTTTCGCGCCGAGAATCGCCGCCAACTCCGGCAGCCACTCAGATACGGGGGCCGGTTCGTTGTCGGCGACATTGTAGATGCCGGGCGCGCCCCCCTCGATGGCCGCAAGCGTGGCGCGCGCCGCATCATCGATGTGCAGGAACGACCACACGCCCCCGCCGCCTCCAATTACCGGGATCCGCCTTTGCCGAATCTGGCCGACAACCGCGGCGCCCTCGCCAATCGCGGTTCCCGGTCCGTAAAAGCTGGCGTAGCGGAGCACGATCCCCTCCATACCGCGCGCCTGAGAAACCGCAGTCTCCAGGTGACGAATGGCCTCGATGGAAGGGCGAAGAGCGGCGGGCGGATTCGGATCCAGCGGATCCTCTTCCGTCTTCACCGCTCCGCCGGTGTGCGCGTAGGGCCACCCGCCATAGCTTTGGGCGACGAATCGGCGCACCCCGGCCGCGCGAGCCGCCGCGAGCAGAGAGTCGGTTCCCTCCGTTCGAAGCCGGTTCGTCGGCGCGAACTCCCGCTCAAATTTACGGAGATCGAGCCCGGCAGGAATGGCGGTAAGCTCATGGACCACTACTTCTGGAGCGCTCTGCTTTACGGCGTTCATCACCGCAACCGGATCTAACGCATCGGCCACCACTGCGACGGCGCCGGCGGCGCAAATTCCGGCAGTCTTTTCCGGCGAACGCGTCATTCCAGTGACGCAATGACCCGCCTGCACCAGGATCGGAAGCAGCCTTCTGCCGATCGCACCGGTCGCGCCCGCCACGAATACTCTCATGACTTTCGACATCTCCATCTTCTATCCTCCCTCTCTTTTGCTCCTGCAGGGAATCTATCGATTCTCGCTATATTTCAACCTGAAAAAGGCGATCGCGAACGGCAAACAAAAGAGGGCGTCCGGGCCGGCGCCGATGGACTGGGCCAGGCTGACGCGCTTCTGCAGGCCAAGAGACATCTGAGCGGCCCTTGTCTTGAGGGATGGCGGCGCAACCGGCAGGGGTTTTCGGAGCGGACCTTTCCACTGCCGGCCACGGCCGCTGCGGGGGTGGCCACTCGAAGGCGGCTGGCTATTCCTTGGCGCCCAGCTTTCGGAGGAACGTCATCATCGGGCACCAGTCGGTGAAAGCGGATTGGAGCAAGTTCAGCCCGACGAACGCGGTGAACAGGTACCAGTAGGGGCTGATGAAATAACCGAGCCCTAAACTCAGCAGAACGAACGACCCGGCAATGGCGCGCAGGTACTGATGAAGCGTCATGGCAGCTTCCTCCGATTGACGATGTAATATACCACCGGCACCGTCATGCGGGACAGCGCCAGGGAAGCAATCTCTCCGGCCATCAGGGCGATGGCCAGCCCTTGGAAGATGGGGTCGAACAGGATCACCGCCGACCCCGTAATCACCGCCGCCGCGGTAAGCATCATGGGGCGGAAGCGAACGGCCCCAGCGTCGATCACCGCCTCATCCAGCGGCACGCCTTCCTTCAGCCGCAGCTCGATGAAATCGACCAGGATGATGGAGTTGCGCACCACAATGCCCGCCCCGGCGATGAAGCCGATCATGGAGGTCGCGGTGAAAAACGCCCCCAGCAGCCCGTGGGCGGGCAGAATTCCTACCAGCGAGAACGGGATCGCGGCCATGATTACCAGCGGCGTGACGAAAGACTGGAACCAGCCTACTATCAGGATATAGATGAGCACGAGCACCGCCGCGAAGGCCAGGCCGAGGTCCCGAAAGACCTCGTAGGTGATGTGCCACTCGCCGTCCCACTTGATCGCGTAGCGGGTGTCGGTTGGCGGCAGCGTGGCTGTGTACTGCTGGATCTGGTAGCCCTCCGGAATCCCGAGGCGCTCGACTTGCGGCCCCACGCGCAGCATGGCGTAGACCGGGCTTTCGATGACGCCGGCCAGGTCGGCGGTCACGTAGGTGACCGGCATCAGGTTCTTGTGGTAAATGCTCTTGTCCTCGATCGCCTCGCTCACGCGAGCCAGCTCGCCCAGGGTCACCAGGTTGCCGCCGCGGCCGCGCAGCTTGAGGCCTCGCAGCCGCTCGATGTCGGAGCGCTGGGCTCGCGTGAGCCGCACCGTGATGGGCACATCTTCTTTTTCGCGCTCCGCGTGCAGCAGGCCCACCGTGTCGCCGGCGGAAGCCATTCGCAGCACTTGCGCGACGTCCTGGTCGGTTATGCCGCTGAGCGCCGCCTTCTCACGGTCGAGCGCGATGCCGTACTTCGGCTGGTCGTCTTCCAC
>DASQHQ010000141.1:0-65154 GCA_035632015.1 Bryobacteraceae bacterium
TACTCGCTCCGATATTCATCCGATGCATCCTTCTCATCTTCGGACCTCCTTGAACCCTCTTCACTCATTCGGGCATGCCATGGGCTCGGGAAGGAATTATAGAACGCGCCCGCGCCAAGCACAACCCCCGGCATCGACATGGGCCAGGAACAGAGGCCAAGGACTGGCATCGGTGGCCTGTTCTTTAGATCAGTCTGGGATCGGGGTTTGCCCCCGTTGTTGGCGTAGAGCCGTAGAGCCGGTTGTTGGCGTAGAGCCGGTTTTCCAGTGAATGGAGCGGGAGACGGGATTCGAACCCGCGACATCAACCTTGGCAAGGTTGCACTCTACCAACTGAGTTACTCCCGCATAGGCCGAGCTTCATTGTCGCGCGTACCGAGCGAGGCTGTCAAATCTTGCAGCAACTCCCGCCCGCGTCGCAGCTTACCGCATTCATGGCTCTGCAACACGCCCGAGTGCTAACATTTGCTATCTATACTGTTTTATGTAATCGATTGAAAACAGGCGAGATGCGGTTCCAAAAAAATGTAGATCCCTGGCAATCGAAATGTGCTAGACTGCATTTTCCGTCATCACGGAACGGCCGTTCTAAACTGCCGACTCAAGGCAGTTCAGGCCAGCCGTTCCCTTCAGAAAGCAAGCTTGAGTTATGGAATTTCCACAAGGTGTGGAAAAGTTGTGTAAAAGCTGCGTAATGTGACGACCGCATGAATATTTGGGAACAGCTAAAGGCTCGGATTTCCGCCAGGATCAGCACGGAGGCCTATCAGAACTGGCTGTCGAAAACGGTTTTCCTCAAAGCGGAGGGGGGCACCCTGTGGGTCGCGGTTCCGGACCGCGTGACCAAGGAGTGGATCGAGCAGGAATACGCAGCGGAGATCGCGTCCGTCATCGTCGAACTGAGACTCCACGTAACGCAAGTCCTGTACGAGATCCGGCCCAGCGATACCAGAGGCGCGGCGGACGACAGGAACGAACTCGTCTTTGCTCCAGCCATCAGCCTGAATCCGAAATTCACTTTTGAGACGTTTGTTGTCGGCTCGTGCAATCAGTTTGCCCACGCCGCCGCGCACGCCGTCGCAACCAATCCGGCCAAGACCTACAATCCGCTCTTCATCTATGGCGGCGTGGGCATGGGCAAGACGCATCTGATGCACGCCATCGGGCGCTCGCTGGTGGATCACTACGCCGGGATGAGGATCATCTACACCTCCAGCGAGCGGTTCATGAATGAAATGGTGACCTGCATCAAAAGCGATCGCATGCAGCTCTTCCACCGGCACTATCGCTCCGCCGATGTGCTGCTGATCGACGATATTCAAATCCTGGCCGGCAAAGACGGCACGCAAGAAGAGTTTTTTCACACCTTCAACGAGCTCTTCGAGCATCAGAAACAGATCGTGATCTCAAGCGACTCCCCGCCCAAAAGTCTTCCTGGCCTGGTGGAGCGCCTGCGCTCCCGGTTCGAATGGGGTCTGATGGTCGACGTGCTGCCTCCGGATCTGGAGACCAAGATGGCCATCCTTGACAAGAAGGCTGAGATGGAAGGCCTCAAGCTGCCGGAGGAAGTGAGAATCTTCATCGCCACCAAGACCAAGTCGAATGTGCGCGAATTGGAAGGGGCGCTGGTAAAGTTGATGGCATACTCCTCGGTGACCGGCACGCCGATCACGCTTGCCATGGCGCAGCAGCTCTTGAAGCATCTGTCGCCCGGCGGCGAGAAGCGGATCACCATCGAATCAATCGCGCGAGTAGTCGCGGAAAACTTCTCCTTGCAAGTCTCGCAGCTTAAGCAAAAGACCAACGAGCAGAAGATCGCCTACCCGCGCCAGATTACCATGTACCTGGTGAAGGAGTTGACTTCAGCGTCGCTGCCGGAAATCGGCCGCTGGTTTAGCGGTAAGCATCACACTACCGTCCTGCACTCCGTCCAGAAGATTGAGAAGCTGCGGCAGCGTGATCCGGATTTGAACAACCTCCTCCACAAGCTAGTGGACTCGATTCATTAGGGTTGCCGGACTTTTCCACAAAGGCCTCCAGCAATGCCCTCTGGACGACTGTGGAAGCCTGCCGGCGGGTGCTAGTTTTGAACCTTGAGCCGAGCCCAGATCCACAGGTTCTTGTGGCAGGAAGCTTCTGAATTTTGTATAATTTAGAGAGAAATCAACATTTCAACAGTTCCTACTACTACGGTTCTGAAATAGACACTCTATAGGGGAAGACAGTAGGAGCCCACGGTGGGCGTCTAAGAGGCAGCAAGAAGGCGGGAAACGATGGAGTTCACGGTTAGCAAGGCCGACCTGGTTCGTGAGTTGAATCTTTCGCAAGGCGTGGTGGAGAAGAAGACCACCATACCGATCCTCTCGAATGTTTTGGTGGAAGCGGTTGCGGATCGCATCAACCTGACGGCCACGGATCTGGAGTTGGGGATTCGTTCTTCGTGTCCTGCGCGCGTGAAGAAGCAAGGGGCCGGCACGATTCCAGCCAAGCGGTTGCTTGACTATGTCCGCTTGCTGCCGGACGCCGATCTGGAAGTGAAGCTCCAGGAGAACCAGTGGGCCAGCTTGGTGTGCGGACGCTCTCGCACCCGGATTGCGGGGATGTCGCGCGAAAGTTTCCCGGAGCTGCCGCGGATGCCCGAGGTTCTGGCGCAGATTCCGGTCCAGGTGCTGGCGTCGATGATCGCAAAAACTATTTTTGCTATCTCAATGGAGGAGTCGCGCTTCACGCTGAATGGGTCATTGCTGCTGCTGAAGAGCAACGGCATCACCATGGTCGCTACGGATAGTCACCGGCTGGCGCTGGTGGAACAACCGCTCGAGTTGTCCGGGGTCACCGGAACGTTTCGCGCTTTGCTGCCGCGCAAAGCTATGGGCGAGATCCTCAAGCTGCAACAGGAAGCCAGCTCAGATGCACTGCTGCAGTTTTCAGGCGACGACAACCATTTGTTCTTCCAGTTGGGTGACCGGTTGTTGCTGAGCCGCAAACTGACCGGAAATTTTCCTGACTTCGAGCGAGTGCTGCCCAAGGATCATCCGCATGCCGTGGTTTTGGATCGCGAGGAGCTTCGCAAGTCGATCGAGCGCGTTTCCCAGTTTTCCGATGAGCGATCCCGCGCCATTCGCTTCCGCGTGCAGGAAGGGGAAGTAGACATCCACTCCTCGCTGTCGGAGACCGGTGAGAGCGAAGAGAGCCTGCCGGCGGACTACGAAGGAACTCCCGTCGAAATCGGGTTCAATGCGGTGTACCTTCTCGATTTTCTGCGGGCGACCAGCGAGGAGAAAGTCATGTTCCATTTCAAGGACCCGCACAGCGCGGGCGAGCTGCGGCCCTGCGGAGAGGCCGCGGCCAGCTACAAGTATCGCTACGTAGTGATGCCCATGAGGATCTGACGGCGGCACCACAAGTTTTCTTCAAGGATTGAGTCTTACCAATATGGCGACAAAAGAAATGGGTCCGGTCGACGTTTACGACTCCAGTAGCATCAAGGTGCTGGAAGGTCTGGAAGCGGTCCGGTTGCGGCCTGCGATGTATATCGGCTCGACCACGGAGAATGGCTTGCACCACCTGGTTTACGAAGTGGTGGACAACTCCGTCGATGAGGCGTTGGCCGGTTACTGCGACAAGATCGACGTTACGATTCACATAGATAATTCCATCACCGTGGTGGACAACGGCCGCGGTATTCCGGTTGGCATCATGGCCGAGGAAGGGGTGTCGGCGGCTGAAGTCGTGATGACCAAGCTGCACGCCGGCGGCAAGTTCGATTCCAAGAGCTACAAGGTTTCCGGCGGTTTGCATGGAGTAGGCGTGAGCTGCGTCAACGCGCTGTCGGAATGGCTGCAGCTTGAGATTTGGCGCGAAGCCGAAAAGGGTGGTCCTTCCTATACCTGGGAGCAGGAATATCAGAAGGGCATCCCCAAGGCGCCCCTCGCTAAAGCGGGCAAGGCCGGCAAGAAGACCGGCACCAAGATCACGTTCAAACCCGACGCCACCATCATGGACGCCGTGGAGTTCAATTACGACACGCTCGCGCAGCGCCTGCGCGAACTGGCGTTCCTGAACAAAGGCTTGACTATCACGCTCACTGACGAGCGCGTCGAGCCGGCCAAGCAACACGAGTTTCACTATGGCGGCGGCATCGCCGAGTTCATCAAGCATTTGAATCGCGGCAAGGCGGTGCTGCACGACAAGCCGATCTATTTCGAAGGGGACCGCGAGTTGCCGAACGGCGGCACCCTGACCATGGAAGTCGCGCTCCAGTACAACGACGCCTATTCGGAGAACGTGTTCAGCTTCGCCAACAACATCAACACCGTGGACGGCGGGTCGCATTTAAGCGGATTCCGCAGCGCCCTGACGCGCACCATCAACTTCTACGGCCAGCAGGCGGGCCTGTTTAAGGATGTCAAGGAAAACCTGACGGGCGACGACGTGCGCGAGGGTTTGACCGCGGTGGTGAGCGTGAAGCTGCCGCAGCCGCAGTTCGAAGGCCAGACCAAAGGCAAGCTGAACAGCGACATTCAAGGCTTCGTGGTGCAGTTCGTCAACGAAAAGCTGGGCGAGCACTTCGACAAGAATCCGGCGGTGATGCGGAAGATCGTGTCCAAGGCCATCGATGCCGCGCGGGCGCGCGAGGCGGCTCGCAAAGCGCGCGACCTCACGCGTCGCAAGGGTGCGCTCGATTCAGGCGGCCTGCCCGGAAAGCTGTCCGACTGCCAGGAGAAAGATCCGGAGCGCTGCGAGCTGTTCCTGGTGGAGGGCGAATCGGCCGGCGGCACCGCGAAATCCGGCCGCGACCGCCGCTATCAGGCTATCCTGCCGCTCAAGGGAAAAATCCTCAACGTCGAGAAGGCGCGCTACGACAAGATGCTCGGCCATGAGGAAATCCGCTCGATGATCACCGCCATCGGCACCGGCATCGGGCTGACTGATTTCGACGTCACCAAGCTCCGCTACCACAAAATCATCATCATGACGGACGCCGACGTAGACGGCTCGCACATCCGCACGCTGCTGCTGACGTTCTTCTTCCGCCACATGCAGGAGCTGATCAAGCGCGGCAACGTGTTCGTGGCCCAGCCGCCGCTGTATCGCATCAAGAAGGGCAAGTTCGAAAAGTACATCAAGGACGATAAAGAATTCACGCGCGAGATCCTGCGCCGCGCCACCGAGAACTTGACGGTCGAGTGCAAAGGCGGCGTGAAACTGGAAGGCGCCGAGCTAAGAACGTTCCTGATGGCGCTGGATGAATACCAGCAGATGTTCCGGCGCATGGAGCGGCGCATGCGGGATGCGCGCGTGGTCGAGATCCTCGCGAACGTGGATTACAAGCTGGACAGCAAGGCCGATTTTCATGAGCAGGCCAATCTGGAGCCGGTCGCTGCGGCGCTGAAAGCAGCCAAAGTAGAGGCCAAGCTGGAGCTGGAAGAAGAGCACGAGGCCTGGCGGGTCGAGTATCACGATCCCACCAACGCCGTCCGCAACATCAGCGTCGACCTGGTATTGCAGCCCGAGTACCGGCGCATGCGGGCCATCGCGCGCCAGGTGGCCAAGTTCAATCAGCCGCCGTTCACGGTGGTCCGCGAAGGCAAGACAGAGGTCCAACCCGGCTGGCGCGAGCTGCTCGAGCACGTCAAGAGCGAGGGCACGCGCGAGGTCTCGATCCAGCGCTATAAAGGCTTGGGCGAGATGAACGCCGAGCAGTTGTGGGCCACCACCATGAACGCCGAGACCCGCACGCTGCTCAAGGTGGACTTGCAGGACCTGGCCGAGACCGAAGGCATCTTCTCGACGCTGATGGGTGAAGACGTCGAGAGCCGCCGCAAATTCATCGAAGAGAACGCGCTGGATGTGCGCAATCTGGACGTCTGACGGTTGAGGCGCACTTTCCGCAGTGCTATATTCCCCGGATCGCGATCATGGGCGTCCAGCATTTATGGCGTCCTTGATTTCTTTGTCGGATAGCGGCTTGAAGCCTTTACGCTGTGCCATCTCGCGGCGGAGTCGGCGCAATTCTTCCACGGCCCTGCGAACCTTTAGAGAAGAACCGCCTACGCGACTGATGCGGGAATCGGGTTTGTCAAGGCCCATAAACAAATGCCTAGGGCTGGGCGTGGATCGTGACGTAAGAGCGCTCGAAGGCGCGGAAGCGGTCTTCGAGGTCGGCCTGAAGTCGCGCCTTGTCGTTAGCCTTCAGGAAAGTTTGGCAAACGGCCGACTGGATTGTTGCGGCGCAGGCGGCTACCGGCACTCTATACGCGCCGTCGCGCCAGTAACTCGCGCCGGCCAGGAATGAATACTCCAGGCTGTTGCGCGCCATTTCCCTCAGGTCGGTGTAGCCGAGGTGGTAGGCGAGCACTGCGCGCCGGTATTCTTCCGTCAGATGCGTGCGCGAGACGCCTTCGTCGTCGGTTGAGAGCGCCACCGGCACGTCGTGTTTGCGGTAAATCGGGAGCGGATGCTCCTGGCCGCGCACGCCCAGGATCAGATCGTTGCTGGTCAGGTTGATCTCCACCAGGATATGGCGGCGCTTCATCAGATCCAGGAGCCCCGCGGCATCGGTCTCGTACATCACGCTGACGCCATGGCCGATGCGCTCGGCATGCCCGATTTCGACGGCTTCGCGGATGTGAAAGCGCAGGCCTTCCGGCGGCACCAGCCCGGCCGCAAGCTCGCCCGCGTGCAGCGTAATGTGGACTTGCGGGTACAATCGCTTGGCGAAGTCCACCATCTGCATCTGCACGTGATAATCGCGCATGGAAATAATTCCGTCTTCCGGCTGCACGAAATTCACGCCGGCCACGCGCGGATCGAGCGACGCCAGCATGAACCCGGCCAGCACCTGTGCGAAAACCTGTTCTCGGGGCGACTCGCGCAGCACCTGGTACAGGTAGCGAACCACGACGCGGCAGGGCGCAGAATCGGGCGTTCGCTCGCAGCCCAGCGCCGCGCGCCCTTCGCGCTCCAGTTGTTCAACGCGCGCGCGCATGCCGTCGACTACTTGCGGCAGCCCGCCCGCCATGAGTTTTTCCTTGGCCGCATCGAAGTCCCCGGTGAAGCCGGCGCGGCTCCCGAGCGCGTTCGCCGCAGCGCCGTTGAGCACCATCACTTCAAGATAGGATTCGTTCTGTTCCGCCGCTCTGCGGATCACCTCCGCCATGAATTCGCCGCGATGCTCCGGCTTGAATGGTCCGAACTTGGGGAAGGCGGCGAAGAAGTGGTCGTGGCCGGACTCGCGTCCGGGCACGAAGTTGCGCATCGAGAGGCTGTCAATAACCGCATTCGCGAGCGCGTTGTCGGATTGCGCGCGCGCCGCTGCGACCGCATTCTCGCCGCAGCTCGACCCGGCCGCCGGCGCTACCAGCGCATACGTCCGCAAGTTCACGCACAGGCCGTCCGCGGCGGCCGCGCGCAGGTACGACTCAGCGTATACAGCGCCGGTCAAGTGCACGTGCAGATCGCCGCCCTTGGGCATCCGGAACAAGAACGCATAAAGCTCCTCAGGATTTCTGCGAACCTCGGCAAATTTCTGCTCGACGGCCGATTCGGTGTGTGCAGGCGCGCCGCTGAGTGGGGCGATCGCGAAAATGGCCCAAAGACCGACTGCGCGCCAGGACGAAGCAATTCGCATGCGTTTCAGCGCAGAGCTTCCACCGGGTCGATGCGCGTGGCCCGGCGCGCCGGCAGATAGCTGGCCGCGCATGCGACCGCCAGGAACAAGGCGGCGCTGAGCAGAAACGTCGCCGGGTCGCTCGCGCTGGTTTGGTAGAGCAGGCTCGACAGCACGCGCGTCAGCAGCATCGACCCCGCCAGGCCCAGCGCGATGCCGCCCGCGGTGAGAGTGAGCCCGTGCATCACCACCAGCCGCAGAATCTCGCCACGGTCCGCTCCCAGCGCGATGCGGATGCCCAGCTCGCCCGTCCGCTGCGCCACCGAATACGCAACCAGTCCGTAGATTCCGACCATCGCCAGAATCAACGCCGTGGCTGAGAACCCAACCAGCAGCAGCATGCTGAAGCGCCGCGGCGCCGTCGAGGCCGCCAGAACCTGCTCCAGCGTTCGAGCCGCGGTGATCGGCTGATCCTTGTCGATCTGGGAAAGCTGGCGGCGCACGCCCGGCAGCAGGCTGGCCGGCTCCACAGACGTCCGCAGGCTCAAGTTCAGCAGCGCCCAGGGCAACTGCGGAAACGGCAGGAACACTTCCGGGTTCGGATCCGCAGCCAGGTCCAGATTCTTGACGTCGCCGAAAACGCCCACCACTTGAGCGGCGGGCTGGCGTCCAGCCCAGACTTTCTTGCCGATCGGATCCTGGTTCGGCCAGAATCGCCGCGCCAGCGCCTGGTTGACGATCACGACCCGGGCGGCCTGCTCGTCGTCGTGTTCCGAGAACTCGCGCCCGCGCAGCAGCGGCACGCGCAGAACTCGCCCATAGTCCGGACTGATGGCCTGGATGCTCACGATGGGCCGCTGCGGGAGCGGCAGCTCGGGTTGGCCTTCGAACAGCACCGGCGACATCCGCATCGGGACCACCGGGAGCGCGGAGGAAATCGCTACGCCTTGCACTCCCGGCAGAGTCTTCGTTTGTTGGATCGCTTGCTTATAGAAGGCGATCATCTGTTGCTGCGTGCCGTACTTGGCCGGCGGCAACTGGATCTGCATGGTGAGCACGCCGCTCGGATCGAAGCCTGGATTGGAGGTTTGCAGGCGAACAAAACTTCGAATCAGAAGACCGGAGCCAACCAGCAGAATCATGCACAAGGCGATCTGTCCCACCACCAGCAGATCCTGTGCGTGATTGCGGCGGCGGCTTCCCGTGCTGCTGCGGCCTTCATCGCGCAGCACCGCGTTCAGGTCCGGCTTCGAGAGCTGGAGCGACGGGATGAAGCCGAAAAGCAAACCGCTCAGCAGCGAAATGCCCGCGCTGAAGATCAGGACGCGGAAGTCGATGGGCAGCTCCTTCAGCGCGCCCAGATTGTCGCTCAGACCGGTCAGCAGCGAAGTGCACCACAGAGCCAGCAGGACTCCCAGTGCGCCGCTCATCAAACTGAGCAACGAGCTTTCCACCAGCAGTTGCCGCACGATTGCGGCACGGCCCGCGCCCAGGGCGGCTCGCACGGCAATCTCTTTCCTCCGGCCCAGCGCCCGCGACAGCAGCAGGCCCGCGACATTGGCGCAGGCGATCAGCAACACCAGCGCCACCGCGGCGGACAGCATCAGCAAAGCCGGCCGGATGTTGACGCCAAACTGGTCCTTCAGACTTGCGACATCGACCATCCGCTTCGGGTTGGCATCGGGACGGCCAGGGTAGGTTTCGAGATACTGCCGGTTGAGCACATCCATTTCCGCTTGCGCCTGCTCGCGCGTGACGCCCGGCCGCAGCCGCGCGACCGCGGTCAGGAAGCCCGTCCCGCCCTGGATTTGCTGCGGGGTCGCGAGATTCAGCTCGAAAACGCGCGGCGCCCAAACGCCGATCGTCCGCCCGACGAACGCAAAAGAGAAGCTCGCCGGCAAGACTCCGATCACAGTGTAGTCGCGTGAATCGAGCGTGATGTTCTGGCCGACCGCGTCGCCTGCTCCGCCCAGCTTGCGCATCCAAAACGCATGACTGACCAGCACCACGTTCTTGCCGCCCGGCTGATCTTCATCGCGCAGGAAGCCGCGCCCCATCGCGGGCCGCACGCCCAGCACCTCGAAGAAGTCGCTGCTCACGCGCGCCGCGGGAATCTGCTCGGGATCGCCGCGCTCGCTCAGGTTGAAGGTCTCGTTGGTGAACGCCGCGACGCCCGAAAGCGACCGGGTCTGGTCATGGATGGTCGTGAATCGCAGCCAGGGCATGGGTATCAATTGCGATCGCTGGCCCGCATCGGCGGTCGAGATCAGAACCAGCCGGCTCGGGTCGCTGTAGGGCAGCGGGCGAAAAACCACCGCATTGGCCACGGTGAAGATGGCCGTGTTGGCACCGATTCCCAGCGCCAGCGTAACGACGGCAGCGGCCGTGAAGCCGGGGCTCTTGGCCAGCATTCGTACGGCGTAGCGCAGGTCTTGCAGCCAGGAGTTCATCGACGATTCGATCATACCGGAGCGTCCGGGTAGATGCGCTTGACGCGCGCGTGAATCCCGCACAGCACGCTGTAGGAGATGGTGCCGGCCAGGCGCGCGATCTGCATCGCATCGATGGAAAGGCCGCCCTCGGAGCCAAGCAGCGTCACCGCGTCGCCCACTTGTATCGGCGGGCAATGCGTGACGTCGATGGTGGTGAGATCCATCGAGACCGCTCCGATCACCGGAGCGAAGCGGCCCTTGGCGATCACACGGCCCTTGCTCGACAGCCGGTGTGGAATGCCGTCGGCGTACCCGGCGGCCAGAATCGCGATCCGCGTCGGCTGCGTGGTGCGGAACATGCCTCCGTATCCGACCAGCGCGCCCGCCGGAAGGTCCTTCACCGCCAGCACCGCCGCCTTCCAGGTCAGCGCCGGCCGCACGTTCAGCAAGCGCGGCGGCGCCGTGCCTTTGGCGATGGGCGAGACATAGCCGTAGATGGCGTGCCCCGGCCGCACCATGCGCTGCCAGGCGTCGCGCCGGCCGTAGGCGACCGGAGTGGAACTCGACAGGTGAAGAATCGGCGGGTTGACGCCAGCGCGCGCCAAGTCCGAGCAGATCGCGTTAAAGACTCGCAACTGCTCCTCGGTCTGCGTGCTGGCGTAGTTGGCGGCCGAAGCGAAATGCGTCATCAGGCCTTCCAGGCGCGCGTGTTTGGCGGCGCCGATCGCATCCAGAATCTCGGACGCGGGAGCGCGCGTGCCCAGCCGGCCCATGCCGCTGTCGATGCACAGATGATAAGCGACCGCGACGCCGCGGCTGGCGCACAGGCGGTCCCATTCGGCGATGTCGCCGACTGAATGAATTACCGGCGTCAGGTTGTAATCGAAAAGGCCGTCGCGTTCGGCGGGCAGAAAATCGGCCATCACCAGGATGCGGGCGCCGATGCCGCGGTCGCGCAGGATCGCCCCTTCCTCCACGTTGCTGACGGCCAGCCACCGCGCGCCGGCCTGGATCAGCGCGCGAGATACTTCCACCGCGCCGTGCCGGTAGGCGTCGGCTTTGACCACCGGCATCACTTCCACGTCCGGACCCACCACGTCGCGCACCGCCTGGAAATTCTCGGCGATTTGTTTGAGGGAAATCTCCACCCAGGATCGATAGGCGAACGGGCCCATAGATCCATGGTAGCGGCAGCCAGGGCGCACGCACTCGTGCGTGGCCGCGTTCGCACTCCTGCGAACGCTTGTGATTGTGCAGTCTCCTACGAGTGCGACCCGACTGGAATGTGGTGTTGCACTTCGTGCTCGCACGCCGGCACGTGCAGCTTTTGGAGCAGCCACATCATTGGGCACCAGTTGGTGAACGCGGACTGGAACAGGTTCAGGCCGACGAACGCCGTGAAAAGGAACCAGTATGGGCTCACCCAATAGCCCAGAGCGAGGCTGAGCATCACGAAAAATCCGGCGATCATACGCAGATAACGATCCATTGTCATGAGAGTCTCCTTCGGTTCGCAACGAAAAATAGGACTGGCACGGTCATACGCGACAGCAGCAGCGAGGCGATTTCGCCCGCCATCAGGGCGATGGCCAAGCCTTGAAAGATGGGGTCGAACAGAATCACGGATGATCCGACGATGACCGCAGCGGCGGTCAGCAGCATGGGCCGGAAGCGGACCGCACCGGCGTCGATCACGGCTTGATCGAGCGGCATGCCTTCACCCAGGCGCAGCGTGATGAAATCCACCAGGATGATCGAATTCCGCACCACGATGCCCGCGCCCGCGATGAAACCGATCATGGACGTCGCGGTGAAAAACGCGTGCAGCAATCCGTGCGCGGGAAGAATGCCGGGCAGCGAAAATGGAATCGCCGCCATGATCACCAGCGGCGTCAGGAACGAGCGGAACCACCCGACTACCAGAATATAGATCAGGATCAGCACTGCGCCGAACGCCAGGCCCAGGTCGCGGAAAACTTCGTAGGTGATGTGCCACTCGCCGTCCCACTTGATGGCGTAGCGCGAGGTGTCGAGCGGCTGGTGCGCGGTGTACTGCTCGATCGCGTAGCCCTCGGGCAGGGGAATCTTCGAGATCTCCGGACCGAACTTCAGGATGGCGTACACCGGGCTCTCCATCGCGCCCGCGACGTCGGCCGTCACGTACGTCACCGGCATCAGGTTCTTGTGATAAATGCTCTTGTCTTCGACGACGGTGCGTGCGCTCACCAGCTCGCGCAGCGGAACCAGCGCGCCGGCACGGTCCGCGATCTTCAGGTTCTCGAGCCCATCGATGGAGGAGCGCTCCGCGCGGCTCAGCCGCAGCGTAATCGGAATATCTTCTTTTTCCGAATCGACGTGCAGCAGCCCGGCGGACTCGCCCGCTGAGGTGATGCGCAGCGCGCGCGCCACCTGGTCCTCAGTGATGCCGTGCAGCGCCGCCTTTTCCTCGTCCACGCGCAGTTGCACCTTGGGGCGGTCGTCCTCGACGTACCAGTCGACATCCACCACGCCGTCCGTGCGCCGGAACAGGTCGCGGATCTGGCGCGCAACCGCTAGCTGCCCTGGCTGCGTAGGCCCGTAGACCTCGGCCACCAGCGTCTCAAGCACCGGCGGGCCGGGCGGCACTTCAGCCACCTTGACGCGTGCCCGGTTCGCGTCCGCAATGGGCTGCAGCGCGTTGCGCACCCGCTTGGCGATCTCGTGGCTCTGCCGGTCGCGCTCGCTCTTCGGCAGCAGGTTGACTTGGATGTCCGCGACGTTGGAGCCCGCCCTTAGATAGTAGTGCCGCACCAGCCCGTTGAAATTGTACGGCGAGGCCGCACCCACGTAGGTCTGCAGATTCACCACCTCGGGCTGCCGGAGCACCTGCTCAGCCAGCGCCCGCGTGACGCGCGCCGTTTCTTCGAGCGTGGTGCCGTTGGGCATGTCGACAATCACCTGGAATTCGCTCTTGTTGTCGAACGGCAGCATCTTCACTTTGACGAAGCCGATGTAAACCAGCCCCATCGAGCCGAGCAGCAGCACCACCACTCCGCCCAAGAAGCTCCAGCGCAGCCACGTCTTGTGGAGCAAGCCGCCCATGGCCCAGCGATACAGGCGCGTGAGGCGATCCTCGCTCCGGTGCTCCCCCTCGCCTTCGCGCGTGGGCTTCAGGATGCGGATCGCCGCCCAAGGCGTCACAATGAACGCGACCATCAGCGAGAAGACCATGGCCGAGGAAGCGCCAATCGGAATGGGCCGCATGTACGGCCCCATCAGCCCGCCGACGAAGGCCATGGGCAGGATGGCGGCGATAACGGTGAGCGTCGCCAGAATGGTCGGATTGCCCACTTCATTGACCGCCTCCACCGCCACTTGATCCAGCGGCTTGCGTTGATTCTCGGGAAGGCAGCGATGCCGCGAGATGTTTTCCACCACCACGATGGCGTCGTCCACCAGAATGCCGATGGAAAAAATCAGCGCGAACAGCGTAATACGATTCAGCGTGAAGCCATAGAAGTAGAACACCGACAAGGTGAGCGCTAGCGTCACCGGAATGGCGATGAACACGATCAGCGATTCGCGCAAGCCCAGGGCCAGCGCGATCAGCAAACTTACCGACACGATCGCGATGCCCATGTGCCACAGCAGCTCGTTGGATTTCTCGGCCGCGGTCTCGCCGTAGTTGCGCGTGATCGAGACCCGCACGTCGGAGGGAATGAGGCTGCCCTTCAAGTGATCCACGCGCTCCAGCACGTCGCGCGCGACATCGATGGCGTTGGCGCCCTTGCGCTTCGAGATGGCCAGCGTAACCGCCGGCTGGAACGACGCCCCGGTCGGACTGGAGGCCGCGAACTGCACGTACTGCGCGGGTTCCTCGCCCGCGTCCGTGACCCTGGCAACATCGCGCACGAACACAGGCTTGCCGTTGGCCACGCCGGCCACCACCTTGCCGACATCCTCGGCGCAGCGCAGAAACTCACCGGTCTCCACCAGAAACTCGCGGTTGCCGTTCGCGAAATGGCCCGAGGAAAGCTTGCGGTTGGACGCCGAGAGCGCTTGGAACACCTGCAGCGGCGAGAGCGAATAGGCCGCCAGGCGTGCCTCGTCCAGCGTCACCGCGATCTCGCGCCGCTGCCCGCCGATGATGCTCACCGCCGAGACATTGTTCACCTGCTTGACGGTGTCGTCCACCTGCGCGGCCAGCCGGCGCAGCTCAAATCCGCCGTAACGGTCGCTCGAAAACGTCAACGCCAAAATCGGCACGTCGTCGATCGAACGCGGCTTCACCAGCGGCTGCGATGCGCCGGGCGGGATCAGATCGAAGTTGGCGAACATCTTCTGGTTCAGCTTGACGATGCTCTTCTCTTCGTCCTCGCCCACGCGAAAGCGGACGATGGCCAGCGCCTGGCTGGGGCTGGAGGTGGAATAGATATACTCGACGCCGGGAATTTCCCACAGCAGTTTTTCCATCGGCTTGGTGACGCGCTCTTCCACTTCGCGCGCCGACGCTCCCGGCATGGCGACCATCACGTCGATCATCGGCACGATGATCTGCGGCTCTTCCTCGCGCGGCAGGCGCCAGATGGAGAACAGCCCGACCAGCAGCGAGGCGCCCAGGAACAGCGGCGTCAGCTTGGAGTTGATCCAGGCCCGGGCGATCCTGCCCGCCACGCCTAAGTCGGAACTCACGGCTGAGGCTCCACGCGCTCGCCATCCGCCAGCGTGCTCGAGCGCGGCGACACCACGCGCTCGCCGGCGGTCAGTCCCGAGAGAATCTCCACCAGGTCGCCCTGTTTTTGACCCAGCGTGACCAGGCGGGTGTGCGCAGTCCCTTCTGCCACCACCATCACGGACTGAAGCTGCCCCTGCTCGACCACGGCCGCGGCCGGCGCCACCACCGCGGTCCGGACGCCGCGCGAGAATTTCGCCCGGCCGTAGACGCCCGACCGCAGGTTGACTATAGCGGGCAGATCGATCTTCACCAAAAAGGCTCGCGAAGCCGGATCCACCAGCGGGCCGACTTCGGAAACACGCGCGTCCAGAGTGCGGTCCAGAGAGTCCAGAGTCACCGTGACCGGCTGGCCCACGCGAATCGAGGCGAGAAAACTCTCCTCCACCGGAACCTCCAGCCGCAAGGCGCCGTGTTGCTCCAGAGTGAGCAGCGGAGTTCCCGGTATCGCCATCGCGCCGGGCTCGACCGGTTTTTCGATTACCGTGCCCGCGAACGGAGCCCGGATTTCCGCGTAGCCGCGCATCACCTCCGCTGCGGATACCGCTTCGGCCGCCTGTTGGATCTTGGCGGACACCTGGGCGCGCTTGGCAACCGCCATGTCGTAGCCTGCTTGCGCGGCCTTCAGGCGGGCGTTGGACTCGTCGTATTCCTGGTTGGACACTGAAGTCTTTTGAAACAGATCACTCATACGGCGGAAGGTGACCTGGGCGAGTTCCAGGCCGGCTTGAGCGGACGCCACGGCGTGATCGGCTTCGCCTCGTGCGCTGACCGTTTCTTCCCGCGCGGCCTGCGCCTGGCGCACGGCGGCATCGAGATCGCGGGACTCGATCGTCACCAGGAGCTGGCCGGCGGCCACCGCATCGCCGGTGTGGACTCTAACTTCACGCACCGGCCCCAGGATCTTGCTCGCGATCGCGGCCGACGTCCGCGCCCGCACCGTCCCAACGGCTTCGTATACGGACGGCAGCTCGATCGACGCTGCCGCGACCACCGGCAGCGAGACGACCTGAGGACTCACGGACGCCTCCGCTTTGCGCGGAGCCTCGCGGCACGCGCTCGTTCCCAGAGCCAAAAAGATTGCGGCAAACAGCGGCTTACTTAAGCGCATCGGAATCTCCTGCTAATGTTCCAGCCGCCAATTCGAGTTGCGTGGCGGCCACGCGCTGTGCATAGATCGCTTCCAGATGGCGGGTTTTGGTTTCAAGCGTCGCGGTTTCGTTGCGCAACAGCTCGGTGACGGTGATGAGGCCGGCCTCGTATCGATTCCTGGTAATGCGGAGGCTTTCCTCGGCCTGCGACACGGCGGCGGCCGCAACGCCGATCTGCTCTTCGGCTCCCTTCCAGGCCGCATACGCGCGCCGGACCTCGAGTCGCGTGGCCGATTCGGTGCGTTTCTGCCGCGCCCGCGCGGCCGCCGCCAGATGCGCCGTTTCGTCGCGGCGGGATTGGTCGGCAAAACCATTGAAAAGGTTCCAATCGAGCGAAGCGCCGAAAAACCAGTTAGCACCGCCGCGCGTCGCGAAAGTCTGGCGATCGGCTTCGAACACTCCGTGAACCGTAATGCGCGGCAGCAGCGCAGACCGCGCTGCCGAAGACTGCGCCTCGGCCGTCTGCACGGCCAGCGAGGCCTGGCGCGGCCCTGGTCCCTGCAGCGAGACCTGATCCAGTGCGCCAAGATCGGCGCTCGTGAGCCGGGCCGGAGCTAGCGCGGTGGAAAGCTGGTGCTGGGTTTCCAGCGGCAGCCCGACCGCGTCGTTCAGCGCTGCCGACGAGACGTCCAAAGCATACCGGGCCTGAATCTCGCGCTCTTTCATGTCCGCCAGGTGCACGCGCACCGAGAGCACATCGGCGTCGGTCGACATGCCCGCCGCACGGATGTTTTCGGCGCGCTGCAAGTCGGATTCGGCCGATCGGACCGCTTCCTCCGCCACTGCCAGCCGCTCCTGGCCCAAAATTGCGCCAAAATACGCACTTGCGACGCCTGCGATGATCCCCATCCGCGCCCGGCGATCATCTTGCCCCGCGATTTCGGTGCCCAATTCGGCCGAGCGAACCTGCCACTTGGTGCTTCCGAAGTCATAAACCGTCTGATCGGCCCGGATCTGCGACTGGAAGTTGTTGATAAAATTAGGGTTGTTCAATTGTCCAAGGTTGAAGTTGTCTTCGGTGAACTGCCGCTGGTCGAGCAGCGATCCAAACACGAAGACCGGGTTGTCGCTCCGCTGGAAGGCTTCCGAATAGCTCAATTTCGGCAATCGCCCCGCCTGCGCTTCCCGAACGCGGCTCTGAGCCGCCTCCTGGTTTGCAGCGCTAACTTCCAGCGCCGGATGGTGTTGGAGGCCTGCCTGGACCGCATCCGCAAGAGACAATGGGGTTTGCCCCCACAGACTGGCGCAGCCCGCCAGAATGATTACATGCCGAATCTTCATTCATTCGCCAAGATGCAACCCGCAGGCCAAGGTGACGCTGCGGTCAAATTCTCTGGGGCAGGAGCCGTTCCTCTCTGCGCCGGGACGGGCGATCTCCTGCTGCAGGAAGTAGTTGAGGACGGTTCGCAGCGCCACGATCGCGGCCAGTTGGCCGATGACGTTCCAGGTTGGCGCCATGGCGGTCCTCAGGATGTCGGCCGCCAGCTCGAACTTGATCGCCACCGTCAGCCAAAGCCCAGCCGGAGCCGAACGCTTCTTTTTCCTCGTTGCTCGGGTCGGCCCGGCGGGATCAGTAGGGGTATCTCGCGTGCAGCAAAGCCTCCAGAGCCGCTACGGCCACCAGCAGCGCGGCTGCGGCCTCGATCCCGCCCGCGAGATAGGTAGTCCACTGTTTGAAGGCGCTGAGCATTCTACTGGCTGCATTTTGGCTTGCAGTCCAGGTTCCGTGAAATCCGTGCCTGCCGCGCAGGCCGTCACCTTAGGGCGCCGATTGCATCTCCGGGATTGAGAGACATCATATGGAAGTCATCACCGAATATCTCGGAAATACGAAATTCGCGGTTTCCACGCGCGGCCATCGCCTGATTTGCGATCAGCCGCTCGACAACCACGGCGAGGACCGTGGCATGACGCCGCCCGAATTCCTGCTGGCGTCGCTGGGAGCTTGCGCCGGCTACTACGCGGCTGAATACTTGAACGCACGCGGGCTGCCCAGCAGGGACCTCGCGGTGCGCGTGGCCGCCGAGAAAGCAAGGCATCCCGCCCGGCTGGGCGCGTTCCACATCGAAGTCCAAGCGCCCGGTCTGGACGAACACCACAAGGAAGGCGTCCTGCGGGCCGTGAAGGCCTGTTTGATTCACAACACGCTGCTGACGCCGCCGAGTATCGAGGTCGAGGTAAATGCCGCCGTTCCCGTTCCGGCGTAACGCGTCTTCCCGCTACAATCAGGAGCGGGACGGACGCCTTGGATCGCGCGCAAGAAGTGGAGCTGGCCCGGCGGTTGATCGCCGGAGAACCGGAGGCGTTCGATCGATTCGTCCAGCATTTTCGCGCCAGGATTTTCCACTATAGCTGGCTGATGTGCGGCCAGCGCGAGGACGCCGAAGAAGTCGCGCAGGAGACGTTGCTGAAGGTGTTCGAGAACTTCGCCCAGATCCGGGAGCCGGAACGGGTCCGGCCGTGGGTGTTCCGGATCGCCAAGAACGCCTGCCTCATGAAGCGGCGCAAGAGCGTGTTCGCGCCCGCCGCGGAGCTTTCGCTGGATGAATTGATGCCGCTCAAGACGCGCGACGGCGGCCAGGTGCGGCTCGAGATCGCGGACTGGTCCGCGCTGCCGGAAGACCTGCTGCTGCGGGCGGAACTGCGCGAGACGCTGTCGGCCGCCATCCGCGCGCTGCCGGAAACGTATCGCTCCGTCCTGCTGCTCCGCGATCTCGAGGAACTCTCCACGCATGAGGCCGCCGAGATCCTGGACTTGAGCGAGGATGTCGTCAAAACGCGCCTGCATCGCGCGCGGCTGGCGGTGCGCCAGAAATTGGATGAGCAGCTTCGTTCCAGCCGCGGTTCACTCGCGGCGCATCAGAAGGAGGGATGACATGGAGCCTCACGAGCACTCGGAAAAATGCAAGGAGATCTTCGCGCAGCTCTCCGATTATCTGAATCTGGAGCTCGCGCCCGGCGCCTGCGAAGAGATCGAGGCCCATCTCGCCGGCTGCCCGCCCTGCGTCGAATTCGCGGAGAGCCTGCGCCGGGCGGTGGAGCTGTGCCGGCAATATCAGCCGGACGAACCACCGCCGCTGCTAAGCCAACAGGCGCGCGAAGAGTTGCTGGAGGCCTACCAGAAAATGCTCGCCGCCCGCAAGGTGTAGGCCAAGCCCGTGGCGCACGCACTCTTTGCGCGCCGCGTCGACACCTTCCGGAAAACGCGCACAACTGACCGCCGGCGGCAGCGTCTCCTTTGTTCGGGGAGGGCGCCGCGGCGTCCTGTGCGCTGATGTCGACGCTAGGCTGAGGTCCCTCGCCCTTCACTTTTCTCACGTCGAGACTCGACGTGGCATGAACCCGACATTCAAGTCGGCACGCCGAGCTTGGGCAGGACCCACCGCATCAGCACGATGTATCCTGCCACCAGACCTACGATCTCCAACCATCCCGGCATTCTGATCCTTCCCAGCGTAGAGCCGTGCGCTGACGCTTATGTTCGGCCCCGCGCCCACTTCGGCCGGCCGGTGCTGTCCCGCAGCGTCAGCTTCTTTCCGTCTAGGGTCACTTCTCTGGCGATAAACACCTCACTGTCTCCCATCTTAACCCTCGATCCGAGGACTTCCACCTGGTCGCCCTTGGCGAAGTGGAATCCCTGATTCTCGATGAAATAGGAAGGTCCCAGGTGAACATCGACCGTTTCCGTTTCGGTCTTCACTAGGAAGTGTATCCCAGTCATTCTCCCGTGTTGCATTTGCTGGACGTCTTCGATCTTGCCGCTGATGGTAGCCTCTTTGGACACATCATAGATTGGCATTCGCGCTCTCTGCCGAGGCTGCGCCAGGGCCATGGTGGCGGTCAAGGCGAGGCCCACCAAAACAGTTCCAATTTTGGCTTTCATAGTTCTCCTTCTGCTGCGGCCGGAATTATTTCTGTATTGGGGCGGTGTGCAATATGACACGTCACGCCCTGGGTCCTATGACCCACACAATCTGCTTGACGGCTGAAATATTTGGCCGCGCGTAGCTTCCGTTGTGAAGATGCATTTGCGCGGCCAACGTGACGAACTTAGCTACGCAGATTGAGAAGCAGGCTCTCGTACTGATCGGTGACCGCCTCCCAGCTATATCGCTCCGCTACGCGCTGGACAGCACAGCGGCTGAGGGCGGCGCGTTCTTCCTCCGTCATTCCGAGCACCTGCTTCAGCTTTTCCCCCAGTTCACCGGGCTCGAATGGGATGCCAACGCCGCCCGCGACCTCGGTGTTTTCGGGTGTGTTCAAGTACAGCACCAGCGCGCCGCGCCCCATGGCTTCGATCAGCGCCGGATGCGTTCCGCCGACCTCGGTGGCATGGATGTAAGCGAAGCAGTGCGACAGCAGCGCGTGGTATCCGGTTCCATAAATCGCGCCGGGCAGGACGATGCGCGCATCTTTGGTGTCACGCACGCGCTGGATGTAGGCCTGTGCGTAAGGCGCGTCTCCGACTAAGGCCAGTTTCATCCCCGTCTTGATCTGCTCGAAGGCCTGGCGCACCAGCAGCGCGTTGTTTTCCGGTTCCATGCGGCTCACGTATAGAAAGTAGCGGTCGCGCTCCAGGCCGAGCCGTTGCAGGATTTCCGCTGTGCCCAGCTTTCCGGTCTCCGCGCCGTAGGGGATGAACCAGGTGCGTTTTCGGTAGCGCTGCTGATAGTATTCCGCAATTTTGCGCGCGTCCGTCACCACGGCGTTGGGGCAAAACGTGGCCAGCCGCTCGGACACGCGGTACCAGGATCGCGCCAGCCGATTCCATTTCTTCCGCTTGCGCTCCAGCCCGTCGACATTCAACGCCACCGGAACGCCGAACAAACGCGGCCAGAACGTGAAGATCGCGTTAGCGGCGTTGCAATAGAGAGCTACATCGGCGCGATGCAACATCAGGTGCAGCGTCGAAAAAAAAGTATGCACGATGGTGTCGAAATACTTGTGCCGCCAAGTGGGTAAGTAGACCAGCGAGACCCCGCGGTAAGTCGGCTCAAAATAGCTTTCGCGGCAGTAAACGGTGACGCGGTGCCCACGCGCCGTCAGGCGCGTGGAAAGCTCCTCGGCGAAGGTCTCGAATCCTCCGTAGCTGGCCGGAATGCCCCGGGTGCCGAGAATGGCGATGCGCGCCTGGGAGCGCGCGGGTAACCCGGCCTGGATTCCGCCCGCCGCTTACTAACCCCTTGCCGCTTTGGAACGAGCCAGCGCGCGCGCCGAGCCTTTGGGCTTGCTGGCCGGAGTGCTCACCGGCGAGTAGCGGAACCAGCTCGCAATATAGTCGTCATCCACGCGTTTGCGGCTCATGATTTCCCGCCGCTTCGCCATCACGCGTTTCCAATTGCGCGCCACGTACCACAGCGCCCGCAGCGAGGTTTGCTCCCGGATCAGACAGCAGCCCAGCACCACCACGTCCCGCATCGTAATGGAGAACCAGTTCCGAACGTACAAATGTCCGGTCATGTTCTTCATCCGCATCAGGAATCGATTCTTCACCGAATGCATGTTGATGACCGCGGGCAGTGCCCGCCGGTTCCCCGGCAGCACGTTGCGCACATGATAGCCGCGCGCGTGCGGCGTGTAGATGCAGCGCCAGCCCATCAGTTGGGCGCGCCAGGCCACATCGGCGTCTTCGCGGTACACGAAAAAATCAGGATCGAAGAACTCGTCGCCGATGGCAATGTCCTCGATCATCCGCCGCCGGTATAACGCCGCCGCGGCCGTCGCCCCGAAGACGTATTCATGCTGCAGATAGTGCCCGTTGTCCACTTCCTGGCTTCCGCGGTCCAGATGCCGCAGCATGGGGGTGAAATAGATTCCCGTGGAATCCACCAGCGGTTTGTCGGGCAGATCGAAGCTGGCCAGGATGGTCAGCAGTTTCCCGCACACCGATCCGATGCGCGCATCGAACTGGCCGGTGTCCACCAGGGCCTGAATGAAATTGGGCAGCAACAAAACGTCCGGGTTTAACGTCAACACCCAGTCGCCGCCGCTGATCCGGATGGCCTGGTTCTGCGCGGCCGCGAACCCGATGTTTTCGTCGTTGTAGACAATCTGGCAGCGGTCCTCGAACTGCTCCAGAATGTCAGCGGTGCCGTCGGTGGAGGCGTTGTCGATGACAATAATTTCCTTGTTCGCGAAACGCTGCGCCAGAACCGATTCTAAGCACCGCTTGATGAACCGACCGCTGTTGTAGGTAACGATTGTGACGGAAACCCTATCGTTGGAGGACATTATTGTGGGTTGTGTCCCTGTTCTTTGGTTTTAGACAACTGCCCTCATCGTGCTGTCTTGCTTCTCACCAGCCAATTCCAGCTCCCCGACGCGGCCCAGAAAAAAACTTCGCCCCGCCAGCCGCGCGACCTTCATGTATGCCTTCACGGTCCTCGAACTTCGAAACCGGGCCATCCCTACACCGGCTCGTAACAAGGAACCCAGCACCACTGCCGCGCTCACTCCCCGATGTGCGTACGGCCGAAAGTGCTTAGAGGCGTACCTTAGCAGGCTAGCATACCAGTAAGCCTCGCGGCACGACCGGTCTAACTTAGCAATGCTATCACCACCCTGATGCTGCGCTGTAACTTCGGGCACATATTGAATTTTCAGACCCAAGGCGCGGGCGCGACGGCAAAAGTCGACATCTTCGAACCAGATCGGATGGAACTGTGTGTCAAAACCGCCCAAGCGCTGCCACACTTCGCGCCGGAACATCAGAAAAGCTCCCGGTGGTTGATCCGCTTCCTGGGCCTGCGACAGATCCAGATCCAGGCAACGGTAGCGGCGGTTTACTGGATTCGGAGGAATGAGACGATTGAGGCCAAGCACCTCGAACGCCAGCGTAAGCGGCGTGGGAAACCGCCGCAACGTGAAACCGCTCTGGACGCGGCCGTTGCGGTCCAGCAGCCGGCCGCCTGCCAACCCCACTCCCGGCCTGGCGCAGGCCGCTTCCAAACCCTCCAACGCGGTCTGCAATTCCACGTCCGGATTCAACAGCAGGATCAATTCCGTCTCTAGCTCGGCTACGCCTTGATTGGCCGCGGCCGCGAAGCCGCGATTCTCGGAATTCGCAATCAGCCTTACCGCACCTCGCCGCCGCACTAAGTCGCAGGTATCGTCCGCGGAGGCATTGTCCACCACCACCACCGGGCGGCCGGCGCAGGAATCCAGGCAGCGGCCGATTACCTCGCCCGAATTGTAAGTCACGACGACTATGCCGGTTCGGCTCATGTCAAAGCAAAATACAGTCTCCAGTACAGATCGAAGCCTGTCAAGCTTTGTAACTCCCGGATTTCCTTTTCGCTTTGCTCGAGGATCGCCGGGAAATTGGAACAAGCTTCTCCGCGGTTTGCCCGGAACAGGCGCAAGCCGTCCGCTTTGCCGGCCAGATAGGCGCTCAGCCTTCCGTGGCGCAGCGCGGTGAATCCCCATAACGCCTGTGCAATGAAGATGTGCCAACCGTAGCGTAAGATCCATTTCTTGGGATAATGTTTCGCTACCAGCAGCAATTGATTTCGGGCGATCTTTCGCACCGTGTCAGGATGCCAGGCCCCCAGGGTGGCGCTTCCCTGGTGGCTGGCGACTGCCTGCGGAACATACCACCCCTTGAGCCCCTGGGCCGCGCAGCGGATCCCAAAGTCGACGTCCTCCAGATAGGACTCCAGGGTTTCGTCCAGCAACCCTACGCGCTGGAACAAATCCGCGCGGAACAGGGCTGCCGTGAAGGGCGCAAAGCGGATCTCCCTGGGCTGGTTCCAGAACGGGGAGTCCGGCCGGTCATGTCCGCACCGCCAGGCGCAGGCGCCGCGGCAAATGGCGTCGAAGGCGCCGTCGATCCGGTCCCGCCGGGCGGCATCCAGGAGTTTGCCGGTCGCGAACCAGGCGTCTCCTGCGACGGCCGCTTGCGTGAGATTTCGAAGCCAGTCGGGCTCCGGCGACACATCGTTGTTCAGGATGCAAATCCAGTCCCCGCTGGCCGCCCGAATCCCGCAATTTACCGCGTGGCTGAAGCCGGTGTTCGCCCCCAGCGCCAGAACCGAAGCGCCAGCGCGGGCCGCCACGCCGGCCGAGTCATCCGAGCTGCCATTGTCCACGACCAGGATCTCATGGATCGCGCAGGATTGCCCGGCCAGCCGCTCCAGAAGCGCTGCCAGCCTGGGAGCCCCGTTCCAGTTGGGGATCACAATGGAGACGCGTTGCACTAACCGCGCGCTCCGTGGCGCAAGCACTCGTGCGTGCCGCGTTCGCACTCACGCCTGGTTCGTGTTCCGCACAACGCGGCAGGCATGCCCGATGAACGCCACCACGCGTTCGTGTCCATGCGAACGCGGCGTACAAAAGCGCGTGCGCCAACCTTCATTTGCCGGACCCGCTGAAGCGCTTCTTCACCAGGAAATACAAATTGTAGAACCCGTCCCGCCATGGGTTCAGTTTATTCTCCCCCAGCCGCGAACTGTACAGAATAGAAATCTCCGCAAACCGGATGCGCGAGCTCTTCAGCGCTTCGATCTTGATCTCTTCCGAGAACGCCATGCTGTCCGAAGTAAGCTGCATGTTCTTCAAAATCGAGCGGCGGAAGACCCACATGCCGGACTGCGAATCGCGCACCCAGCGGAAGTACAGGACTGACATCGCCAGCGACAATATCCAGTTGCCGATTTTGTGCTTGAAGCTCATGGCCTCCGGATCCCGCACCGGAAAGCGCGAGGCGTTCAGGAAATCCACGTCCAGGTGCAGAAAGGCTTCGATCAGGTAGGAGATGGCGTCCGGCGGATAGCTGTGGTCGCCATCCAGCGTGATGATGAGGTCGCCGATGGCCGACGCGAATCCACGCTTGTAGCTTCGTCCATAGCCGCGCACCGGCTCGCGAATCACTTCGGCGCCGAAGGAGCGCGCCACGTCCGAAGTGCGGTCAGTCGAGCCGTTGTCCACCACGATCACCTGGTCCACGAACTCCGGCATGCGGCTCAGGACCTTCTCGATGCCCTGCTCCTCGTTCAGGCAGGGAATGATTATCGTGATGCGTTGCGATTTGTACACAAATCAGGACCGCGCCAGACGAGCGCCGCCGGCGCTGGTACCATATTCTCATGAAGTTGTTTTGCGTCTTCGCGCTGGCCGCGCTCTGCCTGCCGGCCGCCGTGAGCCCGCGGCTCAAGCAGGTCAACACGGTCTATATTCTGGCGATGACCGGCGGCATGGATCAATACCTCGCCAATCGTTTGACCGCGTTGGGCGTTTTTCAAGTGGTCACCGATCCGCAGACCGCCGACGCCATTCTGACGGACCGGCTGGGCGAGCCCTTCGAGGCTAAGTTCAAGGAGTTGTATCCTCCACCGGCGCCATCCAAAGAACAGCATACGGACGAAGCCAAGGATGCCGCGAAGGATGAAGCTAAGGACGAAGCCAAAGACCCGGCTGGCGGCAGGAGCATCGCCATGGGCCTCGGCGGCGGCGCCGCCCGCCTCTCCTCTTCCTTCAATCGCGGCAAGGGCACCTTCTTCCTGGTCGACCGCAAGAGCCGCATCGTGCTGTGGTCCGTCTACCAACCACCCAAAGATTCCACCCCGGGCGAATTGAGCAAGACCGCTGCCAGGGTGGTGAAGCATTTGAAGGACGATCTGACGGACAAAAAGCCGCCGGCCGAATAGCTCGACTTCCTCCGCCGAAATTGACTTTCAAGACTTCCGGCATTAGAATCGGCCTCGTGGCTCAATGCGGATGGTCTCGTAGGATTGCCATAGCCTGTGCGGCGCTGGCGGCGATCGCGCCCGCGATCAGTCAACCGGCTGCCCAGACTCCGGCCTACCGCGCCCCGCGCACTTCGGACGGCAAACCCAATCTCAACGGAATCTGGCAGGTCCTCAACACCGCCAATTGGGACATCCAGGGCCATGCCGCCGCGCCCGGACCCATGCTGCCGCTCGGCGCCATAGGCGCGGTTCCGCCCGGCCTCAGCGTGGTCGAAGGCGGCGAAATCCCCTACCTGCCCGCGGCCGC
The DNA here is from genome assembly GCA_035632015.1 of Bryobacteraceae bacterium. GTDB lineage: Bacteria > Acidobacteriota > Terriglobia > Bryobacterales > Bryobacteraceae > Palsa-89. The sequence goes on from DASQHQ010000141.1 coordinate 25,900, forward strand.
CGCGAAGAAGAAGGAAAACTTCGCCAATCGGCTGACGCTCGACCCGGAAGTCAAGTGCTACCTCCCCGGCGTGCCGCGCGCCACTTACATGCCCTATCCATTCCAGATCGTGCAATCGCAAAAGCGCATCATGATCTCCTACCAATATGCCAGCGCCACTCGCATCATCAACATGGAGAATCCCAAGAAAGCGCCCATCGATAGCTGGATGGGCTGGTCGAACGGGCATTGGGAAGGCGACACACTGGTGGTGGACGTCACGGGCTTGAACGACGAGACCTGGTTTGACCGGGCCGGCGATTTCCACAGCGATGCGCTGCACGTGGTCGAACGCTATACGCCCCGCAGCCCGGACAGCATGCGCTACGAAGCCACCATCGAGGACCCCAAGGTCTTTTCGCGTCCCTGGAAGATGAGCATGCTGCTCTACCGGCACGCCGAGGACAACGCCCAGTTGCTGGAATTCAAGTGTGTCGAATTTGTGGAAGAATTGATGTACGGCCATCTGCGTAAGAAGTCGAGTCAATGAGCCGGGAGAAGGAGGGCGGATGATTCGCCGATCGCTCACTTCAAGTTTCTTTGTGCCATCCGCGATCGCGGTGGCATGGCTGACTATGCCCCTCGCGTTTGGACAGGCGCCCTCCGCTGTAGCCGCCAAAACGGCGCCCGCGCCCAAGCCCTGGACCTTGCCACACCTGCCCGACGGTCATCCCGATTTCGAGGGCGTCTGGACCAACGCCAGCGTCACGCCGCTGGAACGTCCCAAGGAACTCGGCGCCAAGGAATTCTACACTCCGGAAGAAGCCGCCGAGCACGACAAGCACGAGCTGGAGGATCGCACCAGTTGGGATCGCCTCGGCAACCAGGCCACCGTGCACTACGACATGTCGCAGTTCGGGCTGGATGTGAGTAAGGTGAAGGTCGCATTGAGCCGGCGAACTTCGCTCATCATCGGGCCGGATGGCAGAGTTCCCCCCTTGACGCCGGAGGCGCGCCAGCGGCTGGCCGATCGCGCCGCCAAACAGCGCGGCCACGAGTTCGATAGCTACGAGAACCGGCCCTTGCAAGAACGCTGCATCGTGTGGGCGAACGAAGGCCCGCCCATGCTGCCCGCCGCGTACAACAGCAATCTGCAAATCGTGCAGGGCGACGGATACGTCGGCATCCTCCAGGAGATCATCCACGACGCCCGCATGATTCCGACCGATGGACGCCCGCATCTCGATTCCGGCATCCGCCAATGGATGGGCGATTCGCGCGGGCATTGGGAGGGCGACACTCTCGTCGTGGACACTACCAACTTCACCAGCCGGACAGCGTTCCGTGGATCCACTGAAACCCTGCACGTGGTGGAGCGCTTCACGCGCGTCAGCGATGACACCATCCTGTATGAATTCACCGTCGACGATCCGGCCACGTGGACGCGCCCCTGGACCGCGCAGCTTCCGCTGGTGAAAGTGGACGCGCCCATCTTCGAGTACGCCTGCCACGAAGGCAACCTGGGAATGCCGAACACGCTGAGCGGAGCCCGCGCGGCCGACAAAGCTGCGGCCGAGAAAGCTGCTCAGAAGGATGCCAAATGAGGAGCCGAATTCGAATCCAGCTCGCCATCGCCGCAGGCGCCATGGCTCTGTTCTGGACGGCATCGCCGGCGAGTGCGCATCATGCCTTCGCCGCGGAGTTCGATATCAACCGCCCTATCAAGCTGCGCGGCACGGTCACCAAGATGGATTGGATCAATCCGCACTCCTGGATTCACATCGACGTCAAGGGACCGGACGGAAATGTCACAAATTGGATGATCGAAGGCGGAAGCCCGAACGTCTTGCTTCGCCTCGGCTTCAGCAAGGACGCGCTGCCGGCCGGCTCGGAAATCGTGATGGAGGGCTATCAGGCCAAGGACGGCTCCAATCGCGGCGTCGGCAGAGTGCTCACGTTCGCCGACGGCCGCAAGCTGTTCCTCGGAAGCTCGGCGCCCGGCGCCAACGGCGAGCCCGACAAATAAAACGCCGCACCGGTTACGCCGCCTCGCTTGCGGCCGCGCGCTGGTGGAAGTAAACCATCAGCAGCGGCAGGCCGACCACGAAGAACAGCGCCCGCAGCGGCATCAGCGCGGGCCAGGCGATCGAAACCGCGCCCAGCAGCGGAAAGGTGCACATCACCGCCACGATCGCGCGCTCCAGCGCCGTGCGCCGCGGGAAAACGAGCAACTGCATGCCGACTGCGGCAAAGGCAGCCATCCATTTCACTTGTGTCGCGTAGTAATGAAAGGGCAGCGACGGCGCGAGTTCCGCATTGCCGTGCAGCGCGCCGAGCGCGTAGACGACATATAGCGCGTTTTCGGTCATATCCGCCAGCCCCGCGAGAATCCCCGCGCCGAGCCCGATGCCTCCGATCAGACGATCCTGTTGCGGGATCGCCAGGAAGATCACCGCGAACACGGTGACATATCCAATGACGAAGAGGGTATCGAGCGCCATGAAGCCCAGCAGCGTGGCGGTGTGCTCTCGGGCCAGGGCGAGGATTTCTTGTGCGGTCGCGACCGTCTCAGTCGGCTGGACGTTGAGGCCGTGCGCCACCAGCGCCCCGCCGATGCCGCACAACCAGGCGACCGCGCTCGCGATGGATCCCGCGCGGAAAGAGTTAAGGTTCAATTTTTGATGGTACGCGAAGCCCGGCTCAGCAATGGGCTGCGGCGTTCCGGCTCACAATCACCGGCTCACCGTAACCTTGACGTCGTAGGGCGTCTGAAGCATCCCGTCGCTCGCGACGGCGCGCAGCCAGTATGTCCCCGGCGCGCTGAAGGTCGCAGTGCTCGCCAGTTCGGCGGACTGCCCGCCCATCACCGGCCGCGTATTCTCAGGTTCGAACGTCACCTCGCCGCCCTCGGCCGGAGCGCGATACAGCTCCCACCGAATCCGCAGCCCTAGTTGCGCGCGCGGCGGCGGAGTGGCGCCCGCAGGAAGCGGGGGACGTGGAGGAGGCGCAGCGGCGGCGGCATTGGGGTTCCGCACCCGCGGCTTGGGGATGCCGTCGTCGGTCGCCGAGACAGCCAGCTTGATCGGCTTTCCTACCTGGGCCGTCTGGTCGCCGCTGCCGGTGATCTTGGGCGCCTGGTTGGGCGGATCCACCGGCGGCGCGCCGCCCGGCCCGATGTTCATCTGCATCACGCCTTCGTCCACTTCCCATTCCGGCTGCAGCCAGCCGTTGGCGGCGCTGGCGTGGCCGTTGACCGTAACGGTCCAGGTAAGCCGCTTCTCTTTGTCCCAATCCCGCGGCAGATCGACCTGGAACACGAACCAATGCCGGCGCGGATAGAAATGCGTCGGCTGGCCCAGGTCGTCCTTTAGACTGAATTTGTTGTTGGGGCCGATGGGAACGTCGGGCTCCTCTTCGTAGTTAAGGTTGAGATACCCGAACCACATCACGATGTGGCCGTCCGGCATCGGCTGCCAGCCCTCGAAAAACGGCTGCACGCTCTTGCCGACTCCGTGCGCGAAGCTTTCTTCGTCCGGGAGTTGATCGATCACCCGCTGCTGCGCCCGCAGCCAGCCCGGCATGGCCAGACCAGCGCCGAGCAGCGCCACGGGCGCTACCATTTGGAGCTTCGAATACAACATTTGAGCCTCTAGTGAAGTTGCGCCGTCAGCTTCTTCTGCTTGGCCTTCCGCTCTTCGAGCATTTGCTTGTACTCTTCGTCGGTCAAGTAGTACCAGGTCAGCCACGAAAAGCTCATGTCGTCGATAGTCCTCTGCCCGAAGCTGACGGGATTGGAGGGATCGGGATTGAACTTGTTGGCGGCGGTGTTGTCGAACCAGGACGTGACGTGCAGAACCGTGCCCGCGGGCACGATCGGCTGATCGTCTTCGGCGTAGTGGTACACGATGTGCCAATCGAAATGGTAGCGATCGACGCAGCTAATGGTTTCCTTGGGCGCTCGCCCGCCGGTTTGATTGGGAGGATAGATTACCTCCAGGCACTGCGCCTGGCCGCGATTGTGCAGGTGCGGCTGGAACGCGGTGATGCGGGCCGGTTTGAGCAGCGTGCTGTAGCCGTCCACGCGGACGTTCTTGGTGTTGGCCGGAATAATGAAATCTTCGTTGTCGCCCACGTGCTGCGACTGCTCGATGTGCTTGGGGACGTACCCTTCCGGCGCCAGCTTGAGGCCGACCGCCACGTTAGCCGGCGTATCGGTCCCGTTGGCATGCAGGTGCAGGTTCATACTGAACTTCGCGCCCTTGGGCAGCAGCCGGCCGGTGCCTTCCGAATAGATGTCTCCGAACTTGCCGACCGCATATTCTTCGAGCAGCGACTGCTGTTCGTTCCCATTCTCGTCTTCATATCGCATGCTGGCCACCGCGTGGTGGACCACCGGCGTTCCCTTGATCGGCTTCACTTCGACGGCCTGGATGTAGCGGTTGATCTTTATAGCCGCATCTTCCATCGGCACGTCCACCCATTGATCCGGCGCCTTGGCCTTCACCAGCACGTCCTTATTCAGAGTGACCACGATGTCGGGCTTTCCGATATGCCAGCGGTCGTTGTCCTCGAACTTGCGCGGCGGCGGCATTTCCGCGGGATTGCCCATCGGCGCGCCCGCGTCGGCCCACTTGGAGATGGTGGCGATGTCCTGCTCGCTCAGCGACGGATCGTTCTTGAAGCTATGGATGCCGACCGCGCGATCGATGTACCACGGCGGCATGTTGCGCTGCACCACCTGCTGCTTCATCGCCCGCGCCCAGGGCCGCGCATCCTCGTACGTCAGCAGCGACATGGGACCGATGTTGCCGGGCCGATGACAGTTTTGACAGGAGCGCTGCAGGATCGGAGCAACGTCTTTGGTGAAGGTGACCTGGTCCTTCGCGGGTGCTTGCGCGCGGGCCGTCCCGGCCGCGCCGAACATTGCCACTACCGCTACCAGGCTGGCCCCGCAGGATAGAAGCCGGGGTTGAACGCTCAAATTCACGCTGGGCATGAGAACCTCCTTGCCGGTTCCGAGTTCCGGATATCCGACCACCGATGCCGGAACAATCGTAAATAGTATACACCCGTCCAAAGGGGCGTTTCCCGGCCCCGAATTGGCGCCCAGGCAAGAAGGCCGCTAGCCCTGTGCGTACGGTGGCCTGCACCACCGCCTAAACATCCTGACCGGCGGTCGGCGGCCGTGGGTGGTCGCGCAATTTAAGCTCAGATTCCCGATCGCTGGTCCGATATGAAACCGTGGCAGGTCTGGGCCACATTGCCAGATTCTGACCGGGGACTGGACTCACCTCTCTAGTGGAGATATATCACATGTATCGAAGATCTTTTGCAGCTTTCGCGCTGGTGCTGCCCGTGGTGGCGTATGCGCAAACCGGGGCGTTGCCGGTAAACATTCAGGGGCAGCTGTTCGACCGGAGCGATCCTTCCAACCCGCCACCGGTGGAGGTGTCCGAGCGCTTCGACGCTGCCTCGGGAACTGGTCCGCAGATTATGATTAGCCCGGACGGCTGGTTCAGCGCGGTGCTGTACTCCAACGCCAGTGCATCGACGCTCTTCAACCTGTTCCAAATACCGGGGGTGGCCGACGACTTCAGCGGAGTGGCGCTGCCCAGCAATGCATTGTATTTTTTCGGCTCGGTGCCGAATAATACCATCGCGGCCAGCACTTTGATCTACTCCGGGATGATCGAGCTGGCAGTGGATCCGATAACGCCCCTTTACGAGCACTTTGTGTACGCCGGCGGGCCTGACAACCCCATCGTTTGGGATACAGCTCAAGATCCGCCCAGCTTGTCGCTGGATGGCCCCCTGTTCAGTTGGGACTACATTAGCGGCGGCCTGGTTGGCAATGCGGACAACACCGCGTGCCAGCCCGCGGCCGGACCCATTCCGGATCGAGTCCAAAAGTTGAGCGGCACTTTTATTGCTGTGATCGAGCGGGGCGGCTGCAATTTCTCGCCGAAGCTCATCAATGCCGCCGCGGCCGGCGCGCGCGCGGCCATCATTTTCAATCGGACCTCGCAAGGAGACGACTTGCTGCAGATGTACACGCCCGGATCTTCCATCCCGGGGGTGCTCGTGACTCCCGCCGCAGGCCAGAAGCTGCTGTCGATTGCCGATCAGAATGCTTCCCCCGGCGTTGCTAGCTTTTTAGGCGCGTCGCTTCAGCCGACCAACATATTCAACAGCATTAATGGCTCATTCACACTCGCGGAGGACGGCAGCCTGAGTAACGTAAACTTGAATTTTTATATCGAAGACCAGAACGATCACATCCTGGTAGGCACGATCACCGGCGTGGGCGTTCCTGCCCCCATCGCCCGCCCGCAAGATCATCCCAGCGTCAGAACTTCGCGCGGCAAGATGGGCCATCGGCCTCGGCCGATAGGCCGGGATCGATAAGCAGCGCGACCAGCGCGCCGGCGGCTGCGCCGCTTTCTCGAGCGGGCCATCGCGGAAGCCCGCGCTTCCGGCGCGCATACCTTGAAATGAGCCGAAAACTCGCGCCGGCGATCCGGCGGTATAAATCGCTCGATTTTCGGCCCGTCCCGCCCGACCGCATCGTCGCCTCTCCGCACGCTCGGAGCAGCGTCTCTCTCGAGCGCTATCTCGATCAAGCTACGTGATGCCGGGCTCTTCTCAATGCTGCACCGCGATAGTGAAGGCTGGGCTATACCAGCCATCCACTACGAAGTAAAAAGCTGGCTCGAAGTAGATGCCAAACGACGGGGCGCTGGCGGCGGCCGGCAATTGAAAGCTCACCAGAGTGACTCCACTCATGCCTGGGGCCGGACCAACCGACGTGATTTCCGCCGAGCCACTGACAGGGGGATTCTGAGCTTGATAGCAAACGACGCGCTAAACCGGCCGCGAGTTGCTGGAATGTCCGCTTTATTCCTCAAAATGCCGGTGCTCGGCCGCCGGCAGCCGGTCGTTCTCCCGCGCGAACCAGACATAAAGCGTGGGCAGCAGATAGATCCCCAGGATCAGGGCGGCGATCAACCCGCCCACGATGACGATCGCAAACGGCCGCTGCGAGTCCGACCCGATGCCCCGCGAGAGAGCCGCCGGCAGCAGCCCCAGGCTCGCCACCAGCATGGTCATCATGATCGGCCGCAGCCGCAACACAGACCCCTCGACGGCGGCCTGCCGGATCGAATAGCCGCGCGATCGGAGCTGGTTGATGTATTCGAGCATGATGACCCCGGTCTGCACCGCCACGCCGAACAGCGCCAGGAATCCCACGCCCGAAGAAACGCTGAAGTGCGTGCCGGTGGCGAGCAGCGCGAGCAGTCCGCCGATGGGCGCCATGGCGACGTTACCCAAAATCAACGCCACCCACTTGAACGAATTGAACATGGTGTGCAGGATGATGCAGATTACCAGCATGGTGAGCGGGACGATGATCGCCAGCCGCCGCGACGCGCGCTTCTGGCTCTCGTATTCGCCGGCCCAATCGATATGGTAGCCGGGGGGCAGCTTCACTTGTTGATCGACTTTGCGAATCGCTTCCTCCACCGTGCTTCCCAGGTCGCGCACCGGAACGCTGTATTTGATGGCGACATAGCGGGAATTGCTCTCGCGGTAAATCTCGGAGGCGCCGTCCCGGGTGCGGATCGTGCAGAGCTGCGCCAGCGCAACCCGCTCGCCGGAAGGCGCTAGCAGCCGAATATTGGCAATAGCTTCCCGGGTGTCGCGATACGGTTGCTGGTAGCGCACCACCAGGTCGTAGCGTTGCTCGCCCTCCAGGACCTGGCTGACGGCCTTGCCGCCCACTGCCGTTTCGATCGCGTCCTGCACGTCTGAGACGTTGATTCCGTAGCGGGCCGCCTTGGCCCGATCCACAACGAACTCCAGGTTCGGCTGGCCGATGACGCGGAACAGCCCCAGATCGGCAACGCCGTTGACGGTGCGCAGCACGCTGACGATTTTCTCGCCGGTTGCTTCCAGCGTCCGCAAGTCGTCACCATAAACTTTGATGGCGAGCTGGCCTTTGACGCCGCTGACCGCTTCCTCCATGTTGTCCGCGATGGGCTGCGAGAAATTCCAGAGCGTCCCCGGAAGCTTCTCGAGCTCGCGGTCCATGGCGCCGATCAGCTCCTCTTTGTTTTGCTGAAAGACCGGACGCCACTCTTCTTTGGGCTTAAGATCTACGAAGTACTCGGTGTTGAAAAAGCCGGTGGTATCGGTTCCATCGTCTGGCCGGCCCACTTGCGACACTACCTGCGTCACTTCCGGAAAGGACGCCAGGATGACGCGCGCCTGGTGCATCAGCGTGGCGCCGTCGCTGGGCCCGGTGCTCGGCGCCAGCGTGGCGCGGGCCCAGATGGCGCCCTCGTCCAGGTGCGGCAGGAATTCCGATCCGATAAGACCACTTTCGGCCAGATAAAGGGAAACTCCCACTGCGCCCGCCGCCACCAGTACAGTGATCCAGCGAAAACGGATGGCCCACTCCAGCGTCCGGCGGTAGCCCTTGGTCATCGCCGTCATGATCGGGTTGCGCCATTCCCGCACGTTCTTTTTGAAAAGAAAGCTGCACACCACCGGCGCGATCAGCATCGAAAAAATCAGCGAGCCGAGCAGCGCGAACGTCACCGTCCAGGCCATCGGTTTGAACAGGCGGCCTTCCACCCGTTGCAGCGTGAAGATGGGCACGTAGGCGGTAATAATGATGCCGATGGAATAGAACACCGGGCGCTGCACCTCATGCGCCGCTTCGCGAATGACAGCCAGCCCGCCTGGCTCGGAGTTGCGGTGGCTCGCGTAACGGATGATGTTCTCCACCATCACCACCGCGCCTTCCACCACCATTCCGAAATCCAGCGCGCCCAGCGAGAGCAGGTTGGCCGGAATTTTGTTCAGGTTGAGGCAAATGGAGGCGAACAGCAGCGAGAACGGGATGGTCAGCGCTACGATCAGCGCGCCGCGCACGTTGCCCAGGAACATGAACAGGATGATGGCCACCAGCAGGATGCCCTCGCTGAGGTTGTGCAGCACGGTGTGCGTGGTGTAATGCACCAGGTTGCTGCGGTCCAGGAACGGGACGATCTTCACTCCGGGCGGCAAGAGATGATTGTTCAGCTCGTCCACTTTGGCGTGGATCGCGTCCAGCGTGGTGTCCGAGTCGGCGCCCTTGCGCAGCAGCACGATCCCTTCCACCGTGTCGGGATTGTCCAGGATCTTTCCGTCCGCGCGATGAGTGGCGCGCGCGATTTCGCCCAACCGGATGCGCGGGCCCTGGACCACGCTGGCGATGTCGCTGATCCGTACCGCTGTTCCGTTCTGCGTCTTGACCAGGGTCTGGCGGATATCGTCGACGCTATGGACCAGTCCGAGCGATCGCACATTCATCTGCTGCGTTCCGGCTTCGACGAAGCTCCCTCCGGCGTTCACGTTGTTGTTGGCGAGCTGCTGCTCCACCTGTCCCAGGCTCACACTGTAAGCGATCAGCTTTTCGGGATCCACCCGCACTTGATACTCACGCGTCAAGCCCCCGAAGCTGACCACATCCACCACGTTGGGCACGCTCTTGAATTGCTTTTCCAGTACCCAGTCCTGGAGCGACTTCAATTCCATCAGGTCGTAGCCGGGGTTGGCGCTGCGCAGCGTGTACCAAAAGATTTGGCCCACCGGGCTGTAGTCGGCCCCGATCTGCGGCTGCAGGTTGCCCGGCAGGGAAAGCTGCGCCAGCCGCTCCAAAACCTTCTGCCGGTTCCAGTCGTTTTGCGATTGATCGTCGAAGATCAGCATCACGCTGGAGAGCCCGAACAGCGACGTAGAGCGCAAGTGCTCGAGATGCGGAATGCCGTTCATGACGATTTCGATGGGAATCGTGACCTGCTGTTCCACCTCCTCGGCCGCGCGGCCCGGCCACTGCGTGATCACCTGCACGTAGTTGTTGGCCACGTCCGGGTAAGCTTCCACCGGCAGGTTGTGAAACGAGATCGCGCCCCAAATCAGCAGCAGGACGGCGGCAGCCAGGACCAGGAACCGCTGGTTGAGCGCGTAATCGATGAGCGCCCGGATCACTTACTGCTCCACGGAATTTTCCAGCACCAGGGCGTTGGAAACTACTTGCTGGCCCGGCGAAATACCCGACAAAATTTCTTGCCGGTTGCCTGGAAGCATGTTCCCGCCGATCACTTCCACGCGCCGGAAGCCGCCGCCGTCCCGCGGAACGAAAACCCAATCGCGATCGTGCAGATGCAGCACCGCGCTGGCCGGAACCGTGGCGCGCAATTCCTTGCTGAGCCCGTGGAAGGTGGCGGTCACGAACATCCCGAAGCGCAGTGGCCCGGGGTTGGGGACCTCCAGCCGGACCTTGGCGGTGCGAATGTTCGGGTCGAGCACCGGACCGATGTTGCTGATGCGCCCCTTGATCACCAGGTTCGGATACGCATTCAGATGAATGTCGGCGAACTCGCCCAGGTGCACGGACGGAAGATCGTTCTCGAACACATCGCAGATCACCCATACCGTGGACACGTCCGAGATGGTGAACAGATTGGGCGAATTGTCCAGCGTCTTGACGCCCGCCGAGGCCGTGACGTTCTGCTCGGTGATAACGCCCGACACCGGCGCGTAGATGTCCACCAGCGAGCTGGGATGGCTCATATCGGCTCCCAGCACTCGCAGGCGTTCGGTGGTCGTCTCCACCACCACCTTGGCTTTGGCGTCTGCGTCCTCGGCCACTTCCAGATCTTTTTGGGCGATGGCGCCTTTTTCGTACAGGATCTTGGCGCGGTCCAACTGCGCGCGCGTTAGGTTTTCGTCCGCCACCGACTGGCGGTAGTCGGAAAACGCCTGCGAGATGTCCGAACTCTGCACTCGCATCAGGAGCTGCCCCTTGGTCACCGTGTCGCCCAGCCGCGCCCGAATCTCCACCACGCGGCCGGAGGCGAGCGAGATCACCGGGATGTTCCGCGATACGTCCGGATTCACCGAACCGGTAACTTTCAGTTCCGGCGCGACATTGTATTCCTCCGCGGTGGCCAGCGGAAATCGCTCCGGATGGTCTACTTTGACGACGCTGGAATCGGTTTCCTGCTCCACCACCGCGGACGGCGGCGCTTCGGCCTTGGCGTCGGCTTTTACTTTCGATCCGCATCCCGCCAGAATTGCGCCCAGCGCGATGCACCCGGCTGCTGCGGCCAACCTGGTGGCGTTCATCGGATCACCTCTCGCCCCACGGCCAGATTCAACTGGCTCGCCGCCGTCAGGTAGGCGCCAATCAGATTCAGGTAGTTCAACTGCACGCTGCGGTAGTCCTGCTGCGCTTGCAGAAAATCCAGCAACGACGCGCCGCCGTGCTGATAGGAAAACGACACGACCTCGCGCACCCGCACGGCCTGGTTCAGATAAGTCTCCTTGTAGCGCCTCAGCAACACCAGGTTGCTGTTCACGGTGGCGTACGCCGAGTCGACGTCGCTGAATACCTGCGCTTCGGTGGCGGCCTGCAGGCGCTCGTTCCGGCCGATGTCGAGCTGCGTGCGCGCCTTCTCGCCCTGGTTGCGATCGAAGATGCGAAGCGGAATGCTGACGGTTCCGCCGATGGTGTTGTTCGCAAACGGATTGGCGAAGGAAGGATTGTGCGAATACCAACCGCTGAAGGTCGGATCGGCCGAACCGTTGGCGATGGCGAGCAGGTGGTCCGTCTTGGCCTTTTCAACCGCTTGCATCGCAGCCTTCAAGTCGGGCCGCGCTTCCAGCGCCATGTTCCGGTATTCCTCCAGCGGCGCGACTTGATCGGCGAAGTCGTACGCCCCCGTCACGTCGAACTGCTGCACGGGCGTGCGGTCATTGAGCAAGGTCAGAAGCTGTATCTTGGCCGTGCGCAGGTTCACTGTGGCCGTTTCCAGATCAGTCTCGTATTGAACGCGTTGCAATTCCAGCCGGTCCAGATCCACCTGCGCGATGTCTCCGGCCTGCTTCCGGTCGCGGCCCACGCGCAGGACCTGGTCGTAGTAGGCGAGGTTTTCTCGCGCCAGAGCCAGCACCGCCTTTTGCTGCAAGACTTGCACGAACGCGTTGCGCAAATTGAACAGCAGCGTCCTCTGCTGATCGGCGAGCTGCGACTCGGCCACCGTAGTTCCTTTCTGCGCGCTTTCGAGCCGCAACTCCCGTTTGTGTCGCCTTTCGTGCAAATAGCTTACGCCGGGTGTTTCCAACACACCGCTCAATGGCCGCCAGATTCCGTTATTGGGAGTCACCTGAAATCCGTCCGTCGTCAGACTGATATCCGGATTCGGGCGTAGAAAGGCCGTGATTTCCTGCGCACGCGATTCATCGATCCCGATTCGTGCGGCCTGTAGTGTCGGATTCGTCGCCACGAACTTGTCTCGAATCTGGTCCCAAGTGAAGGCTTGCTGCGCGAGCGCCGGTTGCATCGCAGCGCCGGCTGTCCAGGCCGCCATCCAGAAGCGCACGGCCAAAGAGGCCGGCCAACCACCACACGCCGGCGACAACGCACACTTTGACTCCTGGCGCTTCAAATTCGCAATGTACCGGCCCAGCCGCCGGTTGTCCACTATCTTCCGGCTGGAGAGCGGCTATCTTTCGGACAAGGCCGGCACATCTTTCGGACATCCGATGGCTTGCGCTGGGCCACCTGAGTAGAATGAAGACAAGCGCATAGCCCGTTGGCAGGCTGGCGCTAGTTTTGTATGCTGTCTTTCCTTTTTCGCGGAAGCCGCCGGGCTGTCCTGCTGCGAGCCGGCGTGATGATCGCACTGGTCGCCTTCGTCGATTGGCGCGTGGAAGGCAACATCCCGCTCGGCTTCCTGTACCTGTTTCCAATGCTGCTGGTGGGCGGCGTCCTGAATCGCTGGCAGATCGCCGCCGCCGCCGGGCTCTGCACGGTGCTCGCGGAACTCTTCGATACCTTCGAGTGGCAGCCGGAATCCGGACTGCCGCGCGACATCCTGATATTCGCGGCATTCTTCGCCGCCGGTCTGGTAGTCTACGAGCTGGTCCGCAGCCGCCAGACCGCCCTCCAGCACATCAAGCAGATTGAGAGCGAAAGCGATGCCCGTCGCGAGGCCGAAGAACAATTAAAGGTTCTGGTCGAAAGCAGCCCGGCTGCGATCCTAACCTTGAACTCCGAAGGCCGGGTTCTGCTGGCCAATGCCGCCGCGCACCGCTTGCTGGCGCTCCCCGCAGGGTCGCTGGCCGGCCGCTCCATCCTGGAGTATCTGCCGTCGCTCGTCAACGTCCCCGCGCCCGACCAGAACAGCCCCGCTTTTCGGACCGCGATGCAATGCCGCGGCAAGCGCGCCGACGGCGAGGTCTTCCTGGCCGACATCTGGTTTTCCACTTACCGCACCAGCGCCGGCCCGCGCCTGGCTGCCATGATCGTGGATGCATCCGAAGACCTCCGGACGCGCGAAGAGTTCAACCTGCACCAGCTCATGGCCGGCTCGCGCATCCTGGTGGGCGCCGTGTCGCACGAGATTCGCAACGTATGCGGGGCCATCGCCGTGGTGCATCAGAATCTGTCGCGCAGCGGCGCCTTGTCGGAGAACAAAGACTTCGAGGCGCTGGGCACCTTGATCCTGGCGCTCGAAAAGATCGCCGCTATGGAACTCCGCCAGACCGCGAACCCGGCCGCCGGCCTGGATCTGCAGTCGCTGCTCGAAGAGCTGCGCATCGTGGTCGACCCGGCTCTGCGCGAAGACGGCACCGAAGTTCGCTGGCGGATCGAATCCGGCCTGCCCGCCGTGTGGGCCGACCGGCAGAGCCTGATGCAAGTCTTCCTCAATCTCGTCAAGAACAGCCAGCGCGCTATGTTGGACCGGCCGGTGCGAGAGTTGAGCGTGACCGCCAGAACCGAGAAGGACCGCGTCACCGTGCGCATTCAAGACACCGGTGGCGGCGTGGCCAATCCGGAGCGCCTGTTCCGGCCCTTCCAGCAGGGCGCCCAGGCCACTGGACTAGGTCTCTATCTTTCCCGCGCCTTCATGCGATCTTTTCGAGGCGACGTACGCTACGAGCCGGAGCCTGGCGGGTCCAGCTTCGTGGTGGAGCTATCGCCGCTGTTGTCGGAAGTAGCAAAAGGAAGTTATGAGTCAGCCGATCAGGATTCTGCTGGTCGACGATCACGGCTTGTTTCGGGAGAGCCTCAGCCGGCTGCTCCAAGCCGAGCCTGATCTCGAGATCATCGGGAATTGTTCCAACGTCACTGAAGCGCTGGCCGTGCTGGATCGCGAACAAGTTGATCTGGTCTTGCTCGACTACGACCTGGGCGAACAGGAAGGCTCACTCTTTCTCGATAGCGCCAAGGACAAGGGATTCAGCGGCCGCGTTCTCATGGTGACCGCGGGAATGAGCGACGCCGGGACGCTGCGAGCGCTCGAAAACGGCGCCTCAGGAATCTTTCTCAAGCACAGTCCGCCCGCCCAGCTCATCGAAGCCATCCATAAAGTGATGGCGGGAGAAATGTGGCTCGACTCGCGAGCCGTGCGGTCTCTGGTGGCCGGCGCGAGTGGCCGGACCGAGGAGCAACGCACGTCCCAGCCCCTCACGCCGCGCGAGCGGGCGGTGCTCAAAGGCGTCTTCGAGGGCCTCAGCAACAAGGAGATCGCGGCCGGCCTCGAAATCTCGGAAGGTTCCGTGAAGGCCGTCATGCAACAGCTCTTCGATAAGACCGGCGTGAGGACTCGCAGCCAACTGGTTCGCATCGCGCTTGAAAGGCTGACGCGCGATTGGCGGGCGGTCGAGCTCTAGAGGCCTCTTGCGGTTTTAGCTGCGTCGCCTCTTTTGGCCCGCAGCACCTCGCGGTAGCTCTCCACCAGGTTTCGTGTCAACGCCGCCATATCACGAGTCGACATCACCTGCTGGCGCGCCCGCAGCGCGAGCTGCCGCGCTTTCTCGCCGTCGTGAAAAAGCTCTACAACCTTGTCCGCGAATTCGCTGGGATTGTCAGCCAGCGCGCAGATATCCCCGTCCTTCGCCGTCAGGCCTTCGGCGCCCAAGCGCGTCGATACCACCGGAATCCCCGCCGAGAACGCCTCCAGCAACTTCACGCGCATTCCCGAGCCGCTGAGAATCGGGCAAACGAAAACCGCGTAGCGGCCGAGCGGGTCGCGCACATCCTCGACCAGGCCGCGCAGCTCGAGGTTGTCCTTCAGGTCCGGCAGCGAATGCGGCGGCGGAGGATCCGATCCGACGATCACCAGGCGCGCTTGCGGACAACGCTTCACGATCACTGGCAGAACCTTGTGCGCAAACCAGTCCAGCGCTTCCTGGTTGGGAAGATGGCGAAAGCTGCCGAGAAACAGCATGCTGAACGGCTCGCGCCCATCGGGCCGGAATTCATAGCGCGAGGTCGCGATGCCGGCGCGGTTGTCGTCCAACTTGCCGTTGAGCTGCGGAAGAAACGAGAGAACATAGTCGCGGTTCTCCGGACTGCAAATCTGCACCCGATCGAAATGCGGCAGCAGCTTCAACTCGTAGCGCAGCGAGCGCAGATATTCATAGACCGCTTTGATTTTTCGCACCAATCCGGGCATGCCCGCCAAGCCGCGCCCGATCGACTGAAAGTAGATGTCGTGCTCGAATAGCATGCAAGCCAACTGGCCAAATTCGGCGCCGTATTGGCCGAGCGGCATGTATTCGAGCTGCAGCACGTCGATTTCGCGCAAGTACATCTGGCGGTGCAGCACCCATTCCAGATCCGCATTGGCGAAGTCGCTCACGGCGAACGGAAGAATGGCGCTGGATCTGGTCGGTTTTCCTTCTTCGCGCACGAAGTACTCCACCGAGGCGGCCTTCTCTTCCAGCTCCCAATGGTTCCAGCGCTCCCAATCATGGTCGAGCAGAATCACCAGGTGGAGCGAGCAGACCGGCGCCAGCTCCAGCGCCGTCTGATACATGAAAACGCCGCCGCCGTGGATGGGCGGGCAGATAGGATAAGGCGAGACAAAAAGTACACCCGGCTTTTCGGGATTTTTTGGGAGTTGGCTGAAACGGTCCCGAAAGTAGCCGCCCAGCGGCCTGCGAAAAACTTCCGTGTCCGAAATCGCGGCCAGCGCCTGAGCTCGCCGGCGGGAACGCAGCGCCCCCGGCAATTCCAGGAACGCGCGCCACAGCCCCGAGAGATTGGAGCGCTCGGGCGAATCGCCGAAGAACGCGCTCAGGACCGCGCTCGCCCAGGTGAAGAGGAAATGCGACGCCAGGCGGTGCCATTCGTGGATGTTCTTCCAGCAGAACAGAATGAAGTTCTTCTTGAGAACCCGATTGATTTGCTTGCTTGAGAACGTTTTGCCGATGGTGCCCCGATGCTCGTGATAGACCACGCTGGCCGGCTGGTACAGCACCTTCCAGCCGCGCTTCCAGGCTTGATAGCCGAGATCGGTGTCTTCCAGATAGAACGGACGAAACAGCTGGTCGAAACCGCCCAGCTCGAGAAACTTGCTCCGGTCGAAGGCGCAGGAGCCGCCGCCTCCGTAAAAGCAGGGAAATGGAACCGTCACGGCCGGGTCCACTCGATGACGCACGCGCAGCGCGCCACTTTCCCACCAGCCTTGCGTCAGGCCGGTTTCCTCGCGCAACTTGTCCGGATCGCTGAAGAAAATCTGGCACGAGACCGCGAACATTTTTTCATCCGCGAAAGGTTCCAGCAAAGGGGCCAGAAAATCCGGCGCGACGCGCATGTCGCTGTTGAGCAGCACCACTACATCGCTCTTCGCTGCGCGAAAGCCCTGGTTCGAGCCGCCGCCAAAACCGAGATTGCGCTCCAGCGCCAGCACGCGGACCGAAGGAAAACGTTCGCGCAGGAAATCCGCGCTGCCGTCTCCGGATCCGTTGTCGACCACGATCACTTCGTTGTCCGGATTTCCGGCCAGCGCTTCGATCACCGACGGCAGGTATTTTTCGAGCAAGTCGCGGCCATTCCAGTTCGGAATGACCACGCTGGCCGAGATGTGCGAAGCCACCGGCCGATCCGTGAACGGCTGCCTTTTACGGCGGGCTGTGGCAAGATCTGAGCCGCAAATGGCGAGTATCGCCGCCAGCAGCAGAAAAGGCGACAGGAGCAGGAGCGGCAGCGAGCGAATCAGCCGCCAGAGAATGGCCAGGAACGTCTTCACAAATCGCAGGTTCTCACGACTGATCGATTACCGGGCCAAGTCCCAGCCTCCGCCCCAGCCCGATCCAACGCGAAGCCTGCAACGCGGCCAGCACCAGGTCCAACTTCCGAGCCAATTCCTCCCGCTGGCCTTCGACGCGTTGGGCCCAATCGGTGCGCTCCTCGAGCGTGCTTTCTGCGGTGTGCAGCAGGCGCACGCACTCGGCCAGCTCATCGCACTTCTGATCGAGCTGCGCCGCCGTCTCCAGCGCCCACGCCGTCTGGGCGCGATTCTCTTCTTCGAGCTTCCCGATTTGCACCTGGTAAGCGGCGGCCATGGCCAGCGCCGCTTCCTGCTCGGCGCCGAATTCTTCCTGAAGCTGGACCACGCGCTGCTGCGTAGCGCGCAGCTCGGCGATCACGGCTTCCACCCAACGCGTGCGCGACTCCAGCTCTTCGGTCAGCTTGCCGTGGAGTTGGAGCAAGGCATCGCGCTGGCTCATCGTGTCGGAGAGATCCCGCTCCAGGAGCTGGATGTGATGCTCGCGCTCCCGGAGCAGGTTGGCGGCTCTGGGGACATACACGAAAGACTGCGGCTCGGGGAGCGCGCCCGCGGAGCAAAGCGCGATCAGGAAGTGCGCCTCATCCGGTTGCCCGCCGTCCTTCTCGATGCGCGCCTCCGGCCGGCGGAATGCCGCGCCCGCGGGATGAAAAACACTCGCGGGATGAAAAACAAAGGACTCGACGCGATTCTGCAATAGCAGACTCACGTTGGAAAAGACGCGCTCCAGTTCGCTCACGAATTCGGCGGCCTCGAATTCATGTTCGTGATAGGGATTCGCTCCGGTTGGGCCGCGCGATTCCGCATAGTATTGTTTGTTGGGCGAGGAGACGATGAACAGACCCTGGTGCGTCAGGACTCGCGCGCATTCGTCGAGGAATGTGCGGTAGTCCGCCAGGTGTTCGATGACTTCAAAGGCGACGATCAGGTCGAACGAGTTCGCCGGAAACGGAATGGAGGCGCAGGACGAGACCACCGTTCGCAGGCCGGGATAGTTGGCGCGGCAGTAAGCGATCGCTTCCGGAGCAATGTCAAACGCCGTAACCTCCGCGGCCGAACGCGCCAGCTCCGCGGCACCGTAACCAGTGCCGCAACCCGCATCGAGCACGCGCCTGTCGCGGGCGTGCAGGCCAGCGAACGCATAGCGCGCGACATGCTCATTCCAGAGGTCGTCGTTTACTGCACCCGGAACGACGCGTTCTCCAGTGAACTCAACCACCACCAGGCTCCGCGTGGGACAACTCCGTCTGCGCCAGGCATCGGTTCAACTCGACTCGGCAAGGCAGGTGGATGTTGCCGTAAACCTGGCCCTCGCCGGGGCTCATCTGGAGCACGATCGCGTTGTCAATCCAATCGCAAGTCTTGTAGGCTTGCAGCGTGCCGTCCGCGATCGCCGGCGAGAAGGAGAATGCCGAGGGATAAAGCTCCGGAATCTCCAGATGAAAATCGACCGTGTACACATCTCCGGCGGACATGGGAGGCAGGTCGAAGTCCTCGCGGGCTGTGTTAGTGCCGGCGAAATCCAGGCCCATGTTGTTGCGCATCATGAATCCGACGATGGGCAGCATGATATCGTCGTGTGCTTCGACGCTGATTCGCACTACGACGGAGGACGACGGATCGAGCAGATAAATCGCCTGGCCATCCGGGTTGAGAACCGCGATGCCGATCACCTCGGCCCGCCCGTCGCCATAGCGGTGATCGATGTTGGGGATAGTGTTTACGATCTCAGGCGCCCGCACCGGCGCATCATGGCCCTGGTGCGATTTGCGGTGCAGCGTGGTGATATAGGCGTTGTCTTTTTCCACCATCGCCGCCATGTAGCGGCTGACCACCAGATCGGTGTCACCGATGTCGTTGATGTGCCCCGCGTCCAGCCACATGCTTCGATCGCCGATGGATTTCACTTCGGAGATGGCGTGCGACACGAACAGGATGGTGACTCCTCGGCTGCGCAGTTCGTGAACTTTGCGCAGGCAGCGTTGCCGGAAATAGATATCGCCTACCGCCAGGGCTTCGTCCACCAGCAGAATCTCCGGGTCGACATGGATCGCGACGGCGAACGCCAGCCGGACCGCCATGCCACTCGAGTAGGTTCTCACCGGCTGATTGATGAATTCGCCGATTTCCGCGAATTCCTCGATCTGGCGGAACTTGAGGTCGATCTCCTTGCGGGAAAGGCCGAAGATCGCGGCGTTGACATAGACGTTGTCCCGCCCGCTGAATTCAGGGTTGAAGCCGGTTCCGAGCTCAAGCAGCGCCGCGACACGCCCACGGACCAGGACCTCGCCCCTGGTCGGATACAGAATGCCAGCCACCATCTGCAGCAGGGTGCTCTTGCCGGATCCGTTTTCCCCTACAATGCAGAACGTTTCGCCAGCCTGTATTTCAAAGCTGACATCGCGCAAAGCCCAGAAGTCGCGATGGAATGATTTACGGTTGAAAAGCGCGAGTTCCTTCAGCCGCGCGCTGGGCGTCGGATAGATGGGATAGCTCTTGGAAACACCGCGGAACTCAACGATGGGCGAGGGCACTAAACTCGAATCTACTGGAGGGGAAGGAGGCTGTCAAACGTGAATCGGGGCGACCGCCGAATCCCGCGTTGCCGTCCTTCAAATTCTTGGATGCGGTGTAACCGCCGCAAGCCGGCGAGGCCAACTGATCTCGCCCTGCTTTCATCCGTTTGGAAGAGCGGCCCGTCGAGGAAGCCGGTAGTCGCCCCGAAGAGCGATCGTAAGTTCTATACGACCTCCTAAACTAGACTTATTTGGAAGCGACCTTCCATCAGCCGCCTCCATCATTAAGATAATCTAATCTGGGGCAACTGTCAAGGGTTTTAATGCTTTAGCGCGCCAGGTTGACTTCCCTGGGGCGCTCCACCTAACCTTGAAAAAGCAGCATTTGCCGGTGTAGCTCAGGCGGTTAGAGCGACGGTCTCATAATCCGTAGGTCGCAGGTTCGAGTCCTGCCGCCGGCACCATCAATCCTTTCGCGCCGACGAAATCATCAGCTCGTAGAGCCGCTGCAGATCTTCTTGGGAGTAGTATTCGATTTCGATCCGGCCACGCTGGTCGGACTTTTCGACGATGCGAACCCGCGTGTTCAAGGCGCTTTCCAGTTCTCCGATCGCGGCGCGGAGATTAGGATCTTGAAGAGGCTCGTCAGTCGGTTCCCGAGGCTCGTTGATCTTCTTGACCAGCCGCTCGACTTGACGGACCGAGAGACCCTGGGCCGCGGACTTTTCGGCGAGCTGCGTCTGCAATTCGGGTGTCGCCAAGCCGAGGATGGCCCGGGCATGCCCCATCGACACGCGCCGTTCTGCGACTAAGAGCTGCACTGACGCCGGAAGCCGGAGCAGTCGCATCATGTTGGTGATCGTCGTCCGGTCCTTGCCAGTCCGGCTCGCGATCTCTTCGTGGCTCAGGCCCATTTCGCGGCTGAGCCGGTCCAGAGCCTGCGCAGTTTCGATGGGGTTCAGGTCCTCGCGCTGGATGTTTTCAATCAGAGCAATTTCGAGCACGCGTTCATCTGCGTAGTCTTGTACGATGGCCGGCACTTCGGCCAGACCCGCCAGTTTGGCGGCTCGAAGCCGTCTCTCTCCAGCAATGAGCTCGTATCGGCCAGCCTTCTTTCGCACCAGCAATGGCTGAATGATCCCATTTTGTTCTATGGAGTTAGCCAGCTCCTGGAGGTGGCCCGGATCGAAGCTGGTGCGCGGTTGCAGGGGGTTCGGCGCGATCTCCGAGATCGTGAGCGTGGTGATTCGTTGCCCGTCGTCCTCCAGTGCCTTTTCCCGGTGAACCGGCGCTGTCTTGCTCGATAGCAGAGCCGCCAGGCCCTTACCCAAGACCTTGCGTTGTGGCTTTTCCGGCGCTTTTTGCACGGCCCAAGATCTCCTTTGCCAGTTGAATGTAGCTTTCGGCGCCGCGCGAGCGCACGTCGTACACCAGGATCGGCTTGCCGAAACTGGGAGCTTCAGCCAAGCGAACGCTGCGCGGGATGACAGTCTGGAAGACGCCCTGATCGAAGAACTCTCGAAGATCCTGCTCCACTTGGCGCGTCAAGTTCATGCGGTCGTCGTACATGGTGAGCAGCACGCCTTCGATTTCGAGGGCCGCGCCAAGCGAGGCTCGGATCCTGTCGATGGTGTCCATGAGCTGCGAGATACCTTCCAGGGCGAAGAATTCGCATTGGATGGGGATAAGGATCGAATCGGCTGCCACCAATGCGTTGACGGTCAGCAGATCCAGCGCAGGAGGACAATCGATCAGAATGTAGTCATAGCGGTCGCGAATGGGCTCTAGCCGCTGCCGAAGGCGGGATTCGCGGTCTTCAAGGTCGATCAGCTCCAGGTTGGCCGCAACCAGGTTCTTGTCGGAAGGTACGACCTCCAGGCCTTCAAATTCGGTGTGGACAATCGTGGAAGCGATATCGAGGTCGCCTAAGAGCGCCTCGTAAAGCGTCGGCCGGTCGTCCGCTTTTGAGATTCCAAGACCGGTTGTGGCATTGCCCTGGGGATCGGAATCGATCACCAGCACACGGAGATCGTTGGCTGCGAGAGACGCACCCAGGTTTATAGCCGTCGTGGTTTTCCCGACCCCGCCCTTCTGATTAACAACTGCGATTACCTTCCCCAATTTCTGGAACACCTCTATGTTTCACGTGGAACAATTGCCCGGCCGATTGCACAAAATCGACGGTCTCCCCAAGGTAACCGAACCGGCTCGCGCCACGCAATCTGCGGAAACATTTCAAGGACAGCCAGACTCGCTTCGCCCAGCAACAATCCTACCTCGGCAGCCAGCCTCGGAATGTTTTTCAGGACGGCTGCGGGATTAACGGCCCTGGACACCAGCCAATCGAAGCGCTCTCGAACTAGCTCGGCCCGCTGCGCCAGAACCACAACATTTTTCAAGCCCCTTGTGGACTCTCGCAGAAAAACCGCCTTCCGCTGCACCGAATCTACAAGCGTCATCGACCACGCCGGCCGAAGGACGGCCATCGGGACACCCGGAAAACCGGCGCCCGAACCAATATCTACAATTCTGGCGCCCTCACTGGCCGGAAGATGATTCCCCAAAAACAGAGACTCACAATAGTGCCGCACGACCATTTCCACGCCAGGCCTGAGCGAAGTCAAGTTAACGCGCTGGTTCCAGCGTTCCAACAGTACATAGTGTGTATATAGCAGCGTGATTTGCTTTGGGGAAAGTCTCACCCACGGCTCGAGCTCGCGTTCGAAAACGTCGGCGAACCATGCCGGAACCCCCACGCCTTCAGACACGGGCGCCAAGGCTTAGATAAACGTCCAGGACCGCAATCGCCGCCGGCGTAACTCCAGGTATCCGGCTGGCTTGTCCCAAAGTCTCCGGCCGCACCCGTTGCAACTTCTGCTTCACTTCGATGGAAAGCCCCGGTATATGGCCGAACTCAAACTCGGAAGGAATCCGGCGCCGCTCGGAGTCTCGCAGCCGTTCAATTTGCCGCTCCTGCTGAGAGATATAACCGGCGTACTTTATCCCGGTTTCGACGGTGGTGAGCACACCGTGCGCCGGCTCTTCACCCAGGGCGTTCCGGACCCACCCAGACAAAGCTTCGATCTTGGCCTCCGGGCGGCGCAGCCACTGCACCAGCGTGGGCCGATCCTCAGCGGATGCCAGCGGAACTTCAAATAGCGAGGGATCTAACCGGGCCGATTCCATCAGCCGAACCAGACGCGCTTTCTGCTCCTGCTTGCCGACGTACAAGTTCCATCGTTCATCCGTTACCAGTCCAGCCTTCCGACCTAGCGGCGTCAACCGCTCGTCGGCGTTATCAATTCTCAGATGCAGCCGAAACTCGGCCCGCGACGTGAACATCCGGTAGGGCTCGTCCGCTCCCTTGCTGATCAGGTCGTCGATGAGAATTCCGGTATAGCCTTCGGTGCGCCCGACAACCACCGGCTCGCTTCCCCTCAACTTGGCTGCAGCGTTTAGTCCCGCCACCAGTCCCTGGCAGCCGGCTTCCTCATAGCCAGACGTCCCATTGATCTGCCCGGCCAGGAATAGCGCCTCAATCGCCTTCACTTCCAAGCTGTGACTCAATTCTCGGGGATCGATAGCGTCGTACTCGATCGCGTAGCCTGGCCGGATCATCTCGGCATCCTCGAGACCCGGCACCGAGGCAACCATCGCGCCCTGCACGTCAATGGGCATGCTGGTTGACATGCCATTCACATAGATCTCGTAAGTATCCAGGCCCTCCGGCTCAAGAAAGATCTGGTGCCGCAGCTTATCCGGGAACTTTACAACCTTGTCCTCAATGGACGGACAATATCGCGGTCCTATCCCCTCAATCTGTCCGCTATATAACGGTGATCTTGAGATGCTATCTCGCAGAATACGAAGCGTTTGTTCAGAAGTGTATGATATATAACATTTGACCTGCTCGCGCTCGATCCGCTCGGTTAGGAACGAAAACGGAGTCGGATTGGGATCCCCATGTTGTGGCTCAAACCGCGACCAATCAATCGTCCTCCCATCGAGCCGCGGTGGTGTTCCGGTTTTCAGCCGCGTCCAGGCGAGCCCCAACGTCCGAAGCTGATCGCCCAGAAGATTCGATGGAGCCTCGCCATTGCGCCCGCAGCTATACTTCATCTCGCCGACGTGCGCCAGGCCGTTCAAAAAAGTGCCAGTTGTCACAATCACGGCATCGCCGGCGAGAGCGCGCCCATCGCGTAGCAATACCCCGGTCGCGCGCCGCCGCGGACCATCTTGAATCTGGAGCTGCGCCACTTCAGCTTGCAGGATCCGCAAATTCGGCTCGCGCTCCAGCACCTCGCGCATACGCAGCCGATACCGCTTCTTGTCGCACTGCGCTCGTGGCGACCACACCGCCGGCCCGCGGCTGGTATTCAGCAACCGGAACTGAATCCCCACCGCATCGGTCACCTCGCCCATCACGCCGCCGAGCGCATCGATCTCCCGCACCAGGTGCCCCTTCGCAATCCCGCCCACCGCCGGATTGCAGGACATCTGCGCGATCAGATCGAGGTTCATCGTGATCATGGCGGTGCGCAATCCGATTCGCGCGCAGGCCCGCGCCGCCTCGCAGCCGGCATGTCCGGCGCCCACCACGATCACGTCGTATTTCGAGGATTTCATGCCGCTAGTTTTTAGTGTGGCACAAGTATGCTAGCTTTTTAGGTTCAAGCTGCTATCGGCATTCCTAACGAATGAAGATCCTGGTCATCGGTTCGGGCGGCCGCGAACACGCCTTGTGCTGGAAGCTGAAGCAGAGCCGGAAGACATCTGCTTTGTACGCCGCGCCGGGCAATCCGGGGATCGCGCACATAGCGATGTGCCTTCCAGCGATGGACTACCTGGTAGCGGCGGAGTCCATCGACGCCGATCTGACGGTGGTCGGCCCCGAAGCGCCGCTCGCCGCCGGCATCGTAGACCAGTTTCGCGCCAAGGGCCGGTCCATCGTGGGCCCCACCGCGAAAGCCGCGCGTCTCGAATCAAGCAAAGTGTTCGCGAAGGAATTCATGCTCCGCGCCGGCATTCCTACCGCACGTTTCGCCGCGGTTGCTTCACCCGAAGAAGCCCATGCCGCACTCGGCGAATTCGATTTTCCCGTAGTCCTGAAAGCCGACGGCCTGGCAGCCGGCAAAGGCGTCATCATCGCCAAGTCTTTGGCCGAAGCGGACCAGGCCATTCCGCAGCTCATGGCGTCCAACTCCAAGCTGGTGATCGAAGAGTTTCTAGCCGGCGAAGAAGTCAGCTTCATCGTGCTGAGCGACGGCGTGAACGTTCTGGCGCTCGAGCCGACCCAGGACCACAAGACCGTCTACGACGGCGACAGCGGCCCTAACACCGGCGGAATGGGCGCGTACTGCGACGGGCGGATTCTGGACGACTATCAGAAGTCAGAGATCATGGCCTCCGTCATCCGCCCCGTGATTCAAGACATGCGCGCCGAAGGCCAGCCCTTCACCGGCTTCCTCTACGCCGGCCTGATGATGACTCCGCGCGGCCCCAAGGTGCTGGAGTTCAACGCGCGACTGGGCGATCCCGAAACCCAGGTGCTGATGCACCGCATGCAGTCGGATTTTGTCGAGCCGCTATTCGCCGCCGCCCACGGCGCTTTGGACCGCGTAGAACTCGAATGGAGGCCAGATCCGTCAGTCTGCGTGGTGCTCGCGGCGGCCGGGTATCCGGGCGCGGTTCGCACCGGCGACTCCATCACCGGCCTGGATCAGGTCGCGAACGCCACCGTCTTTCACGCTGGAACAAAACTTATAGATAATGCTCTGGCCACCGCCGGCGGCCGCGTGCTCGGCGTAACTGCCCGCGGCGCGACGTTGGAAGCCGCCATCCACGACACCTATCAGGAAGTGGCGCACATCCACTTCGCGGGAATGCACTACCGCAACGACATCGGGCAAAAGGGACTCAAGCGCTGGCGCTGAGCCGAAGCGCTGCGGCAAGCGCGGCGAGCGCGCCTCACTTCTTCTTAGCGGCTTCCTTCTCCTTGGCGCGCGCCCCGGCGAGCATGTCCACCATCGCGTAGTTGCCTTCATGACACGCGTATTCATACATCGGCTCATCGCTCCGGGTCATGGGAACCGAAGCCGTCCACGGCCGGGTGTAAATGTTCGGATCGTCCACCGTGTACTGGTAGTCGATCCGATCCGGCCCTACGCGCGTGAAGCGTTCCACCACGTGCAAACCCGAACCCGTCCCCGGACAGCAATTGAACGATTCGGAAACGATCTTATCGTTGTAATTCGTGGTTTCGACCACCAGCGTGTTGCCTTCCCAGTGCCCGCGCGAATCCCCCATCCACAGCCGGATGTTCTTATCGACGTGGGGCCGTCCGTCCAGCGGAATGATGCGGGTTTCGTGGATCATCTCCTGCGTGATCACGACGTACTTGGCGGCCTGGATGATCTGGAAATTGTTGTTGTAGCCGCCGGGAAGCTTGGGTGCGCCGCGCGTGATGCAGCGCTCGGCTAGGTTTCGATCCTCCCACGAATCGGTGGCGTCGGGCCCGCGCCGGCGCCGGTCTTCGGCCCGCGCCTTGGCTTGCTTCTGCCCCTCCGGCGTCAGCGCAGGAAGGCGCCCGTCCGGCGGATCGATGATCAGCGAAGTGCGCAGCAGCAGATGCCCGCGCTCGCGCCACAGTTCGTTGTAAGAGCGGTTGACGTCCACCTCGGGCGGCCCGTCGCGCCGGTCGGTGCTCAGGTCCGCGAGCATCTTTCTCTCGCGCTCGTCCCTTTCCTGCACGGTAAAGGAAGCCTTGTCGCCCAGATCGCGCGGGCGTTCCAGCGGCGTCATCGTCGAATTGTTCCAGACTCCCTGGAGATCCGGGTGGCCATCGGCCGTGCGCGGCGGCGTCCAATTCTTCGGTGAAACCGTTGTAGTCTTCGCCGCGGCCGCGGTTACCTGCGCAGCAGCCGGCACGCTGAGGGCGACCACCACCGCCATCACCAGCGCCAGAATTCCAATCCAAGCAAGCAATCGGGCTTTCATGGAACCTCCCTTCCACTAACTTCCCGTGGGCGTACTATCCAATGCTACAACCGTTTCAACCGCAGGTGAACGCCGTTAGATTTCGCGACCGGCCCCCATCCTCGACCGGCGTCACCTGCGCACCAATTGAGTCTTCCATGGTTTGACCACTGCGACTCTGCGGAGCAGCATCGAGCGGCAACTCTTCGCCCTTGTTCGTGGAAATTGTGATCTCATATAGCGCGAGCCGGTAGTTCTTGTCCGCCCCCTTCTGAATCAGTTCCAGACCGGCAAGGTGCAGGTCCCGGACCGATTTGCGGAAAGAGTGGCAATCGAGTACGGCAATGGCGCGGACCCAGGCTTCCAAGCAACGCTGGGAAGGCGGCGTCTGAAATTCCGGCCTTGAAGCCGTGCCGGGGAAACCGGCTGGACGGAATATTAGCGGCTTTGGTTGCGTCACGCTACTTCGACTGCGGCTTCCAGTTCAGGATCAGGTGAAGGTGTTCGGTGGACCAGTCCGCGAATTCGGTGCTGATCAGAACGCGGCCGTCGGGGGCGATGCCGTAAAGTACAGTTCTTTCCGTGCGCGCGCGGGCGGCAGGATCGGTCACCGATCCGGTCAGGCGGCCGGTTCCTTGTGCTTTAGCAAGGCCGGAAAAAAGCCGGCAACAGGCGAGGCTCGCACGCATCGACATTCTTCCCCTGAGTTGTTAATGGTGTGGTCTAACAGCGCCAGGTGGTGGAGGGCTCTCTGCTTACGCGCATTCTCGCCGGATGCCCGATCGTCAAGATTTCTTGCTGAGTTCCCTGTAGACGACCTCTGTAAAGCTGGCGAAGGCGGGGCCCCGTCCGCCACCACGGCCTTGCGGGGGCGGCGCGTCAACCGCGGCCTTGATCTCATCGAGCGACTTGCCTTGCGCGACCAGGTCCTTGATCTTGGCGCGCTTCGCTTCCGCGTCGGAGAGCCGCTTCTGAAGGACGGCTTTGGTCTGCACGTCTCCGTGTCCGGGCACGAACTGATCCGCGTTCAGGGAGACAATTCCCTTAGTGGTTGTGATCCAGCCTTCCGAGGAGCCGTTTTTCTCCAGATGGATCAGCGGATCGGGAAGCTGCATCGCGATAATGTCGCCGGTAAACACGACCTTCTGGCTGGGCAGATAGACCACCAGATCGCCGCTGGTATGCGCGGGCGCCCAATGCAGGACTTCCAGTTTCACGCCGTCGATCTTGAGATTCTCCTTGTTCTTGGTGACGAGCTGGGTGGGCAGGTGACCGGCGGGAGGCGCGCCGCGGCCGCCAGCCGCCAGCGCAGCTTCCTGCTCCTTCTTATTGTTTTCGTGGGCGATGATCGTGATGCCGGCAGGGAATGACGCCAAACCATTCACATGATCGCCATCGCTGTGGGTCAGGATGACGGTGGTCACCGGTTTGGGCGTGATTTTCGCGATCGCGTCCAACAGCTCCTTGCCACCGGCCGGCGTCGTCTTGGCGTCAACGACGATCACGCCTTTGTCGCCGACGATGACGCCGCTGTTTCCGCCGCCGCCCTCGACCCAGTAGACGTTGGGCTTCAAATCGTGAACTTTGAAGGGCGCGGGTGCAGGAGCCTGCGCGCTTGCCAATGTGGCGAAAGCGGCCAGGCTCGCAATCGTGGTCAACGCGAGCAAAAAGCTATTTCGATAATGCATATCCGATATTCTCCTTTCCAACAAAGCACTGTATCACGTGGACGGTCGACGATGCGGTCAACGCCAGACGGCGACAGACAGATCTATCCTGCTCCGACGTTAAGGTTCAAAGCTTCAAGGGCCAGTTACTGCAGCCCGAATACAAACAGCGCGTGCCCGGAAGTGACCGCGATGCGCTGCTGGCCATCGACGGCGAAGGACATCACGTTCGAATACATCTCCGCGCCGGTCTGATAGTCCCACAGCGGCTTGCCGCTGAGGGCGTCCAGAGCGTAGAAGTTTCCTTCCATCGATCCGCCGAAGACCAAGCCGCCGGCGGTGGCCAGGAGTCCCGACCAGGGCGGGGATTGCAGCTTGAACTCCCACTTCATCGCGCCGGTGGTTGCGTCCAAGGCGCGCACCGCTCCGGATGCCTGGGAGCCGCCCACGGCGCGCTCGCCGCCTCCCACAAACATTACGCCCTTCTGGTATTCGGCCTCGGTTTTGTAGAAGTAGGAGCTTTGCTCGCGCACTGAAACATAGACCAGCTTGGTCGTGGGCGAGTAAGTCGGGCTGAACCAGTTGGTAGCACCGTACAGACTCGGCCACACCAGCGTGCCTTTCTCGCTCGGCTCCATGGCGGGGTCGGCTTGCGGACGGCCGCTGTCGTCGAGACCCTTGGCCCAAGTGATTTTTGCGTACGGCTTGCCGGCCACAAATTCTCCCGTGGTTCGATCCAGTACGTAGTAAAACGCGTTGCGATTGGCGAAGACCAGCAGTTTGCGGGGCTGGCCGCGGATGACGCCGTCGACCAGCATCGGCACTTCGGTGGAATCGTAGTCATGCGAATCGTGCGGCGTGAATTGGAAATGCCACTTCAGTTTTCCGGTGTTGGCGTCCAGCGCGACTACCGAACAAGAGTACAGATTGTCGCCCTGGCGCCCGTCGGGATTCCAGTCCGGTCCCGGATTCCCGGTGCCCCAGTAAAGGGTATTCGACTCCGGATCGTAGGCGCCGGTCACCCAGGCGGGCGCGCCGCCGCGCTGCCAGCTCTCGCCGGTCCAGCTCGGGTGGCCCGGTTCGCCGGGCGCGGGAACGGTCCAGAACCGCCAGAGTTGTTTGCCGGACCTGGCGTCGTAAGCGTCGATGAAGCCGCGGATGCCGTACTCGCCGCCCGCGATGCCGACGATAATCTTGCGGTCGAGGGCCAGAGGAGCGCCCGTCAGCGAGTGCCCGGATTTGTAATCGGCCACCGTGGTATCCCACTCGACCGCGCCGTTCTTGGCATTGAGCGCGATCAGATGCGCGTCGAGCGTGCCGACGTAGACGGTGTTATCGAGAATCGCCGCGCCTCGATTGACGCGCCCGCAGCAGACCTGAATATCGGGCGGCACCGGCCGAACATAGCGCCACAGACGGCGCCCGCTGCGTGCATCCAGGGCGGAAATTGCATCCGGCGGCTCGGTCACGTACAGAACGCCGTCCACCGCGATGGGCGTGGTTTCAAAATGATCCATCTGCTCGATCTGGTAAGTCCAGAGCGGCTTCAGCCGCGCGACATTGGCAGGCGAAATTTGAGTCAGAGGCGAGTAGCGATGTCCGCTGTAAGTCCGCGAGTAAGTCAGCCAGTTCTGCGGTTCCTTGTCCGCGTTCAGGATGCGCTGGTAGGGCACCTGCGCGGGAAGCGCCACCGTCAGCAGAGCGGCTGCCAGAAAAAACTTCATTCCACACCTCGCAAGGAAGACAGGTAGGCCACCAAGTCCTGCAGCTCGTTTTCGGAAAAAGTTGTCTTGAAGCTGGGCATCGGCGACTCGGTGGGACGCTCATCCAGCGCCGAGAGCGCCGACTTGCGGAAAGACCGGAAGCGGCCCGAGGGCTCCAGAATCTGGATGGTGAAGGTGTCTTCGTTGACGCGAATCCCGTTCACTTTTTCTCCCTGGCGAGTAGTTGCATGGACCGGGACAAAGCCTTCGCTGATCTCCGCGGCAGGCTCGACGAGCGACTGCCGGAGGCTGGCAGCGCCGCGGCGCGCGCCGATATCGGAAAGATCGGGTCCGTAGGCGCGGCCCTCCGAGCCAACAGTGTGGCAATTGGTGCAGCCGCCCTTGGCGCGAAAAAGCTCCTTGCCCTTGGCGACGTCACCCGCCACTTTGGGTGGCGTCGCGTTCGCGCCGAGCATGCGCACGTAGGCGGCGGCCAGCGTCACTCCGTCCGCTCCGAGGTACCACGAAGGCGGCATCTCGGTGCCGGGGATGCCCCAGGTTATGATCTGTCCGAGTTCGTCGTCCGTCCGGGCGTGCCGCAGCTTTGGAACGGCCAGCCGTGGCCCTTTGCCGCCGCTGCCTTCCGGACCGTGGCAGCCCGCGCAACTGTTATCGAAGACGCGCTTGGCGCGCGCGAAGTCGATTTTTGGCGGCGCCGCTGGCGTCGGGCCCGCTTGCGACAAAAGCATCAGAACCGGAAGAAGAGACAACATGGCGGATCGATTGGCATTGTAATACACCACAAGCCGAGCAGGCGGCCGGCCCCCATCGGGATCGCCCGGTGTCCTTGACGCGAGCCGCGCTGCTAATCAATCATGGTGCTTCGACCTGCCGCCGACCGGCAGTCGCCAAGGAGCCAGCATGCCAGCCAGCACGGTGGAAATCTGCGCGCTCGGAGAAGCGCCGCCGCTGGGCGTCGTCCCGCAGACGATGCACGCCTTCGTGGTGCGTCAGAACCGCTTCGGGCAGCCGCGCGAGGCCTGGCAGCGCGAGATCATCCCCACGCCTTCCATCGCCGAGAACGAAGTGCTGATCTACGTCATGGCCACGGGGATCAACTACAACAACGTGTGGGCCGCCCTGGGCCAGCCCGTGGATGTGATTGCCGAACGCCAGAAGAGCCGGGGCGAGAAGGAGGATTTTCACGCCGGCGGCAGCGATTGTTCGGGCATCGTGTGGTCCGCAGGCTCTAAGGTGACGAACGTCAAGCCGGGCGACGAAGTGATCGTGCATAGCGGCTGGTGGGAGCCCAACGATCCCTGGGTGTTGTCGGGCCGGGATCCGATGCTGGCCGAAAGCACGCGCATCTGGGGCTATCAGACCAACTACGGAAGCTATTGCCAGTTCGCCCGCGCGCAGGCGCATCAGTGCGTGCCGAAGCCGAAGGCGCTGAGCTGGGAGCAGGCCGGATGTTTTCTGCTGTGCGCCTCGACGGCCTACCGCATGCTGATGGGCTGGGCCGGCAACGTGGTGGAAAAGAACGACGCGGTGCTGGTGTGGGGAGCGGCGGGCGGCCTGGGTTCGATGGCCTTGCAGATTGTGCGCGAGTTGGGCGGGCGCGCGATCGCGGTGGTCTCGGACGACGCCAAGAAACAATTCTGCCTGGAGCACGGCGCGATCGGAGTGATCAACCGCAAGCAGTTCCAGCACTGGGGCCTGATGCCTGAAGTGGACACGCCGGCTTACGGCCAGTGGATCAAAGGGGCGCGCGCGTTCGGCAAGGCCATCTGGGACATCGTGGGCGAGCGCGTCAGCCCGCGCATCGTGTTCGAACATCCGGGTCAGGACACGCTACCTACCTCGTGTCTGGTGTGCGCCACCGGCGGAATGGTGGTGATCTGCGCGGGCACCACCGGGTACAACGTCACTATGGATCTGCGCTATCACTGGATGCGGCAGAAGCGGTTTCAGGGCAGCCATCTGTCCAACGACGAGCAAGCGGCGGCGGTGACGCGCCTGGTGGATGCGGGGCGCATCGATCCGTGCCTGTCGCGCACGTTTTCCTTCGACCAGATCGGACTGGCGCATCAGTTGATGCTCGACAACCAGCATCCTTACGGAAACATGGCGGCGCTGGTGAACGCCCGCGCCCCGGGGCTTGGTGCGAGCCGATAACGCGCACAACGGATCGCTTGAACCCGGCAAAATCCATTACAGTGGCGATCCTTCTGGCGGCCGCCGTGATCAGTTCCGCCTGCCGGTCCGCGCCCAAATCGGAACCGAAGCCGGCCCCGCTCACCTGGCGCAAGGTCGGCTCATGGTCCGGACACGGCAACGCACAAACTGATTCGTTCGACATCGGGTACGGCCAATGCCGCATCCGCTGGGAAACCCGCAACGAAAACCCTCCCGGGGCGGGCACACTTACCGTTACAGTCAACAGCGCCGTGAGTGGCCGCGAACTGGCCGCGGCGGTCGATCAGCGGGGGATTGGCCACGACGTCGTCTATGTGCCCGTGGACCCGCATTGGTCGTATCTGATAATCAATTCGAGCAACCTGGACTGGTCGGTTACGGTCGAGGAGCCGGTCGGGTCAGCGGCGGGCACCCACTAGCGAGGGGTGTCCCAGGGGGGCGGGCGGACGTCCCAAAAAAAGATCCCTCCCAATCGGGTTGCAAAGGGTATATAATGATACGCGGTTTATGAGCGCTGGCTGTCCAGGCGTTACAAACCAGGTTAGGCGGTATCCAGGTCGAGTCGTCCCTCGATCTCACGCCGCTACGAGCGTACAAGCCTCACTTGCGAGTAGAGGAGGAATCCTGAAATGGCAGATTTGAAGATAATCGACGGGACGCCGAACAGCGTCTCGAGAAGAAGATTCATCAAAGGGGTCATCGCCGGAGGCGCGGGAGTGTCCTCCGCGACCTATCTGTTCCGCGCGTCCAGTCTCACCTCCGCCGCGGGCGCAGGCGAGCGTCTGGTCACTCTGAATGTGAACGGCCAGCAGCGGCGCGTGGACGTGTTGAAACAAGAGACGCTGGCCTGGACCTTGCGCTACAAGCTGGGACTCACCGGCAGCAAGCTGGGGTGCGACCGGGCGGAATGCGGCGCGTGCACGGTCCTCATCGATGATGTGCCCCACTATTCGTGCTCGGTGCTTACGCACACCGTGCGCGGCAAGAAGGTCACCACCATCGAGGGCCTGGCGAGCGCCGACGGGAAACTGCATCCGGTCCAGCAGGGCGTTCTCGACGAGCAGGGATTCCAGTGCGCGTTCTGCATGTCGGGCTTCATCATGGCCACCGTCGGATACCTGAAGACCAATCCGAACCCGACGCGCGCCGAGCTGGCGCACGGCATCTCGGGCAACCTGTGCCGGTGCCAGGACTATGACAAGATCCTCACTGCGATGATGCGCGGCGCGGAGCTCATGAGGGGGGCGAGTCATGCCTAATACAGTCGATACCAACAAAACCACACAGCCGGTGTACGGCGGCAAGAACAAGCTGATCGGCAAGAACTACCAGACCAACGATCTGCTGGCCAAGGTGACCGGGCGCTCGAAGTACGCCGAAGACTATCGGGCCGAAGGTATGCTGTTCTGCAAGCTGCTGTCGAGCCCGGTGCCGCACGCGCGCGTCAAGCACCTGGATCTGAGTGCGGCGCTGGCGATGCCTGGCGTGAAAGGGATTCTGACGGCGGACGATCTGCCCGCGCCGGCCGACAGCCTCACCGACAACGGCACGCGCATCCCGGCCAATAAGCTGGGCGAACGCGGGCTCACCAATGAGCCGCTGTACCAGGGCGAGCCGATCCTGGCCGTGGCAGCGGTGGATGAATACACGGCCGCCGAGGCGATTGAAAAGATCAAGATCGATTTCGAGCATCTGCCGTTCGTGATCGATCCCCTGGATACCTTGCGTCCCGGCGGGCCCAACCCGCGAGTCGGGGGCAATGTGTGGTTCCGGCCGCCGCTGACCCCGCCAAAACCTGGAGAACGTCCTGGCCCACCGGCGCCGATTGAGGTCCATGAACTCAAGTGGACCGAAGAGGACTTCGCCGAGGTCAAGCAAGGCCGCTTGCCCACGGGCAAGATCCTGGAGGACCCAGGCAATTCCTGGTCCTACGGCAAAGTAGACGACGCCTTCAAGAACGCTGCGCTGGTTTTGGATGAAACCTTCGTCACGCCCGACACCAGCCATCAGTGCATGGAAACGCGCAGCGCGATGGCGTATTGGCAGAACGGCAAGGTGTACGTGCATACCGGCACGCAGAGCACCGCACAAACCGTCCCCGCCATTGCCCGCTGGCTGGGCTTGCTCAAGCCAGATGGCCAGCCGGATACCGACAAAGTCGTCCTGGTCAGCGAATACACCGGCGGCGGCTTCGGCAGCAAAATCACCGGCGCGATTTCGCTCATCATTCCGGCGCTGCTTGCAAAGAAGTGCAATGCGCCGGTCATGATGCGGCTAACCCGCGAAGAGGAGCATTTCATCGGGCGCGGCCGTCCCAGCATGACGGGCCGCATGAAAGTGGGCTTCTCCAAGGAAGGCCGGATCACGGCGCTCGACATGTTCGTGCTGGTCAACACCGGTCCCTACGACGCGGTGGGCGACGCTCCCTCGAGCGGCCGCATCGTGTCGCTGCTGTACCAGCCGCAGAACATGCGGTTCCGCGGCCTGACAGTAATGACCAACACGCCACCGCGCAGCGCCCAGAGTTCGCCGGGCGGCATGCAGGGCATCACGCTGATGGAACCGATCCTGGCCAAGGCCGGGCGCAAGCTCGGCATCGATCAGGTGGCCATCCGGCGCCTCAACTGCCCGGAGGGCAAGGCGCAATTCGGACCTGTGGCTCGAGGGCGGCGCGCCTACGCCACCAGCGCCTTCATCAAGGAAGCGCTGGATCGCGGCGCCGAGCAGTTCAACTGGAATCAACGCATCGCGCGCAACCCCAAGCGCATCGGCTCGAAGGTCCGCGGCGTCGGCGTTTCCGTCAGTTGTTATGTCGGCGGCTCCACCGGATTTGACGGCCTGCTGGTCATCAAGCCGGATGGGCGCATCTGCTTCCAGTCCGGCATCGGCAACCTCGGAACCGAGTCGGTGATCGACGTCCACCGCGCGGGCGCCGAGGTCCTGGGTGTGCCCTGGGAGAAATGCGATGTATGCTGGGGCACCAACGCGAAGAACCTGCCATGGACTTGCGTTTCCGGTGGCAGCCAGACCACACACGCCATGACGCGTGCTGCGCACGCAGTCGCCATGGAGACCAAGAAACGGCTGCAGGAGATCGCCGCGAAGTCGCTGGGCGGTTCGCCGGAGAACTACGAAGTCGCCAATGAGCGCGTCTTCCGCAAAGGCGGCGGCGCCGGGATGACGCTGGCGCAGGCCGCGCAGAAAGCGATTCAAATGGGCGGCATCTACGACGGCCACGAAGCCAATCCGGACGTCAACCGGTTCACCAAGGCTTCGGTGCAGGCTCTGGCCGGCCAGGGCCTGGTGGCTTCCGCGCGCGATAAGTACCCGCACGACGGACAGACCCACTCCTTCGTCGCTACTTTCGCCGAGGTCGAAGTCGACGTCGAAACCGGCAAGTACCACATCGTGGACTTCCTGGCGTACGCCGACGTCGGCAGCGTGCTCCATCCCAGGGCGTTGGGCGGCCAGATTCTGGGCCGGTCTACTCTGGGCATCGGGCATGCCATCGGCCAGAAATGGGTGATGGATCCGGCCTATGGCGCTATGCTCTCGAAGCGCTTCCATCACAGCAAGCCGCCCACGATTCTGGACGTTCCGGTCAACATGCAATGGGCGGCGCTGGATATTCCGGATCCGGAAACGCCGGTCGGCTCGCGCGGCATCGGCGAGCCTCCGGTGGGAGGCGGATGCGCGGCGATCTTGAACGCAATTTCCGATGCGGTTGGTGACGAGGTGTTCCGGCGCGCGCCGGTGTACGCCGACACCATTCTGACGTCGCTCGAAGCGGGCAGGCCCATGCAACACCCGCTGATGGCCCACATTTAAGGGAGATTGAAAGGAGAAGAGCCATGGCTGTAATGCGAGATGTCATGCCCGCTTTTGATCTGCTTCAGCCCACTTCCGTAGCTGACGCGCAGAAGTTGCTCGAGCAACACGGACGGGACGCCTGGGTGATGGCCGGAGGGCTGGATAGCTTCGACTGGCTCAAGGATCGGATCAAGAAGCCGAAGGTGGTGGTCGACCTGAGCGGCATCGACGAGCTGCGCGGGGTCCGGTCCAGCTCCGACGGCGGCGTCGAAATCGGCGCCATGACCACGCTCACCGAGGTGGTCAACAACCCCATCATCAAGCAGAAGTTCGGCCTGCTGTCGCAAGGGGCCGAGCTGGCAGCTTCGCCGCAAATCCGCAACCAGGGCACCATCGGCGGCAATGTGTCGCAGGACGCCCGCTGCCACTACTACCGGGCGGGTTGGCCCTGCTACCGGGCCGGCGGCAACATTTGCTACGCCGATACGCCTACCGGGCGGAATCGCGAGCACGCCATTCTCGACGCGGACCGCTGCGTGGCGGTCAACCCGTCGGACTCCGCGCCGGCCTTGATCGCCCTGGACGCCAAATTCGTGCTTCGCACGCCCAAGGGCGAGCGCGTGGTGGATGCCGAGGACTACTTCATCGGTCCGGACATCGACATCATGCGCCTCAACATCCTGCGGCCCGGGGACTTGCTCACCGCTATTCGCATTCCGTCTACATTCGCCGGCGCACAATTCTACTTTGAGAAAGTGCGCGACCGGAACGTGTGGGACTTCGCGCTGATGAATGTCGCCTCGGCCATGGTGCTCTCGGGCGGCAACATCGACCGTGTCCGGATTGCGGTGAATGGGGCAGCGGCTCGCCCGCTGCGTCTGAAGGCGGTGGAGGACGCGGTTCGTGGAAAGCCGCGCAACGCGTCCACCGGAGAGAGTGGCGGCAAGCTGGCCGTCGAAGGAGCAGTTCCCTTGCAGTTCAACGCATACAAGATTCCGCTGATGCGGAACCTGGTCAAACGCGCTATTGCCGGTGTGGAGGTGGCAACGTGGGCTTAGTACAGTGGGCGACGAGTCCCTGGGGACAGGACGTCCCGATTCACATCGCGTGGGGGCTGATCTATGTCGCTGCAGTCGCCGGACTGCTGTTTCTGATCGTACACGCCATCTACGTGCGGTATTTCGCCAAGGCCGAAGAATATCAAGGCGGCGGCGCCTCGCCACAAATTGCGGCCAGCGTTCCGGAACGCGTGGCCAGACATTCGCTGGCCGCGCGGCTGTTTCACTGGATCATGGCGGCCGCCATGCTGGCGCTGCTCATCACCGCCTTCCTTCCAAGGGTAGGAGTCCAGTTTCCCTGGGTCACCTACCATTGGATCGCGGGCGCCGTGCTGACCGTCTCCATCATCTACCACATCATCCATGCGTCTTTCTGGCTGGACTTCTGGTCCATCTGGCCGGACAAGGCCGATGTCGACGACGCATCGCGACGAATCAAGCGCTTCATGGGACAGGACGCGCCGCCGCCGCGCAGATTCGCCAAGTACCCGCTGGAGAACAAACTCTACCACGGCGTGATCGTGCTGACGGGGCTGGCGGTCATTGTGACCGGCGTGTTCATGATGTTCCGCGTGCGCACCGTCTTCTTCCCGCGCAACCCGTATCTGTTCGGCGACATGACCTGGGGGCTGATGTACGTGCTCCACGGGCTGGCCGGCGTGGGACTGATCGCGCTGGTGATGGTGCACATCTACTTCGCGGTCCGGCCCGAGAAGTTCGTGCTCACCAAGTCCATGGTGTTCGGGTCGCTTCCCAAGGAGTATTATCTGGAACACCACGATCCGGAGCGCTGGGCGGTTGAGGCAAGCTCTGGATCATCCAAAGGAGCCAAGGCCTCGGCCTGAGCATGCCGGCGGACGTCCGGGAGCGCTGCAGCGCCATCGAAGAGTGTTACGAGTTCATGCTCGCGTATGCGGCGCAGGGGCTCCCGGGCGACGAAGGCCACGAATCCGGCGGGCAGCTCCGCCATTTCCTGCGGCAATGCGTGGAAGCGTTGTCCGGGCTCTCCGATAGTTATGCCGCTGCGGTATCGGAAGCCGGACTGGAGCCGGTGGAGCGCTACCGCGCGTTTCTCAAAGTTCTGGAGCGCGACGCAGCGGATTCACTGGCTGCCATCGAGATGGTGCTGGCCCAACCCGCGATCAGTTCTCAGTTGATCGACAATCTGAACGCATCCATCCATTTGCGGGCGCTACTGACCGACCTGTTCTTGGTTGACGAGATTCTCAGACCGCAACAAGCGCCGGCGGATCCGGCCGCCACGGCCTAGCGATACGGACGCACCGAAGGCCCAAGGGAGCCTTCACGTACCCGTTCAGTTTGTGGCGCCCAGACTCTGAGCGGGGAACGTCGCGGTGATCGGCGCCGCAGTATACTGGCCCGACATGTATGGAATCCAGGTAAACATCCGAACGCCGGAAACCTGTACTTGCAGCCGGTAATCCCAACTGCCCGCGGTACCCAAGGTGCCGTAAGTCACTTGAGAAGGTAGCAGGCCCATGTATCCTGGCGTGGACGTGCCGCCCGAGGGAGCCGACGTGCTGTTGTAGCACAGGTAGTTCTTCACTTGGTCCGAACTCCAGTTGTTCACCGATGCAGCTCTGACGGTCGTGCGGGCCCGCTCGGAGATGAACTGCTGCACCAGTAGCATCCGCCCCATGTCCATGATGAAGATAATCATGCTGACCATGGTCAGCAGCACCAGGACGCTCTCCACCAGGGTCGAGCCTCTTTCCGCCCGCGGTTTTCTCGGCATTTTCAGTCGTTTCATCTGGCCCCCCTATCCCTGTCTAGCAACCCGAACAGATGACGTCACCGAGATACTTAACCGTGGCTCGGGGTTTGTTAACGGGCGTAAAGGACGCAAAAATCGCACTGATGGTGTAGTTTTGGATGTTGACTGTAACATCGCTAGGCGTGCCCTTGGCATCGGTCTTAGCGTTGACGTTGACATTGGCCGCCGTCAGTCCCGGCACGCACGGCGAGTTGCCGGCAGTCTCGTCACTGTAGAGCACCATGTTCTGCAAGGTGGTCGTGAATGCCGAAGGATTGCTGGTGTCATACGGTAGCACCGAACCCAGCTCAGCGGCGTTGGCTACCTGCGTCTGCAGAACGTTGTAGATGTAGAAGCTATAGCCGAATTGATAGATGCCGGCAAAGATCAGCCATAGAACCGACCAGCCGATCGCGAATTCAATCAGCGCATTCCCACGTTGCGTTTTTTT
>DASQHQ010000142.1:0-4184 GCA_035632015.1 Bryobacteraceae bacterium
TGACGACACCAACGCCGGGCCGTACAATCCGGATGCTCCGGTCGCGCAGCAGTTCCGCAACCCGGTGCATTGCGCCGATCTTTCCAATGACGGCCTGCTGTATGTTTGCGACCGCGTGAACGATCGCATCCAGGTGTTTAAGGCCGACGGGACCTTCGTCAAAGAGAAGATCCTCTACAAGAACACGCTGGGCGATGGCTCGGTGTGGGATATCGCTTTCTCGAAAGATCCGCAGCAGAAGTACATTTATCTGGCGGATGGCGCGAATGAGAAGGTACATATTCTGGACCGCGACACGCTGGACGTGCTGACCAGCTTCGGCGATGGCGGCCGGCAGCCGGGCGCCTTCTACGCAGTGCACAGCATTGCCACCGACTCGAAGGGGAACATCTTCACCACCGAGACGTATCGCGGGCAGCGGGTGCAGAAGTTCGTCTTCAAGGGCGTGGGGCCGGTCGCCAAGCAAGACCAGGGCGTGCTGTGGCCCAAGACGGCCAAGAGCCCGTTCTAAGTCCAGGTACACATCACGAAGACATTGCTTGACGGCAGGCTCCGGGAGTCTGGCCAGTGACCTTTGTCGCCGCCGGGACGAACCTGCGGCGCGATGCGGAGAGCCGCGCAATTTTGCGCGCGCGAGGATCAACTCCTGCTTGAAGCGCTGAAGCATGCCGGGATGGCCGGCCAGTTCCTGGCGGACTTTCAGCGCCGCCAGGCGGTCGAGTGCGCAGTCCCGGCCTTGCAGACGTCGCCCATTCCCTTCGCCGGACCCATTCGGAGGGGGCTCCACGGACTATAATCGGGTCGATGAAAAGATCGGGCCTGGTGTTCATTTTAGGCTTTGGAATTACGGCCTTCGCGCAGCATCGCGATGCAGAGTTCAATCGGTTGGCGGACCGGTTCTTCGATGAAGCCGTGCTGCCCTTCGACCCTGCAGCGGCGACCGCCTGGGGCTTTCACCAATACGATAAGCAGCTCTCCTCTGCGTCGAGAGCGGAGCTTCAGGCTCAAATCGACGCGCTGCACAAATTTGAAGGCGAGGTGCGAAACTTCGATCCGCGGGGACTCTCGCCATCCATCGCAGACGACCGGGAACTGGTGCTGGCGCAGATTCGCGGCTCACTTCTCAGCCTCGAGACGGTGCGTGGATGGGAGAAGAATCCGGACCGCTACTCGTCGGGCGTAACGAACGCGATCTTCGTGATCATGAGCCGGAATTTCGCGCCGGCGGCGGATCGGCTGAAAGCAGTGATCGAGCGCGAGCGGCTGATCCCGCGGGTTTTTCAATCGGCGCGGGAGAATTTGAGGAACCCGCCCCAGGTCTACACGGAAGTCGCGCTGGAGCAGATGCCGGGGATCGTGGCCTTCTTTCAGAAAGACGTGCCGAAAGCGTTTGAGAAGGTCGCCGATGCGCCGTTGCTGGCCGAGTTCAAGAAGACTAACCAGGCGGCGATCGAGGCGTTGAACAATTACCAGGCCTATCTGAAGAAAGATCTTCTGCCGCACTCCCACGGCGATTTTCGTATCGGCGCGGAGACCTATCGCAAGAAGCTGCTGTACGACGAGATGGTGGATACGCCGGTCGACAAGCTGCTGGAGATGGGCTACCAGGATCTGCATCGCAACCAGGAGTGGTTCAAGCGCGTGGCGGCGCAGATCGATCCAAAACGGACGCCGCAGCAGATCCTGGAGGAACTCGAACGCGACCATCCCCCCGCTGGCAGGCTGCTGGAGGCATTCCGTGGGGTGCTCGGAGGCTTGCGAGGCTACATCGAGCAGCACCGCATCCTCACGATTCCATCGACGGCGCCGCCGATTGTGGAAGAAACACCGCCTTTCATGCGGGCGCTGAGCACGGCGTCGATGGATACGCCCGGGCCGTATGAAAAGGTCGCCCAGGAGGCGTTCTTCAACGTCACCCTGCCCGAGCCTGGCTGGCCCGCAAAGGAAGTCGAAGAGTATCTGGAAGGCTTCAATCGCGGAACCATCATAAGCACAGCGGTGCACGAAGTTTATCCAGGCCACTACGTGCAGTTTCTGTGGCTGCAGCAGGCGCCGACCAAAGTGCGGAAGCTGCTCGGGTGCGGATCGAATGCGGAGGGTTGGGCGCACTACACCGAACAGATGCTGCTGGATGAAGGCTATGGCAACGGCGATCCCAAGCTGCGGCTGGGGCAGTTGCAGGACGCCCTGCTGCGCGACGCGCGCTACATTGTGGGAATCCAGATGCACACCGGGAAGATGACGATGGAGCAAGCCCTGGAGTTTTTCGTCCAGGAGGGATACCAAGTGCGGCCGGTGGCCGAAAAGGAAGCCAAGCGCGGCACGTCGGATCCGACTTACCTGGTGTACACGCTGGGAAAACTGGAGATTCTGAAGTTACGCCAGGATTACAAGACGTTGAAAGGCGGGAAATACACGTTGCAGGCGTTCCACGACGCTTTCCTGGCACAGGGCGTTCCGCCCATCAAGATTGTTCGGCGGGCTTTGTTAGGGAACGATTCAGCGGTGTTGTAAGGCTGCGGCGATCTGGAGGGAATTGATGAACCGGCGCCAATTCATCTGTACAGCAACCGCGGCATTTGTCCGAGTTCCGGACGCGCTCGCGGCGACAGCGGTGAAATACGACCTCATCATAAAAGGCGGACGGGTCATCGATCCTTCGCGCCAGCTTGACGCGATCCGTGACGTGGCGATCTCGAATGGCCAGATCATGGCGGTCGCAGCCAGCATCCCGGCCGAGGGCGTCGAAACGCTGGACGCGCGGGGCAAGTTGGTCGTACCCGGCTTGATTGATATTCACACCCACGCGACGCGTATCCATGATGGACCGGCGCAGTGCCTCGCCGATGGCGTGACGGGGCTGGTGGATGCGGGAACGCAGGGCGCGGATCGCATCGGCGAAGCCATAGCGGTGGCCAAGTCGGCGCCGCAACAGTGCCGGGTTTTGATCAACATCGGGCGTGCCGGTATCCTGCCGGAAGGCGACACCATGGACCTCAGCCGCGCCGATGTAAGCGCCGCGCGCGAAGCTATCGGGCGCAACCGCGAGATGATTGCCGGGGTTAAAGCGCGGCTTTCGCGGGACGTCGCCGGCCCGAATGACTTCGAGGTGCTCCGGCGTTCGCAAGAGGTCGCCTCCATGTTCAATCTGCCCGTGATGATCCACATGGGTCAGACGGCGTCGCCGCTGCCCAAGCTTGTCGCGCTCCTCAAACCCGGCGATGTCGTCACCCACATGTTTGCGCCGCCGCCCAACAGTATCATCGACGACACCGGGCACATTCTGCCGGAGGTGATGGCCGCCCGCCGCCGTGGCGTCCGGTTCGATCTCGGCAATGGGCGCACCGGCCATTTGCGGTGGGATATTGCCGAACGCGTACTGCAGGCGGGCTTCCTGCCTGACACTTTCTCGACCGACTGGACTCCGGAAGGCCGCACCACCCAGGTAATCGACTTTCCGAACGTTATGTCGAAGTTTCTCATGCTGGGCATGTCGGTCGACCAAGTGGTTGCGCGCGCCACGGTCAATGCGTCTCGCGCATTTCCGATATTCCGCAACCGGGGCACGCTGAGAGTCGGTGCGCCGGCCGACGTCGCGGTGCTTGAACTGAGGGAAGGGACCTTCGAATTCGTGGATAATTTTGCGAACAAACGGGCTGGGCGCCTGAGACTCTTCCCGAGTGCCACCGTGCTCGCCGGCAAGCGGGTTGCAACCCGCGCATAAGAGCGGCGTAGCGCAATGTGATATGCTGCCGCCTTCTGGAGCGAACATGAAACGATGTCTGGTAGCGGGTTTCGTGGCCATGGCGATTGTTTGGACGCTGGGGGCGCAAACGCGGGACTCTTTTAAGACCCGCCTTTCTCCCGTGCCGATCGATGCGCAATTGGCGCCCAGCATTACGGGTCACGGATCGGTCTCGGCGGTATTGGCGGGGACCAAGCTTACCTTGAGCGGAACGTTCGAAGGCATGCGGTCGGCGGCTACCGCAGCCAGCCTGCATCAGAGCAAGATGACCGGAGTGCGGGGAGTCATGATCCACGAGCTGACAGTGTCCAAGGCCGCGTCCGGCGAGGTTTCCGGTGCAGTGGAACTGACACAGCCGGAGGTGGAGGCGTTGCGCAAGGGCTTGCTCTACGTAGTGATCCACAGTGTGGGCGCTCCGGACGGCAATCTGTGGGGCTGG
>DASQHQ010000143.1:0-37829 GCA_035632015.1 Bryobacteraceae bacterium
GTTCGATCCTGCGCGTCCGATCGGCTGGGTGCGCGGCCGCGAACTGCCCGGCTTGCGTCCGGTATGGCTGCCCGCAGAACTGGTCTATTTGAATTCGTTCGATGACCTGCTCGCGCCGCCCGACTCCACTGGAATGGCCGCCGGTCCGGATCTTCAGAGCGCCATCCTCGCCGGCCTCTTCGAAGTGGTCGAGCGCGATGCATTCACGGTGACCTGGCTCGCGCGCCAGCCAGCGGCCCGCGCCGACAGCTCGATGTCGGGCGCGCTCGACCGATCCATCGTTCCGCATTACGGGCGCCGCGGCGTCGCGGTGCGCTTGTACCGGCTTTCCTCGCCGGTGCCGATCGCGGTCATCCTGGCGCTGGCGGTCGACCCGGCCGGGCGCGGTCCGGCCGCCGTGGTGGGACTCGGCTGTCATTTGGATCCCTCGGTCGCCGCACGCAAAGCGCTGTTCGAGCTGTGCCAGGTGCGGCCGGGCGTGCCGCCGGATGCGGGCTCCCGGCTCGAAACGCCGTCCGACGTGCGGACACTCGAAGATCACGCCGGCTACTATGCGTCGCCGCAGCGGTTGACAGAGTTTGCGTTTCTTGATTCGGATACGACGGCGGATGGGACCAATCGCAGCACGGGCTCGCTGGCCGGCGATATCGAATTCTGTGTCCAGGAGCTGGCTCGGGCCGGCTGCCGCACGGCTTATGTCGACATCACCGCGCCCGAGCTCGAAGAATTCCCTATCCGCGTCGCGCGCGTCGTGGTGACCGGGCTTCAGCCCATCCACTTCGGATACGGAATGGAACGGCTCGGCAGCCGCCGCGCGCCGAAGAAGAATTGGAATCCCGCGCCACATCCGTTGGCATAAAAAGGAGGTCTATGCTGCCTGCGCAGGACGCCACATCGTTGTCGCTTCTTTATCACCTCAACTCAGAGCCGTGGAATGTTCCGGACGGCGATTGGCGCCCGCTGTACAAAGAGGATGGCGCCGACATCGCGCGGTTGCCCGCGAACGCGGACACGCCGCTCTCGCGCGTCATTCGCCGGCGGCGATCCTACCGCGACTTCGCGCCGCGAGAGCTGGATGCGCAAGATCTTGCCGTGTTGCTAGCGGGTGCCTATGGCATCACGGGAATCGACGGCGGCGTGTACCAGCGCGCGGCGCCGTCGGCCGGTGGACTCTATCCGCTGGAACAGTACCTGATTACTCGCGCGGGCATCGCCCACTACGTCACCCGCGATCATGCGCTGGAAACGGTGGCTCCCGCCCCTGCGCCCGGTGAGTTGACCGCGAGTTTTTACGGTCAGCCCTGGGCGGAATCGGCCGCCGCGGTGATCGTGCTCGCGGCCGTGTTTGCGCGCACGCAGGACAAATACGGGCCGCGCGGATATCGCTTCGCTTTGCTCGAAGCGGGCCACGTCGCGCAGAATATTTGTCTGCTCGCCGAAGAGCGCGGCCTGGGCGCTGTTTGCCTGGGCGGATTCGTCGATTCCCGCCTCAACGCGCTGTTGCGGATCGATGGCCGCACCGAGGCGGCGCTGTACGCGGTTGCGGTGGGGCATCGCG
Source organism: Bryobacteraceae bacterium (assembly GCA_035632015.1). Lineage (GTDB taxonomy): Bacteria > Acidobacteriota > Terriglobia > Bryobacterales > Bryobacteraceae > Palsa-89. The sequence continues at coordinate 1,559 of DASQHQ010000143.1, forward strand.
CGGCTGCACGATAAGGTAAACGTGAATCTGCGAGGAAAACCTGGGTTCTTCTGGTTCGCGCTCGCGGCGGGAATCCTGCTTTCGGCGTGTTTCGTCTTTGAGAGCGTCAACCTGTTTCGCCTGGGACGCTGGCAGAAGGTCGTCGGCTGGCGAGCGGCGCCGGTGGCGAGCGGCTGGGCGGTCGCGCAAGTTGACCACGACGGTCCAGCCGATGGCAAGTTGCGCCCCGGCGATCGGCTGCTGGCCATCGATGGCGACACGCGCGTCTCCCGCACCGGTCCGCTGTTCCGGCTGACCGACGCGCCGCCCGATCGCGCCTACGACGTCACTATCCAGCGCCAGGGCCAGCGATTGACGGTGCCGCTCCGCTTCCTGGTGCGGCCCGATGAGTCTTTTCTCGCCTGGGGTCCTTTGTTCCTGCTGGTGGCGCTGGCTTTTCTCGGTACCGGCTTGCTGATCGGGCTCTTCCGGCCGGCCGATGACACGGGTCGCTACGGATTCGGTGTCTCGATGCTGCTCGCGATGTTCATGCTGTGGGTGGCTTCCAATCCCCTGGGCGGAATGCTGCAGGGCTTCGCGCTGTGGGTGTCTCTGGCGCTGTCCTCGGTGCAGCCGCTGCACGTTTTGTTTTCCTACCTCTTCTTTGCGGCTTTCCCGGCCAGCGCGCCGGAGCGCGGCGGATGGCGTGTGTTGCGGATCGCGCTGTTTGCTCTGGCGGTCGTGCTCTGGGCGCCGGCAACGCTGGTGAATCTCGTGCATGCCATGGGATCAGGCGTCGCGTCAACGGTGATCTTCGATCACTACCAGGCCTACGCGTTCTCTACCTCCGTGCTCGGCTCGGCGCAATTGTTCTTCCTCGCCGTCGCTCTGGTGTCTGTTCTGGCGGTCGGGTGGCGCAACTACTCGAGGCTGATGGAAGGCGACCTCCGGCGCAGGCTGCGCTGGGTAGCCTGGGGTACGCTGGCCGGCGCGCTCCCGAGTGTCGCGGTCCAGGTGATCTGGGGAATGCTCAAAGCCGCCGGCGTGGACCAGGAGTGGGTCGGCTTCATCACCGTGGGTACGCGCATTTCCAACTTCATGGTGGTCATCATGCCTGTCACCATGGGCTACGCGATTCTCAAGCATCGCGTCCTGGGAATGCGGGTTGCGCTGCGCTTGGGCCTGCAATATCTGCTGGCCACCAACGTTCTGCGCATCATCTTGCTCTTACCCGTGGCCGGAATCGTGCTGGTGTTTGCGACCAACCGGGACAGGACTGTCGGCCAGCTTCTGACCGGGCGCGCGGCGTGGTTCAACCTGGTCCTGTTGGGGGCAACGGCGCTCAGCCTGCGGTTTCGCGGACCGCTCAGCACGTCCATCGACAAGCGTTTTTTCCGCGAAGCCTACGATTGCGAACAGATGCTGATTCGCTTGGCCGAATCGGTGAAACAACTCGACTCGGTGGCCGCGATCGCCCGCTTGCTGAGCGAGGAGTTGGAGGCGGCTTTGCACGCCGGGTTCGTCTCGGTCCTCTACCGCGACGAGTTCCGGCCGGAATTTTCGGTGTCCTACTCCACCAAGGAGCTGGAAGGGGTGCGCGATCTTCCCGATTCGGCGGCGCTGGTGTCCCTGATGGAGCAGCGCCGCACGGCTCAAAGCTGGAGCGAGTTGCGAGCCTCGCTCCCGGCCCTGGAAGCCGCCTGGCTGGATTCGCAGCAGGTTGACCTGTTGGTTCCCGTGCTGGGCGCCGACGACCGTCTGCTGGCCATCGTGCTGCTGGGCCAGAAGAAATCCGAGGAGCCTTATACGCGCAAGGACCGCGAGATGCTGCAAGCCGTGGCCGCACAAATCGGGCTGGTGGCGGAGAATCTTTCGCTGCGCGAGCGCGTCCGCCGCGAGCGCCAGATGCAAGCCGACGTGCTGGCCAAGTTGGAATCGCGGCAGGTCAATCTGGTGAAGGAGTGCCCCGCCTGCGGCGCTTGTTACGACTCCAGCGCCCAGCGCTGCGAACAGGATGGCGCGGAGCTGGCTTTGACGCTTCCCGTGGAACGCGTGATCGAAGGAAAATACCGGCTGGACCGGTTAGTCGGCAAGGGCGGCATGGGCGCGGTCTACCAGGCGCAGGACTTGCGGCTGGGCCGCGCCGTGGCCCTCAAGGTGATGACTGGCGCCTGGTTCGGCAATGCCGCCGCCATCCGGCGCTTCGCGCGCGAGGCTCGGGCCTCGGCCCGCCTGGACCATCCCAACATCGTCCGGGTGCATGATTGCGGCGAACTGGGAACCAGCGGCGCTTACCTGGTGATGGAGTTCGTGACCGGCGCCACTTGGCGCGCCAACCTGCGTCGCATGGGCGCCTTCCCGCCCCTGGTTTGCGCCGAACTGATGGATCAGTTGCTCGCCGGCGTCGAGGCCGCGCATCGCGCCCATATCATTCACCGCGATCTCAAACCCGACAATATCCTGATCGCAGGCGGAACCGTCAAGATCCTCGACTTTGGCTTGGCCAAAGTCCGCGAGACGGAGCTCGCGGATCAGAAGAGCCTGACCGTGGCCGGCGCCGTCGTCGGCACGCTGGGTTATATGTCGCCCGAACAATTGATGGGCGAGGAAGTGGACGAGAGAACCGACATCTACGCGCTGGGCGTCATCGCGTTCGAAGCGCTCACCGGAGAGCTCAGCCTGCGCGGCCGCGGCTTTCACGAGCAGATCGAGCGCGCGCTGGCCGAACGCTTCCGGTTCGAGGGTGTCACGGACCAGCATCGCGAAGTGGCGCGTGTTGTGGCCGGTGCGCTGGCCGCCAAGCGCGAGGATCGCACCGCCAGCGTGGCGCGATTGCGGACGCTGTTCATCCCGGCCCTGCGCCAATGTCCCGCTTTTCCTAATGTTCCAGCGGGCCGCAACCCGGCGCCCGGCGAAGAAACGCGGACCATGGGCACAAACTAAGGCGCGCTCGAGATCCCGCGCCGTCTGCGAAGCGCCGCACGAGTTCTGGATTTCCAGTGCGTCCGGCAGATCCGAACGGATTATGAGGCTGTCACAGCATCAGAACGAGCCGGCCGGCGACCGCTCGCCAGCCGGGGCCGCAGCACGCGGTTCCACCACATGATCGCGCCGGTTACAAACATCACCGCGGGGGCCATTCCAAATATCGCCCAAATCGCCTTCGTCGTCTGGTCGCACAGCCCGGGGCCGCCGCAAGGAAACCCTATGCCGTTGATGCGGCCGAAATGCAAGGTCGCCAGCCAGAAAATCAGCCGGTCGCCTACGCGTGCCCCGGCATTCGCGGCACTCAGAGGCTCCAGCCGGTCGGCCAGGTTCTGAAGCGGATCGGGAATCCCGAGATACGCCCCGCTTACTGCAAACACCACCAGGAATCCCAGGCTCCAGAAGCCGATCATACTGTGCAGGTCCCAGGTCAAGCGCTTCCATCCCACGCCGCGATGCAAGCTCAGGCTGCGGCGCCAGGTCTTGATGCCCGGCCACCAGATCACCAGACCCGTAACCACCAGCGCCAGCACGATCAGTGCGACGCCGCCGTTCACTTTCCGCCCGGTTGGTCCGGCCAGCAGATTGTCGTGCAGATCGAGGAGTTTTGCTATCGCCCGTATGCCGCTTGGGACCGAATCGCCAAGATCGCTGCCGCTCCGGGGATCGAACAGCCGCTTTTTGTTCTCAGCGCCGCGCTGTAGCCAGACGTCTACCGCCTGATCCGGATCCAGCGCCCGGCCGAGATGCACCAACCGGTAGCCGGGGTACAAGCGCGTGGCCGCCGCCGTAAGCTGGTCATCCGTCAGTCGTGGTCCTGAACCCTTCGAGAGAATCGGTTCGGGTGTCGCTGCTCTGTAAAGCTCGTTGGTGTAGACCAGTACGCTGCCGGTCACGCTGATCATCAGGATGTAAAGGCCGACGGCGATGCCGGTCCATAAATGCACCTGAAAGAGCGCCCTTCGCAACCAGACCTTCTGCGGCTGCCGGACCCAGCGCTGCCACACGCTCATCGGATTGCTCCGCTCACTAGCGAGAGGCTACAACACGCCTCCCATCATGTCAACGCTTCGGTCCCGCCAAAGCGACCTGTAATAGGCGGCGGCAGGCATCGCAACATCGGCGCAGCCACGCCGGCAGTTGTTGGAATAAGATAGATTTAGTGGATCAAGGTCACGCCGACTAATAGCGAGTCCGTGTTGACGGCAATGGTAGCCATCCCAAGACCTGCCGACAGCTTGTACCAGAAGCACCCGCAGGAAATAGTCGAGGAGTTTTGAATATGCGCAATCGATTCATCTCAAGCACCAGCATCGCCGCCCTGGTGGCCGTGTCGTTGATGTTCCTGACGGCTCTCCCCGGGACGGCCCAGACCGCGAAGGCTGCTGCCAAGTCGGCCATCCCCCGCATGCCGGATGGACATCCGGATTTGCAGGGCACTTACGACCTGGCCACCATGACCCCGATGGAGCGGCTGCCCGGCGATCCGCCGGTGCTGTCCAAGGAGCAAGCCGAGAAGCTCCAGAAAGCCGAAGCCGCCCGCAGGGCTGTAGACGCCACGAAGTTGAATCCGAATCGCCCCGCGCTGCCAGTAGGCGGCGACACGACCCAGGGCAAATCGTTTTTTGAAATTCTGGAAAAGGCCGGCGGTGGCGCGGTCGGAGGTTACGATCGTCTGTGGCTGAACCAGGGCACGGCATACATGGTAGTGGACGGGCAGATTCGAACCTCCATCGTCGTTGATCCGCCGGACGGGCATGTGCCGCCTTTCAACGCCGCCGCAAAGAAGCGGCACGCCAACGCGTTTGGGCTGCCGACGTCGGACACGGGCGAAAACCAGGATATTAACGCCGCCACCCGGCGCGGCGAATACGATAATCCGGAGCAGCGTCCGCTCAGTGAGCGTTGCATCCTCGGATTCGGCTCCACCTCCGGCCCCCCGGCGCTGCCGGACTATTTCTATAACGACCTGCATCAGATCGTGCAAACGTCGGACACCATCATGATCCTGAGCGAGATGATTCACGACGCGCGCGTCGTTCGGATGAACGCGGCGCATCTCGACAAGAAATTCCGCCTCTGGATGGGCGATTCGGTAGGGCACTGGGAAGGCGACACGCTGGTGATCGACACCACCAATTTCACCGACAAAACGCGGTTCCACGGATCCACCGAAAATCTCCACGTGATCGAGCGCCTGTCGCGCATTGACGACAAAACGCTTTTGTATCGCTTCACCGTGGAAGACCCATCCACCTGGGACCGCCCGTGGACCGGCGAATTGACTTGGCCCGCCACTGACAAGCCGATCCTGGAGTATGCCTGCCACGAAGGCAACTACGCTCTGGGCGACGTGATGCGCGGTGCACGCAAGCAGGACGCGGACCAAGCCGCCGGAGAGGGCGCGAAAAAGTAGCCAGGAGGTTTGTCAAGCGCGGCCGTCTCTGTCGCCTGCGAACTCGTCAGAACCAGCCTCGGCTGAAACACGCTTTGGCGCGTTGTGCAGCAGAGTAGCTATCGGCTTGTACCATCCTCTTGTGCGGCTGAGCGAAGCAGGGGCGCCTGCCTAGTGTCGGCTCATGACATCACAGAAACCGGCCAACGCCCGTATCCCGGCGCATCCGGACAGAACTCTACGAAAGGGCGTCAACTATTTCCCAACTTTGCATCAACCGAGCTTCTTGCGGGCGAAGCGTCGGGCGTAGGCGGCGGGTGGGTTGTGTGCGTGGGTCATCGATGCCTTGCGGTAGCACTCCATAGCTTGATCTTTGTCGCCGAGCTTCTCGTACGTCTGGCCGAGCAGGCATTGGATGAATGGATCACCCTGATCGGCCTTCTGCAGGTCCGCCAGGGCCCGCTCGTAGTCGCCCAGATAGAAGGCCACGTAGCCGGTGAGGTAGGGCAAGAAGGGCTCCTGCTGTTGTCGCAGCGCTTGCATGCTGTCCAGGGCGGCCTTGGCCGCAGCAACATGCCTTTCGGCCGCGGGCCGATCGCTAAGACGCGCGGCGATGCGGGCCTCGGCGTGCTCCCAGCGGTACTCCCACAGAGCCTTGCGGTCTTCAGAGATATCGGGCTCCTTCAGGCCCAGAGAGTGACCCTTGTCGTACCACTGCCGGGCAGCATCCAGGTCTCCGGAATCGATGCAGACGCGCGCGGCTTCATCGGCCATCTCCCCTTCCTGGTAGAAGGCGTTGTGCGGCTGTTCCTTTTCCGTCGTGACCCAGTAGTCGATGACCATCTGCTCGTACTCGCGGGTCTTTTCGCAATTGCCCTCGAAAGCCCAGGACATGGCTATCGCACGCCGGGCATCCGCCCGAGCCGTCGGCGTGGCAGCCGATTCGATGGCCTTCTGGAGGAGTTGGCGGGCATCGGCGCCCTGGCCTTCCAGATCAAGCCGAGTCGCTTCGCGCATGAGTTCGGAGCCGGGGCCTCCATGGCCGCCTGGGACTTGCGCGGCGAGAGCTGTGGAAATGATCAGAAGTTTAGCAAGCCACATACGAACCTTCAGGCACGACTTGGGCCAATGAAACTCCGTGGGCCATGTGGGAGGGAGGGCGCCTGAACTCGACCCTCCTGATTCTTTTTCTTCGGTTGGGCGCGCCCCTGGGCGAGCAGCAAGGGCCGAATGTCACGATGTGTCTCTCTCGTGGCTGCGCCAAATCGCGCTGCCCGATCGCCTGCCGATGGTCGGCATCCCGTTCAAGTGACCCGCGCGGCCATCCGCAGTGCGGTTGACTCCTGAGTGACGGGGCATCCGTACAGTACTTTTTCAAATTCTGGGTCTGGTGCCCTTTTGTTAGCGAAGCTCAATTCCGAGGCGTGGGCGCACATCCGCGCAGCTGCCATTGTTCTTCAAAGAACTGGACTACGGCCCGTTGAAATGTAGGCTCGTAAGGCGTGGAGTTGTGGTCGCCTTCACATGCGGCGGAGTGTGCGGTAGGGATTTCTTTGAGAAGCCCGTCGACCTTTTGATTGGCCGCGTCCGCCTTGCCATTGAGTATCAGGACCGGTATATCGACTTTCCGGAGTTCTTCCACAGGCCAAGTAGGCACGACCGCACCGCGAATGACAGCCGCCAGGACCTTCGGATCAGCTCCCGTCGCCCGAGCCGCCATGAGGGAGGCCGAGGCGAGGTGTCCAGGAACGATTTCTCCCTGCTCCAGGATTCTTGCCCCCTCCTCAGCCCACACCCGACGTGTAAGCGGACGAGGCACGGAGTCTGGAACCGGCCAATTCTTGGGAAATTCCAAAACACCATCCTCGAGGGCGTAGTCTCCTACCCCAGCGAGAATAGCGGACTTTACCTGGGGCGGGTGCAGCGCGAGCACCTGTGCAGTTGTGCCGGACCCCATTGAGAAGCCAATCAAGTCAACGGCATCAAGATGGAGGTGGTCAATGAGAGCTATGACGTCCCGAGCCATCGCTGAATCTGCGTAGGCGGTTTTCTCTCTCGGCTTGTCCGAAGCCCCGAAACCACGCATGTCCGGTAGGATGGTTCGCGCACCCGCCGCCAGCAGTGCCCGGACCATTCCTGGCCTTCCTTCGAGGGGAGGGTTGGGTAGCGGAGGCGCTCCCCCAAACGCCTCTCGGAACATCGCTTGCCGTTTTTGCAGCCCCGGAAGAATGAGCTCGAAGTCTCCGAACTGGCGCAGGCCATCGACCCCAAATCCATGGAGTAGGATGATGGCCGGCCCTTCACCCTCGTCATGATAGGCGATCCGGGCTCCGTCAAAGGAGGAGAACGTTTTCATTCAGAGCCTCTCAACAGGCGGAAGACGGCCAGCTTCGTCGCAACTTTGCCGCTTGTGCTCGTAACTCCTGAATCACGGCGTATCCTTCACTATCCTTCCCAACGATGCTATCAGAACCGCACTTCAACGTAGTGGAAGTGCAGCTTACCATTCGGGACCTATCCGGCCAACACGTTTCCCATCAGAACTGGTTTCCAGAACATTCCTGCTGTTGTCCCTTAAGTGGCGGGAGTATCGCCTACACGTTCTGACGCAGACTGCAGAGCCTCCATATCGCCAACAGGGTAGTCGCAAGCATGGCGCATGCGGCGATGCACGCGATCACGAAAGCCCGATCCATACCTGTCTCTCCAATAGGTCGTAGCGTGAACTCGCCGGCGATCCCGGTCCACCAATACGCAAATAGCCCGATGTCCATGATGGTGTGGCCGATCATGCAGGGAATCAGCGATCTGGAGGACCAGGCGAGCAGCCCGAGTAAGATCCCGGCGCCGAATATGATGGGAACCATCCCCGCCAACGCCCAGCTCTTCGTGAGATGAAGCACTGTGAAGAAAAACGAAGAAATCTGAAATACGGTCTGGCATGAGGTAGCTGGAGGGCCGCGTGGCGGGTCTTCTTCAAAGAAGGCTCTCGTCACATCGTCAGAACGACACGGAACTGCGCCTTGCCGCTCATCATGCGCGTGTAAGCCTCGGCGGCTTTTTCGAGTGGATATGTTTCAACCATGGGACGCACGCCCGTTAGCTCGGCGAAGCGCAGTGTGTCCTCCGAATCGGCTGGTGTTCCGGCGGCCCAGCCTTGAATGCTTCGACTTCCGGAAATGAGCTGAACCGGTGTGACCTCAATGGCGTCGAATGTCGCACCGATCACCATGAGCTTGCCGTTCGGCCCCAGACCATCGACCAGCTCGGACATTGCTTTTGAGCTTGGGGCTGTCGCCAGGATCACCTGAGCGCCACCCAACTTTTGCAATTCCGCTGCCGGGTTGGTCGCTTTGTTATCGATGTACAGGGTGGCTCCAAGTTTCTTTGCGAGCGCAGCGCTTTCGGATCCCCGTCCGATAGCCGCGACCTTGTAGCCAGATTTATTTGCGAATTGTATTCCGAGGTGGCCCAGGCCGCCGATGCCCAGCACCGCAACCAGATCGCCAGGCATTGCGCCGCTGTGTCGCAGCGCGTTGTAGGTGGTAATTCCGGCGCAGAGCAGCGGCGCGGCTTCAGCGTCGCTCAGACTGTCCGGTATCGCCGCCAGCGCCTCGATCGGAGCCAACATGTATTGCTGGTAGCCGCCGTCATAGCTGATGCCTGGAATTTTCAGGTTTTGGCAATTGCGAAAATCTCCGCGCCGGCAGGAGGGACATGTGTTGTCCTGGCCGCCGTGCCATCCGACGCCAACGCGCTGTCCTTTCTTCCACGCGGTTACACCGGCGCCTGGTTCATCGATGACCCCCGCGATTTCGTGTCCGGGAACGCGGGGATACTGAATACCGGGCCACCCGCCTTCTTTGGTGAGCACGTCACTGTGGCAAATCCCGCAAGCTTGCACCTTGATACGCACCTGTCCCGCACCCGGGTTAGGAATTTCACGCTCGACGATCTGGAAATCGGCTCCTGCCTTAGGAATCTGTGCCACCTTCATTGGCGCTATTGCGACTCTTGTAGTTGCCATGATGCCTCCCATGAACTGGCTCACGCTGTCGTACGGCTACCTTCGGCGGTAGTTCGTGAAAATGAAGTCTCTGGTCTTTACGAGTGTATGGCGCTTGTGACAAACGTCCTTGCCGAATGAGCTGTCGCTCCCGTAGGCTTGAACCACTCAGACGCTGCATCATATTGAAGCTCGGCGTATCCCCATCCATTCGTGTCCGATGTATCTTGGAATCCTTGCGGATAAACGCGACCGATTTTAGGGTTGTTACAATCATGGAGCCTCGGGAAAAGGCGCGCCATTGCCTGGGACGGTTATACGCGTTTCTCGTCACGGGATTCCCGCTGCTACCGATACAAGTAGATTCACATCCAGATCATTCTGTTTCGCCCCGTTAAAAAAGCTCTCCGCAAGAGCATCGATCTGCCGACGTCAACCTGACCGGTAACGCCCTACCCGTTGATGTGCGTATAACGCTCTTAGCGCCAATGCTGCCGGATTTGCCCCCTGTTCACCGACCGCCCCAGTCACCTAACTTCCTCCGCGCTACCTGCTCCCTTATCAACAACCTCCATAACCCTCTCGTATCTTCCGCCCGGCGCCCATGTTATCCCGGTTCCGAGGTCACACTATGTCAGCTCCAGCAATCGCTCCCCTGGATCGCGCGGCCATCAACCGCGCCAACGCCTTGCACTCCACCGGTCCCCGCACCGCATCCGGCAAGCAGCGTTCGTCGCTCAACGCGCTGCGCCACGGCCTGACCGCCCGCTCCGCCGTCCTGCCCTCCGAAGACCCCGCCGCCTACGAACAACACCGCCAACGGTTCCTCGAAGAATATCAACCCGCCAATGCCACCGAAACCCAACTCGTGCAGGAATTGGCCGACACCTCCTGGCGCCTCAACCGCATCCCGCTCCTCGAAGCCGATCTGCTCGACCGCGCCGCCAATCCGCCCACCGAGCAGGCCGCCCCAATGACTAAAGAAATGGCGTTTGACATCGTCGACGCCCACCGCCTGCTCAACAACCTCACCATCCAGAGCCAGCGCCTCTCCCGCCAGTTTCAAAACGCCCTTGAGCAGCTCCGCGACATCCAAGCCGATCGCCGCCACCGCGAGCGCCACGACCTCAGAGAGGCCGCCGCCCTCCTCGAATTCCATAAACACAAAGGAATTCCCTGGGAGCCCGCCGATGCTGGCTTCGTTTTTTCCAAAGACCGAGTGGAACGCCATGCACAACGCCTGGTGCGTCTCAACGAAGCCCGCCACATCGAATATGTCCGCTTTGACGCGGCCCCAATGCCACCCCGGAGGACCTCTTGATCCACACGCGCCCAGCGCATCCCCGGAACGACGGGCTATGTATGTCCATCTGGGCTGATCTGTGGCAACTCCCGTCGATCCGCCGTCGCTCGCGCCCGCGAAATCGCTCGGCCCAGCTTTCGATACGGCACATGCTCCAAACTCTGGAACCCGATCCATTCCCCGTCGCTCCAGGTCGAATAGTGCCAGCGCGCCAGCAGCGCCAGGTGCTCCTGCTGTTCAGCCAACGGCGCCGCCACTGGCTCGATCCTCGCCACCAGCTCCCGCAGGCGCGCGTCCAATGAGATCTGAGAAGCCAGCGAAAACGCCACCGGCGCTTGCCACGAGCCTTGACAGAAGAACCACAGCAGCACGCTGTCCGCCGCAGTCGACGGCGCCACCGCGACGCCGTACAAGTGGTCTATGTCCCTCACCAGGTCGTCCCGCAAGGCCAGCACTTCCTGGATGCGCTCCAGCCGCTTGTGTTGGCGCGAGGCTTCCTCGAAGTTCATTTCTTCGCTCAAATGGTCGCGCGCGGCCGACGTCACGCTCACTAGCCCAGCGCCATCGCCCGCCAGGAACTCCTCCACGCGGCTCACCTCGCTCAGGTACTCTTCCGGGCTCACCACCTGCTGGCATGGCCGCAGGCATTTACCCATCTCGCCGTAAATGCAGCCGGGATGCTGCGGGCTCGGCTCCAGGTTCTCCTGGCAGCGGCGAATCTGAAAGAGGTCCAGGAATTGGTTTTCGAAAAGCTCCGCGCCGGCGCGAGTTCGAAAAGGGCCGTAGTACAGCCCGCGGCCGCCGCCCAGCCGCGAGGTCACCTGCGTGCGCGGAAATTCATTCGCCAGAACCAGCTTGACGTACGCGGGCATGCGCAGCTTGATCAGCCGCTCATAGTCTTCCGGAAAATGCCGCCGCGCCAACGCATAATGCAGCAGCATCGATTCGAACCGCGACGCGGTGAGCCAGTACTCGACGCGCGTCGCCACTTGCCGCAGATTGAGCGAGCGCCGCGGCGATTCCGCAGCCTTGAGGATGCGCAGCAGCCGCCGCCTCAGCATGCTGGTCTTCGCCAGGTATGCCGACCGATCGCCCGCCCACACCAGAAACACCGCATCGCTATTGGGCAGAGCCGCGATCGCGTCGTCCAACCCGGCGACGCCGGCGACCTCGATGACCGCGGGATCGGGAACGTTCATCCGTTTCTTCTTCCAGTGTGTCACCATAAAAGCAATCCCCCGGGCGTGCTTCAATGAGGCCAGGAACCAAACCAGCAGCCAACTAAGGACCTCCGTCGCGAAATGGATTTTGTCGAGCAGCTCAAGTCCCAGGTCGACATCGTCAAGACCATCGGCGAGTACGTCCGCCTGAAGCGCGTCGGCAGCACGCCGCGCTACATGGGGCTGTGCCCGTTCCACACCGAGAAGACCCCTTCTTTTTCGGTTCATTCCAGCCATCAGTTCTTCAAGTGCTTCGGCTGCGGCATCGGCGGCGACGTGCTCAACTTCGTGATGGAGATCGAGCGCATCAGCTTCTATGAAGCCTTGAAGCTGCTGGCCGAGCGCAACGGCATCGCCATGCCCAAGCGCGAGTACTCGGATCCGGATTCAAAACTGCGCGGCGCGCTCATGGAGATGCACGACATCGCCGCCGGCGTGTTTCAAGCCAACCTGACGGGACCCGCCGGCGCCGAGGCGCGCAACTATCTCGCCGGCCGCGGCGTCACCCCGGAGCAGATGGCCGAGTTCGGCTTGGGCCTTTCCGAAGCAGCCGGCCAGCAACTCGCGCGCCAGTTCGGCTCGCGCTTCGCGCCCGAGATTCTCGAGCCATCCGGGCTGGTGATGAAGCGCCAGGATGGCAGCGGATTCTTCGATCGCTTTCGCGGCCGCCTGATGTTTCCCATCCACAACGAGTCGGGCAAGGTGATCGGCTTCGGCGGACGCGCGCTGCGAGCCGGCGATGAACCGAAGTACCTCAACTCGCCCGAGACGCCGCTCTATCGCAAGAGCTATGTGCTCTACAATCTGCACCGCGCCAAGGACGCCATCCGCAAATCCGACTACGCCGTGCTCGTGGAAGGCTACATGGACGCGATCGGCGTGTACTCGGCGGGCGTGCGCAATGTGGTGGCAAGCTGCGGCACCGCCCTCACCAACACGCAAGTGCGCGCGCTCAAGCGGCACTCCGGACGCATCGTTGTGAATTTCGATCCCGACGCCGCGGGCGCCAACGCCGCCGAGCGCTCCATCCAGATGCTGCTCGATGAAGGGTTCCAGGTGCGCGTGCTGGAGCTGGAAGGCGATCGCGACCCGGACGAATATGTGAAACACGCAGGCGCGGAAGTGTACCGGAGCCGCCTGGAGAAGGCGCCCAGCTATTTCCACTGGCTGGCCGATCGCGCCCGTAAAAAATTCGACATGCGCACCGTCGAAGGCCGCTTGCAGGGATTCAAGTTCGTCGCGCCGGCCATCCAGCGGATTTCCGACCGGCTGGAGCGATTCGCCGTGGCCAACGACGTGGCCGATTACCTGGGCGTGGACGAGAAGCTGGTGCGCGACCACTTCAGCCAGGGCTCGGCCGAACGCCGCAGCGCCCAACGCGGCCCGCAGGTGCCTCCTAACGAGCGTCTGCTGCTCAACTCGCTGCTCATTAGCCAGGACGCCAGATCCGAAGTCGTGCCGCATCTGCAGCAAATGCCCGCCATCGACCACTTCGTCACCAGGCACATATTCAAGGCCATTTTCGCCTTGCACGCCGACGACAGCTCCTTCCGTTTCGCGGACTTGGAAGGACGACTGGCCGAGGCCGATCGGGACCTATTGTCGGCCGTCATTTTCGCCGATGAAGTACTAGAGGAGGAGAAGGCCCAGGAACAAGCTCTGGCTTGCCTGCGAAGCCTTCAGGCGCTGGACCCCAAATCTGAGTTGGCGGCATTGCGCGCGCAAATCAAATCGGCCGAACGCGAGGGAAATTTACCGGAGGCTATCCGGCTGGCTGAGGAGCTCGATCGCAGGGCGCGCCTGCGGGGTGCAACGCGACTATGAGGCCTGGTGGTGAGGGGTTTGTCTCCGCCAGAGAGTCGCTGGCGATGGTGTACACTAAAGTGAATCAAGGCCCAGGGATCGCTGGTGAGCGGGGTACCAGTGGCAACGGATGAAAAGTACGGTCGGCTGAAACATCTCATGGAAGAGGGCAAGGAAAAGGGATTCGTCCTCTATGACGAAGTGAACGATCTGCTGGCCGAGGAATTTCCCTCCGGACGCGAGCTCGACGACCTGCTCACCGATCTTGACAGCGCCGGCGTCGAAATCCTGGAAGAGCCCAAGCTCGACTTCGAAAAGAAAGACGAAGCCGATGATTTCGGAGACCTCGAGCTAACTCCGGAAACCGGCGACAAAACTAATGACCCCGTGCGCATGTACCTGCGCGAGATGGGCACCGTTCCGCTGCTGACTCGCGAGGGTGAAATCGAGCTCGCCAAACGCAACGAACGCGGGCAGTGGGCGGTGCGCAAGGCGCTCTCTCGCTCGCCGCTGGTGATCCGCGAAATCATTCAGCTCGGCGAAGATTTGCAGCGCGGCGTCACCTCCGTGCGAGACGTCCTGGTTCTGCCCGAATTCGTGATCAGCGACGAGGATTTCACCGCGCAGCACGACGACCTGATGGGCCGGATCGCCGAGATCGAGAAGCACTACAAGAAGTCCCAGCAGTTCCGGCAAAAGCTACAGGCTATCTCCCGTCAGATGAAACCCAAGCAGCATCGCGGCCTGCGCTACGGCCTGGCGCGCAGTATGGTGGCGGTTTCGCGCATCATCCGCAACATTCCGTTTTGCACCGTCGTCCGCCGCACCCTGGCCGGCCGTCTGCGTTGCGCCGTGGAAGAGCTGAAACCGCTGGAACGCGAAATCGCCCGCATCCAGCGCAAACTGGAAGAGCCGGCGCATGGCGGGCATCCTACGCGCGACCTCCGCAAGGAGCTGCGGCAAGCCAGCCAGCGCATCCAGCAGCTCGAAGAGGAATGCGGCGCCAGCTCCACCGAGCTGCGCCGCACGCTGCAAATCGTCGAGCGCGGCGAGCAGGAAGCCGAATCCGCCAAAAAGCAGCTCATCGAGGCCAACCTGCGCCTGGTCGTCTCCATCGCCAAGCGCTACACCAATCGCGGTCTCCAGTTCCTGGACCTCATTCAGGAAGGCAACATCGGCCTCATGAAGGCGGTCGATAAATTCGACTACCGGCGCGGCTACAAGTTTTCGACCTACGCCACCTGGTGGGTGCGCCAAGCCATCACGCGCGCCATCGCCGATCAGGCTCGCACCATCCGCATCCCGGTGCACATGATCGAGACCATCAATAAACTGGTGCGCACGCAACGCCAGCTCCAGCAGGAGCTCGGTCGCGAGCCCACCACCGAAGAGCTCTCGGTCAAGATGGAGCTGCCGGTCGGAAAAGTCCGCAAAGTGCTGCGCATCGCCCAGGAGCCGATCTCGCTCGAAACGCCGGTGGGCGAGGAAGAAGAATCGCACCTGGGCGATTTCATCGTCGATCGCCGCGTGGTCTCGCCCTCGGAAGCCGTCATCAACCTCAACCTGCGCGAGCAAACCGCCGAAGTTCTCAAGACCCTCAGCCCGCGCGAGGAAAAAATCATCAAGATGCGCTTCGGCCTGCAGGACGGCAGCGAGCACACCCTCGAAGAGGTGGGCCAGCACTTCGCGGTGACGCGCGAGCGCATCCGGCAGATCGAGGCCAAAGCGCTGCGCAAATTACGGCATCCCAGCCGCAGCCACCGCCTGCGCGCTTTTCTCGACACCAGTCTTCACGAATAGCCCGGGGAATAGATCGCGCGCACGCGCTCCACGATCGGTTCCGGGACCAGGTGTTCCCAGCGTTCGCCGCCCTTGATCCGCTCGCGCACTTCGGTGGAAGACAACGCATCATACTCGCCACCGATGTGCAGCGGATGGATGCGCGCGCGAAATTGCGACGGCGGCTGGAACTCGCCCTGTCGCGCCGCCACCAGCAGCTCGAATTCGCGCAGCATCTCCGCCACTACGCCGGGCCGGCCGTAGTCCCACCGCAGAACACGCTCTGCGGCGTCGCGCCCGCAGACGAAATACAACTGCACATCAGCCGCGTAGTGCTCGCGGCACTCCCGCGCGATGTCCATGAACAGTCCCGCGTCGGAAGTGGCGATGGAGTACGGCAAAAAAATCCGGGCGAGCTCAAGCATCTCGATGCGCTGCGAGAGCGTCGCGCCGAAGTATTCCTTGTGCGGGAAGGTTCGCGGAACTACAAACAAGACTTCATCCACGTGAAAGCCGGCGGCATGGGCCAGCTCCAGATGTGCCCGTGTCGGCGGATTGAAGGAGCCGGATAGCACGCCCAGTTTGCGCGGCTTTCCCGAGCTTCGGACGTAGAAATCCACTGGCCCTCCTGATATAGATTTTGGCCCGAAAACCCACTTAGGTGCAGTCAGTTAGCAACCTAAGGCCCGCGCGTCGGGAAGGTAGGGTAAGTCCCCGACAGATCCCAAAGCGCTTTCAGCCTAAATTTGTTATGTATGCTGTACTGGATCTGTCCCGAGTGCGGCCGGGAGTGTTCGCCTGCTGTCCGCGACTGTCCGGCCTGCTCGGTTCCGGCCGCCTCGAAGCCGTCGCCTTCGGACTCGCTGCCGCTGACCTCCGAGTCGCGCCAGGGACTACTGGCGCTGGCCGAACCGGTGGACCCGATCCAAGCGGCGCAGCCCTCCAGCCAATCGGTCACCGACGGCGCCATGATCTCGAGGCTGATCGTCGACTGCCTAGCGGCGCCCACCCAAAGAGCGATCACTGGACTTGTGGAAGAAACCCTCTCGGTCCCTCTCACGGCCTCGATCGACTCGCTGGTGCGTCCTTTGGTGGAGTCGGCTGAACCGGAAGCTGGGACCGGGAACCAGACCGTTCTGGATCCAAGGAAAGCCCAGATTGAGGCGCGGCAGGCTGCGATTCGGGCGGCCGAGGAAGAGGCGCGGCGAGCTGCCGAAGAAGCTGCCAGGCTCGCGGCTGAGGAAGAAGCGCGACGAGTCGCCGAAGAAGCTGCCAGAGTTGCGGCTGAGGAAGAAGCGCGACGAGTCGCCGACGAAGCTGCCAGACTTGCCGCTGAGGAAGAAGCCCGGCGAGTCGCCGAAGAAGCTGCCAGAGTTGCGGCCGAGGAAGAAGCGCGACGAGCTGCCGAAGAAGCTGCCAGGCTCGCGGCCGAGGAAGAAGCGCGGCGAGTCGCCGAAGAAGCGGCCAGGCTCGCGGCTGAGGAAGAAGCCCGGCGAGTCGCCGAAGAAGCTGCCAGACTCGCGGCCGAGGAACAAGCCCGGCGAGCTGCCGACGAAGCTGCCAGAGTTGCGGCCGAGGAAGAAGCGCGGCGAGTCGCCGAAGAAGCTGCCAGGCTCGCGACCGAGGAAGAAGCCCGACGAGTCGCCGAAGAAGCGCGACGAGCCGCCAAAGAAGTCGCCCGGCGCGCCGCCGAAGAAGCTGCTCGACGCGCCGCCGAAGCAGCCAAGCGACGTGTCGTCAAAGAAGCCTCGCTCGCGCTCGCCCTGCACGCCGAACCGGTACTCGAATCCGTCGCCGCCAGCCTCGAAGCCGAACAGGTCGCCATTCATGCCATCGCGGAGTCCTTTGCCAGGGTGTCGGACGCCAGCCTTTTAGCGGCACCCGCCGAGATTGTGGCTGCGCCGGCTCCAGCCGATCTCTCCTGTATCGGCACGCCGCGGCCAACCATTCTGCCTGTTCCTCTCAGTGTAGAGCCACTCGCCGCGTTCCTGGCCGTACCACGCCTGCCCACGCTCGCCGGTCCCGCGCTTCCTCCCGAGCTTCGCAATCTTACTGAATGGCGCGCCGGCCCGGAACAGCGTCTCGGAAGACGGATCGGATTTCCAACCTGGATCGGCAGCGTTCTGGCCGCCATGGCGCTTTTTTTTGTCGCGGGTACACTGTTGCAGTACTTCAGCGGAAACCGCAATGCGACGGCGGCCGTGACGCAGGGACCTCAAGCCCGGGGGACGTCGCCGGCTAACACATCGGCGGCCGCGTCGGCACAAGACTCGCTCTCCAGATCCGTTGAAGTGTCGGGTCTGCGTTTGGTCCCAGGCTGGAATCATAAGGAACAGGTTCAATTCCTGGTAGTCAATCATTCCGCCAACTCGCTTCCGGCGATATCGATTCAGATAACCGTCAGAGCGCCGGATTCCGTCTCGACAACTCCGCCCATTCTGAACATCAATGCCGTGATTCGCGGGCTCGGGCCGTATCAGTCCAAAGAGATTCGCACCGATCTCGATTCCACAGTCTCCCCGACAGTTTTTGCCGACTGGCAATCTTTGCGGACCGACATTCAAGTCACCAGCGCCGAATAGTCCTTTAATTTCCGAGCAGCGCTCTGGTTTGCCCGGTGCTATATCCGCACCTGGCCGGCGCCGGCCTTACGGTGCCGAGCCGCCGCAAATTCAGCCGTGCATCGAACTGGCAGGGATCGATGGCGAGGGCGCGCTCAAAATCCTGGCGCGCAGTTTGCTTCTGATCCAGCGCCAAGAGCGCCGCGCCGCGATTATTAAAGGCTTCGGCATCTCGCGGCGCTAGCGCCAGCGCCCGGCCGAAGGCGACCAACGCCAGGTCCGGCTTTCCCGAGTTCAGATAGATGCGTCCCTCCTCGGCCGGGATCCGAGCGTCCGCGGGCGCTAACTGCTTGGCCTCTTCCAGCAGAGCGATGGCGCGCGCCGGCTCGGACACACGGGCCAATTGGATCTTGGGCCGGATTTTTCCGGGCGCTTTCTGCACCGCGTCCTTCCATAGCGCTGCCTCGGTCCGCCAGGTCTCGGTCCGCAGCACGCTCACCGCGGCCAGCAACACGAGAGCCGCGCCCAGCAGGACCGGGCCGAATTTTTGCAACAACAGCGCCGCTGCGGTCGCGAATCCGATCATGGGAAGATACATGCGCCGGTCCGCCGCCAGGTCCGCGGCGGGCAGAACGGATGAGCTGGGCAGCAATAACACCAGCCCGCCCAGAAACCAAAAGCCCGCTTGCATCCGCCGGAAGCGCAGCGACGCGAGGAGAACGAGCGACGCGACACCCAACCAGGCCAGCAACCCGAGCCACGCCGGCGGCACCGCAATATCGGGGTCCACGGTAAATCCGAAAGGAAGCACCAACATCCGCAAGTAGCGCAAAATCACGATGCCCTGCGCGAGAGCATACGACTGCCAGGAAATTCCCGCCTGCGCGCCGGCTCCGGACCCCGGAGTTTGGGCAGTGGCCACGAGCACACGCACTCCCGCGGCGATCGAAAGCCCGAGCATGGTCAGGATCGGCATGAGCTCGGTTTTCGGCGGCACACGGAATGTTTCGTCTCGGGACTCGCCCTGGGTTCGTTGGCGCAAGTTTACGACCTGGAGCAGCAGCACAAAGAGCGGGAACGCGACACACTCCTCCTTGGCGAGCAGCGCCGCGCCAAACCAGAGCACGGCCCACCATCGCCGGCCTCGCGTCCAACTGGCCAGCGCAGCAAGACACAGCGCCGTGGCCAGGAGCGTGCTCCGCGCGAAGACGTAATTCACCGGCTCAGCTTGAAATGGATGGACACCGAAGATCGCCGCGGCGAGCCAGGCCGCTTTCGGTGCTACCAGGCGTCGCAGCGAATCCCAGAACAGCGACACTGCCGCCAGATGCAGCAGCAAGTTGAGCAGGTGGTATCCAGCCGGATTGCTATCGCCCAGCGCGTCATTAATCCAGAATGCAAGATACGTGAGCGGGCGAATGTCGAAGGGACGCCACAGCGCGCCGGAAAACAGCGAGTAGTCGTCAAAATGAAATGAGCCCCACAGGCAGCCGCCAAATGCGATGATAGCGGCGAAGAGGAGAATCAGAGTCTGCCGAGAGTAAAAGGAAACGATACCCACAGTGTGACAAAAAAGGCGACGCCTCCCAAGCTCGTTCGGCGCCCCAAGACCGCAGCCGACCGTGCGGCCCGGGTGCGGAAGATTGTAGCGGCGCTGGATGAAATGTACCCGGGCGTGAAAGTCCCGCTGCTCCACCGGAATTCCTGGGAGCTTCTGGTGGCTACCATTCTTTCGGCGCAGTGCACCGATAAGCGCGTGAACGAGGTGACGCCGGGCCTGTTTCGAAAATATCCCAGCATGGCCGACTTCGCCCACGCCAGCCAAGCCGAACTGGCGAGCGACATTCGCTCCACGGGCTTCTTCAACAACAAAGCGAAGTCGCTGATCGGTGCGGCGCGAAGGATCCTGTCGGACTTCGGCGGCCAGGTCCCCAACACGATGCAGGAGCTACTAAAGGTTCCGGGCGCGGCGCGCAAGACTGCGAACGTGGTGCTGGGCGGGGCCTATGGCATCACGGAAGGTGTCGTCGTGGACACACACGTGCGGCGCATCGCGCGGCGCCTGGATCTGACCAAGAACAACGACCCGGTCAAGATCGAGCAGGACCTCATGAAGACCATCCCCAAGGACAGGTGGTTCACCTTCCCTCTGCAGCTCATCTATCACGGCCGGACGTTGTGCTTCGCGCGCAAGCCGAAGTGCGCGGAATGCAAGCTGGATCCAATTTGCTACGCCAAGGACAAGACCATAGTCCTGGGAAGCTAAGAAGATTCATCTTGTAACGCAATATTAACCCAATCGTCACTTTTCGCTCATCCCACCAAGCTATGCTCGTCACTCGGCGCCAGGAAAACGCCGGGGCTTTACCGGAGACTTGTGTAACGAACCCGTTCTGAACTGGAGACGATGAGACCAAGAACCCTGAAGCATCTAAGAACATATGTCCTCGCGCTTGTACCGGCGGTGCTGGCGGCGCAAACCGGAGCAAATCCAACCGCATCGAATGATGCGGTGGTAGCGGCGCTGAGGTCGCAATTGGAGGAGCAAGAAAAGCAGATCGATCAATTGAAGGCGGCGCTGGAGGACCAGAAGAAACTGATCGAGCAAATTTCGAAGCCAGCGGCCCCGGCCGTGGAAAAGCAAGACTGGACGCAGCCCCGCGGAAAAGCCTGGGGCGAAGTAGCCAGCACGACCCCGATCATTCCGGCCGCGCCGGCTGCGCTGCCGCCCGCCCTGCCGGCCGCGGTGCTCAACGGGTCGCAAGCGCAGACATCGCCCGCGAATCCGTGCGAGGCAAGTCCTGAAGGTCAAGCTCCGCCTTTCATACGGCTGGGCAGCACTTGCCTGGTCCCAGTCGGGTTTATGGATATGACCGCGGTCTGGCGAGACAAGAACGCGGGTTCCAGCATCGGAAGCAATTTCGGCAGCGTCCCGTATAACAACACGGTGAACGGCAAGCTCTCGGAATTCCGCTTCAGCCCCCAGAACTCCCGCATAGGCTTCCGCGTTGATGGCGACTGGAAGGGTACGCATTTTATCGGCTACAACGAGTTTGACTTTCTCGGCACCAGCGGCTCACTCGCCCTAACGGTAACCAACGGCGCTTTCGTGCCCCGGCTTCGGCTCTTTTGGGTAGATGTCAGGAAGGGAGATTGGGAGTTTCTGGGCGGTCAAAGCTGGAGCATGCTGACGCCGAACCTGAAAGGAATCTCGGCGTTGCCGGGCAACCTCTTCTACTCGCAGGTTCTAGACGTGAACTATACGGCGGGCTTGACGTGGACCCGCCAGGCTGGTTTCCGGCTGCTCTATCATGCCGGGCCGAAGTTAACGTTCGGCGTCTCGGCGGAAAATCCAGACCAATATGCCGGCGGCTCGGGCGGCGGATCGACCATCACTCCTCCCACTGGGTTGTCATCCCTGGTCGGAACGCAGCTGGACAATGCTCCGAATATCAGCAATCCCAATACGGTGCTGGCCATCCCGACGCTGCATCCGGATTTCATCGCGAAGATCGCGTTTGACCCGAGCTCGCGCTTTCACGCCGAAGTCACCGGAATCGAGCGCTCGTTCAAGATCATAAATCCGACTCCCCTGGCGGCGGGCGTAACCAACACCAAGGCTGGCGGCGGCATTCAGGTCGGACTGAACGGAGAAATCTTCAAGAATTTCCGCCTGATCACGACCAACTACTGGAGTGATGGCGGCGGCCGCTATCTGTTCGGCCAAGCTCCCGATGCCATCATCCGACCCGATGCCACGTTGAGCCTGGTTCACGCCGGCGGCACGGTGGACGGCTTCGAAGCGAGGGTCAAGAATTGGCTGCTGTACGGTTACTATGGCGGCATCTTAATCAACCGCAACGTGGCGATCGACACAAATGGGAGCCCGATCGGTTACGGCTACACCGGGTCGCCGAACAGCCAGAACCGCAACATCCAGGAAATCACATTTGGTTTCAACCAAACTATCTGGTCGAACCCGCGTTATGGGGCCATCAATGCCATGGGCCAGTATGAGTGGCTCAACCGCGTTCCTTGGTTTGTGGCCGCGAACGCGCCGGAGAGTACTCATGACAATACCATCTACTTCAACCTGCGCTATACGTTGCCAGGCAGCATGCCAAGCTTCTAATGGCCAAGCGTCAAAACAGAGGCGCGGCGCCAGCGCCTCTTGGTGAACGAAAAGGATTGAATATGAAGAAGCACCTTCTTTGCACGAGTTTGTTGGCGGCCGTTACGGTGATGCCCGCCGCCGACACCATCAACGGCGCGGGCGCGACTTTCCCGGCGCCCATCTATCAGAAGTGGTTCGAGGAGTTTCATAAGGCGCATTCCGACGTTCGGATCAACTATCAGCCCATCGGATCGGGCGGCGGAATCCGCCAGCTCACGGAAGGCACGGTGGACTTCGGGGCTTCCGACATGCCCATGACGGACGCCCAAATCAAGGCCATCACCAAGTTCAAGCCTCTGCATTTCCCGACCGTGCTCGGAGGCGTCGTGCCGACCTACAATGTATCGGGCGTCAGCAGCGAACTGAAGTTCACGGGCGAAACGCTAGCGGGCATTTTCCTCGGGACCATCAACAAATGGAACGACCCCAGGTTGAAGAGAGACAATCCGGGCGTGAACCTTCCCAGTGAGGACATCACGGTCGCGCACCGCTCCGACGCCAGCGGAACCAGCTTCGTCTGGACGGACTATCTTTCCAAAGTGAGCCCGGAATGGAAAGGCAAGGTGGGCGCGAACACGTCCGTCAATTGGCCGGTGGGCCTGGGCGGCAAAGGCAACGAAGGGGTGGCGGGGCTGGTAAAGCAAACCCCAAACTCGATCGGCTACGTCGAACTAATCTACGCGGTGCAGAACAAGATGGGCTACGGCTCGCTGAAAAACGCGGCCGGTACGTTCGTGAAAGCCGACTTCAACACAGTTACCGAGGCCGCCGCCGGCTCTGCGCAGAGCATGCCCGAAGACTTTCGCGTATCCATTACGAACGCCGCCGGGAAGAACGCCTATCCGGTCTCGACTTTCACCTGGCTCCTGATTCCCGACAAGATCCCCAACGCGGCCAACAAGAAGGCCCTGACCGACTTTTTGAAGTGGATGCTGACCGTGGGGCAGCAGGATGCGCAGGGAATGAGTTACGCACCGCTACCTAAAGCCGTGGTTGCGAAAGAAGAGAAGCAGATCGCTCTGATAAAGTAGAAATCCGACATGAGCACGGCTGTCATTTCCGCGCCGCCCCCATCGCGGGCGCGAAAACTCGTAACGTTCTTCAGGAGCGGCGACCAGGTGGCCCACCTGGTGACACTTGCTTTTGCCGCCAGCGTTTTTCTGGTCACCGTGCTGCTGGTTTATGAACTGTGGATTCACTCCGAAGCATCGCGCGCCAAGTTCGGGCTAAGTTTCCTTTGGAAACAAACCTGGGATCCCGTCACCGATGCATTTGGCGCGCTACCGTTCATCTACGGAACGGCGCTCACCTCGTTGCTGGCGCTGTTGATCTCAGTCCCATTGGGAGTAGGAGCGGCCATTTTTCTGGCTGAACTCGCCCCGGCGCGGCTATCCAACGCCTGCACGTTTTTGGTCGAGCTGCTGGCCGCGGTTCCGAGCGTGATCTATGGCTTGCTGGCGCTCTTTACGCTGGTGCCCCTCCTGCGCAGTTACGTGGAGCCGTTTCTGAAGAGAACCCTGGGCTTCCTGCCCTGGTTTCAGGGACCCGCGTACGGGGTCGGCTATTTGGCCGCCGCGCTGATTCTGTCGGTCATGACCTTTCCCTTCATCATTTCGATTTCGCGGGAATCCCTGCTGGCCGTGCCGCGCGAGCAGCGCGAAGCCGCGCTGGCGCTGGGAGCGACGAAGTGGGAATCCACCTGGAGAGTTGTGGTGCCTTATGCCCGGCTGGGCATCATCGGTTCTGTTTTCCTGGCGCTGGCCCGAGCGCTGGGAGAGACCATGGCGGTGACCATGGTGATCGGCAACAACACCAGCATTCACGCCTCGCTGCTGGCGCCCGGCTACACCATTGCGGCCATCATTGCCAATGAGTTCACCGAAGCCACGGGGGACGTTTATCTCAGCGCGCTGGTCGAGCTGGGCCTGGTGCTATTCGCGCTCACGATGATTCTCAACGCGCTGGCTCAGTTGCTTATCCTGGCCACCAGCAGCAAGGGATCGAGACAAGAATAATGAACCGACTGGCGCGCCGGAATTTTCTCAACAACGCGATGCTCAGCCTTACCGGGTTGTTCACCCTCCTGACGGTGTCGATTCTTTTTGTGATTCTTGGTTTCCTGGTTTGGAACGGATGGCGTTCGGTGGACTTGAATTTCTTTACCAAGCTCCCGCTCGCGGCCGGCGAGATGGGCGGCGGGATGGCCAACGCGATCGTGGGAAGCGGCGTAGTCATCCTGATCTCCATTGCGATCGGCGTCCCGGTTGGGTTTTTGGGGGGAATCTATCTAGCGGAGTTCGGCGGCAAGACCGTACCCATGCTGATCCGCTACACGGCCGACCTTCTCAACGGCGTGCCTTCCATCGTCATCGGGATCTTCGCGTGGACCGTAATCGTAGTGCCGATGCACCATTTTTCCGCCTGGGCCGGCGGTTTCGCTTTGAGTCTCATGATGATCCCCATCGGGCTGCGGGCTACCGAGCAGTTTCTGCGCGCGGTTCCGAATTCGCTGCGCGAAGGTTCGCTCGCGCTGGGAGCCAGCAAGACGCGCACGATTCTGTCGGTGGTGGTGCCGGCAGCCAAGCAAGGCATCTTAACGGGGCTGATTCTGGGCGTGGCGCGCATCGCCGGTGAGACTGCGCCGCTGCTGTTTACCAGTCTCAACAATCAGTTCTGGGCCAGCAAGCTGGGCGAACCCACCGCCACGCTTCCGGTGATGATCTACACGCATGCCATCTCGCCCTACGAGGACTGGCATCGCCAGGCATGGGCCGCGGGCCTGGTGCTGCTGCTGCTGGTGCTGGCAGCCAACCTGGCGGCCAGGTGGGTGTTGTCGCACGTGGGCTCTGCTCAAAGGGGTTAATCTGTGATGGGAGCCATGCCGGAGCCAGCCAACGTCAACGTAACCATCCTGCCGCCTGAAACCTCACCCCCTCGGCCTGAATCCGTTTCCCGGACGAAGTTGCAGGCCGTCAATCTCAACTTTTATTACGGTAATTTTCAAGCCCTGCACGATATCAGCCTGCAGCTTCCCGGGAAACGGATCACGGCGCTGATCGGCCCGTCCGGGTGCGGCAAGTCGACATTCTTGCGTACTCTCAACCGGATCAGCGAGACCATCAAGAACGCTCATTACGACGGCCAGGTGCTCCTGGATGGCCAGGACGTCCGGGAGATGGACGTGGCCCAGCTACGGCGCCGCGTGGGCATGGTGTTTCAACGGCCGAATCCGTTTCCGAAATCGATCTACGACAATACCGCCTACGGGGTCAAGGTCAACGGACTGGCGGGAAGGCAGCCGCTGGACGATATTGTGGAACACAGTCTCAAGCGCGCCGCGCTGTGGGACGAGGTGAAGGACAAGCTGCACCAATCGGCGTACAGCCTGTCGGGGGGCCAGCAACAGCGGCTGTGTATCGCGCGCGCCCTGGCGGTGGATCCCGAGGTTCTTTTACTGGACGAGCCTTGCTCGTCACTCGATCCCATCGCCACCGCCAAGATCGAAGACCTGTTATTCACCCTCAAGGATCAGTGCACGCTGATCATCGTCACGCATAACATGCAGCAGGCCGCGCGCGTGGCCGAGTTCACCGGTTTCTTCCTGCTGGGCAGGTTGATCGAGTTCAACAGCACGGAGATCATCTTCAAGACGCCGGCGCGGCAAGAGACGGAAGATTACATTACCGGCCGGTTCGGCTAGAGTGTGTTGTAAGGAGTTCTTTTTGGTTCATTTCAGAGAAGAGCTGGACGAGTTGCAGGCGCGCTTGCTGGAGATGGCCGGCCTGGTTGAGTCGGCGATCCATCAAAGCGTGAATGCGCTGGTACAGCGCGACCAGGCGGCCGCGAAGGAAGTTTTGTGGAAAGAGGCGCTCATCAATCAAAAGGACATCGAGATCGATGAGTTCGCCACGCGTCTGCTGGCGCTCTACCAGCCCATGGCGCGCGACATGCGGTTTCTCACCGCGGTCATCAAAATGAATGGCGACCTGGAACGGATGGGCGATTTAGCGGTGAATATTACAGAACGTGCGTTGTCTCTCATGCACGATCCCCCGGTCAAGCCTTTGATCGACATTCCGAAGATGGCCAGCCTGGCCGAAAGCATGGTGCGCAAGAGCCTGGACGCCCTGGTGAAGCGCGATGAGCAGTTGGCGCGCAACGTGCTGACCTCGGATGACGAAGTGGACCGCCTGCGCGACGCCGTCTACAAGGAGCTGGTGGACTTCATGCAGGAACAAACCACCACCATCCCGCGCGCGGTGGACCTGATGTTCATCGCGCACAACCTGGAGCGCATCGCCGACCACGCCACCAACATCGCGGAGGACGTGCTGTTTCTGGTCAAGGGCATCGACGTGCGGCATCACGCCGAAGTGCGCGAGCAGGCCACGCTGATCCGGCCGTGAGCGGCGTGCGGCCGATGAACCTGTGCGATCGATTTTCGCGGTGTGGGGGGCACTGCTGTGTTTTCTGGCAGGAATTGGCGCCGTGCCAACCTTGATCTGCGCGGCGTGCGCCACGGCTCGCGGCAACCATACAATAGTTAGTTGGAACCGGTCTCTCACTACTACTACTCGCACCGTCTCAAACTGCAGTTCTGGGATTGGGGACAAAACGGCAAGCCCACGCTGATCCTGGTGCACGGCGGCCTGGATCACGCCCGCATGTGGGACTGGGTAGCGCGCGCGCTGCGCGAGCACTTCCACGTCTACGCGATGGACCTGCGCGGCCACGGCAACAGCGCCTGGTCACCGGGCGCTTTGTACAGCATCGCGGAGCACACGCTGGATCTATCCGCCCTGGCCGACATCATCAACGACTTTCCCATCTATCTGGCCGGCCATTCACTGGGCGGCATCATCACCTTGACGTATTCGGGAATCTATCCGGACCGCGTCCGTAAGGCGATCGCGATCGAAGGCATGGGACTCCCGGCGACGCACCGCATCCACAAGCCGGCGCCCGAGCGGATGCGCAACTGGATCGAGGCCATTCGCAAAACCGAGCGGCGCGAGCCGCACAGCTATCCCAGCATCGACGCCGCGGTGGCGCGCATGCAGGAAGCCAACCCGCGTCTGTCCGACGAGGTCGCGCGGCACCTGACTTTGCATGGCACCAACTGGAACGCGGACGGCTCGCTGATCTGGAAGTTCGACAATTACGCCCGCCTGTTCCCGCCCTACGGCCAGAACATCGAAGACATGCGCGCCATCCTGAGCCAGATCAGTTGCCCGGTGCTGCTGTTCTGGGGCATGGAGAGCTGGGCGCCGGACCCGGAGGCGGACGGGCGCGCGTCCGTCATTAGAAACCATCGGCTGGTCAAGGTGCCCGGCGCGGGCCATTGGGTGCAACACGACCGCCTGGATATCTTCCTGGAGGAAAGCCTGCGCTTCCTTGCAGAGCATTGATTTCCAAGACCGGAAGAAACAATCTGCCGCCTTATGCTTCAATACAGTAGGAGCTACTGAACATGAGGAAGGCAATCTGGTTGTTCGGCGTTTTGCTGGCTGCGGCGGCGATTCCAGCCCTGGCCGATTTTGCCAAGGGCCTGGCCGCCTACCAGAAGGGCGATTATGTCACTGCGGCCAAGGAATGGCGGCCCGAAGCCGAGGAGGGCGACGCTCCCACGCAGTACAACCTGGGCCTCCTGTATCTGGACGGGCATGGCGTGCCGCAGGACACGGGCGAGGCCGTCAAGTGGTTCACGCGATCCGCCAATCAGGACTACACCGAGGCACAGCACGATTTGGGCGCCCTGTACGCCACCGGCAAGGGCGTTAAACGGGACATGGTGGAAGCTTACAAGTGGATGAACATTTGTGCGGCCAAAGGGAACGCCGGTTGCATCACGCAGCGCGATTTGATCGCCAAGAAGCTCAAGCCGTCGCAGGTGGCGCAGGCCCAGCGCCTGTCGAGCCAGTTCGCGCCGAAGAAGGAAACCGCCAAGCAATAGACCGCCAGCGCCAGACCGCCGAGCCGCGACGGCCAGGACGTAGTCTGCTGGGCCGCAACATCGCCGGGGCCACCGCCCAGCCGGAACAGCGCCGCGGGCGCAGCAGCGCCGGGCCGAAAGATCCTGCGCGCGCGTGACCCGCCAGCTATCCTGAAAGAAATGGGTTTTCATCTGGCCGTCGACTATCGGCCGCGCGGCGACCAAGCCGCGGCCATCGAGCAGCTTGTGCGCGGCGTGGTGGAAGGCGAAAAGCATCAGGTGCTGCTGGGAGTGACCGGCTCCGGCAAGACCTTCACCATGGCCAAGGTCATCGAGAAGACCGGCCGGCCCGCTTTGGTGCTGGCGCACAACAAGACGCTGGCCGCGCAGCTCTATCACGAGTTCAAGACGTTCTTTCCGTCCAACGCGGTCGAGTATTTCGTCAGCTACTACGATTACTATCAGCCCGAAGCTTATCTGCCGTCCGGCGATATTTACATCGAGAAGGAAGCCACCATCAACGATGAACTGGACAAGCTGCGGCTGTCGGCGACGCGCTCTCTGTTCGAGCGCCGCGACTGCGTGATCGTGGCCAGCGTGAGCTGCATCTACGGTCTGGGCTCGCCGGAAGCCTACTACGGCATGCTGCTGATGCTGGAGAAAGGCCAGAAAATCTCGCGCCAGCAGATCACCTCGCGGCTGGTCGAGATTCTCTACGAACGCAACGACCACAACTTCACGCGCGGCACGTTCCGGGTGCGGGGCGACGTGATCGAGGTTTTTCCCACTTACGAGGACTACGCGTATCGCATCGAGCTGTGGGGCGATGAAATCGACAGCCTGAGCCAGATCGATGCGCTGCTCGGCCAGGTGCGCCAGACCTATCTGCGGCTGCCCATCTATCCCAAAACGCACTACGTGATGACGCCGGAGACGCGCGAACAGGCGCTGGCGAGCATCGAACGCGAACTGGAAGCCTGGCAGCCGGAGCTCGAAAAGCAGGGCAAGCTGGTGGAGGCGCAGCGGCTGTATCAGCGCACCATGTTCGATCTGGAAATGATCCGGCAGATCGGATACTGTCACGGCATCGAGAACTACTCGCGCCATTTTTCGGGACGGCTGCCGGGGGAAGCACCGCCGACGCTGCTGGATTATCTGCCGCACGACCATCTGGTTTTCATCGACGAAAGCCATCAAACCGTACCGCAGTTGCAGGGCATGTACCACGGGGACAGGTCGCGCAAGACGGTGCTGGTGAACTACGGCTTCCGGCTCCCCAGCGCGCTCGACAACCGGCCGCTGACCTTCGAGGAGTTCGAGAACCGAGTGAGCCAGGTGCTGTATGTTTCGGCCACGCCGGGGCCGTACGAGCTGACCAAATCCGCCGGCGTGGTGGTGGAACAGATCATCCGCCCCACCGGCCTGGTGGATCCGCAGGTCGAGGTGCGTCCCATCAAGGGCCAAGTGGACGATTTGCTGAACCAGATCCGGCAGCGCGTGGAATTGAACGAGCGCGTGCTGGTGACCACGCTGACCAAGCGGATGGCCGAGGATCTGGCGGAGTATTACACCGAAGTGGGCGTGCGCTGCGCGTATCTGCATTCCGAGATCGGCGCGCTGGATCGCATGAAGGTGCTGCGCGATTTGCGGCGCGGCGACATCGACGTGCTGGTGGGCGTGAACCTGCTGCGCGAGGGCCTGGATCTGCCGGAGGTGTCGCTGGTGGCTATTCTGGATGCCG
Source organism: Bryobacteraceae bacterium (assembly GCA_035632015.1). Classification (GTDB taxonomy): domain Bacteria; phylum Acidobacteriota; class Terriglobia; order Bryobacterales; family Bryobacteraceae; genus Palsa-89. Next base: position 31,437 of record DASQHQ010000143.1, read on the forward strand.
ATAAAGAAGGCTTTCTGCGCTCTTCCGGCTCGCTGATCCAGACCATGGGCCGCGCGGCGCGGCATCTGAACGGCAAGGCCATCCTGTACGCCGACGTCCACACGGACAGCATGCGGCGAGCCATCGGCGAAACCAACCGGCGCCGCACGATCCAGGAGCAATACAACGTAGAGAACGACATCACTCCGCAGTCCATCATCAAGCCCATCGACATGAGCCTGGTGGCCATGGCGGAAGGCGATTACGTCACGGTACCGGTGGAACCGGAAGATCCAGCCGAAGAAATGACGCCGGAGCAGCGGGAGAAATTCATCACGGAACTCGAGGAAAGCATGCGCGAAGCCGCCAAAAGGTTCGAATTTGAAAAAGCCGCGCAGCTTCGCGATCGCATAAAGATGATAAAATCTCCCAAAATGTATGAAGACAGCGAAGTCGGTAGCCCTCCTGGCCGGAGGTAAGCTAACCGACTCTCCGCTGGCGCGCTTCTGGTCGCTTTCAGAAATGCTAGGGCCGGTTCAGGCGTCGTCCTACCGGCTGGCCAGCCGAATTGCGAACCGCCTGCGAGCGGGTTACCCCGTCCAGAACTTCGACGGCTTCAACGCCTGCCGCACCATCCTGATTTCCGTGCCCGATTCCTGGCTGCCGCGGGTGCTCGCGGAGCTGTGCTCAGCCGAAATCTCCTGGCCTGAAAAAGCGGTGGTTCTATGCAGCAGCGACCTCGACAGCAGCGAATTGCGCGAGTTTTCCGCGCGCCGGGCGGCGGTTGGCTCGATCACGACCATTCCCGGGTTCGAGGAGGTTCGCTATCTGGTGGAGGGAGACAAGCTGGCGGTGCGGGAATCGAGGCGGCTGGTGGAGCATGGCGCGCGGCGCGCGGTGGTGATCGAGCGCGGGTTGAAACCTTCTTATCTGGCCGCCTTGACGTGCACCGGAAGTTTGCTGTTCGCGCCGCTGCTGGCAGCCTCGGAAGCCTTGCGCCACGCCGGTGTGACGCGGCCCGCGTCCGCAGTCATTCTGGAGAAGTTAATCAGCAGGTCGTTACGCGCCTACCTCCGCGCCGGCCGGCGAGCGTATCAAGCTCCCCGTCAGCTCTCAGGCCAACTGCACGCACTATCGCTGGCCGATCCGCCCTTGGCCAGCTATGTGGAGCAAAGCTGCCGTCTGGCGGCCCGGTTATTTGAAGCGCGCTAGTTTTTTGGAAACAGCCTAGGCAGACCCGGCGGCGCGGCGGCCTCGCCGGGTGACCGTGGCGAACCGCTCGTCGGCGCTCCCCACCGGCTTTTTTTCGCTGGTCTGGTCCTGCAGTTGTTCCTCGGCGCGATACCAGTCGACATCAGGCGACCCATCCGGGCACCCTCGCTCTTGCCATAGTGCATAGGCAAGCCTGGCCACCTGCTCGTGAAAATCAGGCTCTCGCTCGCTGGACGCCTGACCGTCCTGGCTCTCACTCTCCCGATCCGTGTCCATATCAGCCCTCCTCAACTCAACTATGAAAGGCTCTGCCGGTTGCAACGGCTCAAAAAATAGTCCCGGGCCTACGCAAAGGCCGAGACTGTCTGGCGTTTCAGACTACGCCGATGCCTTGCTACTTTGCATGGCCGCGATGCGCGCCTGCATCTCGCGCGTCAGATGCGGCACGACCCCGAGCATCCGTTCGATCACCATGAGCTGGCCGCGATGATGCATCTCATGCTCTTTCACTCCCAGCAGCATCTCGAAGCGCGATTTGATGGGAGGCGTCATGCCGGCCGGATACGCAACTCTCTGGCCGAGGAAATCGTCCGAGAGCCCCTCCATCCACTTTGCGAAGCGCTCCCCGTCGTCCTTGAGCATGGCGACGATCTGGCTTTTGGTGCGCGGCTTTTGCTCCTCGGCCATGACGTTGCCCATGAAGGCGAAGAAATCGAAGCCTTCCAGCGTGGTGCGGCGCTCGACGCCATGGATCTGTTCCTGCAGCCGGGGAGTCAAGGCGATGTGAACCAGAGTGACACCCACGGTGCGAGTGTCCGGCGCGGGCCGAAAGCCGTAGTGCTGTTCGCCGATCTCCTCGGCGATGGTGATGGTGTTCTTTCTGACGGTTCGAAAACCGGCCGCGAGTTCTTTAGCTCCGTAATAGTTCATGAGGTCATTCTAGCGCAGCGCATGCGAGGCGCCGTGACAGACTGGTTGCATCTGCATGAAAATCGTGACGGGCGCGGGGAAGGGCTAACAGGACGCGCGAGGCGACGTATCCAATTCGAAATCTTTCGTTGCGCCGGCCGCAGCCCGGCCTACGTCGGGTCAGCAGCTAGACACCCCCCTTGACCACGGAAGACCTACCTGGATAGAATCTGCCTAATCACTAGCAAGGAGGGAACATGCTTATTTCTATGACTGGCCTCTGGGTGGCTTGGGGGGCCGTCACGGCACTGCTTGTGAGTTTGATAGTCTACCGCTCAGTGATCGGAATCAAAGAGGACGATCAACTGTTCCTGGACCCAGACAATCCGACGGAAGCTCGTTTGCAAGCCGAGCAACAGGCGACGATAGGACGGGTCAACCGAGTGACCCTCTACATTAAGGGTCTGTGGGTCATGTCCGGCGCGATACTGCTGGTTATCGCCGCGATCTGGATCTACAGAGGCATCGTCGGATTTCAAAACCCCTCGCTGGAGCCGTAGCAGGCGCACGAACTGCGTTGGCGAGGAACCGGAACAGGCGAGGAGTATCGTTGTACCCTGGCGGTGCCGTGAAAACTCACGGGGCCGCGAAACTGCAGTGATGGCAGTGGATCCAACCGTCACGGTGCGATGAGCGCGGGAGAGCTTGCTTCGGAAGGCGCTCAAGCATAGAAGGCGACGTACGCCGTGGAAGCGAGTTGAGACCAGCTTACGAATCGTCGCCCGAAGGTTCGGCGCGACCTGCGTCACCAAAACGCGAAGGCTCCTGCAGAATAAATTCGCCGTCCGGGCGCGCGATTAGATTGAAAATCGGCTATGCGCGACAGGGCTTTGTTCAGGGCATGTTCAGGGCATTGACATCGGCCAAAGCTTCCTATAGAATTCGCACGTTCTTCGAGAACCAGGGGAGGACGACGACATGTCAAGAGCGGCTGCTTCTTGGATGGTGTGGATAGCCCTAGCAACTGGACCGTTGGGGACCCTGCGAGGGCAAACTGGAACCGGATCGATTCTTGGCGCGATCAGCGACGCCAGTGGCGCGCTGGTTCCTGGCGCGACCGTGGTGATCACGAACAAAGCCACAGGCATCGCGCGGAATCTTACGACCAACGAACAAGGTCTGTACAGCGCCCCGGCCCTGCAGGCGGGGAACTACGAAGTTCGCGTGGAGATGCAAGGCTTCCGCACGACAGTGCGTGACGCACAGGTGCTGGCGGGCAACGACACTACGGTCAACGTCGCCATGACGCTCGGCGAATCGCGGGAAGTGGTGACGGTGGAAGCCGCGGCCGCCCAGATGAATTACGACAGCAACACGGTGGCCGGGTCGATCGAGCGCAGTACCATCCAGGATATGCCGCTCAATGGCCGGAATTTTCTGGAGCTGGCGAGCCTGGAGCCGGGTGTGCAGATCATTCAGGGGGCGACGGGCGCCCGCAACGCTCCCATCCAGATCTCGATCCTGGGCGGCGCCACCAACCAGTCTTTTACCACCAATTCCACGATCATCTCTCTGGACGGCCTGAGTCTGATGGACATGCTGGACGGCGGTAACACCGACCTGAACTTTTCCCAGGAGATGGTGCAGGAGTTCCAGATCTCTTCGAATAATTTCGACATTGCCACTGGAATCTCATCCATAGGCGCGGTCAACATCGTGTCGCGCTCGGGCGGGAACCAGTTTCACGGCAGCGGCTTTTATTTTTACCGCGACCACAACATGGCCGCCTACCCCGGTCTGAAGCGGAGCACTCTGAATCCAGACCCGTACTTTGCGCGCAAGAACCCCGGGTTCTACATCGGCGGCCCCATCAAGAAGGACAAGCTTTTCTTCTTCTTTAATCTGGAGAACATCAGTCAAACTCAGGCCGTCACTTTCCAACCGGATTTGGCCTCGCTCCAGCCGCTGGCGGCGAATTTCTCCAGCCCTTTTCACTATCACTACCGGAACGTGCGCTTCGACTACCGGATTTCGGACAAGCACACACTGTTTGCGCGGTACACGCACGACGGCAACGCGGGATTCGGACCCGAAGTGGGGCAGCCCAGCGAACCGTCCGCCTGGATCAACCTGAATAACTGGTCGGATCAGGCCGCTCTCGGTCTAACGAGCACGTTGACTCCCCGCCTGGTAAACGATTTTCGCTTTGCCTGGAGGGCCTGGGATAACAAGGAGGACCTGCCGAACGCTCCACAGCAATGCCAGCTTCCCTGTGTGGACGGCGATGGGCCCAGTTTATTTTTGTATGGCTCCTCGGTTTTTACGGCCGGCGTCACTGCCAATGCAAGTCAGAGGAGGATCGCGCGGCATTATGAGCCGCAAGACACGGTCTCCTGGCAGATTGGCACACACCGTATCCGGTTTGGCGGCGACCTGGATGTGTATGTGGACTTGTGGTATTACGGCCTCTACGCCAGGACCTTCGCTTTTGCGCTTTCGCCTGAGTTCACCAGGTCTATCTTCGGAGCGGCGGCCGTGGCCCAGTATTTTCCGAACCTTCCTACCACGATCCACACGACGGCAGACCTTTACAATTTGCCGTTCGTCAGCGGCTTATCATACCTCGGCCAGCTCATTCTGCCCGGACCATATCACCAGGACAGCGAGCGGCGGGATCTGCGTCCCAAAATCTTTGTGCAGGACAACTGGAAGTTACGTCCGAATCTGACCGTGAACTACGGGATTTCGTGGCAAGCAGAGACGGGAGATTTCAATTCCGATCTGCCCAATCCCACTTTCCTCGCGCCTATTTTGGGAGCGAATAACCTCAAGCCTACACCTGTGAATTGGAGGGATTTTGGACCGGTGGTAGGCTTTGCATGGAGTCCTAAGAACAGCAACAAGACGGTGATTCGCGGCGGCGTCGGCGTGTACTGGGATACGCTGCCCGGATATTTGCGGATGGAGAATGACGGAGTGATCGGGCCGTTAGGGAACGGGCCGGAGTCCGTCGCTTCGACCGCCTTTTCCAATACGTTTCCGGGAATTGTTCAGTTCGTCAATGGCCAATTCCAGCCCCTGCCGGTGGGCGCTCCTCTGTCGGGTTTGTTCTCGAACTTCACCGTGGGGCAGTGGGTTCAGACCTTCGCCCAGCAATCTTCGGCGATCAGCGCCGCGCTGAGCCCTCCTCCGCCGAAAAGCGGTCCGTACACCGAGACGGCCCTGAACATCAGCAAGAGCAGTTATGCTCTTTACCCGCCGCATGTGTCGATGACGCGCAGCTACCAGACCTCGATTGGCGTCCAGCGGGACCTGGGACACGATTTTATGGTGCAGGCCGATTGGGCCCGCCGGCAAAATGAAAACACGCAGTTGATCGGCGTAGACCTGAACCATTTCAACCAGTTCAGCAATGGTCTGCGGACACCGGTGATCCCACAATGCACCGTGTCGCCGGATCTCAACCCGAACGATGAGTGTTCCACGGGGGCGCTGGCATTTCAGGAAAACCAAGGCCGGGCAGTCTATGAGGGCTTGCTGGTCAAGCTGCAAAAGCGGCTCTCAAACCGCTATCAGTTCACAGCCTCCTACGCCTATCAGAATTTGAACGCCCTGGTAGGCGTTGTGAACTTTTACAACTGGTTTCAGTCTTACGGCCCGATCATCCCGCGCCAGAACGTGAATGTCTCCGGAGTGGTGAATCTTCCATTCGGCATCTCACTCAGCGTGAACTCGTCCTACATCAGCCGCAACCCGGTCCAACCAGGCCTTACCGGCGTTACTCTAAACGGCACGGGCGGCTTCGGAGGCAGTCTTCCCGGGGTCCCGTATCATTGCTTCAATATGTCGTGCGGCAAGGACGATTTGGCCAAAGCGATCGCTAACTTTAATGCAAACTACGCAGGTACGCGGCAGGACAATGGCGCAACCATCCCCTCCTTCGTCCTTCCCCCGGACTATCAATTTGGGGATCCGACGTTTTCCCAGGACTTTCGTTTGACCAAGATTTTCACGTTTAAAGAACGATACAGTTTCCTGGTGCTGGCCGAAGCTTTCAACTCTTTCAACATCGCGAATCTGACGGGATATTCGTTCGCTTTGGACGCGAAGAGTCCGGTCCCGGCTTTCCAGACGTACGGATTCGGTCAACCCACCCAGCGGGCCGGGCAGACCTTCGCCTCCAGCGGACCGCGGGCGATACAATTGGGCGCGCGGTTTAGCTTCTGATGTGAGGCGGCTGCCGCTGATCTGCGGCGGACCTGCCGCACGATACTTGCAGCGCGGGGCGCGCCG
>DASQHQ010000144.1:0-128730 GCA_035632015.1 Bryobacteraceae bacterium
GCGGCCATTCCAGTGGAGTCGGGCGGCGCGAGCAGGTCATCGAACGAATTCAAATAGACCAGTTCTGCGGGCAGCCATACCGGACGCAAGCCGGGCAGTTCGCGGCCGCGCACCCAGCCGATCGGACGCGCAGGATCGAACGGGCGATAGGGGAAACCGGCGCGGGCGTACTGTTGGTGGGAGTAGAGACCAAAGTCGGGCGGCGCGATCGCATCGTCCAGGTCCCGGTACGCCACCTGGCGGAACGACTCGCGCGGGCCGTTCCAGCCGCAGTATCGCTCCACCGCCTCGGCGATGGCCGCCAGCCGGGCTTCTTCATCGGTCGCACCTTTGCCGGTGGCCGCGCGTTCGATGGGAGCGGCGCGCCGGAAATCGAAATGCGAAAGAGCAGCGTTGAAGATGCGCGGCGGATCGGGTTCCACCGCGGAGCGAGACACAGGCGCGAGCATGCGCACCAGGCCCGTGCGCGCGCTCACCAGCTCGGTCAATGGCCGCACGCCGGGCACCCAGGCTTCCGCAGCACAACGTGCCGCGAGGTTTCCATGGTCAGGAAATCGATGACTAACAGCGATCCGGGCGCGGACGGTTCGAGCCCAGAGAGAACCTTCAGAGCCTCCAGTCCCAGCAGATGGCCCAACATGCCGTCGAAGAAGGGCAGATTTTCGCGGCGCGCGCTGTCGTCGTGCTTGCGTTGGTCCAGAAACTGTTCGAACGCAAACGCCGCGCCAGGGTCGTTGGCGCAGGCCACAGCGCGCATCTTGTAACACAAGTAGCAGGGCGTACGGCCGGGGAACACGGTGGGCCCGAACAGGCCCTCGTGCGCGGAAAGCATCGCGGACGTCCAGGGAATCCGCAGATCCAGGCAGGCGCGGTTTACCTGATAGAGGACCGATGAGAGTCCCGCGTCCACGGCGGCCACTACGAAATGCACGCCCTGCAAGGCCGAGCGAATGTCGGAATGGCCGGCCGGGACTCGCTGGACCATGCCCAATCCGGCGGCCTCGAGCGATGCGGCCGCGTGCGCGCCCAGGCAGCTTGTCCCGACCACGGCAACCGCCGACTCGCGCAATTTTTGCTGGACGGCCTGCGCCTGGAAGCCCATTTCGTGCAGCCAGTGGAGCTGCGGCCCGAGGCGCGCCCGCGTCTCGTCGTCCAGGATGTCGAGAGCGGCGTCCTCAAGCAAGCGCTGCTCTTCGAGCAACGCCAGCGCACGTGCCAAATCGGCCGCGCTGAAGGTTGCCGCGACGGCCTCTTGAATCTCGCCCAGCGTGCGCCGTCCATCCAAAAGCGGAACCACGCGCGCCAGAAATTCGGTGAACGATTTTCCGGCCAGCCGGATCTCCCGGCGCCCGGAAGTGAAGACCAGCGCGTCTTCCCCGCCCGCCGGGCCCGGCTCCAAGCGAACGTAATAGTTCGCGACCAGCCGCGGGCGCTGCAACTAACCTCCCAGTTTTCCGAAGTCGCTGGGCTGCGGGCTGGGCGCGCTCCCGGCGGCCGGAGCCGCAGCTCCCGTGCCGGCATGATGCGAGACGCACACGCAGGTCTGGGCGCAGACGCAGGTTTGGGCACACACAGCAGCGGACACGGCAGCGTGGGGCGGGACGCACACACAGGTTTGGGCGCACACGACCGCAGGAGACGGAGCGGCATGCACGAAATGATGCACCACGCACACGCAGGTCTGGGCGCATACACAGGTCTGAGCGCAGGCCGGCTGAGCAGCGGCCGCCGTGGGGGGAACGCATACGCAAGTCTGGGCGCAAACGACTCCGCCCCCCGGCGCGGCGCCGTGCAGGGCGTTCAGGGCGTTCAGCTTGTCTTCGAGGGCGGCGACGCGCATTTCGAGGCTTTTGGGTTGGTCGGATCCGCTGGCCAAGTAAGTTCTCCTTGCTCCAGGTACAATAGTCCTCCAGCGGTCCCGCTGTCAACCGGGTGTCGCCCCCAGGAGGCCATATGGTGGTCAAATTTTCGGAACTTAAGCCTAAACTCGACACCGGCGATCTGTTCCTTTTCAGCGCGAATTTTCTGATCTCGAGAATTATCCAGGTGGTGACGCACTCGGCGTATTCACACGTCGGCATGGTGGCCCGCTATCCCGATGCGGATGGCAAGCTGTGTTTCTGGGAGTGCACCACGTTCAATCAACTGGTGGACAAAGCCGATCACGAATTGCATTCCGGCGTGCGGCTGGTGTCGCTCGACAAACTGCTGGCCATTTACGCCAATTACGTTCCGGGGGGATTCTCGGTGCGGCTGCTCAAGGCGGATCGGACGCCCGATTTTCGCGAGGCTTTCGCGAATTACGTCAAGCTGGTGGATGCGCGGCCCATCGCCAACGACCTGGCCATGATGGCGCGCTGGATGAGCGGCAAGATGCTCTCTTTGACGGCGACCGATTCGTCGTTTTTCTGCTCGCAGCTCATCGCCGAGACTTACCAGCGAGTCGGCCTGCTACCCGAGCACAGGCCGCCGAATGCGTACGCGCCCAAGGATTTTTCGATGCAGAACACGAATCTTCAATTGCTCAGCGGCGCTACGCTCAGCGAGGAAATCTTCGTGGAATGGGACGGCGCTAAGAAAACGGTGGCGGCGACGGCTTAGCGCTCACGGCTTTTCCGCCGGGACCAGGCGCGGGCGGCGCCGCGGGCAATTGGAGTTTTTTCATAGCGGCTTGCAATCGCTCGATGGCCATGCGCAGCGGCGCTATTCTAAGCCGGACTTTTGGAGGAACTCCCGCGCCACGTCCCGCACCTGGCGGTGCTCGCCATCCACCGCGTAGTTCATGCTTCGCATCGTGCTGTCGCCGATCTTGCCGGACAGCTCGGCTAGCGCAGAGCGAAGCGGCGCGTTGGCCGCGAGCGCCGCGGACCGGACCACGATGGAGGCCTGGTAGGGCGGGAAGGCGTGCTTGTCGTCTTTCAAAACGCGCACGTCCAGCTTGCTCAGCACGCCGTCGGTGGTGTTGCCCGCCACCATGCTGACCTGCTTGTCGGTTAACGCGCGGTAGAGCAGGCCCAGGTCCATGGTCTTGGGCGCGGCGGTCCACTTAAGGGAATATTTGGAATTTACCGCCGCAAAGCCGTCCGGATGGGTGAGAAATTCGTATCCGCAACCGAGGGCGAATCCCATCCCGTCGGCGGCGGCGTCGCTCAATGTTTCCAGGCGCCGGGCGCGCGCATCTTCGCCGCGCACCGCCATAGCGAAGGAGCTGTCGAAGCCCAGCGGATCGAGCCATTCGAGCTGCATGCGGGCGTAGGCGGTGCGCACGCGATCCAAAACCACCGCGGGATCGGTGACGCCGCCGCTCTTCAAGACGTTGGCGAACGCGGTACCGGTGTATTCCGGATACAGATCGATATCGCCGGCCAGCAGCGCCTGATGCGCGAGCAGCATTCCTCCGAGGTCCAGCTTGCGCTCGACCGGCTGGTGCAGCCGGTTCTCGATGTGCTGGGCGATGATCTCGCCCAGGATGACCTGCTCGGTGAAGTTTTTCGAGCCGACCGTGATGCGGCGCGGGCCGGAGCAACCCGCGAGCGCGAGCAGGGCGCTCAGGCAGCCGAGAAGCGTCGTTCGATCCAACCCAGTCCTCCGTCGGATAGCAGCGCGAGCAAAGCCGCGGGAATCGCGCCAGCCAGGATTTGCGTGGTGTCGACCGATGCGATACCGCGAAAGATGAAGACGCCGAGCCCGCCTCCGCCGATGGCCGCGGCGATGGTGGCTGTGCCGATGGTGGTGACGGTGGCGACGCGAACGCCCGCGAGAATGGTGCGTGCGGCCAGCGGCAGCTCGACCTGCCGCAGCAACTGCCCGCCGGTCATGCCCATCGCGATGGCGGATTCGCGCACGGCCGGGTCGACGCCCAGGATGCCCACCAGCGTGTTGCGCAGAATCGGAAGCAGCGCGTACAGGACCAGCGCGACGATGGCGGTGCGCTTGCCGATGCCGCCGATCAACGGGATCGGAATCAGGAATCCGAACAGCGCCAGGCTGGGAATGGTTTGCATGACGTTCGCCAAGCCGAGCACCCATGCTCTGAGGGCCTGGCGCCGCGTGAGCAGGATGCCGAGCGGGATTCCGATGGCGATGGCGATGGCCATCGAGATCAGCACCAGGACGAAGTGCTCCGAAGTAAGGTCGAGGATGTCGCGCAAGAAGCCAGGCCTATTCATCGAGATTCGCCGCCGTCCCTACGTGGCCCATCTCCAGCACCGCCAGGAAGGCGCGGGTTTGCGGTCCCCGGGATTGCAAGAATTCCCGCGGCGTCGCCAGCGTCTCCAGTCTGCCACGATCCAGCAACGCAATGCGAGTGCCGAGGCGCAGCGCTTCCCGCACGTCATGAGTGACGAACAACGAGGTCTTACGAAGCTGATCGCGCAATTTCAGGAACTGTTCCTGCAACTCGAGGCGAGTGACAGGATCCAGCGCGCCGAAGGGCTCGTCGAAGAGCAGCAGGCGCGGGTCGGCCGCCAGGGCGCGGGCCACGCCGACGCGCTGGCGCTGGCCGCCTGAGAGCTGGCGCGGATAGCGTTGGAGGAACTGGTCCGGCGCGAGCCCGGTTTGATCCAGCAGCTCGCGGACACGCGCGCCGATGCGCTCCGGCGGCCATCCTTCCAGGCGCGGCACCAGCCCGACGTTTTCGGCGATGGTGAAGTGCGGGAACAATCCAACTTCCTGGATCACGTAGCCAATGCCGCGGCGAAGCTGAATCAGATCCCAGGCGGTAGTGGGCCGGCCATCCACCAGCACTTCGCCCGCGCTGGGAAGCAGAAGCCCGTTCACCATTTTTAGCGCGGTGGTTTTGCCGGAACCGCTGAGACCCAGAAGCACGAGCGTTTCACCAGCCGCAACCGAAAAACTCAGATGGTCGAGAATCAGATGGCCGTCGACGCGGTAGGCCACCTGGCGGAACTCCACCGCCGCCATCAGCGAGCCGTCCAAAGACTCTCGACGAACGGCCACTTGTGATCCACCCACTGGGCGGCCACCCGGAAGCCGCACTGGGCGGCCATGGCGAACATTTCTTCGGCTTGGAACTTGTGCGACGACTCGGTCCAAATGGTCTCGCCGGCGCGGAGACGGACTTCGAAGTCGCAGGCGGCGATGAACGCGGTTTGATCGGAGAGCGAAACGAGGTGCATCTCGATGCGGTTTTCCCGTTCGTTCCAGCGGGCCTGGTGCTCAAAGGCGCGCAACTCGAAATTGCCGCCCAGCTCGCGATTGATGCGTCCCAAGAGGTTCAGATTGAAGGCGGCGGTGACGCCGGTGGGATCGTCGTAGGCGGCCAGCATGCGATCGCGCTCCTTGACCAGGTCGGCGCCCACCAGCAGCGCGTCACCGGGCTCCAGGCAACGGCGCAAATCCCGCAAAAACTCGATGGCGCAGGGCCGTTCGAAGTTGCCGATCGTGCTGCCAAGAAACAGGAGCAGCCAAGCGTAACCTGGACGGCGCTCGCAGACGGCGCTGGCCATTCCATCCAGGTAGAGCTGCCGGCGCGGATGGATCTCGGCGATGCCGGCCAGCTCGCGCTCGCAGCGCGCCAGGGCTTCGGCCGAGACATCGATGGGGAAATAGCGAAGCGCGGAGGAGCGATGGAGCGCGCTCAGGATGGGACGGGTCTTGCGGCCCATGCCGCTGCCCAGCTCGATCACGTCCACAGCGGGCGGGATCAAGGCCGCGATTTCGTCCGCGTGCGCCCGCAGCAACCGTTCGTCGGCGCGGGTGAGCGCGTACTCCGGCAAGTGCGTGATGGCCTCAAAGAGCGCGCTGCCCAGCTCATCGTAGAGATATTTCGAATGCAGTTCCTTCTGCGGCTTGCTCAAGCCCGCGCGCACATCGGACGCGAATTCGCCCAGGCGGTTTTCAAAAGCGCGGCTAGTTCTCAACAAGCCGGAAGCTGGCATAGACATAAGGGTAGTCCGGGCGAAACCAGTTCCGGAAAGAGCGGCGCAGAAAACAGGCGTCCGTCCGGGGCGAAGCGCCTTTCAGCACGTAATGCTGTTCATCGAAAAAATTCTTCGAGTAGCCGGGATAAAAGGGAAAAGGCTCGAAGCCGGGAAACGGGCCAAAGCGGGTCGAGGTCCATTCCCAGCCGTTGCCCACCAGTTGCGAGACGCCGAAGGCGCTGTCGCCGGCGGGCGTGGAGGCGACGTCCGAGGGATCCCAGTGGAGGAAATCAAAATTGCCTCGAGTTGAATCCGGCCGCTCCTGGCCCCACGGATAGTCGCGCTCAACGCCGGACGGTGTTCCATAGGCGGCTCGATGAAACTGTTCTTCGGAGGGCAGGGCCTGGTTCTTCCAGTGGGCGTAACGGGTGGCTTCCTGGTGCGTCACGTAGACCGGCGTATCCAGAGGCAGCGGGACCTCGGCGAACATGCCTCGATAGAAGCATTCGCCGGCGCGCTGGATCCAAAAGTGCGGGAGCGGAGCACCCTCTTTGACAAATTCGAGATACTCACCATTGGTAACTTTGTGTTTCGCGATGGCGAAGGCCGGCACCGCGACCCGATGCTCCTGGAATTCATTGTCCCAGCCGAATTCTTCGGGCTTCTGGCCCAGAGTGACTTGGCCGCCTGGAATCGGAATCAGGACTGGCGCGACTGAACGGGCGCCACGCGGCGGGTTCCTGCCGGTCGAGAGCTTTTGCTCGTAGGGCAAGTTGTGAAGCAGGTAGGCGAAGGTCTCGGCGTGCATCAGGCGATGCTCGATCGCGACTTGAGCGATCTGGTCCGGCGCGTGTTCGAGAAGTTCATCGATGATTCGTCGTACACGCCGGTTGTAAGTGAGAACCTGCGCCACCGAAGGCCAGTCGGACGGACGATCCTGGGCGGACCGGCCCATAGGTGGGTCAATGCCGAACTCGAAGAGTTTGTCGAACTGGGGATCAAACGAGGGAAGGTGGAGCGCATTCCGGGCGATCTGGTTCCAATCGAAGGCCTCCAAATGTCCCAGATAGAAGATCAACCGATGCCGTTCCGGAACGGGCCGCGCATAGTAAGCGTCCGGTGTCAGCAACGCGAACAACTCGTCGGTGCGTCGTCTCGCCGAAGCCATCCGCGCAGCCAGCGCCCGACTCATCAGGGGTGCGGTTGACATGGTGCCCTCCCACCACGGCTCTTACAGCCTAGCACTTAGATGCGAACGAGAGGAAATTGATTCGGCGGGAGAAAAAAACGCGGCACGAGTGGTTACTCGCGCCGCGGGAGGTTCAATTCAGGAGTGTAACGAGTTACTGTGTTCCGGCAGGAGCGGACTGGGCCTCGCCGGCTTCCCACGCGCCCTTGTTGCGGTTGGTTTTCCAAAGCTTGTCGCCCCACCACTCGGCGGACTGGCCCGCCGCGGCGGCTTCGGCTGCCGACTTTTTAGCGGCGATGGTGTCGCGGGCCGCCCAGGCCTGGCTTGCGGCCAGTTGGAAATTCAGTGTTCCACTTGCGCCCGCTGCGTCCTTATATGCGATGGTCAGCATTTCCCTCTGTCTGCCCGGCATCAGGGATGGCACCGGAATCTTCCGCAGAATGTGGTGTGTCTCACCCTTGACGATGTCGGTGCTGGTGATTTGCGTGTACGGCAGCTTATAAACCGATCCGCCGTAGGTGAACCGCAGCTCCTTATTGTCGTCGAAGTTGAACCAGCCGGTGGTGTTGGCGGGCAGGGACTTCACCGTTCCGCCGACGTACTCGACGGCGCTCGGCGCCCCGTACACGATGGCTGGCGGAAGCAGCGCAAAAATCAGGGTCGAAAACAGAAACTGGCGCGTGATGGACATTAGTACCTCTCCTGAGGGGTACCATCGGCGGAGGCTCCGGCAGACTTTAGCGGCTAGGGCAACTTACAATGAAGGGCAGCATGTCTGTCTATGATGAGCGGCACGAAGAGCTGGAAAAACAAGAGTTTATGATGGGGACCGAGCGCGGGCGCCTATCCGTCACTCTGGATCTTCTGACCGACGCGCTGGTGCTGGTCGGCCAGCACGGCGTTTACTGCCAAAGCGCCCGGCAGCCCGGCAGGCCGGCCATGGACATCCAGATGATCTCGAAGTGCCTGACCGACGCCAAGGAGTTAGTGGCGGACGTGATGGGGCGGCTGCAGCGAAAGGCGTGAACAGGGCGGGCGACGGTCAAGGCTTCTGCTGGCTTTGGAAGAAGTAAACGATCCAGACGATGAGTAATCCCACGACGCATATCGCCAGCATGAAGAGCTTGCGCCCGGTGGAGGGTTGATAGCCTTTCGGCTGGTCGCTGGCTGGCGGCTTTTCGGGCGGTAGGGAACTCACGGAGGCTCTCCAGACCAAGTATAGCGTCCGAGGTCGCAATGGCTTCGCTCGCGGCGAGGGACTCCGCGGCGGATGGAACTCGCGGCGGAGGAGCCCAGTTGCGTTCCTCGCTCCGTCAGGCTTTACTGAGCAGTATGAATTCAACGACAATCGCAGCGCCACTGGCCGGCGGCCTGCTTGGTTCCGCAGATAACAATTTTGTGATTGCTGAATGGCAGGACGCGGGCGGGGTTTCGGAGCGGCCGCGCCTGATCGCACCCTTGCATCGGCACCGGCATGATGACGAGGCCTGGTATGTGCGGGAAGGGACGCTGCGCGTCCGGCCAGGCGATGACGTCGTGGAGGCGCGTGCGGGCTCGGGTGTGCTCGCGCCGCGCGGCACGCCGCACACATATTGGAACCCCGGACCAGGGCGGGCACGATACCTGCTGGTGATGACCTCGAACATTCATCGCCTGATTAAAGCAATTCACGAAATGCCGGAGCGGACGCCCGCGGTGCTGCGGGCGGTGTTTGAGAAGCACGACTCGGAGCTTCTGTGAATCGGATGACGAGGCTCGGATGGCTAAGCGCGGCGAGACTCGGATTGGAAGGCAAGCGGCCACGCTGTTGACAGTCGCGCGGCGTGTGGCACTGTCAAGGCAAGGGATAGAGGGTCACGTCAGGCATAGGAAAATCCTTGCGGTTGTCAGTCATCAAAACGAGTCTGTGGACCAGCGCAGTGGCTGCGATCAGGACATCGCTGATCGAAAGTGTGCGACCTAGCTTGGCCCAATCATTTTTGAGCCAACCAGCATAGCGCGCCAGTTCCGGATCGACATCGTAGCAGTCCAGTCCATCCAGGAACGTCTGTGTCCGAGAGGCCTCATGCCGCCGGACGTCCGCGTAAATCTCCGCTATCGTAATTGCCGAGCAGGCCAGCGTATCGCCGGCCTCGACCAGTGAGCCAAGAAGTTCCCAGCGATTTTTCTTTCCGTTGAGCGCGTCAATGATGACAGAGGTATCGAGAAGGTAAGCGGCCATCAGTTTCGCTTGCGTTTCTCGTCTAACCTTTCGAAACGAGCTTCGGATTCCCTTCGCATCTTGCGAACCCACTCTGCCGCTCCCTGCTTGAGTTCGGGGTGATCCTCGTCTTTCCAGACAGGCTGCCCGCTCTTGAGAATCTTGAGCAAATGGCGGCGTTTGATCTCTCGTCGAGCCAGGTCGGCCAGGAACGCACTACGGCCACGCGAGCCGGCGATCCTGTCTATCTCTTTAACGAGACTCTCCGGCAAGACCACGTGTGCTCTTTTGGTTGACATGGATGTCCCATATCATTGTGCCATAGCCTTAAAGCCCTTGCAGGAACGGATTGCGGACGCGCTCGCGGCCGATGGTGGTGTTGGGGCCGTGGCCGGGGATCACCTGCACTTGATCGTTCAGCGGCAGCAGTTTGTCGTGAATCGATCGCAGGATCTGGCGGTGATTGCCGCCGGGCAGGTCGGTGCGGCCGATGCTGTCCAGGAACAAAGTGTCGCCCGCGATCAGCTTGTTTTCGGCCGGGATCCACAAGCTGATGCTACCCTGCGTGTGCCCGGGCGTGTGCAGAATCTGGAAATCGGCGGCGCCCAGGATCAGCTTGCCGCCTTCGCGCGCATCCACGTCGATTTCGACGCGCTCGGGCGGGGGCATTCCCAGCCAGCGCGCCTGCATGTCGATCTGATCGTAGAGCGGCTGATCGTTGGCGTTGAGGTAGACCGGCGCGCCGGTGGCCGCCTTCAGCTTTTGGGCGCCGCCGATGTGATCGATGTGCGCGTGCGTGATTACAATGGCCTTCACGCGCAGCCCATGCTTGGCCAGAATTTCGAGAATGCTGTCGATCTCGTCGCCCGGATCGATCACCACCGCCTCCCGGCTCTGCTCGTCGCCGAAAATGGAGCAATTGCACTGCAGCAGGCCGACCGGAAGGATCTCATGAATCATAATGGAATTATGGACCCAACCCTGAGCGCGGTGCTCGCGGTGTCGATTCGATGGATTCATCTGGCTTCAGTTGTCACGCTGCTGGGCGGGTTCATTTACGCGCGTTTCGTGCTGGCGCCGTCGCTGGCAGGGCTGGCCGGACCCGAGCGTGAGTTGGTTGCGAAGCGGACGGTGGCGACGTTCCGGCCGATTCTCTACACTGTGCTGGCGACGATTCTCGGCTCGGGCCTGTACAATTACCTCAGCAAGGCCGTGTACCCTCCGCATTACCACATGTGGATCGGGATCAAATTTCTGTTCGTGCTGCACATTTTCGCGGTCACGATTCTCTATTCGCTGCCGTCCGCGAATGAGGCGAAGCGCAACCGCTGGCTCACCGGGATGGTGTTCTCCGGACTGATCATCATCGCGATTTCGGGCTACCTGAGATGGATTTCGCTGCCATGACCGGCTACGACGCGCTTCGGAATCATGCCGCCTGGCTGGATCTGTCGGCGCGCGGCAAGATCAAGCTGACCGGCGAAGATCGCGGGCGGCTGTTGCACGCGATGACCACCAATCATATCCAGCAGCTCACGCCCGGCACGGGCTGCTACGCGTTTTTCCTGAACGACAAGGGGCGCATCCTGGCGGACGCGAACATTCTGTGCCGCCCGGACCATGTTCTGCTGGACATCGAGCCGGAAGTCCGCGAGAAACTCTACCGGCACCTGGATCACTACATCATCGCCGACGATGTGACACTCGAGGACCTCACGGAGGCGCTGGCGACCATCGCGGTGGAGGGCCCGGAATCGAGCCGGGTGCTGGAGCGAGCGGGCGCGCCGCTGCCCGTTAGCGACTATGGAAGCGTGGAATGGGGCGATCGGCTGGTTGCGCGCCTCAGCACCACGGGAAGTCACGGCTATTTCGTATTTGTGCCGGTTGAAGAGAAGGCTGCCCTCATCGCCGCGCTCGAGGCCGCGGGTGCAGTGCCCGCCGACAGCGAAGCGTTTCGCGTAGTGCGGATCGAGCACGGCAAGCCGCGTTACGGCGAAGACCTCAGCGAACGATTCCTGGCGCAGGAGGCCAACCAACCGCACGCGCTGCACTTCAGCAAAGGCTGCTACCTGGGTCAGGAGATCGTGGAACGCGTCCGCTCGCGCGGGCAGATCCATCGCGTGCTGATGCCGCTGCTGCTTGAAACCCAAACGCCGCCGGAGGTTGGAACAAAGCTGCAGATCGGCGAGGCGAGCGCAGCCGAAATCACCTCGGCGGCGTATTCACCAGCGCTTGGCAAGGTCGCGGCGCTGGGTTATGTGCGGACCGAGCATGCGCGGCCGCACACCGCTCTGACCTGGGGCGACATCCCGGCGGAAGTCGCGGCGCGGTCCGGCGTCTAATTCCTGACGTTCATCACTTTGGGAATCGACAGATATCCGACGATGGTATCTTTCTTGACGTCGTTGACCACCAGCTCGTAGGGCTGCTTGGCTTTGGAGGTCATGAACTGTAACGGCTCGTTCGCCGCGCGATCCTTGCGCTCGGTAGTCCGGTCGTCAGCCGTCAGCTCGATGGTATATCGATTCCTCTTGGGGTCGGCGTTCTTCAGCAGGATGGCGACATCGCCTACCTTCTGCGATTGTTTCGCCTTGTGCACCGTGAACTGAATGTAGTTGCGCTCGCCCAGTTGCCGCAGAGCGTCCAGCTCCTTGGCATTGGTGGCGATCAAAACGCTGTGGCCATCCAGTTCGCCGGTGGCGCGCTTGAGGTCCGCGACTGTCTTTTCAAGCTCCGAGCGCGTGGTGGCAACGTCGCTTTTCACCGCCGTGACTTCGGTGCCAACCTGGGAGATCTTGGTGTTGGCCGTGTCGGTCTGTTCCCTCACCTTGGAGATGTCCGAGGTCAGCTGTTGCTGGGCTTGCTGCTGCGCGGCTTCAAGCTGGGCGCGAGTTTCCTCGACCTTCTTCAAAGCTTCCTGCTTGGCATCGCCCGCGGCCATGCTGGCCTGACGCCGCGCTCGTTCGAGCTGATCCTGAAGCTGTTCCACCTTGCGTTGATTGCTGCGCGCCGTCAGCGAAGACGTCTCCTCGAGCTTGTCGAGACGCGCCTGCGTCGAGTCGGTGGCTTTGGCCAGATCCTCCTTGACGTGGTTTAGTTGCATGTACAAATAAACGGCGGCAGCCGCCAGGACCACCAGGGCCGCAATCAGGAGTCCGGTCTTGAGACCTGATCCGCTGGCCGGTGGAGGCGGTGGAGCATAGTACATGGGCGCTGCGTACTGCGGAGGCGGCGCCGAAGGTGCGCCGGGCGGAGGTGGAGGCGTTGAGGGCTGCTCAGGGCCGGGCATCGGGCTCGGATTCGGAAAAATCGACATTGGAACCTCTTCAAATCGTCGGTTGACTACATCTTACCAACCAATCTAACAGGTTAGAGGCTCGGACCGCCCGCATAGGTTTCACTTGTCGGCCGGGCTGATAGTACCTGCCCGCCTGGGAGGGCGGGCGAAATCCAGGGACTCCTGCTTGGGCACGCCCGGCTCAAAGCAACGCCGGCAGCGCGCCTCGTACATGCCGGCGGCTCCCACGACGATCAGATCGTTGGACTCCACCAGGCGCTGGGTGTGCTTGGCCGGATTCCCGCAGCGCATGCAGATGGCCAGGGTTTTGGTGATGGACTCGGCCAGCGTCAGCAGATCCGGCATGGGTGGAAACGGGCGACCCATGTAGTCGGTGTCCAATCCGGCGATGATGACTTGCTTGCCGCCATCGGCCAACTGGCTGGCGACTGCCACCAGCTCCTGACCGAAGAAATTGGCTTCGTCGACGCCCACCACTTCGGTGCGCCAGTCCAGGCGCGCCAAAATCTCGGGGACACTCTGGATGACCTCCGACTTCATGCGCATGTCGGTGTGGGAGACGATTTCGTCGCTGGCGTAGCGGTCGTCCAGAGCCGGCTTGAACACCTGGACGCGTTTGCGCGCGATCATGGCTCGCCGCAGCCGGCGCATCAGCTCCTCGCTCTTGCCTGAAAACATCGGTCCGCAGATTGCTTCGATCCATCCCAGATTGCCGGCTACGAAATCCATAGACGAGTTGTTTGGATGATAAATCAAGGGGCGCGGGCGCGCCACGCCGCATCTTATCATGGGAGAGTGGCGATTGCAGCGCAGCGCGTGGTTGTGCCGGAGCTGATGGATCACGCCAGTCCCGAGGACGCGCTTCAATGTCTCAAGGATCTGGCGCGCATCAACCGGTATTTCGGGGGTTACGGCACCCTGCGAAAAATCGCCGGCGAGGTCGTGCGTCCGGACGAAAGCTTCACCGTGCTGGATGTAGGGGCCGGGTCGGGCGACGTGGGAGCGGCGCTGCGCCGGAGTTATCCGCGCGCCACGGTAGTTTCTCTCGATCGCCAGCGGGTTCACCTGGGCCCCGCGGCACACCCCAAGCTGGTTGCCGATGCGTTTGGATTGCCTTTCGCGCCCGCGAGTTTTGATTTTGTATTCAGCTCGCTGTTCCTGCATCATTTCTCCGACGACCAGGTGGTGGAGCTGCTCGAGAGCTTCCGGCGCGTAGCGCGACGCGCGGTGCTGGCCATCGACCTGGAACGCGGACCGCTGGCGTTTCGATTCCTGCCCGCGACGCGGTGGCTTTTCAAATGGCACCAGATATCGGTGCACGATGGAAAGATATCGGTGCAAGCGGCGTTCAAGCGAGAGGAACTGCAGGCTCTGGCGGCCCGCGCCGGATTGACGCAGGCCCGGGTGGCAGTGCATCGGCCCTGGGCGCGTTTGTCGCTGGTGGCGCCGGTGGCGTGAGGTTAGTAAAGCTGTGGCGCACGCACCCGTGCGACGCAGGCGTGCGTGCCGCGCCTGCAATCATGCCGACACCCGGGCCGCGCGGAAAGACTCATCAGAGCGTTCAGACGAGCGCACAGGACGCCGCGGCCTCCCCGTGGCGGGACAAAAAGCGCTGCCACGGCGTTCCGTTGTGCGCGCTTTCTGGAGAGAGTGTGAACGCGGCACGCAGGAGTGCGTGCGCAGCACATCCTATTTTTCGTCGCGGGCGGTGCGACCTGCCGGCCGATAGTGCGGGCGCTGTGAAACCAGCAGTGCGGCCGCCGCGGCGATCAGACAGCCCCAGGCAAACCAATCCCCGTGCGCTGAGTAGAAAGTCATACCGGCGTGGTAGCGGTAGGGGACTCGCGCCGCCGTTTCCTGATACATCGGCAGCCGCAGCATGATCCGGCCGGCGGGATCGATCGACGCTGTAATGCCGTCGTTGGTGCAGCGCAGCAGCCAGCGATTGTTCTCGACGGCTCGCATGCGTGCGATTTCGAGATGTTGCTCGCGCGCCGCGCTGTGACCGAAGTAACCGTCGTTGGAGATATTGACCAGCACTTGAGCGCCCGCCTTCACGAACTGGCGGACCTGGTGCGGAAAGGCGGACTCATAGCAGATGAACACGCCTAGCGGATGATGGTCGGTCGGAAAAGTGACGATGCGATTGCCGGGCGCGAAATCGCCCGCCTCCTGCGTGATGCGGTTCACGAATCCGAAGAACTTCGGCACGTACTCGCCGAACGGGACCAGGTTGATTTTGTCGTAGCGGTCCACGAAATCGCCATCCGGCCGCAGCAGCACCGCCGAGTTGAGGGGCGCGTTCTGCGGAGTCAGGCCGACAGTTCCGAACAGAAAATAGGCGTGAGCGGTGCGGGCCAGCGTGGTCGCTTCATCCCGGAAGGTCGGATCGTGATAGTAGTAGATCGGCCCGGGCACCTCCGGCCAGATGATAAGCGGCGCGGCGGCGTGCGAGGCGAAGTTCAGGGTGAAGGACGCCAGATGATCGCGAGCCTGTGCGGAAGCCTGCGGCGACCGGTCCTCCTCTTCCGGCATGTTGGGTTGCACCATGATGGCGGACTGATCGCCGCGCTCCAACGCCGGCAGATCAGGGAGGAGCAGAACGGCCGGCACAGCGGCCAGCCAATACAACTGACGACGGCCGCGCCGCAGCAGAATCATGACGACCGTGGTGGCTGTGAGAGCGAAGAGAAACGAAATCCCGTAGACTCCCGCGAAGGGCGCAAGCCGCAGCGGCAACTGCATGTCGATGCCCGCGTTGCCGAGCGCGAGCCAGGCGAAGCCGAAGGTGGCGTGGGTCCGCTCGATGCCGGTCCACAGCGCCGCAATCGCGGGAACGGCGAAGCGAGTATTGAGCAAGACCGCGGCCAGCATGCTGAAGACGGCCAGATGAATCGCCTTGGCGAGGCAGAACAGCGCGAACGTACCCCAGCCGCCCCAGCGGCCCATGCCGCCGTGAACCTCGAGCACGAACTGAATCCAGTAACACTGGCCGAACCAGTAGACGATTCCCGCGAATTCGCCCAGCAGGAGTCGCCACAGGGGGCGCGGTTCTCGTGAAAGCGCAATGAGCAAGGGAATCAGAGCCACCGGCGCCAGCCAGGGCAGGCCGCGATCCAAGACTATGTTCGGAAAAACGAAAACCAGAAGCGCCGCGGAGAGAAACGCGAGCGAGAAGTTAAGCAGTGGCGCGGGTGGCTGTTTCATTCACCAGATCCGCCATGTAGGAACTGCGGACCAAAGGACCACTGAACACCATCTTGAAGCCGATCGACAGGCCGTAGTCGCGGTAGGCGTCGAACTGGGCGGGCGCGACGTAAGCGGCCACGGGCAGGTTGCGCCGCGTCGGCTGCAGGTATTGGCCGATGGTGGCGACGTCGACGCCGGCCGAGCGAAGATCGCGCAGCAGTTGCTCAACTTCGCCGGAGGTTTCGCCCAAGCCGGCCATCAGGCCCGACTTGGTGAGGATCTCCGGGCAGTGGATTTTCGCGAAGCGCAGCACCTCCAGCGACTGGCGGTAGTCCGCCTGCGGGCGAACCCGGCGGTACAGGCGCGCCACCGTCTCCAGGTTGTGATTGAAGACATCCGGCCGCGCCTCCAGCACGCGAGCCACAGCTCCGAGATCGCCGCAAAAATCCGGAGTCAAGACTTCGATACGCGCCGCCGGCAGCGCCTGGCGGACTGCGCGAACGGTGGCCGCAAAGTGGTGCGAGCCGCCATCGGGAAGGTCGTCGCGATTCACGGACGTGATCACCACGTAACGCAGGTCCATGCCGGCCGCCATGCGAGCGACGTTGGCCGGCTCTTCGGGATCGAGCGTGAAAGCCTGCTTGTGTGGCGCGCCCTTAGGAACCGAGCAGAATCCGCAGCCGCGCGTACACAGATTGCCCAGGATCATGAACGTGGCGGCGCCGCGATGAAAGCACTCATGCAGGTTGGGGCAGCGCGCCGATTCGCACACCGTGTGCAGATTCAGGCGGCGGAATTCGGATTTGAGCGCGTGCACGGCCTGGTGATGCGTCGCCTGCTTTCGGAGCCACTCGGGCAGGCGGGGCGACGCCGGAGTCGGCGGCGTGAGCTGGACCAGGGAGCCTTGCGGCACTTCAGTACTTCCGTATGATGGGGTTCTTGAAGCCGGCCGATTCGAGAGCGGTGCGGATCTGAGCTTGCGCGGCTGCATCGCCGAGCGGGCCCACCAGCACGCGGAACACGCCCTCCTTCGGCGCGGGCGCCAGAACGGCATGGAAGCCTTTCTTGCGCAGAGCCTCAGTGATGATCTCGGCATCGGGGCGCGCGGTGGCGACCACCTGCCAGTATTGGCCCGGCGCTGGTTCCGCGGTGACGGACGCGGTTTGTTCCGTGCCAGAGGGCCTGGAAGCGGAAGCTGGGGACCTTGGTTCTCTGGCCGGCGGCGGGGCTGGGGCGGGCGCGGGCGATGTTGCCGGAGCAGTGGAAAGAACGGATGGGGCGGATTCCCGCGCCGTTTTCGCCGAAGCCTGCGGTGCGACGGGCGGCGCTTCCGGTGTGCCAAAACCCTGCTCCGGCGAACCAGCATCGGCTGACTTGCCGCCCGAGTCGGATGCCTGCGGCCAACGCGCGGCCGCGGACTTAGAATCTCGCGCGGTGTCCGAAGAGCCCATCGCCGAATTACGGCCCACGATGTACCCCATGGAGAAGAACACGCCCAGCAGAATGACCCCAATCACAAACACACTGATGAGCTGCCGGTTCCCGAGGATATACTCTAATTCGCCTTCGTCGTTTTTCGCCAAACCAATGAGCCTTCCTGCTTCGTGCGGCCCGAGTATCGGGGGTTGTCGGGGAGCGCGGCGCGCTTTAGCCGTGGCGTTTCCCCTCGACCTGACGCTGGGGAGCCCGTCTGAACCTAACCTCCCTGCTTCGCACCCGCCAGGGTATCGAGGGCACGCCCTATTGACGAGAGTATATCGATGGGCAGGGGAAACACAACTGTGGTGTTCTTCTCGGCGCCGATTTCCACCAGGGTCTGAAGATAGCGGAGCTGGATGGCGACGGGCTGCCGCTGGATCAGTTCGGCGGCCATGGCTAATTTCTCGGCGGCCATGAACTCGCCCTCGGCGTGAATGATCTTGGCGCGGCGTTCGCGCTCGGCCTCGGCCTGCTTGCCGATGGCGCGGATCATTTGCTCGGGGAGATCGACCTGCTTCACTTCCACCACCGTGACCTTCACGCCCCATGGCCCGGTGTGTTGGTCGAGCACAGTTTGGAGGCGCAGATTCAGTTTTTCGCGCTGGCTGAGCAGTTCATCGAGCTCGACTTCGCCGAGCGCGCTGCGCAAAGTGGTTTGGGCCACCTGCGAAGTCGCGTATAAGAAGTTGGTCACCTCGATGACGGCCTTGGTGGGATCGACCACGCGGAAATAGATCACCGCATTGACCTTGACAGTGACGTTGTCGCGGGTGACGACATCCTGCGAAGGAACCTCCATGGCCTCGATGCGGAGCGAGATGCGCACCATGCGGTCGATGGGCGAGAAGACCAGAACCACGCCGGGGCCCTTGGGCTGGGGCAGCACGCGCCCCAGGCGGAAGATAACGCCGCGCTCGTATTCGGCCAGAATCTTGATGGACGAAAAAACGTAGATGGCGATGATGAGGATCGGCAACAGCACAACTAGGTCAGGCATAATGGGCTCCCTTCAAGGTTCTTGTCGGCCGGCGATCCAGCCGGCCATGGCGTGCGAACCCGGATCGGCGGAGGCGCGCAGGCCCTGGATCACTCCGGCCTGATCGGCTGCCGGGCGGTTCTGGCTGATTTTCCACTTTCCTTCCAGGCGCGCGATCGGGATTTCGAGGCCCATGATGCCTTCGATCATGCTCCGCACAAAATCGGGCGGGGCGTCGTCGACGCTCCAGGGCTGGGGGAATCCCGCCTCCTGCCAGTCGGTGAGTTGGCGCACATGGCGTTCGAGCGCGGACGGATCATCGAAAGTCTTGAGCGGGCCGGTGGCATGGACTACGATGTAATTCCAGGTCGGCACCACGCGGCCGGTCTCAGTCCTGGTCGGGTACCAGGAAGGCGTGATGTACGCGCCCGGGCCTTGGAAGATGCCCAGGGCGTCGACATCCGGCCGGAAGTCGCGCCATTGCGGGTTGGCTCGTGCGACATGTCCTCGCAGGGTGCCGAGCGGCGCGGGCTCGGGTTCGAGAAAGAGCGGGATATGGCTCGCGATCAGACCATCGCGCCCAAGCGTGACAAGCGTAGCCAGGGGATGGCGGCGGATGAGCTGATGCAGGATTTCCGTGCGCTCCTCGCGGAAATGAGCCGGAATGTACATGAATGTTAGTTTCAGCGTACCTTAATCGCGCGAGAAGCGCGGCGCTGCGAACGACGAACGCGTCCGGCAACCGCGGCCGCGAGAGCCGCGCAGCCGGGTCGGCCCAAGACCGCGCCGGAACTGGCGTGCGCTCGTGTGGTACCCTGGAAAATCTGGCTGCCACCTAAGAGCGGCCTGCTCGATGAAGGATTACCTCGCGTTAACTAAGCCCCGAATCACCTGGCTCATTCTGATGAGCGCCGGGATCGGATTCTATTTTGGGGCGAAGCCAGGCTGGAGCCTGCTTACGCTGTTCCACACCATCCTCGGAACCGGGCTCATGGCGTCGGGCACGGCCGCGTTGAACCAGTGGTTCGAGCGCGAAGCCGACGCGCGGATGCGGCGCACGAGGGCGCGTCCGCTGCCGGCGGGAAAGCTATCGGAAGAGCGGGCCTTGCTGTTTGGTCTGCTGATCTCGGCCGCCGGGTTCTTCGAGTTGCAGCTGGCGGTGAATCCGCTGGCAGCGCTGCTGGGCGCCGTGACGCTGGCCAGTTATCTGTTCTTGTATACGCCGCTCAAACAGCGCTCGCCCAACTCGACCACGGTCGGCGCGATTCCAGGCGCGATGCCTCCATTGATCGGCTACGCGGCCGCCAGCGGCACGCTGACCTGGCAGGCTTGGGTGTTGTTCGCCATTCTGTTTCTGTGGCAGTTTCCGCACTTTTATGCGATCGCGTGGATGTATCGCGAGGACTACGAGCGCGCCGGCATCCGCATGCTTCCGGTGGTGGAACCGGACGGCGAGTCGACCGCACGGCGGATCCTGCTGTTCTCGCTGGTTTTGATTCCGATCAGCGTGATTCCAACGTTTCTCGCGATGGCGGGCAACGTGTATTTGTTCGGAGCGCTCGCGCTGGGTTTGCTTTTCTTGTACGCCGGCGTGCGCGTGAGCTTCGACCGCACGCGGCAGCAAGCGCGGCGCGTGCTGCTGGCGAGCGTCGTATACCTGCCGGTGCTGTACAGTTTGATGGTGTTCGATCGTCCGGCATGAAGTGGGCGGTACTCGCGGGTCTTCTCGCCTTCGGCCTGATCTCTTGCTCCAAACAAAGCAGCTCATTGCAGGTTTATTATGACGTTCCCGAGTTTCATCTGGTCGCGCAGGACGGGCAGCCCTTCGACAGCCAAGCGCTGGCGGGGAAAATCTGGGTGGCGGATTTCATCTACACCACCTGTCCGGGACCGTGCCCGCGCATGACCTCCCAGATGCGGCAAGTGCAGGACGCGATCGAGAAAATGCCGGATGTGAAGCTGGTGTCGTTCACGGTGGATCCTGCGCGTGACACGCCTGCGGTTCTGGCCGGGTACGCCAAGGCGCATGGCGCGGCGGCCGAGCGCTGGTATTTTCTGACCGGGGCGGTCGCGACGCTGCAGACCCTGGATCGGGACGTGTTCAAGCTGGGGAACCTGGACGCCTTGCTCGAGCACAGTACGCGGTTCGTGCTGGTGGACCGGAAGTCGCGGATTCGAGGGTATTACGAGACCTCGGAATCACAAAACATTCCGAAATTGATTGGGGACATTTATTCGCTGGCGCGAGAGAAAGGCTGAGGCCGGGCGTCAACGCGGCAGGCACGTGCCCACAGGGCGTCCACTGCGCCACGGTGCCTGATGGACGTTCATGCGCTTCCAGCGGTGAACGCTACACTGAATGCGGCCGCGGCGGTGTTGCTCGTCACCGGCTACACTTTCATTCGCAACGGGCGCATTCAGGCGCATAAGCGCGTGATGCTGACGGCGTTTTGCGTCTCGATTGCGTTTCTGACCAGCTACCTGGTTTATCATTCGCAGGTCGGGTCGGTGCATTATCCGAAAACCGGCGTGATCCGCTTGGCTTATTACACGATCCTTGTGAGCCACACGATTCTGGCCGCCACCGTGCCGGTGTTGGCGATTATCACGTTGCGGCGCGCGCTGCGCGGGGATTTCAAGCGCCACCGCAAGATCGCG
Source organism: Bryobacteraceae bacterium (assembly GCA_035632015.1). Taxonomy (GTDB): domain Bacteria; phylum Acidobacteriota; class Terriglobia; order Bryobacterales; family Bryobacteraceae; genus Palsa-89. The sequence goes on from DASQHQ010000144.1 coordinate 20,872, forward strand.
CGCTGGACCCTGCCGATCTGGCTGTACGTCAGCGTCACGGGCGTTGTGGTTTACCTCATGCTGTACCGGTTTTGAACCGGACACGCGTGCACACGAGTGTGAACGCGGCACGCAGGAGTGCGTGCGCCACGGGGCACACGTGGGATCACCGGCTGAGGTCGATGCCGAACTTCTTGAGTTCTTCGGCGTAGTAGCGGCGGTGCAGCAGGTCCCACTCCTCGGTGCCTTCGGGAATGTCCTTTTTCTGGGAGCGGATCTTGCTGCGCGCGGCGCGGTCGACTTTCTCTTCGACTGCCAGCAGTTCGGTCATGGCGCGCACGATCTCCAGGCGCACGTCGTTGGGATCCTTCTTCAAGCGGAACTCGCGGGCTCTTCGAAAAGCGGCCACCAGCTTGTGCGAGATGTCGTTGACCTTGTCGCGCGAGAGCTTCATGTTGTCGCCAGTGTCGCGGCCGGAGGCGCGGATCACCTTGCGCTGCGAGATGAGCGTGTTCTTGATGCGGCGGAACATCTCCTGATAGCTGACCCCTTCACGCCGCATGTAATCGCTGTACTGGCTGAGCAGTTCGCGGATCTCGTCGTTGAGACGGTCCTCCACCTGCAGCTCGTCCTGGATGAGGGCGCTGATCATTTCGGCCGCGGTGTTGGGATCGCTAGTTTCGATGATCTGCGGCGTCATCCGCGTGACGAGTTGCCTGGATAGGTAAGTGATGAATTCCCGGCTCAGCAGCATGCTTGAAAACGAGACGATCTGTTCACGGCGACTGTTCTCAATTCTCGCACATTCAGTTGGGCCGTTCGCCCTGATGGTGCTCGACGAATTTCTGGTCGATGGGTTTGCGGCCGCGAAATCCCTCCTGAACACCATGCCAGAACTGGATGGCGGACTCGCCCAGCTTCCAGCAAAGATAGACTTCCTGGCCGCGCAACAAGGTGGGAAAATCGATCAGGCCGATGTCGAGGTCCTTCACCAGGCAGCCGAATTCCTGAATTTTCTCGATCGCCTCCTTGAGATTCGCCACAGCCGAATCACGGCGGTTCTTTAACTCCAGCAACAGTCCGTGATCCACCTGCACGCCGCCCAGCATCATGACGCGGCGTTGAAAGCCCTGCCAATCCGACTCGGACTCTTGGTATTCGGCCTTCAGCGCTATGGCGTCGCGGATGGCGGATTCCACTTGCGGGAGCAACTGCTCGGCTTGATGGAGCGTGAAGAACCGGGGCACGACCTTCAGACGCCGGAAACCTGCACAGCCAGCGACCGGCTGCGCGGCCCGTCAAATTCAGCAAAGATGATGCTTTGCCAGGTGCCGAGGAGCACGGAAGCGTTGCGCACTTGAAGGCACACTGTCTGGCCCATCAACAAACCGCGCAGGTGGGCGTCGGCGTTCTTGCGCTCACAATCGGAATGCTGCGGATCGTTGTGGCGGTAATACTGCTCGCGCTGCACCGCCTGCTCGAGGAAGGTCTTCATGTCGTGCAGCAGGGCGTCCTGCCACTCGTTCAGGAAGACGGCAGACGTGGTGTGCAGCGACTGCAGGTGAACCAGGCCGTCGCGGATGCCGCTCTTGCGAACGATTTCGTTGATGCGCTCGGTGATGTTCAGGAGCTGGAAACGTTCGTTAGTAATCCAATCGACGATCCGGCTGAAGACCTTGTAAGTCGAATCGGACGCGGCCGGACCGCTTCCGATCGGTTGAAGCTTGGGTGTGCTCATTTTTTGGATTTCTCTGATTACTTGATACGCGGCCCGAAGGCGAAAGGATTCAAGTTTAATTTCTTCACTCGATTATAGCAGGGGACCGAGGACCGGCAGGTGTCCGCCGAACCGTGATCCGCCGGCGGGCATCCATCTGGCCGATGGCGCAAACACTCTGCGTGCTGCGCCGAACTCCTGTTGAGGCCGGGTTTGCACCGAAGAAGCCCCATGCGTTCGCAGGAGTGCGAACGCACGCACGAGTGGGTGCGCCGAAGTTGTCCTACGGCCGGTACTCCAGTACAAGCGTCGTGATGTCGTCGCCGGGTTCGGCCCCCTCGGTGAAATCCTCCAAGGCTTGCATCAGCCTGGCGTGCAGCTCGACGCCGCCGGCGGAGGCGTTGGCGCTGAGAAATTCGCGGAACCGGTTCCGGTCGAAGAACTCGCCCTCCGCGCTCTCAGCTTCGGTCAAGCCGTCACTATAGAGCACGATTTTGTCGCCAGGCTGGAGCTGGAGCGTCTTGGTCTCATAAGCTGCTACATCCAGCATTCCCAGCGGCAGGCCGGTGCTTTCCAGCGGAATCAATTCGGAAGTGGAGCGCACCAGAAGCGGCTTGGGGTGCCCGGCGTTGGACCAGCGCAGCTCGCCGTTGCGCTGGAGCGTGCAGTAGAACACGGTCGCGTACTTTTCGCCCTTGGCGCGTTCGTTCAAAAAACGGTTGACGCGCGACATCAGGTCTTCAATCAGCACCGGACCTTCGGAGGCGAACAGGAACGCGCCTTGCAGCAGGGCGGCCAGCAGCGCCGCGCTCATGCCTTTGCCGGAAACGTCGGCGATTACGCAGGCCACCGTGTTGGGATCGATCTGGCGGAGGTCGAAATAATCCCCGCCCACCTCGCGCGAGGCGATGCTGGAGCCGGCCGCGCGAAACCAGCCTTCGGAGGGAAGCTGGCTGGGGAGCAGATCGCGCTGGATGGAGCGCGCAATGCTGAGCTCCTCTTCCATGCGCTGCTTCTCGCGCTCTTCGGCCAGCAGACGCGCATTTTCCAGAATGGTGGAAGCTTCGAGCGCGAGGGTCTGGAGGATTTCCCGATTGCCCGCGGACAGATCGGCGGCGCTCAGGCGCGAATCCATGTAGAGCACCCCGACCGTGTCGTGCACGGAACTGGCGATGGTGTCTTGCAGGGAGCCGGTCCGCACCTGGACCAGGGGGACGCACACCACGCTGCGCAATTCAAGATCGGCCACCGACATTTCCGGGCGGACGCCTTGCTCGCCCCGGGGATCGAAGGTCATGGAGAGCAGTTCGCGGCGGGTGCGCAGAGCCCGCAGGATGAGCGACCGCGGAACTGTCAGGTCGGAACTGGCCAGCGGAAGGCCGCGACGGTCGCGCGCGATACGGACGTCCAGCTCGTCGCCGCTTCGAAGCAGCAGGAAGCCCCGCTCGGCGCCGGTGACGGCCAGCGCCGCGTCAACGACGGCGGCCAGCACGTCGCTGGTCGAGAGCGAACTCTGCAGCGCGCGCGCGACTTCCACCAGAGATCGCAGCTTGGACAGATTGCCCGCGCCGCTGCCGGGCGGGGCCGCGACCTGCTCCATGAAGCGGTGGATCTCGTCTTCCTCGAAGGTCAGGACCAGCCGGTAGGAATCCTGGAAGCCGAAGTCGATGCGATCCGAGCCGGATAACTTTTGACGCGTGATGCGCTGGCCGTTGACGAAGACGCCGTGGCGGCTGTTCAGATCTTCGATGAAGTAGGCGCCGTTGTCGGAAACGATGCGGGCGTGGGCGCGCGAGATGCGGTTGTCGCGCAGAACGAGGTTGTTGTCGCCTTGGCGGCCGATCAGGAATGGCAGAGGGTCGACCAGCACGCGGCTGCGATTGCCGGAGGGATTGATGACTGCCAGCGCGGGCGCACGCCCGGCGCCGGCGGGTGGGGTGGACGGCGAGCTGCGCGCGCCCGGAGAGCCCGGCGTTCCCATTAGCGGCCCCGGCGGCGGCGAGTTCCCGGCTTGGGCTCAGGCTGCTGCTGGCCCGAGGCCGCAGCCAGTTCCTTGGCGCGCAGCACCTGGCAGTGGGAGCAGTACCCGCCCACTTCGGTGCGCGTCAAAACCACTTCAAAACCGAAATGACTCTGGATTTGCTCCCGCATTCGCTTGAGCTGTTCGCCGAAGAACTCTTCGATCTTGCCGCAACGCAGGCAGATGACGTGCGCGTGCTCCTGCTTCAGGCGCGTTTCGTAGTAGTGCTGATCGCCATCGTGGTGCATGAGGTCCAGCTCATCGACCAGGCCGCCCGCCTTGAGCAGTTTGAGCGTGCGGTACACCGTGACGCGGTTCAGTTTGGGATCTTTCTCGCGCGCGAGCTGATAGAGCCGTTCGGCGTCCAGGTGCTGGCCGGACTGATCGATCAGATCCAGCAGGATTTGCCGCTGGCGCGTGAGGCGGACGCCTTGCTGCTTGAGCGAGTCCTTGATGAGCGAGACCGCCATGGGGACATTCCTGAGGGTAGCAGAATGGGCCGCTGCGGACAGGCGTTGCCGGTGCCGGCTGTTGCCCGCAATTGGCGGACGATAAGGCTTGCTACAATCAGCCTGCATGTTTCGGAAAGTCTTAATCGCCAATCGCGGCGAGATTGCGGTGCGCATCGTGCGCGCGCTGCGGGAGATGGGGATTGCGAGTGTGGCTGTGTTCTCGGATGCGGACCGGGGCGCGCTGCACGTTCGGCTGGCGGATGAGGCCGAGCACCTCGGGCCGTCGCCGTCGGCGGAGAGCTATCTCAACATCGAGCGCGTTCTGGCGGCTGCCAAGAGACATGGCGCCGACGCGATCCACCCCGGGTACGGCTTCTTGAGCGAGAACGCGGGGTTCGCGGCGGCGTGCGAGGCGGCGGGGCTGGCGTTCATCGGGCCATCGCCCGAATCGATCCGGCGGCTGGGTTCGAAGACCGCGGCGCGGACGCTGGCCAAGCAGGCAAAAGTTCCCGTGGTGCCGGGCAGCGAAGAGCCGGCCACGCATCTCGAACAGGCGCGCGCACTGGCGCGCCAGCTCGGTTATCCCGTGCTGCTCAAGGCCGCGGCCGGGGGCGGCGGCAAGGGAATGCGGCGCGTGGATGCGGAAAGCGAGCTGGAATCGGCCATCCGCGACGCGGCCAGCGAAGCCGAGCGCGCCTTTCACAACAGCGAGGTTTACATCGAAAAGGTGATCGAACTGCCGCGCCACATCGAAATCCAGATCGCGGGCGACCGTTTCGGAAACCTGGTGCACCTCGGCGAGCGGGAATGCTCCGTGCAGCGGCGGCATCAGAAGATTGTGGAAGAGTGCCCGTCGCCCTGGGTGGCGCTCCATCCCGAAATGCGCGCCGAGATGGGAGAGGCGGCGCTGCGAATCGCGCGCGCGGCCGGCTACTACAATCTCGGCACGGTGGAGTTTCTGGCGGACCAGAACGGCAACTTCTATTTCCTGGAGGTGAACACGCGGCTTCAGGTGGAGCATCCGGTGACGGAACTGGTCACGGGATTGGACCTGGTCCAGCTTCAGTTGCGGATCGCGGCCGGTGAGCAACTGCCGTTCTCTCAGGCGGACGTCGCCTGGAACGGTTGGGCGATGGAATGCCGCGTGTGCGCCGAGGATCCGGAGAATCAGTTTTTTCCTTCGCCGGGCAAGATCATGCAGCTTCGCGAGCCAGCGGGGCCGGGGATTCGGTTGGATTCGGGCGTTTATCCCGGCTGGATGGTGCCGCTCGAGTACGATCCGTTGCTGGCGAAGCTGGTGGCCTGGGGAGCGGATCGAAATTCGGCGATCCACCGGCTGTTGCGCGCGCTGGCTGAATACTCGATCGTGGGCGTCGAGACCAACCTGAATTTTTTCCGCGAGATCCTGCAAGACGAGCAATTCCGTGAAGGGCGGCTGCACACCGGCTTCATCGCGGATCTGATGGCGCGCAGGACGGAGCGCGCCCAGGCGCCACCTGAACTGGAGCTGGCGGCGGCGATCGCGGCAGCGGTCGCGGCCTCTTCGAGCAACGGCGCCGAAGCTACCCGCAACGACAAGCGTCCACTGAGCGCCTGGCTCGTCGAAGGCCGCGAGCAACTGCTGCGATGAAGTTGCAGATTGCGGTGGATGGCCGCACAGTCGAGATTGACAAAGAGCAACTCGCAAATGCGCGGCAGGTGGAGCCGGACGTTTTTTCGCTGTTGATCGACGGCCAGAGCTTCGAGGTCCGCCTGCTGCCGGCGGCGCAGGGGACCACCGCCGAGACGCGAGGGCGCCGTTTCGCCGTGGAGGTGCGCGATCCGCGCAATGCGCGCCGGGGATCGAGCGCTGCTCTCGGCGCCGGCCGCCAGAACGTGGCCGCGCCCATGCCGGGCAAAGTGATTCGCGTGCTGGTCAACCAGGGCGACGCCGTCGAAGCCGGAGCAGGCCTCCTGGTGGTGGAAGCGATGAAGATGCAAAACGAGATGAAAGCGGCCCGGCCGGGACGGGTGGCGGAGGTGCGCGTTAAGGCCGGAGACACGGTGGTCGCCGGCGAAACGCTGGTGGTTTTGGAATAGATTCTGGGACAATGGTGTTTGCCATTCGATTCCAAAAAGTACGGGAGCCGCGTGGCGCAGATCCTGGCTCTCGATCAGGACGGAAATCGTCTGATTCCACTGGTGTCCAGCCGGTGTTCGTCGAAGGAGGCTCGCGCGGCCTTGATTAAACAGACTGCATCGGATTTGTTTCTGCGCGCGCGAGCGCCCGAGGCGGCGCTGGCAGGATTGTGGCTGTACTTCTCCTGCGGCGACGAGTGCCATCAGATCGTGCAGGACCTGTCTGCGGCTGAAGCCAGTTTTTGGCACGCGATTCTGCATCGGCAGGAGCCGGACCCGCCCAATGCGGCGTACTGGTTTCGCCGTGTGGGCTCGCATCCGGTATTCAGCGATCTGCGAGACGCGGCGGCCCGGATTGTGGCGCGTTACGCGCCGGCCGGCTTGGACGCCCGCGCCGAGTGGGATCCATTCGCCTTCATCGAATTCTGCGACCGCGCGCGCCGCCAGCCGGGTTCGGAATGCGAGCGCGCAGCGCTCGAGATCCAGCGCGCCGAATGGCAGCTCCTGTTCGACTACTGCGCGAGGTCACATTCGTGAGCCGGGGCCGAAGCTGGCTGGTGCTGGTCGTGTTAGGCGCGGGAGGCTTGATTGCCTGGATCGTCTCGCGCAAGGCCGCGCCGCCGGAGATCGAATTCACGAAGGTCGGCGAGGAAACCATCGCCAGCATGCTTTCCACGAACGGCAAAGTCGAACCCATCGAGTGGATGCCGGCGCGGACGCAACGCGCGGGAGAGATCACCCGCGTGCTGGTCAGCCGTGGCCAGCAGGTGAGAAAGGATCAGCCGCTGGTGGAACTCGATACGCGCGTGGCGAGCGCCGAGCTATCCAAGGCCGACGCCGCGATCCAGCAGGCGCAGACCGAAGAGCAGGTCCTCAGTCAAGGCGGGCGCATCTCCGAACGCCAGCAAGTGGACGCCGATCTGGCGCGCGCGCGCCTCGATCTGGAGGCCGCGCAGAAGCAGTATCAAGCGCTGGAACGGCTGGTAGCGAAGGAAGCCGCGACGCGAGTGGATCTCGATAACGCGCGGCAGCTCGTGGATCAGTTGAAGCTCCGCATCCAGGCGCTGGAGGCGCACCGGGCCGCGCTGGTAACCGGCGCCGACAAGGAGATCGCCAAGGCGAAACTGCAGGAGGCGCAGTCCGCCGCGCAAATCGCGCGCACCAACCTGGAGCTGAGCGTTATCCGCGCGCCGATGGACGGCACCGTTTACGACTTCGACCTGAAGCAGGGCGCTTTCGTCAATCCTGGCGATCTGATCGCGCGTGTGGGCCGGCTGGACCGCGTGCGCGTCACCGTGTATGTCGACGAGCCCGACCTGGGCAAGGTTCGCAAGGGCGAGCCGGTGCAAATCACCTGGGACGCTCTGCCCGGCCACCAGTGGAAGGGCACGGTGGACAAGCTGCCGACGCTCATCCAGCCGCTGGGCACGCGGCAGGTTGGGGAAGTGGGCTGCATCATCGAGAATCCCGACCGCGACCTGCTTCCGAACGCCAACATCACGGCCGACATCGAAGCTACGGTGGTGACAAACGCGCTGGCTCTTCCCAAGGAGGCGATCCGCCGGCAGGGGGCTGAGACCGGTGTGTTCCTGCTGCAGGGCGACCGCGTGGTGTGGCGCAAAGTGAGTCTCGGCGTTTCGAGTTACACCAAGTCACAGGTGCTTTCCGGGCTCAACCCGGGCGATGCGGTAGCGCTGCCCAGTGAGAAAGCGCTCAAGGACGGCTTGCGGGTGGAGCCGGTGTTTCCGTAGATTCGCGATGCGCCGGCGCGCTCAGGTTCATGGGCGCGAGGGGAAAGCCACGCTCGCGCCAGGTTTCGATTCCGCCTTTGAGCGGCCGCACGCGCAGCACGCCCCTCCGCAGCAACTGGAGCGCCGCACGGGCGCTCGAGGCTTCGTTCGGTCAAGAACAATAGAGGATGACCTCCTTGTCGCGCGGGATCTCGTGCTCCCGGGCCTCGAGGTCTTCCAAGGCGATCCAGATCGCGCCCGGAAGCTGGACCTGGTCGTGCTGGACTTCGAGCGCGCGGCGCAGGTCGACGATCGCGATGTCGCGGCCGGACTCCAGCATGTCTCGCAGCTCATCGGGAGTGACGCGCGCCACGCGAAGATCGCGAATGAAGCGGCGGCGCTGATAATATTTCCAGGCCAGGTAGGCGGCCAGCAAACCGGCCAGGGCCAGCAGCAACCAGGACCCAAGCCGCCCCGCCTGCTCCGCGGCGCGCTCGAGCTGGTCGCGGAACAGGAAGCCGGTTGCGATATAGGCCGCGCTCCAGGCGGAAGCGCCAGCCAGGTCGGCGAAGAAGAATTTCCAGGCCGGCATTCTTGTGAGTCCAGCCAGCGGGGCTGCGGCGGCGTTAAGGCCGGGAACGAATTTCGCGAACAGCAGCGCCAGCGCGCCAAACCGGGAGAAGAGGCCCTTGGTATTGCTGACGCAGGAGTCCGGCTCGAGCGAAACGCGGCACAGAAAATTCAGGATCGAATGCCCGCGGCGCCGCCCCAGGCGAAACCAGATGAGATCGCTCGACACCGCCGCGACTACGGCCAGGCTGAGAGAAACCTCGAAAGAGCGGCTGCCTAGACCGGACAGCGCACCCATCGCGAGCAGCACGGGAACGGCCGGGATGGGCAGGCCGAGCTGCTCGGCGAACACGTTGGCGAACAGCACCCAGTAACCGTGTCGCAGGAGAAATGGGATCACCCCGTGCATGAATGTAATTGTAAGATGCGCGCCCGAGCGGAACGATTCAGATGGGAGCGCGGCTCAGGCTGGTGATGAGGTTTGGACCGGGCCTGGTCACAGACGCCTTTCGGCGGGCGCGCCGGGGTCACGCTCGCCCACTTCCCGAACGCACCAGTTTGAGCGCAGCTTCGGACATACTCATCCGCACTCGTGTCCGCCCAGATCACTTTGACGGGGCCGCGCATTTGGAGAATCGGGTCGTCCCGTTCCTTGGCGCTCGCGCTAAGAGCATTCGCGCTCAGAACTCTATTATCGGCAACTCGCGGGCGCTATAATTCTTCCGTGAAGAAACTTCCGCTTTTTTTCGCGCTGGCGCTCACGGCCGCAGCCCAACCTTACGATGTCGTGATCCGCAACGGGCACATCATCGACGGGACCGGCTCGCCGTGGTACTCCGGCGACATCGCGATTCAAGGCGGGCGCATCGCGGCCATCGGGCAGGTCGTTCTGACCCAAGCTAAGGCCGCGAAGGTGATCGACGCGCATGGGCTCACGGTCGCACCGGGATTCATCGACATGCTCGGCCAATCCGAATTGACCATCCTGGTGAATCCGCATCTGCCGTCGAAGATTTTCCAGGGAATCACCACCGAGGTCACCGGCGAAGGCAACTCCATCGCGCCCCTCAACGACGCGATGGTGCGCGCCGGGCGCACCACCTATGAACACTACGGCGTGAAGCCGGATTGGACCACGTTCCGCCAATACTTCGCGCGGCTCGAAAAGCAAGGGCTGGGGATCAATCTGGCCAGCTACGTGGGCGCGACCAGCGTGCGGCGCGCGGTCATCGGTGATGAGAACCGGGCGCCGTCGGCGCAAGAGCTCGAGCGCATGCAGGAGCTGGTTCGTCAAGCCATGCGCGATGGCGCAGTGGGGCTCTCGACGTCGCTGCAATATGCGCCGGCGCCTTACGCCAGCACCGAAGAGCTGATCGCGCTCGCCTCCGAGAGCGCGAAGATGGGCGGGATCTACGCCACGCACATGCGCAACGAAGGCGACGCCATCCTGGCCGCGCTGGACGAAGTGTTTCGCATCGCGCGCGAGGCGAAGACGCCGGCCGAGATCTGGCATTTGAAGGCGGCGGGTAAAAGCAACTTCGGACGGATGCCGGAGATCGTCGCTCACATCGAGAAGGCACGGCAGTCCGGGCTGGACATAACCGCGGACACGTACGCGTATCCGGCCTGGTTCAACGATTTTTCAGCGTTCATTCCGCCCTGGGCGCACGATGGCGGCGACGCCAAGTTGATCGAGCGCCTGAAGGAGCCCGCCATGCGCGCGCGCATTCGCAAGGACATGCAGACGCCCAGCACCGAGTGGGACAACGAGTGGCTGGAGATTCCTGGTCCGGAGGCGATTCTGGTGAGCGTAGTCCAAAATCCCAAGCTGCTCCCGCTGCAGGGAAAAACCATTGCGGACATCGCGAAGCTGTGGAACAAGGACCCGATTGACACCATTTTCGATCTGCTGATTGAGGACCACGCCTTTACCTCGGTCGCGGTGTTTGGGATGTCGGAGCCGGACGTGGCGTTGGCGCTCGAGCAGCCCTGGGTTTCGATTTGTAACGACTCGCAGGGCACCGCGCCCGACGGGCTGCTGGGCCGCGAACATCCGCATCCGCGCGCCTATGGCACGTTCCCGCGCATCCTGCGCAAGTACGTGCACGAGGAGCATAAGCTGCGGCTGGAGGACGCCATCCGCAAGTTCAGCGCGCTGCCTGCGCAGCGCTTGCGATTCACGGATCGGGGCGTGCTCAAGAAAGGCATGTGGGCGGATATTGTGATCTTCGATCCGGCGACGATTCAAGATCGCGCGACGTTCGAGAATCCGAACCAGTTGTCGGAAGGAATGCAGTTCGTGCTGGTGAATGGCATGCCCGTCATTGAAAACGGGAACCAGACCAATGCGCTCCCGGGGAAGGTGTTGCGCGGGGCGGCGTACGTGCCCTAGAGCAGACGAGCGTGCACACGAGTGTGAACGCGGCACGCACGAGTGCGTAGCCACGATGCATCACCTGCAAATCTACTGATACAGGCGGCGCTCGCGGCGCATGAAGGCCGGGATTTCGATGTCGTCCACCGCCACCGGCGCCGGTTCTTCGAATTCGGGAGCAGGAGCAGGCGGCGCGGCCGCCGGCGCTTCGCGGAAAATCGAAGCGCTGGGCGCAGCCGGCTCGAAAACGGGCGCCGGGGGAGGAGGCGCGGGTTCTCCCATCACCGGCTCGGGCGTTATTGGCCCGGCCGCGGCTGCGGCACGCCGGGCAAGCTGCGGGAGATTGTCGCGCTGGAATCCCGTCGCGATGACGGTGATCTTCACTTCGTCTTTCAGCGCCTCGTTCAGGACCACGCCGAAATTAATCTGCGCGTCCTCATTGGCGGTGGCACCGCGGATCAGCGAGCAGGCTTCGTTGACGTCGTGCAGGCTGAGCTTGCTCGAGCCGGTGATGTTGATGAGCACGCCGCGCGCGCCCTTCACGCCGCCTTCCTCCATCAGGGGCGAGCTGATGGCCTGGCGCGCAGCCTCGATAGAAGCATTCTCGCCTCTGGCCGTAGCGGTGCCCATCATGGCGTAGCCCATACCGAGCATGATGGCGCGGATATCGGAGAAGTCGCGGTTGATAAGGCCAGGTGTGGTAATGATGTCGCTGATGCCCTGCACGGCCTGACGCAAAATATCGTCGGCGGTCTTGAAGGCCTCGAAGAAACTGGTGCCGCGCGGGACCAGCTCCAGCAGACGGTCGTTCGGAACCGCGATGACGGTGTCGACGGTGCCGCCGATTTCCGAGAGCCCGCGATCGGCCTGCTTCATGCGGCGCGGTCCTTCGAACGCGAACGGCTTGGTGACCACCGCGACGGTGAGCGCGTTGAGCTCTTTGGCGAGCGAAGCCACAACCGGCGCAGCGCCCGTGCCCGTACCGCCGCCGAGGCCGGCCGTGACGAACACCATGTCCGCGCCTTCCAGGATCTCGATGATCCGCTCGGTGTCTTCGAGCGCGGCCTGCTTGCCGAGCGCCGGGTCGGACCCCGCGCCGAGCCCGTTGGTCACTTTGGACCCAATGGCCAGCTTATTCGGCACCGGTGAGGCGTTCAAGGCCTGGATGTCGGTGTTGAGAATGTGAAACTCGACGCCGCCGAGCCCTTCGTTCATCATGCGAGCCACGGCGTTCGATCCTCCGCCCCCGACTCCGACCACTTTGATTTTGGTGCCGAGTATGGCCTCTTCCTGGATCGCAAATTTCAATGTGTCCATTCAAACCTCCTGTGGAATTCCGTGTTTGTCCTGCTGCCTGATCATCGAAACAACAACCCCATCAATCCGGGAGTTTTCCGTTTGCTATCGCGGTTGGTCTTCAACCGGGCCGAATATTTTGCCAGACCCGCGGCCGTGCTCCAGGACGGATTGGAGAGCTCTTCCGGAAAATCCTGGATGCCCTCGGGCAGGGCGTTGCGGGCCGGACAATTCAACACGCGTTCGGCCATGTCGCACAAGCCGTTGAGCTGCGCGCCGCCGCCGGCCAGGATCACGCCCTCGAGGAGTTTCTGGTCCATGCGAATGGTGACCAGTTCAGCGCCGACGTGGATGAACAGTTCCTCGGCGCGCGCTTCGAGAATTTCGTTCAATTGCTTGCGCCGCGCTTCCCGAGGCGGGCGGCCGTCGGGCGAAGGCACCTCGATGTAGCTGTTGTCGGAAGTAAGCCCCAGGATGGCGCAGCCGTACTCGAGCTTCAACCGTTCCGCGTCGTCATATTGAACCGTCAAGCCGACCGCGACGTCGCGAGTGAAATGGTCGGCCGAGATCGGCAGGCTGCGCGCCAGCAGAACCGCTTCTCCGTCGTACACCACCAGCTCGGAGGAATGCATTCCAATGTCCAGCACGGCCACACCGCGATTGCGATCCTCGCGCGAAGTAGCGGCGTAAGCGGCGGCCACCGGCTCCAACACGGTTTCCTCGACTGCGTAGGAGGCCTGCTGGACGGCGGTGACGATGGAGCCATGCTCCTGCTCGGAAGCGGTAGCGATGTACACGTTGGCCTCCAGGCGCGAGCAGGTGGAACCGCGCGGATAGCGTTTGCCGGAGCGGCCGTCGAGGGTAAAGTCCTGCGGGAAAAGCTGCAGGATCATGCGGTCCTCTTCGAGGCGCACCAGCTCGCTGCGCTCCACCGCGTAAGCCATGTCTTCGAGCGTGACCGGACGCGGGCGTCCGAACTCGTACAAGCCGCGAATGTTGTGCCCGTCGATAGTACCGCCGCCAACGCCCACCACCATCGCGTCCACGACGGCTTTGGCTTCGTATTCGGCGCGGCGGACCGCGGCTTGCACGCACGCTGTCACGGCCTGCTGATCGGCGACGCGACTCTTGCTCCAGCCGGTGGAGGCCACTTCGCCGTGCCCGAGGTATCGCAAACGCCCGTCCTCGGCCGACAGGATGACGCAGCGCGTGAAAGCGCTTCCCAGATCCAGGCCCACCGCGTGCGGCGTCTTATCGGGCACCGGTGTCCTCCAATCCCGTGATGCGGTCGTCGAGCCGCAAGTCAAACGTCGCGGACTGCGGCATCTTGCGGTGAATGTCGGGATAGTGTGCCAGAAAGTTTGTCAGGCGCGGGGCGAAGTTGCGGTCACCCATGAGGAGCGACACGGCGCTTCCCTGGATTTGAGCCGAGATCTTCAAGTCGTCCAGATCGCTGACGTCCACTTCGGAGATCCGGTCCGAAAGACCGCCCAGTTCTTTCATGAGCTGCTGCATTCTCTTGACGCGCCGGGCGCGATTGGCGGGGCTCTCGCCGCTCAGGACTCCGGACAGAACGGGCAGGCGGAAGGGCGCCCGCTGCGGCGGATCCAGGATCGCGCCGTCTTCGTCTATCAGCGCCCAGCGGGTGATGCCGCTCGCCGGGAGCTTGATGAAAGCGACTGGCTCGCGCTCGCGGACGCTCACCACCAGACGGTCGGGCCACACCCGGAGGATCGAGGCGTCGCGCACCCAACTGACTTCCAGCAGGGCTTTGCGGCGGGCAGCGAGCGGTACCAGATCGACGCTGCGCCCGTAATCTTCATCGAAAAGCCGCACAATCCGGGCGCGCGAGGCGTATTGAACTCCGTGCAGCTCGACATTGGGGCTCTCCTGGCCGTAGTCGGCTGGGCCGGGCAGGAAAAAGCGAGGGTCGCGGATAAGGAACTGCTCGAAGCGCTGCGCGCCGTAGATTCCCCCGGCCAGCGCCAGGCACATGACGGCTGCGAGGAAGACGTAGCGCAAGATGGTTCGCGGCGAGACCGCGCGCTGCTTCTTGCCTCCATCCTGCGCCATCTACGCGGCCTCCCGAAGCTTTTCGAGCACGCGTTCACCGACTTGCCAGACGTTGCCCGCGCCGAGCGTCAGCACCACGTCGCGCTCGCGCGATTTGCGCACCACGGCGTCGGCGGTTTGCTCGATCGTGCCGGTGTATTCCACGGCGCGATGTCCGAAATCGTGGATGCGCTGCACCAGGGCCTGGGCTGTAACGCCCGGGATGGGCGCTTCCGAGGCGGCGTAGATGTCCAGGACGAACACCATGTCGGCCTGATGAAAGCTCTTGGCGAATTCGTCCAGCAGGTGCTGGGTGCGCGTGTACCGATGCGGCTGGAAGACCGCCAGGATGCGGCCGAATCCGCACAGTTGGGCGGCGGCGAGCGTGGCGCGAATCTCGGTGGGATGATGCCCGTAGTCGTCGATCACGGTGACGCCGCGCGCCTCGCCGCGCGTCTGGAAACGGCGGTCCACGCCCGCGTACGAGGCGATGGCTTCGCGAATGGTTTCGAGCTTCACTTCCAGCTCCAGGCCCACGGCGATCGCTGCGGTCGCATTCAGCACGTTGTGGACGCCCGGCACGCGCAGGTGGAATTGGCCCAGGTTCTGGCGCCGCCCGCGAATCACGAAGCGGCTTTCAAACGGGCCGCAGTCGGCTTCGGCGATCTGCAGCGCGGCCTGATTGCTGCGTCCGTAGGTGATGTTGCGCCGGTTGACGAACGGAAGAAGCTGCTGGACGTTTTCATCGTCCAGGCACAGAATGGCCGCGCCATAGAACGGGACCTTCTGGATGAAGTCGAGAAACGCGGCGCGAATCTCGACGATGGACGGGTAGTGATCCAGGTGCTCGCGGTCGATGTTGGTGACCACGGCCAGGATGGGGCTGAGCTTCAGAAACGAGCCGTCGCTTTCATCCGACTCGACCACCAGGAAGTCGCTCTTGCCGACGCGGGCGTTGGATCCGCCCATGGAGGCGGTCTTGCCTCCGACAACTACCGTAGGATCGAGGCCGGCCACGTTGAGCACGCCGGCGGTCATGGACGTGGTTGTGGTTTTGCCGTGGCTGCCGGCGATCGCGATGCCATATTTCAGGCGCATCAACTCGGCCAGCAACTCGCCGCGCGGGATCACGGGGATTTGCAGGCGGCGCGCTTCGGCGACCTCGGGGTTGCGGGGGTCGATGGCCGAACTCACCACCACCGCTTTGGCGTTTCCGACGTTGGCGGCGGCATGCCCCTCGAAGATGCGCGCCCCGAGCCGCGCCAGGCGGTCGGTGGTCGGGCTCAGCTTCAGATCCGAGCCTGAGATCTCGTATCCCAGGTTAAGCAACACCTCGGCGATCCCGCTCATGCCGATTCCGCCGATGCCGATGAAGTGGAGGTGTTGAGGCTTAAAAAACATTTTTAATATGTATTGTTTCGGCTTTTGGCGCGGATGTCAACAACGAAATGAACCGGCCAGGGTTCGCAGCAGTGGGTGCGCTACGCAATGGCTTCCTCCACGGTCTGGGCGGCTCTTTGCGCGGCCTCGGGATGCGCGAAGGAACGGGCGCGCTCACCCATCCGGCGCAGAACTTGGGGGTACGAACGCAGCTTGTTCAGCTCCTCGAAAAAACGGCCGCCGTCCATTTCACGATCCAGGACAAGCTGCGCCGCGCCGGCGCGCGCGAACGCCTCGGCGTTGCGGAGCTGGTGCTCATCGGCGGCGGTCGGCAAGGGGACCAGGACGGACGGCTTTCCAGCCGCAGCCAGCTCCGCGACCGTACCGGCTCCCGCGCGGCAGACCACCACGTCGGCTTGCGCGAACGCGGCCGGCATGTTGTCGATGAACGGCACGATCTCGCCCTCCATGCCGTTCTCGGCGAACTTCCGCGCCAATGCTGCATGAGCGGCCGCGCCGGTTTGATGGATGAATTTCACCGGTACGCCGGACTCGCGGAAATAGCGCCAGCTTCCGGCGGCCGCCTGGTTCAACGTGCGCGAACCCTGGCTGCCACCGGTAATCAAGACCGTGATTCTCGCTCCAGGCGGCTTGGGCTGGATCTTGAAGAACTCCGCGCGGACGGGCAGGCCCGTGACCTCGGATTTTCCAGGCGGAAAGTATCCAGCCGCCTCGGAGAAGCTCAGCAACGCGCGTTTCACGAAGCGGCCGATCTGCCGGTTCGTGAGGCCGGGCACGGCGTTCGGCTCCATGACCACGATGGGCAAGCGCTTCCAGATGCCGGCGAGAACCACCGGGCCGGCTGCATAACCTCCCATGCTGAAGATCGCAGACGGCCGGAGCCGTCGAATCATCGACCGGACGCGCAGCACACTTAGCGGAAGCTGCACCATGGTGCGTAAAGTTCGTGCCACGCCGACGCGCTTGAGGCCGCCGATCTCGATGAACTCCAGCGGGAAGCCCGCCGCGGGCACCAGTTTCGCTTCGAAGCCGCTCCGCGTTCCGACAAAGACACACTCGTGGCCGCGCGCCTTCAGTTCGCGCGCCACGGCGAGCAACGGGACGACGTGCCCTCCGGTTCCTCCGCCGGCCATCATGATGGTTGCCATCCCAAGTTCATTCCGTGCGCACCCGCCCGGCGTTCACACGAGTGTGAACGCGGCACGCACGCGTGCGTGCGCCACGGCTCATCCCGAGTGCTCGCTGACGCTCAGCAGCATCCCGAGACAGATCATGGTGCTCAACAGCGAACTGCCGCCGGCGCTGATCATGGGAAGCGGGATTCCCTTGGTCGGGCCCATGCCGAGCACGACGCTCATATTGATCAACGCCTGGAACACAATTGACGACGTCACTCCCAGCGCCACGTAGCGCCCGAAGGCGTCATTCACCACCCAGCAAAGCTCGAGGCCTCGCCAAAGGATAATCAGAAAACCGGTCAGCAGCGCGGTGCAGCCGAACAATCCGAGCTCCTCGCCCACCACGGCGTAGATAAAATCGGTGTGAGCCTCCGGCAGATACAGAATTTTCTGCCGGCCCTGCATCAGCCCTAATCCCAGTGCACCTCCGCTGCCCACCGCGATTTTGGACTGCCGCACCTGATAGGCCGGATCGCGCGTCGTGATGGATTCGCTCACGTACTTCTTGATCCGGTCTTCAGGATCGAAGATTCCTATGTATTTGTACTCGGGGTCGAAGAACCCGATGATGCGGGCCATGCGATAGGGCTTCGAAATAACAAATCCGACCGAACAGAGCAGGCCCGCGACCAGCGCGGCTACGACAAATTTGCGCTGCAACCCGGCGACAAAGAAGACGACGGCGGCGGGCAGGACCAGGACGATCGCGGTGCCCAGGTCGCCAAAACCCACGCTGGCGGCCAGCACGGCCAGCGCGAGCGAGGCGGCTATCACGGTGCGTTTGCTGTTGATGTCGTCCTGCTTCAAGGTGACGAAGTAAGCAAAAAAGATGATGAGCGCGGGCTTGGCGAATTCCGAGGGCTGCAGCGTACCGATCCCCTCCACCCGGAACCAGCGGTGCGTTTTGCTGTCGAAAAAGAAGACCAGGATTTGCAAAAACAGCACCACGCCCAGCGAGCCGAAAGCCCAGGCGGCGCTCTGCAGGCGGCGGTAGTCGCGCCGCTTGAAGAACATCAACGCGACGAAGGAGACCAGGGCCCAAACGAACTGATGGCCGGCGTAGTAAAGGCTGGAATTGATGCGCGGATTCAATTGCGCGGCCACCGAGGACGCGCTGTAGACCATGACCACGCCGCAGGCGACCATGGCGACGATGGTGGAGAACAACAGCCAGTCCGTTCGCAATCGTTGCGCCACTATTCCCTCCCCTTGGCCAGCGCCTGAACCAGTTCTTTGAAGATGCGTCCGCGCTGCTCGAAATTTTCAAACTGATCGAAGCTGGCGCAGGCCGGCGCCAGCAGCACAGTGTCGCCGGGCTGGGCGGAGCGATGCGCCTGCTCGAGCGCGGCTGCCAGAGTACCGCATTGCACCACCGGCGCCGAAGCCTCACCGAGTTGCGCGGCGATCTTGGGTGCGGCCGCTCCAATCAACAGCGCGGCGCGCGCCTTGGCACGCAACGGGTCGCGCAGAACCGTGTAGTCGCTGCCCTTGTCCTTACCGCCCAGAATGATCCAGAGCCCGCCGGGAAAGGCATCGATGGCCTTGAGAGTTGCGTCCACGTTAGTCGCTTTCGAATCGTTGTAGTAGGAGACGCCGCCGATGTCTCGCACGAACTCCAGGCGATGCTCGACGCCCGGAAAAATGCGAACCGCCGCCGCGATCCGCGCGGCTTGCGCACCGGCCAAACCGGCGGCCACCGAAGCCGCCAGCGTGTTCTCGATGTTGTGTCGGCCGCGCAAGGGAATCTCCCGAGCTTCAAGCAGCGGTTCTCCATCGATCTGGAGCGTGCCGTCCTCTAGCCAGGCGCCGGGCGAGACAGCGCGATCCAGGCTGAACCAGTGCACTTCGGCGCGAGTGCGGGCAGCGTACGCTGTGCAGACCGGATCGGCGGCGTTCAGTACGGCGAAATCGCCGGGCTGCTGGGTTTCGAACAAGCGTCGCTTGGATGCAGCATAGCTCTCGAAGGTGTGATGCCGGTCGAGATGATCAGACGTGACGTTCAAGCAAACCGCGATCCGCGCGCGAAATGCCGCGATGGTCTCGAGCTGAAAGCTGGAGAGCTCGAGCACGTTCCACTGATCGGCGCTGGACGTTTTCACCATGGAGGACGGCGGCTTTCCGATGTTTCCACCCACCTGGCAGGCAATGCCGGAGCGCTCCAGGATATGGCCGGCGAGCGCGGTTGTGGTGGTCTTTCCATTCGATCCCGTAATCCCGATGGTGGGGCCTTGAAGAAACGGCGCCGCCAGTTCGAGTTCGCCGATCACCGGGACTCCGCGTGCCCGTACCGCGACCAGCAGATCCAAGTCCGCCGGCACGCCCGGCGAGATCACCACCAGCTCCGCATCGCGAAACGCCGCCCCGGCCTGTGGTTCCACCCTCACGCCCGATACCTCGCCCATCGGCTTCTCATCCACGGCCCGCACGATGGCGCCCTTCTCGCGCAGCAACTCCAAAGCCGCCACGCCCGATCGCGCCATGCCCACCACGACCACACGCGTCCCATCGAGTCTCATCTCAGCTTCAGCGTCGTGAGCGAGAAGAAAGCCATCACCAGCCCGGCGATCCAAAACCTCGTGATGATCTTCGATTCCGGCCAGCCCAGCGCCTCGAAGTGGTGATGAATGGGCGCCATCTTGAAGATTCGTTTCCGGCGCAGCTTGTAGCTGCCCACCTGCAGGATCACCGAAAGCGCCTCGATCACATACACACCCCCGATGAATATCAGCAGAATCTCCTGTTTGATCAGCACCGCGACCACGCCCAGGGCGCCGCCCAGTGCCAGCGATCCGACATCGCCCATGAAAATATCCGCAGGATGCGCGTTGTACCAGAGAAATCCGAGCGAGGCTCCCACGATGGAGCCGCAGAAGATGGTCAACTCGGAGGCGCCCGGCTGGCGGGCCAGATCCAGATATTCGGCGAAGCGCGCGTGGCCGGTGACGTAAGTCAGCGCCGTCATCGCGCCCGAGGCGATGATCATCAGTCCGATGGCGAGGCCATCCAGGCCGTCGGTAAGATTCACTGCGTCCGACGACCCCACGATCACCAGCACCATAAACGCGTAGAAGCCGACAAAGGCCAGCGGGTAGGTGTACCAGCGGTGCGTGAGCGAATCGATGAGCAGATCCGGCTTGAAAGACTTGAAGAACGGCACGTTGATGCTGGTCGAATAGGCGCGGTGCGCGTGCATGATGAGGAGGATGAGCCCGATCACCAGGGCCGCCAGCACCTGGAGGGAGAATTTCTGCCGCACCGTCAGTCCGAGATTCTGTTTGCGCCGGATTTTCGCGTAGTCGTCCCAAAAACCTATCAGGCCGAAGCTCACCAGACCGAACAGACCGATCCAGACATAAGGATTGGTCAGATTCGCCCACAGCAAAGTGGGAACGACGATGGAGATGATGATGAGAATCCCGCCCATGGTGGGCGTGCCGGCCTTGCTCATGTGCGATTTCGGACCCTCTTCGCGGATGTACTGGCCGATCTGAAATTCCCGCAGCTTCGCGATCAGCCAGGGCCCCAGCACGATGCACAAAAACAGCGCGGTGATGCTGGCGAACGCGGTGCGGAAGGTCGCGTAGCCAAACACGCGGAAGGGCGTGAACTCATGAAAGAGTTTTTCGTAGAACAGCCAGTAAAGCATCTAACTTGGTGGCGCGAGAAACCTCTCCAGGGCCCGCTCGACGTGGGTGCCCCGCGAGCCCTTGAACAAAATGACGTCGCCCGGTTGGGCGATGTTCCGCAGGTGGTCGCCTGCGGCAGCGGCGTCGGAAAAAAAGAACGCGGCGTTGACTGCCTGGCCCGCATCGGTAGCTGCGTCCACCAGGTGGCGGGCCTCGCCGCGTATTCCAACGAGCACATCAATTCCGCTGCCCGCGACGTAGCGACCCACGTCGCGATGCAGGGACTCAGCCCAGCGGCCGAGTTCGAGCATCTCCCCCAGCACGGCGATGCGCCGTTTGGCTGGCGTATCCCGTAGCACGTCGATCATGGCGCGTGCCGCGTCGGGATTGGAGTTGTAGCAATCGTTCAAAATTAAAATTCCGTTGTGTCGCAACCGGTCGCCGCGCATCGTGGTAGCGGCGAATTCGCTCACCACGCCGGTGAGCTGTTCCGGCCGGATGCCGTAAATGCCGGCCACCGCGATGCCCGCCAGCAGATTCAGGACGCTGTGCCGGCCAAGAAGAGGGCTGCTGAATTCGACGGAACCGATGCGGAAGCGGACACCCTGCGGGCCGTGCTCCACGTTTTCGGCGCGGACATCGGCGCCTTGGCTGAGGCCGAACGTTAGGGTGCGCCCGCGATGCGCCTCGCCGAAGCGCGCCACCAGGGGATCATCGGCGTTCAACACAGCGATTCCGCCCGCGTGCAGGGCTTCGATCAGCTCTCGCTTGGCGGCCGCGACGGCTTCGATCGAGTCGAACGCCTCCATGTGCGCGTGGCCGACGTTGGTCACTACTCCGACCCGCGGCCGGGCAATGGCGCACAGATCGCGAATTTCGCCGGCGTGATTCATGCCCATTTCGAGGACCGCCACGCGGGCCTGGCGCGGGAGCCGCAGGATGGACAGCGGAACGCCGATGTGGTTGTTCAGATTACCGATGGTCTTGCCCACCGGCATGCCGACCGCGAGCATCGCGGCGATGATGTCCTTAGTGGAAGTCTTGCCGGCGCTGCCGGTCACCCCCACCACTTCCCCGCCCCACTGACCGCGCGCCCAAGCGGCCAGGCCCTGAAGCGCCAGCAGCGAGTCCGGTACAAACAAAACCGGATGATCCGCTGGCCACTCGGCTCGTCGTTCATCGGCGACCGCCGCCGCCGCACCTTTTCGAAACGCTTGGTCCAGGTACGCGTTCCCATCGTGATTCGGTCCTCGCAATGCAAAAAATAGGTCCCCGGGCGAGATAGTGCGGGTGTCGATGCTCCAGCCTGCGATCAGAGCGTCGCTCGGCGCCGTCAGCCCCAGTACCTCTGCTATCTCAGTCAATCGAAACTCCATCGCTTCCCGGCCTGGCGTTCACACGAGCGCACAGGACGCCTCGGCGTTCCGTTGTGCGCGCTTTCTGGAGAGTGTGAACGCGGCACGCACGAGTGCGTGCGCCACGTCAACCATAGCCCAACTCGCGCAAGACTTCTCGAGCCATTTCGCGATCGTCAAAATGTATGACGCGATCTTTGAAAACTTGATACGGTTCGTGCCCTTTTCCTGCCAGGATGACGATGTCGCCCGGTCCGGCCTGCTGAAGCGCCCGCCGGATTCCTGTGGCTCGGTCCGGCTCGGCGATGTGCGGCGTGTCGAAACGCCGCAGCCCGACCAGGGCGTCGTTCATGATGGCGAGCGGATCCTCTGATCGGGGGTTATCCGAAGTCAGCACCACGAAGTCGCTGCCCTGTGCGGCCGCCATGGCCATCAGAGGGCGCTTGGCGCGGTCCCGGTCTCCGCCGCAGCCGAATAACGTCAGAACCCGCCGCGGATGAAGCTCGCGCGACACCGCGATGACGTTGCGGAGCGCGTCGTCGGTGTGCGCATAATCCACAACCACCAGGAACGGCTGTCCCTGGTCCACACGCTCAAAGCGCCCCGGAACTTGCCGGCACCGGGCGATTCCTTCTGCGATCGTTTTCCAATCCAATCCGTAGCTCAGCCCCACCCCGCACGCTGCCAGGATGTTATAGGCGTTGATCTTGCCCATCAATGGAGACGCAAGGCGCACTTTCTGGTTGCGATGCGCGACCGTGAAACGCGTGCCTTCGAAGCCCGTTTCAAGTTCCGAAGCCTGGAGATCGGCGCTCTCGCCGAACCCGTAGCGAAGCACTTCGCCTGCGGCCGGCCGGAGGTCCCCGCCACGCGCATCGTCGCCGTTGATCACGGACCAGCGCGGGGGCGGACTACCTTCGGGGGCGAACAACAGGCGCTTGGCCGCGAAGTAATTCTCCATGGTCTGGTGAAAATCCAGATGATCCCGGGTGAAGTTGGTGAAGACCGCGGTGTGAAACGTCATTCCGTAGACGCGGCCCAGGGCGAGCGCGTGCGAGGAGACTTCCATGGTGGCATGCGTCCCGCCGGCCTGTTCCAGCGCGTTGAAAATGCGATACAAATCCAACGACTCGGGCGTGGTGTTGACGGCCGCGCGCACTTCCCCGGCCAGCCGGTATTCGATGGTCCCAAGCATGGCCGTGGTCTTCCCGGCGGCCTGCAGGATCGCGTCGATCAAAAAGGTGGTGGTGGTCTTCCCGTTGGTGCCGGTCACGCCGGTCAGGTTGAGGCGCTCATCGGGTTGGTGGTAGAAATTCCGCGAGGCCAGCGCCAGGGCCTGGCGTCCGTGCTCCACTTCGATCCAAGCGCCTTGAAATCCTGGCGGCGCGGGCAGCTCGCTTACCACGGCCACCGCGCCCTGGGCGGCGGCGGCCTGCGCGAACTGGCGTCCATCGGCGTGCGCGCCCGCAAAGGCGAAGAACAGGAAGCCCGCCTCGACGCGCCGTGAATCATAATCCAGCCCCGTCACCTCTATCCTTCCCAGTTCCGCTGAAAGAGCAGCCTTGCGCCGAACGCCCCGGAGGACCTGCTCCAGAGTCATCCGGCCTCGCCCGCAGGTGCGCGAAAAGCGCCTGGTTGCGTGCGCCGAGTCAACCGCGCGACTGGCTCCATCGGCGCTCCGTGCTCCTCTCCCTAACGGCCAAATTCGACGCGCACCGGGCGGCCCAGCGGAAGCACCGCGCCAGGCTCGGGCATTTGTGCGCGCGCAATCCCACTGCCGGTAAATTCGATCGGAATCCCGAGCGCGGCGGACTCCTGGATCACATCGCGCACGGTCTTGCCCTGAAAGTTCGGCACGCGCGCCGCGCCATCGCGAGTGAGCTCTCCGGGCCGCCCGTCCAAAAAAGTCCGCTGGTCCAAGACGCCATTTGCAGAAGCCGGCGGTCGGTCAGCGCCGGCATCGGCATTTCCGGCTTGGACCAGCGGAGGAGGGATGGAAGAACCCAGGCCGGCGATCGCCACGTCGTTTACATCGGCCTGATCGCCGTCCTCGGGCGGAAGCATCTCGGGCAAATCTTTCGGAACGTCTCGGATACGAAGCGCCGCGGCGGTCACTTCGCGAAATACAGGTCCGGAGGTCGGTGCGCCATACCCGGCCTGCCCGCCAGTGTGGTTGATCGTGACAGCCACCACGATCGCCGGGTTCGCGACCGGCGCGAATCCGACAAACGACGCATTGTAGAAGTGCGTGTACCTGTGGGTTTGATAGTCGTAGATCATGGCCGTGCCGGTCTTACCGGCCGAGGTGTAGCCAATCAGGCGCGCGTAACGGTGCCCGGTGCCGTACGGCTTGATCATCACGCCTTCCATCATGCGGCGCATGGTGATGGCGGTCTCCGGCTTCAGAACGCGAACCGGCGGCGCGCTGGGTGCGTCCAGCGTGAGGCGCGGCCGCACGCGCAGGCCGCCGCTGGCGATGATGGAGCAAGCCTGGGCAAGCTGCATCGCGGTGACCCCGATCTCGTGCCCCATCGCTACTGAAGCAATCGAAGTCTTCTCCCAGTGCCTCAACGGCCGGACCATTCCGGGAGATTCACCGGGCAGAGGAATCCCGGTTCGAGCGCCGAATCCAAACCGGCGAACATACTCATACATCTTTTCCTGTCCAACGGTCAGCCCGATATTGATCGCGCCGATGTTGCTCGACCGCGCCAGGACATCCTCCATCGACAACACTCCATAGCGATGGTCATCGTGGATGGTGCGGCCAAACAGCGTGATCTTGCCGCCGCCGCAGTTGATCATCGACTCCGGACGCAGGCGCGTGGTTTCAAGCGCCGCCGATAGCGTGATGATCTTGAAAACCGAGCCTGGCTCGAAGGGTGCGGCCACGGCCAGATCTTCGCGCCCCGCCAGGTCCTGACCCTTCGGCGGAAGGTTGGGATCATAGGTCGGATAGTTGGCGTAAGCCAGAACATCGCCGTTGCGCGGATCCATCACCACCACGCTTCCAGACCTTCCGTGGTGCGCCTCCACCATCTTCTGGAGCTCTCTTTCGGCCACGAACTGAATGCTGGAGTCGATGGTGAGATGTATGTCCTGCCCGGGCTGCGGCTCGGTCTCGAGCTTTGACTGGAAGCCGCGCTTCTGGACGTCGGCGGTCAGCAACAGCTCGCCCGGATGTCCCTGGAGCTGATCGTTGAGGCTTTGCTCGATGCCGGCGTTGCCGTTTTCCTCGAAGTCCACGCCGCCGATCACGTGCGCGGCCAGCGACCGGTTGGGATAGAAGCGCTGGCTCTCGGTGCGGAACTCGATCCAATCGAGCTTGAGATCCCGCAAGCGCTGCGCCTCCTGCGGGGTGATCTTGCGCTTGACCCAAAGGAAGCCGCGGCGGTTGTCGGCGGCCGCCTTCAATTTGCCCAGCAGATCGGCGGGGTCGAGATCCAGGACCTTGGCCAGGATATCGGCGGCGACCGCGAGGTCGGGCACACGCAAGGGGTCGATGCAAACCGATTCGGCCGGCAGACTCATCGCCAGCCGCTCGCCGTGCCGGTCCAGAATCATGCCGCGCGGCGCGCGCACTTCCACCACCCGCTGCTGCTGCTGCTCCGCCAGGCGCTTATATTCGCCGTGCTGGACGATCTGAAGCTGGATCAGGCGCGCGACGATGAAAGCGGCCCAGACAAAAGCCAGCCGCGCCAGCATGTGCACGCGCTTGATCGCCAACGGTCCCATTCAGAGCCCCCAAAACGAAACTCCCAGCTATCTCCGCTCCTGGCTACTTCTTCGCCAAAATCTGATCCGACTTGCCTTCCAGATACACTACGCTCTCGGGCGCCGGATCCACGAAGCTCTGCATCCGGGCCAGATCCGCCAGACGCGCCGGACTCACCAATTTGGTCTCTTCCAGCTCCAGCGCTGCGCGACTCAGCTCCAGGCGCTCCTTTTCCTGGCGCAAGGCCTCCATCTTGTAGCCGGCCATCCGATCATAAAGGCTCGGCAACAGCAGGCTGATGACCAGGATGGTGAGGACAAAAGAATAGCCGATCATGCGCCAGCACACTGTGCCGGCGGCCGGGTCCGCCACTCGCACTACGGCGGAGTTGGCGATGTGCTTCACGTAGAAGTACACGTCCTCATTCGGAAAGGCGGGCACCGCGAAAGGATCCCCGGGCTCCAGGAAGCGGGCCCGCGGCGCGGTCTCATGGGAGCTTTTCGCCGCCATGAATCGATCAAAAAAGGTTGCCAAAGTTGCCATTTTTCGTCTTCACTACCTCATCTCCACAGCCCTGAGCTTGGCGCTCCGGGAGGGGGGATTCCGCTTGATCTCTTCAGGCGCCGGCCGGATGACGTGCCGGGTGAGGATCGCCGCTCTTTCCGCGCGCGCCAGCGCCTGAAAACTTTGTTTCACTTTTCGGTCCTCGAGCGACATGAACGAGATGATGACAATTCGTCCGCCGCTTTGCACCAAGTCCGGTGCGATTTCGAGCAGCCGGTCCAGCTCCGCCGACTCGTCGTTGACCGCGAGCCGCAGCGCCATGAACGTCTGCGTGGCGGGATGCAATTTGCTCGTCCGGGGCACGGCCTGTTCGATCACACGCGACAGTCGCTGTGTCGAGTGGATCGGCCGCGCCCGGACGATTGCTCTGCTGATTTTCCGCGACCTCCTTTCCTCGCCGAATTGATAGATCAAGTCGGCCAGTTCCTTTTCTGAAGTAAGATTGACAATCTCGTCGGCGGTCTTTGGCTGGCTGCGATCCATGCGCATGTCCAGCGGCCCTTCGGCCATCAGCGAAAAGCCCCGCTCCGGTTCGAGGATCTGGTAGCGGCTCACGCCCAGGTCCGCCAGAATTCCATCCACACGATCCAGGCCCGCCGCCTGCAATGCCGATCGCAGAACCCCGAACGATCCGTGGTGATAGCGGATGCGGTCCGCCCAGGGTGCGGTGTTGCGCCGGGCGATCTCCAGCGATTCCGAGTCCCGGTCGTTTCCGATCACCAGACCGCTCGTCAGCCGCTCGGCGATAGCCGCCGTGTGCCCGCCCAAACCGGCCGTTGCATCCAGATACATGCCGTCCGGCCGGACTGCCAGATATTCCAGGCATTCGGCGACCATGACCGGCACGTGCATACATAACCGCTACTTGAAACCTTTCAATTTGGCTGCCTTCAGCTTGTCCGCCAGTTTCTCGCGCGACTGGCGTTTGCGCGCCTCGTATTCGGCCTTGGAGTACACATTGATCACGCCCTGCGAACAATCCAACTGGACTTCCTGGCTTTCCAAACCCAAGTTGCGCCGCAGATTCGTGGGCAGCGTCACGCGCCCTTGCGGGTCCACCTTGGCCTCCGCGCCGTAATCGTTGGTCACGAACGACAACGCGTCGGCGGCGTCCGGATCTTCGGTGGCGAGTTCCTCTAATACTTTTTCGTTTCCCTTCCACACCGAAATCGGGTAGATTCTAGCTATGCGGTCGTCGACGCACGTTACGAACAAGGTGTCGTCTCCAAATCCGCCCAGGAAAGCCTGCACTGCCACCGGAAGCTTGAGCCGGCCCTTTTCGTCCACATGGGCCGCAAAAAGCCCCCGGGGAGGCTCGACTGGCGCTGTTTTGGGCTGCTCGTCCACGTCTGTCCACTTCTGACCACTTTGGGCCTTGAGCGATTTTGACACGAGTCGTAAAAAGAATGCAAGAACTTTCTGCGATTAGGTCAGGCGGGAGAACAGCTTAGCCAGTGCACCACCAGCCATGGTAGCTTCGGATCGATGAAACCCTGCCTGTACGATCTGGAACCTGGCAGGGATCCCCCCAGCTAGTCTGCATGGTGGCCGGAGATCCCGAAGGGCTCAACCGGAATATGCCCGCGAGTTGGGAGTCTTCCTGTCCGGGTAAGAGCCGGACTACTCCGCACCGGCCGGCTTTTCAGCCGGTTTCAGGGTCAGTCGGATGATCGCGGCCGCCGACATGGCTTTGACGGCCTCGTGGGAATCGGACAAAGCGGTCTCCAGTTTGGGAATCGAATCGGGACTGCCGCACTTGCCGAGACCCTTCGCCGCCGCGGCCTTGACGGCCCAGTTCTTGTCGTTGGTGAAAGACCAGTCCAGCAGACGGAAGGTCTGCGCGTCGCATTCTTCCGTGAGGAGAGCGACAGCCAGCGTCCGGCCACCCGCCGAGCCATCCTTGAAAGCCTGCTCGGCGGCCAGGATCCCGATATTGAAAGGGCCAAGCAGTGTGCCGGAAGCTTCCTTGATACCCATCATGGCGAGCGCTTTGGGATCGCGCATCTTTCGTTTAGCGTCCCGCATAGCGCCGCTGACCATGCCCTGGGAAGTCTTTTCCTGGCCGGTTATCACGTCCTCGATGAGCGGGCGGCCGCTTTTGTCCCCAATATCCCAAAGCGCTTTGGCGGCGGCGAAGGCCACCTCGCCCTCGGAGTCATCCAGCGCCGCCTTGAGCGCCGGAATGGATTGCTTGGCTTTCATTTGCCCCAGCACGGCCGCCGCGGTCTGGCGGATCAACGGGTCCATGTCTTTGAGCGCTTGCTCAATCACCTGGATGGCTTCGGGCGCATCGCCGATGGAACCGGCCGCGGTCAGCGCTTGCCGGCGTTTGTCGAGGTTCTTGTCGGCGAGTCCTTGCTTGAGGACCTCCCAAGCGATCTTCTCGGGCTGGGCCAGCAGCGCAACCGCAGCGGCAAGTAAGGCGATCCCAAGCTTTCCGGTCATTGTCGTTCCTCCGTCTCTCTGGCCCAAATTATACCCGGAAGGGGATCACCGCCACGGGCGACCTTGCACACAGGCGCAAATCCACGTGCATGGGCTGCCATATGAATTAGCGGGCGCTGGCGCATTGGCCTCGCGGTGGAGCTACTCTTTGGGCGCGATGCCCAACGCCTTCATCTTGCGGTAGAGATTGCTGCGCTCCAGCCCCAGCACTTCGGCGGTCCTGGTGACGTTGCCCTGAGTTTCATCCAGGGTTTTCAAAATGTATTCGCGCTCGGCGGCGGCGCGCACTTCGTGCAGGCTGCCGAAACGCTCCGGCGGCCGTTCCGAGTTGCGCCGGGGGGCATGCAGCGGGATATGCCGGGCGTCGATCCGCACCTGTGGATTCATGATCACAATGCGTTCCATCAGATTCCGCAGTTCCCGCACGTTGCCCGGCCAGCGATGCTCCTGCAAAGCCTGGTAGGCCTCCGGGGTCAACTCCTTGGGCTTGCGGCCGTACGCCATGGTGAATTCCTTCAAGAAATGATCGGCCAGCAGCGGGATGTCTTCGATGCGCTGGCGCAGCGGCGGAACGTAGAACGGGATCACGTTCAGCCGGTAAAACAGGTCTTCGCGGAAATTGCCGCGCTCGATCTCTTCTTCCAGGTTCTTGTTAGTGGCTGCGATCACGCGCACATCCACTTGAATGGAAGTGTCGGCGCCCACCGGCTCGAAACGCTGCTCATCCAACGAGCGCAAAACCTTGGCCTGCGTCTTCAGGCTCATGTCGCCCACTTCGTCGAGAAACAGCGTCCCGCTATCGGCCTTCTGGAGCTTGCCGATCTTGTCTTCCAAAGCGCCCGAGAAGCTGCCCTTGCGGTGGCCGAACAGTTCGCTTTCGATCAGATCCTCGGGGATGGCGGCGCAGTTCACCTCCACGAACGGCTCCGTTTCGCGCGCGCTGGAGGAATGGATGGCGTGCGCCACCAGCTCCTTGCCGGTGCCGCTTTCGCCATAAATCAGCACGCGCCCGTTGGTGGCCGCCATCAGCGTGAGCTGCTGGCGAAGCGCCTTCATGGGAACGCTCTCGCCGATGATTTGCAGCCGCAGCCGGCCGTCTTCCTTAAACCGGTCCAGCTCCTGCTCGAGCCGGCGCTGCTGGAGCGCGTTTTTGATCACCACCGAAACTTTTTCGATGGTCAGCGGCTTCTCGATGAAATCGAAGGCGCCCAGCTTGGTGGCTTTCACGGCGGTTTCGATGGTACCGTGCCCGGACACGATCACCACCACCGGGCGGCCGGCAAACGGAATTTCCTGAATGCGGGCCAGCGTCTCCAGGCCGTCCATTCCGGGAAGCCAGACGTCCAGCAGCACCAGGTCGTAGGGCGAGCGGCGAATCTCTTCACAACATTCTTCACCGCTGGGGACGGCGTGCGTCTGGTAACCCTCGTCCTCCAGCACGCCCGCGAGCGACTGCCGGATGAGCGGCTCATCGTCCACGATCAAAATCCGAGCCGGCTTCACGAGCTGCTTTCCGTGGCGGCCACCTGGGCGATCTTCGTCTCGTGGTCGGCGGTATGGTGTTCGGCCGCGCTCAAGGTGGGAATGTCCACAATGAATCGCGCGCCGGCGGGACGGTTGTCTTCCACCCGAATGGTGGCCTCATGGTCGGCGAGGATGCGGTTCACGATGGCCAGGCCGAGACCCGTGCCGCGGCCCTTGGTGGAGAAATAGGGCAGAAAGAGCTTTTCCTTGTCGTCGCGCGAGATGCCGCAGCCGGTATCGGCGATGGTCAGCTCGACGGAGTCCGCCAGCGTGGGCTGCGTGGAAACATAGAGCTGCTTCAGCAGCGAGTCCTGCATGGCTTCGGCGGCGTTGTCCACCAAATTGACCACCACGCGTTTGAACTGTTCCGGATCCACCTTCACGGCGGGCAGCCCGGAGGACAGTTCCTTCTGCACTTCAATGCCGGCCAGCCTTCCGTTAAAGACCGCCAGCGCGTTTTCCACGATTTCGTTCAGGTCGGACGGAACCGGGTGCGCGGCGGGAAAGCGCGTGAACTGCGAGAATTCGTCCACCAGCGTCCGGACGCTTTCCACCTCGCGCGCGATAGTGGCCGAGCACTCCAGCAGGATACGGGACGTGTCGGGAGTATGCTCGGCGCGCTCCAGTTGGCGGCCAATGCGGTCGGCGCACAGAGCGATGGGCGTGAGCGGGTTTTTGATCTCGTGTGCGACACGGCGCGCCACTTCGTGCCAGGCCACGGCCTTCTGCGCGCGCAGCAGCTCGCTGGTATCTTCGACCACCAGGACGAAACCCGAGGAACTGCGCTGCTCGTCCAGCGCGGCCACGGTGAGCGCCAGGTGCAGCACGCGCCGCTCCGCCTTGTATTCAAGCTGGGTGCCTGCGACGCCGGTGCGGCGCGCGCGATTCATCAGGTAACGGATCTCGGCCGTGTCATCGCGCGAAAACAGATCGCTCAGCCGGACCGCGCGAGCCACCTGCTCCTCGGGAAAGATGCCTCGCAAGGCGCGGTTGACGCGCTGGATGCGGCCGTCGGAGGTGAGCGAGATCACACCGGTGGGAATGCTTTCAAGAATCGCCTCCGTGAAACGCCGCCGCGCTTCCAGTTCCCGGCTGTTGGTTTCGAGCGCGTCCGTCATTTCGTTGAACGCCTTCACCAGTGCGGCCATTTCATCGATGGCCGACACGTGCACGCGATAACCCAGGTTCCCTTTGCGAATCTGCTCGGCGGCCTTCAGGAGCGCCGTGATGGGGGTGCTGATCTGGCCGGCCATGTAGCGCGCGATCCAGGTGGCAAAGAAAAGAATAAAAAGCGTGATCAGCGACAGCAGCAGCAGATACATGCTTCGGACTGCTTTTCGGTTCCGGCTGAGGCCGTTGTATTCGGCGACATAGCCGCTGATTTCGCGCTCCTTGGCCGCCAGATCCAGCGGCGTCCTGCCGGAAAGGGTCAGCAGGCCTGAATTCGTCGCTACGCGCACGGTGACCAACTCGGTGTCGCGCAGCTTCTGGACCGAGCAGAGCACGCGCTGCACGCCGCCGGGATGCTCGATCTCCGCGCGCTCGATCTGGTTGGCCTGGCAGAAGCGCCCATAGAAGTCGGCGCTTTGATTCAGCGGCTGGGAAGCCAGCCAGTGCGCCTGGGCAGTCAGCTTGTCCTGCACTTGCTGATTCAAGGTGTTCCCGATTTGAATCAACTCCGTATCCATTTTTCGCGCCGGCCGGCTGAACCAGCTCTCCAGGTTGCGGTTCAGCACGTAAACACTCCACAGAACCAGAAAGAAGACCGGCACCACGCTTAAGGCGATGGCGCCGGCGATCAGCTTGGACTTGATGTGCGAGCCGGGGCGGTTGCTGTGCCGCTCGATGTAGAGCTTCACCGCGGTGCGGGTCAGAATGAATCCCAGCGTGACGGTCAGGATGAAAATCAGGATCGAGACCACCCAGAACAGGTAGGTCTGCTGGATGCTGGCCGGCTCGAACGATCCCAGCGTAAAGGAGCCCTGCCACACTACCAGCGTCACCAGGATGGCGAACACCAGCAGGCCCGAACCGAACAGAAGAGGCTTGCGCATGGCCCTGTACGAATTATAGGAGGTGAGGGCGCGGTTGTGGCTGGCCGCTTGGGAGGGCCGGTCCAACCCGGCTTCCGGGCGTTGGAGTGGGCGCCGGAACGGTTAGGATTGAATCCTATGCTCCGGTTGCTGGTTTGGACGCTCACAATCGCGATGGCGCTATTTGGAGTCCTGATCGCGGCCCGGGCTTTCCACGGGCCATTCGCGGCGCCGGTGCCGGTGAATTCTCCGCTGAACGTGGAGAGCTTTTTCGGACTGGCCGCCATTCTGCTTTTGCTGGCGCAATCCAAACCGTCGCAGCCGGAGCCGAAGAAATACGTCCAGCGCTTGGACCGGCGCGACGCGGCTGTGCTGGGAGGCCTGGCCGTCCTGGTGGCGGCCGCATTCTGGGGGTCCGCCCGCGATTATTTCCTGTCGGACGATTTTTACCATCTGAAATCGAAGCACGATTGGCATACGGTTCTCGCGCACTTCCTCCAGCCGGGCAGCGACGGATTTTACCGGCCGCTGGGGGACTTGTCGCTCGCGCTCACGTCGGTGTGGGCCGGGTTAAGTCCAGTTTCCTGGCACGCCGCCGGCTTCGCTTTGCACGCGGCAAACTCGATGCTGCTGTACCTGCTGGCCCGCAGGCTGAAATTGTCGCGCCTGGCGGCCGGCTTCGGCGCCGCCCTGTTCGTCCTGCACGGCAGTCGTCCGGAGGCCGTGGTGTGGCTGGCCTCGCGGTTCGACTTACTTGCGACATTCTTTGTTCTGCTGGCGCTGCTGGCATTTCTCGCGTCCTGGGACCAACCCGGCCGGTTCGGCGCGGGCTATCGGGCGATTTCGCTGCTGGCCATGCTCCTGGCGCTGCTCAGCAAGGAATCGGCCTACTCGCTTCCGCTGCTGCTTGCGGTGCTCTTGCTTTCGAGCGGCGAGCTTCTGACCAGGCGCTCCGGCTTCGCATTGGCTCCCTACTTTGCGATCGCCGCCGGCCTGCTGGCATCGCGCTGGCTGCTCTTCGGTGGAATCGGAGGCTACGTGGACAGCCAGGGCCGCGCCGAAGCTCTTACGCCCACTATTGTCCCCGTGGTGAAGCTGTTTGCCTTGCGGTTGTGGGCGATTCTTTTTTTTCCAATCAATTGGAGCATCCAGCCCGGCCTGGCGGTGGGCCTGCTGATGGTGCTGTACGTCGCGGCGCTGCTGTTGCTTTTCAGAGTGCGGCTCGCGAGGCGAAGTTTAGTCGTTCCGATGGGGTTCCTGTTGGCGTCGTGTCTGCCGGCGCTGCAGCAGTTGATGATCGGCGTGGATCTAGAGAAAGCGCGCCAGCTCTACCTGCCGGCCGCCGGCTTCTGCCTCCTATTGGCGACGCTAGCCGAGGGCTTGAACCGCAAGGCCTTCTGGATCGCCCCGATTATCGTCCTGGCTTTCCAATCGGCCGTGCTGCTTCACAATCTCGGCGGCTGGGCCGACGCGTCCGAAAGGGCCAAGGCGGCTTGCTCGGTGGCCGCGGCGTGCCAGGACCATAAAGGGAGAATGGCGGTGATCGGGTTGCCGAGCCGTCTGAACGGCGTGTACTTTTTCGCCAACGGATTCCGGGAGTGCGTGGAACAGCAAGGCGAGGGCGCGGCCGGCGACATCGACCTCTATTCGCCGGACCAATCCTGGAACCGCGGCGACTATTCCTGCGTGCTCCGGTGGAACGCGCTGCAGAGCGAACTCCTGCCGCAGCGATGAGGAGATTCCGGCGGAGCTGCTCCCCAAAACATGTACCATCGAAAATGTTAGCTTGATCGGCCAAGCAGGCGATAAAACAGCCCTCCGAGGACGCGAGCGCTTAACTTACAGCCGGTTCTGGACTCACTGGCTTCTATCTCCAGAATGAACCTTCACAAGGATTTGAGCCGAAAATCTTAGCCTGGGCAGCACGTAGCGAAGGCTTCGTTGTCGAAGAAGAAGAACAGCTTGTTCTTCTTGATCGGACCTCCCACCGAATCCGCCCACTCGTTGGCTGGTGCTGGTGGCTGTTTTGAGTTTTTGAACCTTACGGGGGTAAGGGCCACTCGGAAGTGGCCCCTTGGCTTTAGCGATTCGCCTATCCGAGCTTAGAAGACGATCTTTGCGCCTACCTGGCCAAAGCGGGAGTTACTGCTGTAGAACTGATCGAAGCGACCAAACAACGGGTTGCTGGGAATAAGGTCATTCCGGCTGTTAATTTGCATGCTCCCAGCCGCGTCCGTCAAGTAACCGCCGGTGTATTGGGCATGGTTGAAGACGTTAAAGAACTGACCGGAAAGCTCGAAACGCACGCGCTCCGTGAGATTGAAGCGCTTGGTTAGGCCGAGATCGATGTTGTCAGTCGGCTTCAACGAGAACGTATTACGTCCCCCGTTGGCGAGAGCGCCCGCGCCGGCGATAACATAGCGCGCACTCGAATTGTTCGCGACAAAGGCCACGACATCGGGGCCGGGTTTCGAAGCGGTACCGGAAACCTTACCTTGGGCATTATAGGGCGTCACGCCGGTTCCGACACTCGCACTTCCCGCGGGATTGATAATGGTGCGGTCCCCTGCCGAATCGTTGTTCAAGTTCGAATCGATTCCGCTCTGCACTGTTGCGAACTCGGGCGATTGATAGGTGTACGTACCTGAGATGGTCCAGTTACCAACGACATTTCTCATCAACCAGCTACCACCTTTGAACGGCCGCCAATCGTATATCGGCGAGAAAGTGAAACGGTGGCGACGATCGAGCGCGGACGTGGCCCAATCCGCGCGCAGGTTTTGAAAGTCCTGAGCGCGGCGAGGCGTCAGGTAGGTGGAGAAATTTGTAGCTGTGGCGTCGTCCAAATTGTGACTCCAAGTGTACGCAGCTGCGTAGGAGAGGCCGTTCGAGTATCGCTTAGTCAACTGCAATGCCAAGCCGTTGTACGCCGAATAGCCCTGCGGAGCGTAGCCGACTATATTGTTTTCGAAGCCGAGCGAAGCCAGCATGTCGAATGGGCGAGCCGTGGTACCCCCTGGAACGATGTAGGAGTTCACCTGGCTGAAGGTTTTCGCCAAAGAGGCGAGCGTTGCAGCGGAGGGCATAGTGAAGAACGTCGGGATGTAGTTCGACGCATTGACTCGTGAAGCGATGTTCAGACGCGTCTGATTCCAGAGGTGCACGCCCTTGGTACCAACATATCGGGCCTCCAGGGTATAGTCCTTACCCAGCAGCCTCTGCACGCCCATGGTCCAGGTCAGACCATAGGGGCGGATGTCGCCGAAGGTATACGAGCCGATGATGGCGCGCGCAGCCCGCGGGTCCGAAGGCAATCCCGGCGAGATGCCCGGAAGGGCGCCATTCTTCAGGAAGTTCGGCGTGTTCGCGTTGAGATTCACGTCCTGAGTGGTTTGGTAGTAAGGCGGCGCTGCATTGGACGTCAGGTTCGCGTACTGAAGATCAAAGGAGCGGCTGAAGCCACCGCGGACCACCCACACTCCGGATTTGCCAGGAGAATAGGCGAAGCCGATGCGCGGAGACCAGTCGTTCGGACTGTAGCCGGGCTTGCCGAACGTGATACCACCTGGCACATTCGCCGGCGCACTGAAGATCTGCGCGCGGGATGCGATCGGCATGGTGTCGTATTCGTAGCGGACGCCCAGGTTCAACGTCAGATTCGGGCGGATCCGGAAATCATCATTGAAATACGCTGCGTTTTGCAGGAAGCCGGTGGGATATCCAGGAGGTCCTGCGCTGATCTCGCCCAGGACGTCGGGAGTAAGGTCGTACAGATACTGCTGCAGCGACGAATACTCGTACTCACCGCGCACGCGCTGGATAAAGTAGTTGGTCAGGATCACGTCGGTGAAGCTGTAACCGAACTTCATAGTGTGCCGGCCGGAGATCTTGATGACGTTGTCCTGGAGCTGAAGCAGGTTCTGGATGGAACCGCTAGGTTCAGTGGATCCGCCCCCCATTCCACTCAGGTTGAGCTCATCGATGTCAATGTCAGGGAACACCTTGAGCCCTGGAAAAATGATCGGCGATACGGGGGTCTGTTGATTGTTCCGGCTGAAGGAGGACCGAAATTCGTTTTGGAGCGTGGGATTGAAGCTGTGAAATTCCGACAGTGAGAAGAAATAAGTATTGTTCGGCGCGGCAACATAAAACGCGGGGAGGACGGGCTGGTTGTCGATGCCGGTGATGCGATTGTAGATCCATCGGCCGCGAATCTGGTCCGCCTCGCTCATGTTGTAGTCAATGGCCACGACGGCGTTGTAAGAATTGTCGTAATTGGGGCCAACGAATGAGACGCTGCCGATTGGGACGGTGGCTCCCCCCACCGGGACTGAACCCTGATCCGCCCTGGCCGCCGTTCCGAGGTATTTCTGAAGGACCCCCAGGTTGGTTTGACTGATCAGAGGATTTCCCGCCAGCGCAGCGTAACCAGCAGCCGTTGGGGCTGCTACAGGGGAGCCCGGGGTCGAGGCCTGGCCTATAGGACCATACTCGAAGTTCCCAAAGTAGAACAGTTTGTTCTTGACAATCGGGCCACCGATCGTTGCACCTAAGCGGTTGGCGTCGTATCGAGGAAAGGACTTCAATCCCTGAACCCAGTAAATCGCGTCGTCGGCATTGAGATTGCGGTTTTGGAGATACTCGTAAATCGTTCCGTGAATCGTGTTGGTGCCCGACTTCACTAAAGCGTTGAAGACGCCACCGGAAGCCCCACCGAACTCAGGGCTGAACTGGTTTTGCAGTACGGCGACCTCCTGAACGGCATCTGTAGAGATGACCGCCAGCGGCCCGGTGGCGTAGTGGTTGATGTTCGCAACGCCGTCGACAAAGAAGCTGTTGTTCTCGGGACGCTGGCCGGAAACGGAAGGACCCGTACCTTGCCCGACTCCCCCGTTCGATGCAACTCCCGCGCTGAAAAGGCTGACGTTCCAAATGGCAGCCGATTGCACGTTGGACTGGATGCCCGCTGACCGCGAAAAACTCGCTGATGGCAGATCTTCAAGCTGCTTGGTTTCGTATGTGACTTGCAGCTGCGCCGTGGTGGTATCCAACGGCGGAGCCGCAGCCGTGACTTCGACCGTCTGGGACGTTGTCCCGACCGCTAAGGCCATGTTCTGCGTGACCACGTTGTTCAGCTGAACCTGAACCTGTTTGACAGTCGCCGTGGCAAAGCCAGTTGCCGATGCTGCGACGGTATAGGTCCCGATCGGCAAGTTGGAGAAACGGTAGCCACCATTGGAATCGGTCGTAGTGGTGCTCTTAACTTGAGTGGCATCGTTCGTGGCAGTCACAGTCGCCTTCGCGACCACGCCGCCGGTTACGTCAGTGACCACCCCAACCACGTCACCGCTGACCGCCTGCGCCGGGAGCATCGCGGGAAACAATACGGCGATTCCGACTAGGGTGGCGGCAATCAGGCACTGCCTAACCAACGAGTTTTTCATGTTCGGCTCCTTCTGTCAGCTCAACCTTTAGCATCTTTGGTACCGTCTCAACACGTATTGAAAGTTCGGCGGGTCCTGAGCTTTTATCAAGGTTTGCAACTGGTTAGCTTGCAGAGCCTTCAGTAGGCGGCGTCGAGCTATGGATTTCAGTAGATTAGCGCGATTGTTGATTCCTGGTTACGGAGGCTCGATGTATCCTAGGCAACTAATCGTCAGCGGCTGCCCCGCCCAACGCCCGGCCTGAGCAACCAAGTTTTGAGCAAGCCGGTCGCTCGAACCGATTGGAGACCGACGGGGCACTTGCACGAGTGCGTTAAAGGTGCGGCTCTTTGCCCATGCTGCAGTGGATCTCGGAACTCCGAAAAATCGGGCCGCTGACGATCTCCGGCGTGAAGCCGAACGGACAAACACAGACCTCTCGTTCTTCTCCACGGAGGCGGGAGCAGGTAGAGATCGAGCCTCTAACCCGCCGTTTCATGCCAAACTTGTTGTTCCGGGAGTGTCTGGAACTCGAAGGCAAGGGAGCGGCCGGCGACATCGATCTCTATTCGACCGACCAATCCTGGAACCGCAGCGAGAATCCCTGCGTGCTTTGGTGGAATGCGCTGAAGAGCGAGTTGACGCCGCAACGTGGCAGGTTGACATCGCGAGAAGCCCGACTCCGGTGGCGCTGGCTCTTCATTTCGCTCGGACGCGGCCGGCCGGTCGAGTGTCCAGGACTAAGGGAAAAGAGAGATTTGTTTCCGCCTGATGTTACAAATCTCATAAATGCGCTTGTTGTCAAAAACAGCGGAGGCCACTGGTAATTTGTAGGTCAATGTTATGTGTGTTCCAAAATAGCTTGTTAGTCAACATATCGCATTATCGACTTAAGCTACGATAATTCAGATATTGGAACTGACTGGGTGCCCTTTACCATAAACTGTACTGGTCCGCGGCTGGGTAAGCGTCATCTCTCAGTAACTAAAGAGCGAAGTTTGGCGGGCTGTGCTTAGCGCTTTTGGCAGCCGTCATGCAAGGCTCGAACGCGATCCGCGGCAGCCCATTAGTTAGTGGCCTCGCTGCGTTGGGGGCAGTCTCTAAAGAGGAAACAGAAAGGGGAACAATTCCAGATGAGAAGGTTTGCGCTTGTCTTGTGGGGAATCGTGATGAGCGGATTAGTGTTGGCGGGGAGTCTTCAAGCCCAAGAAGTTACCGCACGAATCCGTGGTACGGTTACGGACGCATCCGGCGCAGGCGTACCCGGCGCCGAGGTCAGAGCCACGAACACGCTGACGGGCGTCTCCACCACGATCCCTACGGCCGATGACGGGAATTTCGAATTTCTCCAACTGCCGATTGGCGACTACGATGTGAAGATCACCAAGCCGGGATTCCGAACCTACGCCGCGCGGCACATCGTGCTGGTTCTGAACCAAGTGTACAATCTGCAGGCGCCGCTGGAAGTGGGCCAGGTCACCGAATCGGTGCAGGTGGTAGGCAACGTCGCGCAGGTGCAGACTACAACCACGCAGATGGAGACGGTGATCGAAGGGCAGAAGATCGTCGATATGCCGCTGCTGAACCGGAACTGGACTCAGCTCGAGCAAGTAGTCCCGGGCGTGGTTGCCGGAAGCGATCGCTTTGGTACCACCGGCGCCTACGCCACCAATGGAAGCCAAGGACAGCAGAATTCATTTTTGATCAACGGCGCCGATGCGGCCGACATCGACCTGAATACGCCGCTGGTGATTCCGAGTCCTGACGCCATCGCCGAATTCAATCTGATCGACAGCACCATTAACCCCGAATACGGCCGCAACTCCGGCGGAATTCTAAATGCGATCATCAAGAGCGGGACTAACGCTTTCCATGGCGACGCCTTTGACTTCTATCGCGACACGTTTCTGAACACCCACAATTTCTTCCAGAAGACGCAGCCGGTGTTCCACCAAAACCAGTTTGGCGGCACGTTGGGCGGCCCCATCGTGAAAGACCACATGTTCTTCTTCATCTCGTACCAGGGCACGCGCGCCCGCAGCCCAGATACCAATGCGTTGTCCAACACAGTTACGGTGTTCAGCGCCGATCAGCGCAACGGCTTCTTTCCGGATCTTGCGACGTCCGCCGCAACATCTCCATTCCCGTTGGTCGGCGAGAACGGGAACACTTTCCCCACCGGCACGCCCTACAAGGTGATTTTCCCGACCGGGCATATTCCCACCAAGGATTTCAACTCGATATCCCAAACTCTCTTGGGCAAGTACATCCCCACACCGAATCTAGGCGCAACCCAGTACTCGTTCAATCCGACTCAAACGACGACCACGGATCAAGGCATCGCCAGGTTGGATCACACGTTCGGAGACCATGACGCGCTATGGTTCAGCCTGTTTGAACAGACTCAACCGATTGTCCACGCCGTCTCGTTTATTCCTCAGTTCTCCGGCGGAGCGCTCCCGGGCGGGGGCGGCGAACTGGACTTGTCGGCAATCAAGCAGTTTGCCGCCGACTGGTCGCATACCTTCAATCCGACCACCATCAACGAGCTCCGCGCGTCCTATCTGCGTTTTAACTACCACGCTGTGGAACCGCTTAATACTCTGCTTCCTTCTTCTCTCGGATTCACCGGCATCAATCCTCAATTTCCGAACAACTCAGGCGTTCCATTGATGCAGCTCACGGGGTATTTCGCTTTGGGATTTGGCACCAACGGGCCGCAGCCCAGGATCGATCAGAACTACCAGCTCGCGGACAATTTCTCGAAAGTGATCGGCCGCCACACGTTGAAGTTTGGCTACAGCGGAACCCGCTATCAGTACACCAACCCGTTTGAAGCCTCCAATAGCGGCAGTTTTGTGTTCGGCGGGGCTGGCACCTACACCACCGGAGATCCGGGAGCGGACTT
The DNA here is from genome assembly GCA_035632015.1 of Bryobacteraceae bacterium. Classification (GTDB taxonomy): domain Bacteria; phylum Acidobacteriota; class Terriglobia; order Bryobacterales; family Bryobacteraceae; genus Palsa-89. Next base: position 61,352 of record DASQHQ010000144.1, read on the forward strand.
CTTTTTGGGAATTCCCGATTCCTATTCCCAGGCCAGCGGCGGCTTCCTCGACTCGCGCACCTATGAGCACTATTTCTTCGCGCAGGACTCCTGGAAGTTCAATAACGATCTGACGCTCAACTTTGGCACGGGCTACCAGATCGACACGCCGCTCGACAACTTCCACTTCAACGGCTTGGACAAGAACTGCTTCCGGCCCGGCCAGCAATCGGCCGTGTTTCCAACTGCTCCCAAAGGTCTGGTGTTCCCCGGCGACACCGGCTGTACAACCTCCGGTTACTACAACCACTATGACCACATTGGTCCACGCTTCGGGTTCGCGTATAGCCCGGACTGGGGGCTGCTCAGCGGCGGATCGAGCAAGAAATTCGTGATTCGCGGCGGCTTCGGGGTGTACTTCAATCGCACCGAAAGCGAGCTGACGCTGCAGGACATATCAGCGGTGCCGTTCTCCCTCAGCTCGAGCGGCATCGGCGATGTCGGCGGCGACCCGTCCTTCGCCAAGCCGTTCACCGACATCAAGACCGGCCAGAGCGTCCCCAACAAGTTCCCGTTCGTGGCGCCTACGAAGGGCAGCAACGTCGACTTCACGCAGTTCTATCCCATGAGCCTCTACCCCATCGATCCGAACTTCACGTCACCCTACGCGATGAACTTCAACCTGAACATCCAGCGCGAATTTCCCGGAGCGATGATCCTGCAAATGGGGTATGTGGGCGCACAGGCGCGCCACCTAGTACTGGCGACGGAAAGCAACCCAATCTCGCCCGCCGGCGCCGCAGCTTGCGCAGCCGATCCCAACTGTATTGCCAAACGCGTGTTCCAGCCCGCGCTTTACCCCACACACACCGAGTTTGCTCCCGGCGATATTTTCGCCTCCGTCGGGACTGAGGCTACGCGTGGCGTCTCCAGCTATAACTCGCTACAGGTCAGCCTCAGCAAGCGCTTGACTCATGGGTTGAGCTTCCTGCTGTCGTATACCTACAGCCATTCGATCGACATCGGCTCGAGCTATGAAGACAGCAGCTTCAATGCGCGCGCCATCAACCCGTACAACTTCGCGCTCAACCGCGGCGATTCCGCCTTCGACGCGCGTCACCGCTTCGTGGCCACGTACGACTACGAGCTCCCACATCTGTCGAAGTACTGGAACAACGCATTCACAAAATATGCACTGGATGGATGGCGGGTGGGCGGCATCACCACGCTGCAGACCGGGTTCCCGATCACGGTCGCGGACACGGGATTCCGTTCTCTGACCTGCTCCGCCTTCGTGGCCTACGACTGCTGGGATGCACCTAACCTCGATGGACCGGTGGCCACCTTCGACCCGCGTACTTCCCTGGTGGTTAACACCACCAAGAATCCGGCCAACACAAAACCGCTCCCCTACTATTATTTCAACCCCAACGCCTTCAGCCTGGAATCGTTTGGAATGCTCGGCAATGCGGGCTGGAACAACTTCCACGGCCCCGGGATCAACAACACGGATCTGGCGCTAGCAAAAAAGGTGCAGATCGACGAGAGCCGCTCGGTCGAATTGCGATTGGAAGCGTTCAACGCCTTCAATCACACGCAATTCCTCTTCAGCAGCAGCGTGATCGCCGTCTCGGACATCAATTCAAGCAACTTCGGCCGGAGCCTGACAGCCAGGCAAGGACGGATTGTCCAGTTGGGCGCGAAGGTCTACTTCTAGCCCGTTGCCCGGTCATAGCTGACCGACCAGATCCGGCATTCAGCGTTCTTGGGGGCAGTCAAGCGATCTGCTGGCTGCCTCCCTCCTTGGCTCCGCCCCCAGGGACACTAAATGGGTTACAGAAATACTTAGTTCTTACAAACACCCCGCCTCAGGCCCTGTGTTCCTCCTTGGGGTGGTGGTAAATCCCGTTTCTAGAAAATCCCAAGCTCCCCTTCTACCAGAAAGTGGATAGAGTTCGAGTACTTCCCTCCCCGTAAGTTGATGTTATATAATAAGCCTGTTTTGTTTGTCGGCAACATTTGCGTTTGGCGACGAGGGTGCTAATACCGCACCCAACGAGAAGCCGCTGGCCGGTGGTGTTTATGTTCCCGGGCGGCGCTGACTTGGCGCAATTTGAAGTTCAACCTCAGGAGAAGGGGAAAGGATAGCAAGTATGCGAAAACTGACGTTTCTTGGGATCCTTGTCTTGCTGCTTGGAACTGCGGCAACATCGAATGCTGACGAAGTATATGGCCGTATTCGTGGAACAGTGCTCGACCCCACCGGCGCCGGCGTTCCCGGCGCTGATGTGAAGGCCACCAATACACAAACTGGAGTTTCGACCGCGCTTACGTCTTCAGGGGATGGGACCTTTCAGTTTCTTCAATTGCCGGTTGGCACCTACGACGTGACGGTGACCAAGGCGGGTTTCCGAACCTTCACCGCACGGAACATCCTGCTGGTGTTGAACCACATTTATGACTTGACGGCCGCGCTCGAGCTCGGCCAGTTGTCGGAATCTATCCAGGTGGAAGCAAACCCGGCCCAGGTTGAGACCACGGTAACGCAGCTCGGGACCGCAATTGACGGCAAGAAGATCGTGGATATTCCGCTCAACGGGCGCAACTGGACGTCTTTGGAGCAAATGATTCCAGGCGTGGTTGCCGCGAGCGATCGCTTCGCTACCGCCACGGGCGGCACTTACTCGAGCAACGGCAGCCAGAGCCAGCAGAACTCGTTCTTGATCGACGGCGCCGACTCCAGCGACCTGCCGTTGAACACCCCCCTCATTATTCCCAGCCCGGATGCCATCCAAGAGTTCAACATGATTACGAGCACCATCAACCCGGAATATGGCCGCAACTCCGGCGCAATCCTGAACGCGCTCGTCAAATCCGGGACGAACGCTTTTCACGGTGACGCTTTTGAGTTCTTCCGGGACACGTCGTTGAACGACCCCAACTTTTTCCGGGCGCCCAACGTATTTCATCAAAATCAGTTCGGAGGCGTCCTGGGTGGGCCGATCGTCAAGAATCACACCTTCTTCTTCATTTCTTATCAAGGCACGCGGAATCGATCCGCTCAAGCGCTCCCCGGCGGCGTTTATCCCACGGTGTTCTCACAGGCCCAGCGCAATGGGGCTTTCCCTGATATCGCGGACTCGACCACGCCCTCGGCTACCCCGCTGGTGGGAGAAAATGGCGCGACCTTTCCCGCCGGCACACCCTACAAAGTGATCTTCCCCACCGGCCACATTCCGACTCAAGACTTCAGCCCGATCTCGGCAAATCTGCTCAGCAAGTATGTCCCGCCGTCCAACCAACCCGGGAACCTATATTCGTATAGCCCGGTGCAGACCTTAACCGCGGACCAGGGGATCGCTAAAGTGGACCACCACTTCAGCGACCGGGACTCCATTTGGGCCTCTGCGTTTTTCCAGGCTCAGCCGGTACTTGCCACCATTCCATTTTCAGGCAGCAACTTGCCTGGTTTTGGCGCATCGCAGACAGACGCCAGGAAGACCTACACGGCCGCTTGGATCCATACCTTCTCCCCCGCTACGCTGAACGAGTTTCGGGCCTCCTATGTCCGCTTCAATTACGACACAGTTGAGCCGCAAACCGTGGTGCAGCCTTCTTCGCTTGGATTCACGGGCATCAACCCGCAACTCCCCCAATCGGCGGGAGCTCCCTACATCAACATTACCGGCTACTTTAACCTCGGATTTAGCTATAACGGACCGCAGCCCCGCATCGACGAAACCTATCAGCTCACCGACAATTTCTCCAAAGTGATCGGCAGTCACACGTTGAAATTCGGCTTCAATGGAAAACGGTACTCGGTGTCGAACCCGTTCGCCTTCATTAACAACGGCTACTACGGCTTCGGCGGCTCCGGGCAATATAGCACGGGAAACCCGGGAGCCGATTTTCTGCTCGGCATTCCAGATTTCTATGAGCAAACCAGCGGTGGCCACGAGGTGGAGCGGACCTACGAATACTATATGTACGTCCAGGATTCATGGAAGGCCACCCGGAATCTGACGCTGAACTTCGGCGCGGGATACCAAATCGACACGCCGCTCGTAAACAAATACTTCGGCGGAATCGCCTTCAACTGCTTCCGCCCCGGCCAGCAATCCACAGTATTTCCAACCGCTCCCGCAGGTCTGGTCTTCCCGGGCGACACCAGTTGCTCTGCATCCGGTTACTCCACTCACTACGACAACATCGGGCCGCGTTTCGGCTTTGCCTACAGTCCCGAAGCCGGCTGGTTGAGTGGCGGCAACGCCCACAAGTTCGTCATCCGCGGCGGATTCGGGGTCTACTTCAACCGAACTGAGGAAGAGGTTGCCCTGCAAAATCTGCTGGCCCTGCCGTTCTCAATCACCTCCTTCGGGGTTGGCAATATTGGAGGATCGCCGTCTTTCGCTAATCCTTTCAAGGATATCGCCACCGGGAAGTCCATTCCGAACCAATTCCCATTCACCCCGCCCCCGGTCGGAAGCAAGTCGTTTGACTTCTCTTTCTATGAACCGATCTCGTTTAACACCACGGACCCTCACTTCGCGGCGCCGTATGCCATGAATTTCAATTTAAACGTGCAGCGGGAACTGCCCGGGGCGATGATTCTGCAAGTCGGATACGTGGGTGCGTTGGGCCGCCACCTCGAAGTGGCCTATGAAGGCGACCCGATCACGCTGGCGGGCGCGGCAGCTTGTGCGGCCAGCGCAAGCTGCATCGCCAATCGCACTATCCAGCAACAGGTCTTCCCGACCCACACCCAATTCCCGCCTGGCGATGTGATTGCCTCAGCCGGCACTCAATCCTCGATCGGCGTGTCGAGTTACAACTCTCTGCAAGTCAGCCTCAACAAGCGCCTCAGCCACGGCCTCAGTTTTGTCACGTCGTACACTTATAGCCACTCCATCGATGATGGATCCGGTTATGAGGAAAGTTCCGGGCAGGCTGGCAGCAACGGCCGCGGATTCAATCCATACAACGCCGTACTCAGCCGGGGGGACTCCGCTTTTGACGCGCGGCACCGCTTCGTGGCCGGCTACGACTACGAACTGCCCCATTTGACTCGCTTTTGGAACAATAATTTTGTCAAGTACGCCTTCGATGGGTGGCGCGTCTCCGGCTTCAGCACCTTCCAAACCGGCTTCCCATTCTCGCCCTACGATTCCACTTTTCGTTCTTTGACATGTTCGACGCTGACTTACTATGGCTGCCCCGACGGCCCGAATGGAGTCGGTCCCATCACCACCTTCGACCCCCGCACCAGCAGCGTGGTCAACAAGGTACTAAGTCCAACCAGCACCACCTCTCGACCGTACTACTGGTTCGACCCGAACCAGTTCACGCGCCAGGCGTTCGGCACGTTCGGAACCTCGGGCCGTAACTCGATTCATGGTCCGGGCATCATCGGTACTGACTTTGCTCTTGACAAGCAGTTCCTCTTCACCGAGCAACGCCAGCTCGAGTTGCGCCTGGAAGCTTTCAATCTTTTCAATCACGCGAACTTCAATTTGCCCTCAGGGAACATCGCGTCTCAGAACTTCGGACGAATTACGGGCGCGCAACCAGGGCGTTTGGTTCAGCTCGGCGTGAAAGTCTACTTCTAGCCTGCTCCGCCTCACAGTGCCGAATGGGGAGCCTCTTGGCTCCCTACGCCCGTTTGTTGAGGCACAGGCCGGGCACACCGATACCAATACACGCAACCACGCGGCTGAACTCCCCGCACCTTTGGGCGGGAGAAATCCCGCCCGGACATGCCTCAGCGTTTTTCCTTCACCGCGTAATATCCCTTGCGCGCCTGCACCCGCAGCCCCTTGCCGCGCATGCGCACTTGCAGCTTGCGGAACGCTCCGTCGCGCGCCCGGTTCGCCGGCACGTAACCCAGCGAGTACTGGCTGCGCAATTCTTCCTGGATGGTGTCGAAGATTTTCGACAGTGGAACTTTCTTGCCGGCCTGAAACGTGCTGCCGCCGGTCTGCTCGGAGATGCTCTTCAAAAAGGAACAGCCCGAGTAACCGGACTCATAACAGATGCCGTACACGATGGTATTGGTTGATTGCACCGCTTTGATCGCATCTTCCAAGTGCGTCTGGCTTCCGTTGTCCAAACCGTCGGAAATGATCACCATGGCCTTGCGGCCGGAGACGTCCTGCAGTTTCTGCCGGGCCGCCTGAGTGACGGCGTCGTAAAGAAGCGTCGCGGGCATCGGCTGTTGCGCGGCGGGCAGCCCGCGGAATGGGACCGGACGAAGGCGCTCCACCGCGCCGCGCAGCAGCTCAGGCGAGGACGTGAAATCCTGCCACAAGACCATGGTGCTCGAAAACCCAACTACCATGGCGTGGTCGGCGGGACGCAGCACGGTCTCCAGAAACTTCGCGGCAGCGTCTTTTTCCTCCTCGATGAATCGCCGCACGCTGCCGCTGACGTCCACCAGCAACGCCACGGTGAGCGGCAGGTCCGTATCGCGCGCAAAGTAGCGAATATCCTGTTTCTTGCCGTTCTCCAGAACCTGGAAATCTTCCTTTTGCAGATTCTGGACTAACGCGCCGCGCTGATCGTAGACCGTGCACAGGACGTTGACCACGTCCACGTCCACTTTGATTAGACTGTCCTGATCCGCGCCGGTCGCGGGCACGGGAGCGGGCGCGGGCACGGGAGCGGGCACGGGAGCGGGCGTGGGCTGGGCGAAGCCCCGGCTCGATGCAGCCAATAGCAGGATGATGCCCCCAAGCTTTCTCATAGCGACTATGGGACGGCATTCCATCTTAGCGGGAATCGGCCGCGCCAGGCAGGGATCGGGTTGCTTCGGACGAGCTCCGAACATTGCCGTTTTCAAAGGTGCGGATTCGGACCTACCATCCGCGGTCGGATCGCCAACCGTTCGGTAGATCTGCGAGACCAACGCATCTCGGCAACGGCTCACGGCGAGCGGAACGCCGGCCGGCGGCCATGATAGATTGGGTTTCGGCGCGGCGCACGCCGAAAGCGGCAGCGGCCAGCAGGAGGCGGGATTGCAAACGCAATACGAAACGCTGGCGGTCGTCAGACCGGAAGAGCGGTTGCTGGTGGTCATGCTCAATCGCCCCGAGCGAAGCAACGCCTTGAACACGCAAATGGGCCGCGACCTTCTGGCTGTCTTCAGCGGGCTGTACGTGGATTCGGGCGGGATACGCTGCATCGTCCTCACCGGGTCGGGAAACAAGGCTTTCTGTGCGGGCGGCGATCTCAAACAGCGCCACGAAATGAGCAACCAGGACTGGCAACAACAGCACGCGGTTTTCGAGCAGCACACGCTGGCCATGCTGGACTGCCCCATTCCGATCCTGGCTGCTGTGAACGGCGCCGCGTATGGCGGAGGGCTGGAGATGGTGTTGTGCGCCGATTTCATCTACGCCGCCAGGTCGGCGCGGTTCGCGCTCACCGAGACGAGCCTGGGGATCATGCCCGGCGCGGCCGGCACGCAGAACCTTCCGCGGGCCTGCGGAGTGCGGCGCGCCAAAGAAATCATTTTCACCGCCGAGCCGTTTACCGCGCAGCAAGCTTTCGAGTGGGGCATCGTCAACAAGATTTGCGACGACAAAGCTTTGATGACCGACACGCTGGCGACGGCGCGAAAGATCGCCGCGAATGCGCCCCTCGCCGTCCGCCAGGCCAAGAAAGCGATCGGGATGGCGGCCGGGCTCGATCTGAAATCGGGATACGCGTTCGAAATCGAAGCCTACAACCGCCTGGTCCCGACACGCGACCGGCTGGAGGGCGTGCGCGCTTTCAACGAAAAACGCAAGCCCGATTTCAAGGGAGAGTGACCATGGCCGGCCGCGACGTCGTGGTTTGCGAGGTAGGGCCGCGCGACGGCCTGCAGATGATTTCCCACCTGCTGCCAACGGAGGTGAAACTCGCATGGATCGCTGCCGAGGCGGCTGCGGGCGTGCCGGAGATCGAAGTCTGCTCGTTCGTGCCTCCGCGGGTGCTGCCGCAGTTCGAGGACGCAGAAGAAGTAGCGGCCGGCGCCCTGGCGCATTCCGGGCTCACTGTGTCGGCTCTGGTTCCCAATCTCAAAGGCGCCGAGCGAGCCTTTCGAGCGGGAGTCCACAAGGTCGACTACGTGCTGTCCGCCTCGGAGAGCCACAATCAGCGGAACGTGCGCCGCTCGACCGAGGAGTCGCTGGAGGATTTCCGCCGCATCGTCGGGCTGCGTGATTCGCGCGCCGAGTGGCGCCCCATCCAGCTCTGCGGGGGCATTTCCACGGCTTTCGGCTGCACCATCGAAGGCCCAGTCGCCGAAGACGCGGTGCGGCGCCTGGCGGAGAAATATGTCGAATACGGCGCGGGCGAGCTGAGCATCGCCGACACCGTGGGATACGCGAATCCGGTTCAAGTAAGGCAGATGTTCACCCGTCTCCGGCGCGAGCTGGGCGGAATCGATCTGGCCGCGCACTTTCACGACACGCGCGGTCTGGGCCTGGCGAATGTCTACGCTGCGCTCGAAGCGGGCGTCCGGACCTTCGATGCCTCGCTGGGCGGGATGGGCGGATGCCCCTGGGCGCCGGGAGCCACGGGCAACATCGTCACCGAAGATCTGGTCTTTTTGCTCGAGGCGGCGGGGCTCAAAACGGGTATCGACCTCGGCCGCCTGCTGGAGGCGCGGAAGATCATTTGCGGCGCTCTGCCGGAGGTGCCGCTACATGGTGCGCTGGCCAAGGCCGGCTTTCCGAAGGGCTTCGCGGCGCACTCCCTCTGAGGCCCGATCTGTAGTATCTTCATTCAGACAGGGGGCATCCTATGTCGAAGACGAGCATGCGCGACGCAAGCTTTCTTTCACGCCGGCAAGCGCTCGGCGTTCTCGGCCTCGGCGCGGCTGCCGCGATGTCCGGCGCGAGCGCGCCCCAGTTTCCGAAACACGCGATCATCCGCACGCTGCTTCGGGACCTGCCGCCGTCGGCGCTGGCGAACGGAGCCACGCTCTTTCATGAGCACCTCTCCATCGATCTTCCACCCGTCACACCCGGCCGCGGAGTTCCGGCACCGCAGGCGACCGCCGACGTGAACCTCATGATTCGGGAAGTTCGCACCGCGGGCACCGAGGGAGTGGTCTGCATCGTCGATGGCGGCCATCCGGACATGGGACGGAAGCTCGACAACCTCAGACAAATCGCGATGAACACGCCGGTGCACATCGTCGCCGGCGGCGGCTACTACATGCAGCGTACCTATCCGGCCGAGATCGCCACCAGGAGCGAAGATCAGATTGCCGACGAACTGGTCCGCGAAACTATCCGGGATGGACTGGGCGCATTCGGAGAAATAGGTGAATCCGCCAACATGGCCGAGCTTACGGCCGATGAGCGCAAGGTGTTCCGCGCGGTCGGCAAAGCGCACCTTCGCACAAACCTGCCAATCTTTACGCACAATGCCTACGGCACCGGCCCGAATGTGCCGCCCGAAGCCGCGTTGCGGCAGCTCGATGTGCTGGAGTCGGTAGGCGTCAAGCCGCAGCACGTTGCGATCGGACACACCTGCTGTCTGGACGACCCCAAGGCGGAAATTATCAAGCAGGTCGCTAAGCGCGGCGCGTTCGTCGGTTTCGATCGCGTCACGGGCGGCCTGGTTCCAGACGACAAGAAGGTGACCATGGTGCTGGCGTTTCTCGAAGCCGGTTACGCCAACCAGTTGCTGCTGTGCTCCGATTTCACGGGGCGGCGGACGCCTGCCCGTCCGGGTTACGGCAATACGCTGACGGTCTTCGTGCCGAAGCTGCGCCAGGCCGGAGTAAAAGAGGAGACGCTGCACGCCATCACGGCGGATAATCCGCGGCGGCTCCTGGCGTTCGTACCCAAGCAGGCGCGCGCCAAGCATGCCTGAGCGGAGCGCCGCGCGATGCGCTACTCTAGAAATCGTTTTCATGGCAAGTCAAGGAGCGTGTCTATGTCGTCGGATTTTCATCGGTTGACTCGCCGCGAAGCGCTGGGCCTTCTCGGTCTGGGCGCCGCGGCCGCCGTTTCTCGCAGCGCTGCCAGCGGCGCCAGCACACCTCAGTTCCCCAAGGGCGCGATCATCCGGACCATCCTCAAAGACCTGCCGCCCGAGGCGCTCACCGGCGGCGCCACTCTGTTCCACGAGCACATGTCGTTCGCCTCCGACTTCATGCCGCGCTGGATGGCCTATGCGAGGGCTACCAATCCCCAGGCCGGGCGAGGCGGACGTGGAGGTGCGCCTCCCCAAACTCCCGCAGCCGCCAGCCAGACGCCCGAGCGCTACTTCATGCAGGATCTCGACCTGATGGCCGAGGAGATGCGCGCGGCCGCGAAAGACGGCGTGGCTTGCATCGTGGACGGCGGCCATCCCGACATGGGCCGTGACCTGGAATTTCTGAAGGAGCTCTCGACCAAGTCCGGCCTGCCGATCGTCGCCGGCTGCGGCTACTACACGCAGCCGTTTTACCCGCCCGAAATCACCACCTGGAGCGAGGAGCAAATCGCGCAAGAGCTGGTCCGGCAGGTCAACACGCAGCCGGTGGGCGTGTTCGGCGAAATCGGAAGCTGGGACGAGATCACCGACACCGAGCGCAAGGTGTTCCGCGCCGTCGGCAAGGCGCATCGCGAGACCAATCTTCCGATCTTCACACACACCGGGATCCCGGGCAAATCGGCCATCGAACAGCTTGACATCCTGGAAGGGGCCGGCGTGAAGCCGCAACGGATCGTGATCGGGCACCTGGGCAATTTGATCGACCCCAAGGTGGAAGTTCACAAAGAAATCTGCAAACGCGGCGCGTTTGTCGGTTTCGACCGCCAGGGCGGACCCGGCGATGCCCGGGACGTGCCCATGGTCCTGGCGCTGCTCGAGGCGGGCTATGCGGGCAATCTGATGTTCGCCTCCGATTTCTCGAGCGCCAACCAGCTCAAGCGCAACAACGGTCCGGGCTACGCCAAGACGCTGACCGTGTGGGTGCCCAAGCTGCGCGAGGCCGGCGTCCCCGAGGACACGCTGCACGGCATCATGGTGGACAATCCGCGCCGCTTCCTGGCGTTCATTCCGAAGAAAGCCCGCAAGTCCTGAGGACCAGAGCGGACCGGCCGCGGAAACGTCCGTCCACCAACCTTCCCGACAGGAGAGGTCTCTCCAAGCGGCCATTCGACAATTCCGCCCGTTTCCTGGATTAATATCAAAATGGCAGTACAATAAACCCCATGCATATACACCAGCTCGACCTGAATCTGTTTACTGTGTTTGAGGCCATTCACAGCGAAGGCAGCGTCACTCGAGCCGGACAGAAGTTGAATCTCACCCAGCCCGCCATCAGCCACAGCCTGGGAAGGCTGCGGGGTCTGCTAAAAGACGATCTTTTTATCCGGCAGGGCAAGAAAATGGTGCCCACGCCTTTGTGCCGCAGCATCATCGGCGAGGTTAGAAACGCGCTGCATCTGCTGGAAGTCAGCATCCAGGAGAGGGGCTTTGATCCGGCGCGAAGCAACCGGCTGTTCCAGATTGGGTGGCGAAATCTGTTTGAACCGGCGATGCTGCCCCCGCTGATGCGGCGCATCGAGCAAAGCGCCCCGGGGATCACGCTGGCCTGCGTACGCATTGACCGGCGAGATATCGAACTGGATCTGGCGAGCGGCACGGTCGACCTGGCCATCGATATCGCAATGCCCGTGGGCGACGTCGTGCATCAAAAGCAGCTCCTGGCGGAAGACTATATCGTGGTGAGCCGCGCCCAACATCCCGCCATTCGTGGCTCTCTGAATCTCAAGACCTATCTTTCGCAAGCGCACATTCTGGTGTCCTCGCGCCGCATGGGACCGGCCATCATCGATGTCGAATTGAAGGGCCGCGGCGCAAAGCGGACCATCGGCCTGCGCTGCCAGGATTATTTCACCGCCTGCCGGGTCGTGAGCCAGACCAACTTGCTGCTCACCATGCCCGAGCGCTTCGCTCGCGTCGCCAACGCGCAGTTGAACAATCGCGTCCATCCGTTTCCCATGAAGATTCCAAAATTTGGGGTGTACCTGTACTGGCATTCGACCGCGGATGCCGATCCGGAGAACCGCTGGCTGCGCGAGCAGATTGTCGATCTCTTCGCCGGATAAGTCGCCGGGGATGCACTGCCTGCATACATAGCCATGTAATCTATGCATTTGACACCTCCGGGGCCTTGACGCATAATCGCCTCAGAATCGTGCCTCACCGATCGCTCTCGGGAGCAGAGCGCTTGGTCTGCTCGCGGTGCGGCACAAGAGGGGGCATGATGCAGGCGATACGCAACTTGATCCAGGCTGGGATGCTCTGGCTGGTTTTCTCGGCCGCGCTGCCAGCCCTTTGGGCGCAGACTGCCGGAACCGGCGCCCTCACGGTCACGGTGACTGACCCGAGCGGCGCGGCGATTCCGGGAGCAACGGTCAGAGTATCTAACGCCGCCACGGCCCTGACACGCACCGAAACGACCGCGACCAACGGTAGCGCCACCTTCACCCTGCTCCCGCCGGGCAACTACAACGTCGATATTTCCGCGCAAGGCTTCGCCTCCATCAACGTCCCGTCGGTCACCGTCAACGTGACGGAGACGCACGTGTTGAACCAGCAGCTCAGCGTGGGCGCACAGCAGCAGCAAGTAGTGGTGACGACGACCACGGAAGCCATCAAGACGGAATCCTCGACGCTGGGCGACGTAGTGGACAGCCACGTCATCATGGCCATTCCGCTGGCCACGCGCAACTACCAGCAAATCCTGTCGCTGTCCCCGGGTGTCACGTCGGCAGTCACCGACGCCACCGCGGTCGGCCGCACCTCCCCGTTCGTCTTCGTCAATGGACTGAGCAACGTTTCAAACGACTACCAGATGGACGGCGTAACGATCACGAATTATCCCAACGGCGTGGCCGATGAGGCCTCGGGATTTTACGGCTCCATGGCGGTTCCGAATCCGGATGCGCTCCAGGAATTCAAAGTGCAGACATCTCAGTTCGACGCCGGCTATGGACGGAATGCCGGGGCCAACGTCAACGTGGTCACCAAAGCGGGAACGAACAACATCCACGGATCGCTGTTCGAGTACTTCCGCAATACGGTGCTGGACGCGAACAACTTCTTTGCGAACCGGGCGGGAATCGCTCGCGGCGTGTTGAATCAGAACCAATTCGGCCTGGCCGCGGGCGGGCCGATCAAGAAGGACAAGCTGTTTACGTTCCTGTCTTATCAAGGCACGCGGCAAGTCAACGGAGTGACGTCGCTGGGCTTCTCGGTGGTGCCTCTGCCCGAGCAACTGGCGCAGATCTCTCCCGGCGTCCGCAGCGACCCGGCAGCGCTCCGATCAGCGCTCGGGGCCGCGTTCTGCCCGCAGAACAACATCGCCAACGGAGTCCCCGGTCCAGGCTACATTTTTGCCAACGCGCTGAATAGCGGGGCCACCGGCAGCAATCTGCTGGGCACGATCGCCAATGATCGAGTGGCCTGCGATGGCTCGAACATCAACCCGGTCGCAATTAAGCTGATGCAGGCCAAGAATCCGGACGGCACTTACATCATCCCCACCCTGCTGCCTTCGCAACTGGTCGCCACCCGGCAGACCGTGCTCGGGATACCCAACACAACCGTGCTGACCGGCCAGCTTCCGGTCAGCATTCCGGCGCGCTTCAACGAGGACCAGGCTTTTGGATCGCTGGATTATCTCATCTCGTCCAAGGAAACTCTGACCGGAAAATACTACTATTCCTACAGCCCCTTGAACTCCGCGTTTCCGGGCTTGAACCAGCCGGAGGGAGGCGGGCAGTTGGTCCTGGGCGGGAATCAGTTGGCCCTGCTGAAGCTGACGTCGCTGGTGACCAACAACCTGGTCAACGAAGCGCGTTTCTCGTATTACTTTGTGCGAGCGGGAACGTTCGCCACCGATCCCGTGCACCCCTCCGACGTTGGAATGAGCCTGGGGCCCTCCTGGCTGAACGTGATGCCGGTGATCAACACCGGCGTTTTTTCGTTCGGGGGAAGCGCGGTGACCGGATCGTTTGAGCCGCAAACGTATTTCGAGTGGTCCGATCAGGTTTCCTGGGCGCATGGCCGGCACACCGTCCGGGCCGGCTACGATCAGCAGCGCATTGCGATGCTCAATCGCGTGACCTTTCCGGCACGCGGAAACATCGCCTTCCCGAGCTGGGCGGACTTCCTGATTGGAACCAGCGCAGCAAATAACGGAACGCAATTCAGCAATCTGAGCAGCGCCTCGATCACGGCCGTGCCCGTAGGCGGAGCGGCCAACGAACTGCGAAACAATATCGCCGGTGTCTTCGTACAGGACGACATCAAGGTAAGCCCGAAACTGACTCTGAATCTCGGTGTGCGCTGGGAGTACAACGGCCTTGAGTACGACGCGCTGGGCAACGCGTTCGAACCGTGGGTGGGCCTGATGCTGGCCAACCCGATTCCTCCGGCCACGGGGACATTCTCCGGCTATACGGTAGCAAGCAACTACTCATCGAACAAGAGCAATCCCCCGCTGCCGCAGGGTATTTTCGTGCGCTCGGTGAAGACGCTGAGCCAAAACAATGCGCCACTGAGCAACTTCGCGCCCAGACTCGGGTTCGCCTGGCAGCCATTCGGCACAGGATCGAGGTTTGTGATCCGCGGAGGCGCGGGCAAATTCTACAATCTGATCCACGGCAACGTGTTCCAGATCATCACCAACAGCGGCCCACCGGTCGCGACGGCGGCCACCTATACCGGTGCTTCCGAAGTCAACGGCACGTTGCAAAACCCCGTGAGTCCGCTGCCGGTCCTGGGCTTTGAAGGGGCACGGCGCTTTCCATCCGCGGCGGCGGCGATTGCGGCCGGCGATCAGGCCAACCAGGCCGCACTGTCCTACAGCGAAATGGATCAGCACGTCATCACGCCGCAGGTTTATAGCTGGAATCTCGATGCGCAGTACGAGTTCAAGCCGACCTGGATCGCCGACATCGGCTACGTGGGGAATCGCGGCCAGCATCTTTACACCGGCACCGTCTACAACGTTCCCGACCTGGCTTTGCCGGGCGTGCCGGGAATCAACAACACCACTCCGCCGCAGCCGGGAATAAACTGCGCGAACACGGTGGCCAACGGCGGCACCGGCTGCATCACCACCAACACCTTCGCGAACGCGAATGCCCGGGTCCCAGTGGTCGGCTTCCGCGCCTCCGGAATGAATGACGGCGCGAATGTCGGAGACTCCGAATTTGAATCCATACAGGCCGCGCTGCGGAAAACCTTCAGCCACGGCTTGCAGTTTCAAGCTGCTTACACGTTTGGACGGAATTTGACCGACATTGCGGGAACGGCCTTTTCCGGCGGCTCGGGCGGAACCGTTACCAGCAACGATCCCCGCGATCGCGGGCAGCAGCACGGCAACAGCGACTACATCCGCCCGCAGCGGGTGATTATCAGCTTTGCATACGATCTTCCGATGTTCCAGAAGAACTCTGGAATCGCGGGGCGCGTGTTATCCGGTTGGGGCGTTTCCGGCCTGGCGACATTTCAGAGCGGTTCCTATATGACTTTCACGGACGGCAACGGCGGCGGCGCTTTCGGCTTGACCACAGCGCGCGCGCAGCTTTGCCCTGGCATGACGTACGCCAACATCATGACCAGCGGGAACATCGAGTCGCGCCTGAACCGCTATTTCAATTCCGGTGCATTCGCCAACGCCTCCAGCGCCACCTCCACCAACGCGGCATGCCCGTACCCGTTGGCGCCCAACAACGCGGGTGATCCGAGAGCCACCATGTTCGGCAACACCGGGCGCGCCATCCTCACTGGCCCAGGCCAGAACAATTGGGATCTGTCCGTTACCAAGCGAACCACGGTGGGAGGGATCCACGAGGATGCCAACCTGGAGTTCCGCGCCGAGGCCTTCAACGCGTTCAACCATCCCCAGTTCAGCAATCCCGGCACCGCCATCAACTCGCCCTCCACCTTCGGGATCATCACCAGCACCTCAGTGGGACCCCGCGTGTTTCAGTTTGCTCTAAGATACGTATTCTGAGGCTCGTGCGCCGGATGACTGTGAAAAGCGGCGGCGCAGGTTTCGCAAGCTTCAGGGAAAAGGCGAAAGGAGAATGAACCATGAGCGCAGATGAGAAAAAAGAAGGAACCAGCTCGGACCGGCGCAGTTTCCTGCAAGGCGCCGCCGCAGGATTGATCGGCGCAGCGGCGCTCGCGCCCGCCTTCGCGCAATCCGGCGCGAACGGGAGCGCACCCATCGAAGGCGAGACGCGCGACCAACTCCGGCGGGACATGCTGGCCGGCATCGAGGACGATATCAAGAAGGACCTCGACATGCGCGCGAATGCAACAGAGGAACTTCCCCGCCCGAAAAACCTGCGCCCACCCGGTATGTTGGATGCCCGCTTTCCGGTGTACTACAAAACTTCGGTGCCGGAAGCGATGCGGCTGCTGACGGAATACTTCGCGGCCTATAACGATCGCGACTATGCAGCAGTGGCTCGCACGCTTCATTTTCCCTACGCGACGTACGAAGCGACCGAACCGATTATCTACAAATCCGCGGAGGAGTTCATCGCCAATCCCCCGCCCTCGATCCACGAAAGCGGCAAGCCCGACAGCCAGCTCCGGCCCGGAAGCTACGACATCATGGACGTGCTCCAGATGCAGACCTTCAATCCCGTCAACGTCGGCCTGGAACTTTGCTACACCCGCTATCGCGCCGACGGCTACAGGATCGGAATCAACCAGGGCATCTACGCGATCACCAACAACGACGGAAAGTGGGGCATCCAGCTCAGTTCCGTGATCTTCACTCCCACCGAGTACATCGGCGACAAGTTCAATGACGCCGCCGAAGCGCACCTGCGTCAAGGCCGCACGGGCATGGCAGCTTTTGGCGATCACGACTACGATCTGCTGACCAACTTGGGATGGGGAACCGGCCAAGGCAATCGGCGGACGGCGCGCAAGACGGCCAGCATCACCGGCGCTCCGGGCGCGACCACCTTCTTCCTTTCCGGCTGGGCGGGAAAGCCGATGGAGCCTTACAACTCGAAAGGCCGCAAGAGCAGGCTGGCCGTCGCCGGCATTCCCGACGCCGCAGCCATCAACGCGCTTTCCGCCAGCAACAATCCAATCGCACAGTATGAACGCGGGCTCGGCAAAACGAACATCGTCACGGCCTCGGGCCAACCGGGCTGGTTCTTCGAGATGGCCGGAGGCGGCGTTGGCCACTACGGATACACCAAGGATCTGGCCGACTCGAGGGTGCTTCATGCCGGCCCGGAGAAGGCGCACACCATGGGCGGATATATCCGCTACACGCCCGATCACGTTTTCATCTCCGAAACGCGCAGCATGGGAATCATGATCTACGACAAGCGCGAGCGGATCTGGGTCAACGGCGGCGGCTTCGGGCAGTCGATGCGGCGCGATCGCAGCAACGACGCTATCTGACTCCCGGTACAGTAAAGGCAAACAGCATGTCGCCGGCCGCGGCGACCAGGTACTGCTTGCGATCCAGCTCAAACGTTATGGGGGCGTTCGCTACCGGCGCGCCCAACGCGACGTGCCAAAGGATGCGGCCACTTGCCGGATCGAACGCGATCAGATTCCCGGTAGGATCGCCCGCGAATAGCAGCTTGCCGGCCGTGCTCAGCAAGCCGGAGCGCGAGCCGCCGAGGCTGGGGTAGCGGTGGCTCCAGACTACCTTGCCGGTGTGATAATCGATGGCCTCGAGAAGATTCTGCGACCACGCGCCTTCATCGCGCCCGCCGTAGCCTTCCGGCTGTTCATCCGTGTCGGTGAGATAGTAAACGGCGTAAGAATCGGTGGCGTGAAAATAAAATAAACCGGTCTCGGGATTGAAAGTCGGAGCGGGCCAGTTCGCTGCGCCGCCGGAAGCCGGAGACACCAGCGTGCCGTCGGTTTTTGGATCTTTGGCCGGATTCGGAATGGGATGACCCTCCGAATCGATCCCCTTGGCCCAGTTCACGGTGCTGAGAAAAGGGGCCGTCAGCAGATTCTTTCCGTCGGTTCGATCCAGCAAGAAGAAGTAACCGTTGCGAGCCGCTTGCGCGAGCATCTTGCGCGGCCGGCCGTCGAACGTCCCGTCGATCAGGACCGGAGTCCCGACCGCGTCCCAGTCATGTGTGTCGTGACGCGAGACCTGATAGTACCAGGCGAGCTTTCCCGTGTCCGGATTCAGCGCGACGATCGAGCATGTATATAGGTTGTCGCCCGCGCGGCTCTGCGCCGCATGCACCGGGTTTGGATTGCCGGTTCCAAGATAGTACAGATTCAGCTCGGGATCGTATGTTCCCGACAGCCACGTCATGCCGCCGCCGTGCTCCATCGCCGTCCGCGTAGGCCAGGTTTCGGCGCCAGGTTCGCCGGGCCGCGGCGTCGTGTTCCAGCGCCACTGCACGTCGCCGGTTTCCGGATCGCGCGACTCCAGATAGCCCGGCAGATCCAACGAATCGCCTCCCACGCCGACCAGAACGTGGCCGCGGATCACCAGCGGCGCGGGCGTGCAGAAATATTCCTGCTTCACATCGGCAATCTGGCGGTTCCAGCGCATTTTGCCCGTTCGCGCATCCAGCGAGATCAGGAAGCAGTCGGGCGTTTCGAAGAACAGCCAGTTGCCGTACATCCCGAACCCGCGATTGCCGATGTGGATGCCGCCCTTGGTTTCCCACTTGAAGTGCCAGAGCTCGCGCCCGCTGCGCGCATCCACGGCCCAGGCGTGATCGGGAGCGGCGAAGTACAGGACGCCATGTACCTCCAGCGGCGTGGATTTGATGGGCGGAGCGCCGGGAACGCCGGTGTTGGCGTGCATGGCCCATGCCAGCGTCAGCGTGTTGATGTTGCCCGCATTGATTTGAGACAGCGGGCTGTAGCGGCGGCCGGAGTAATCGCCATTGTAGGTCGGCCAGGTATCGGTTGGAAGCTGAAGCAGCCTGGCAGGATCGAGCGGCTGCGCGGCTAGCGCGCCCGCGCCCAGCGACGCTGCCACGAACTTGAGAAACCAGCTTGCGTTCATTTCAAAGTCACCAGGTAAGCCAGCAGATTATGCACGTCGGCGTCGGTGTAGCGGCGCAGCAACTCGGCGTGCGCGGCATAGGGATCGCGTATCTCCAGCTTCACGGCTTCGCGCGGCCAGGAATGGTAGGAGCCTTCGGCGTCGCGCAGGCCCACCGTGAAGTCGTCCAGAAATTCCAGCGTTCCGGACATGGGCGGGCCGGCGGCCGGCGTCGCAGTCACCTGAGTGGGCTTCCGATGGGAACCCTTGCCGGGATAGAGAAACGCCTGCTGCAAGTCCTCGGGCTCGTATTTCTTTCCCACGCCCGCCAGATCGCCCAACGGGGAGTGGCAGGTGTTGCACTTGCCTGCGCCGGTGAAAAACGCTTGTCCCGCCTTGGCGTCGCCGGTCACGAGATCCAGAGTTTTGTAACCGAAGCGGTTGATGGCGTCCTGCGTGCGAACGCGCAGGAACGCCGCGAGGTCGGATATTTCGGCTGCCGATAAGGGGAAGGCAGGCATTCCTTTGTCCGCCCGGCCCTTCAGAATCACCGGGCCGATCTTGTCGCCGTTTTCATCGTCCAATACCAGCACCGAGCGCACCAGGTCCGGCCCGCTCTCGCCGCCCTTGGCGTTCGCGCCGTGGCAGAATCCGCAAGTGGCTACGAATTGCTTCTGGCCTCGCTCCACCGCGTCGGCCGGAGGAACGGGCCGGGTGAGCAGGCGGAGTTGCGCGTCCAGCTTTCCAGACGCGCACAACAGGATGATCCCGGCGAATCTCAGGCCAGCGCGTCCTTGCAGTACTGGAAACATCTCTTCACCTCGGTGACCGCGTCGTCTTTGCCTTGATACTCGTACTCAATGAACGCGCGCATCGGATACCTGTTTTCTTTCAAAAGCTGGAGCACCTGCTTGATGGGCGTATCGCCCTGGCCCCACGGCATATTCGGTCCCTGATTTTTCTTTCGATCCTTGAGGTGCAGCACCAGGATGCGATCTTGATGGGCCTGAATGTACTCCACCGCATCGTAGCCGGCGGCCGTGAAATGCCCGATGTCCAGGTTGATCGCGAAGCGCGGCGACATGGCCAGCGCCGCGGCAAAGCTCTCGGGCCTGGCGAATTCGTTCGGATCCTTAATATTCGAATGCCCATGGTAAGCAACCGTCATCTGGTGTTTTTCGGCGAACGGCACGACGCGCCGCGCCGCGCTCAGCGTGGACGAAGCCGTGATCACGCCGACGCCCAGCGCATGCGCCATATCGAAGCCGCGATCGATCTCGGCATCGGTGAAATCGTCAACAAAGCTGTAGTTGTAGGCATACACGCTGATGCCGGCGTCGTCGAATTTTTTCCGGACGGCTTTGAATTCGTCCATCGAAACGGTGAGCCGCCACTTCCGCAGGTCCTCGCGGCTGGCTTTGGGCTCGACATGGGGCGCGTACAATTCGCAATCGCCGAGCCCGACTTCGACCAGGGCCTCAATCACCGCGTCCAGCGGCCGGTCGCGAAAACTATAAGTCTGAGCGCCGAGCCGCACGCCATGAAACGTGGAGTTGATCTTGGCGAGCGCGATCGACAGCGGCACGCCAGCCAAGGCGATCCGCGCAAAGTCCCGTCTGGTATGCATTTTCTCACCGCCTTCCCAGAAGAGTACTACAATCGTGCGCAACGCTGCGCCGGCGGTGCGAAGCGCGGGGTGCGAAGGCCGGCAGTAATTCGTCCGACCGGTTCGTGGCGCACGCACTTTGCGTGTCGCGTCGCGACTCATCGCGACACATGTTTCCCGGTGGGCGTTCACACAAGTGTGAACGCGGCACGCACGAGTGCGTACGCCACAGCGGGTCAACGCCATCGTTGATGGTTTCTATCGACCAAAGCGCATCGCCGCATTCCGCCCGGATGGCATACAATGGCCTCGAACGGGACTCTTTCATAGGAGAACCACATGGACGAACTCAAACGCAGAACCTTTCTCGCCGGCCTGGGCGCTTCGGTTTCGCTCGCGCCTGGCTTCGCCTTTGCTCCCGCGCGTGAAGAAGCAGCCTACAACCCGAGTCTCACCAAGGTGAATCCCAAGTTCCTGGCGACACCGAAAGAGGTGCACGCCTGGCACGTCGTGAAGAATTCCAAAGGCGGACCGACCATGACCGGCAGCCCGTCCTGGAAGAACTACGTGGAGTTTGCCGAAAAGAGCTGGCGCGAAAGCGGCGTGGTGGACATCTTCCGCAATTCGTTCCCCTTCACACGCTGGTCCACTACCGAATATCCGGACGATTCCAACTGGACGCTGCACGTCGACGGCAAAAAGATCAAGGTGGCGAGCTACGGGTGCAATTCTGGCAAGACGCCAGACCAAGGCGTGACTGGACCGTTGGTCCTCTACAAGGAAGGGATGCCGGCTGAAGCGCTGCGTGGCAAAATCGCCATCGTGGTGAAAGCCCAGGGGCGCGGCGGCAGCAATGGCTCGGACGATTACGAGTATCTTTCCAACCCGGAGACTTTCCCGAATCCACTGATCCCGCGTTCCGAAGAGGCAGCGCTCAGCCCATTTCCGATCATGGGCTTGGGAGCGGCGCAGAAACCGCTCATCGACGCCGGTGCACTCGGCGCACTGATCGTGATGCCGCTATCCTACGATGTGCTCGCGGGCGTGTACACCTTCGGCGTTCCGGCTCTGCACGACATGCCCAGCCTGTACATCGACCGCGATACCGGCGCTCAGCTCGTCGAAGCAGCCGGCGCAGGCCGAAACGCCACGCTGCGCCTGATCTCGAAAACCGAGCAGGCCGAAGCCTACCAGCTCTTCGGCTATCTGCCTGGCCGGGACTACGGCAAGCCGAACGATCAACAAGTCCTGCTGATCACGCACACCGACGGGCCTTCCATTTCTCAGGAAAACGGCGGTCTTGGAATTCTGGCGATGGTGAGATATTTCTCCCACATCCCCCAGGCCGAACGGCCGCGCAGCATCATGCTGTTCTACGATTGCCGCCATTACATGCCTGGCGCGGAGCGCGCGTTCGCCGCGCAGGATTACGCCGCCAACCATCCCGACATATATAAGAAGGTGATCGCCGCGATGGGGATCGAGCACCTCGGACAGATCAAGGTCGAGGAAGGCAACGGAAAGCCGTTCCACAAGACCAAAGAGGTGGAGTTTTCTTCCATCTGGGTCACGAACAATCAGCATCTGATCGACATCGCGATCAAAGCGGCGAAGGACAACCGGTACCGGCGAGTCCAAGTGCAGTCGCCCGGCCGCAAGGGAATTCACGGCGGCGAACAGGGGCCGTGGTACGGGTTGGGCGGAATCGCGCGGCGTATCGGGGTCCCGGGCGCTTCCACCATGGGCTCGATGACGGCCTACTGGACCACCAAGGCGCGCATCGATTATCTGGATGCCGACCACTTTGTGAATCAGATGGCCGCCATGAGCCAGATCTGCGGCGAACTGATGGTGGCCGACGTCGAATCCATCAAGAGCGCACCGTCACCGGCGCGCCCGCGCGCACAGGCGTAGTCGTGACCGCTTCTGCGCCGTCAGGTCAGCCAGCGTTGCGCTGGAACATGGGAGACGTTCGCGTTACGCGCGTCGTCGAACTCGAAATGCCCGGCCTGACCTTCGTGCTGCCGGACGCGACGCCGGAAAATCTGCGGCTCATCGGCTGGCTGGCGCCGCATTTCGTATCCGAAGACTGGCAGGCGATGGCCAGCATTCAAGCTTTCATCGTGGAGTCACAAGGCCGCCGCATCATCGTCGATACGTGCCTCGGCAACGACAAGAAGCTGCCTATCCGGAGATGGGCGAATCGCAAGGGACCCTTCCTAGACGACCTGGCCGCGGCCGGCTTCTCGCGCGAAACCATCGACACCGTGCTCTGCACGCACCTGCACATGGATCACATCGGATGGAACACCATGCAGGTGGACGGAAAATGGACGCCGACTTTTCCGAACGCGCAATACCTGTTCGGACGCGTCGAGTGGGAGCATTGGGACCGGACGCGCGAGAAGTGGACGCCGGACCTCATCGAAGAATCGATCCAGCCGATTCTAGATGCGCGCCTGCATAAGCTGGTGGAGACCGATCACTGCATCACCGATGAAATATGGCTGGAGCCGACGCCGGGACACACGCCGGGACACGCATCGGTGCGAATCGCTTCCCGCGGCGAGCAGGCGGTCATCACCGGCGACCTGATGCATCATCCCTGCCAGATCGCGCGGCCGCTGTGGAATTCTGTGGCCGATTCGGATCCGGGGCAAGCCTGCGTGACGCGACAGGCTTTCATCGCGGAGCGCGCCAAGTCAGGCGAGTTAGTGATCGGAACTCATTTCGCCGCGCCCACGGCCGGACACATCGTCCGCGACGGCGACAGCTTCCGGTTTCGAGTCCTGGACTAAGCTACTCGACTCCGAACGCGAGCAGCACGTTGCCGGGCCGGCCGCCGTGGTCGCCGTAACCCGAATTCACGTACAGCATGCCGCCGGCGATGGTCGCGCCTGCGCTGTGCATGGACGCGCCTTTGGCCGGCACGCCGTTTAACGTCTGGAACTCGCGGTTGGTGTCGTACTCCCAGAGAATGGATCCATCCTTGGTGGAGTAAGCGCGCAGCGCGCCGTCGTTCGAGCCGGAAAACACCACGCCCTGGATGACGGTAACGGCCGCGCTCTGTGCCGCGTTGCAGCCTCGGCCACCTTTGCAGATGGGCGGAGGCGGAGGAGCGTACCAAACGCGCTCGCCGGTGCTGAGCTGCACCGCATGCAGCCCGCCCGGGTTGGGAAGAGAAATATCGGAAACGGGGAAGTACGCGTTCTGATCGTCCACCGCGGAACCCCACTCCATGCCTCCCAGCGTGCTGCCACGCCCGGCGCGATATTGCCAGATCACCGCGCCTGCTTTGTCGGGATCGAGCGCCCAGCCCACGCCCGACTTCTGGCCGATCACGATCACGTCCTTGCCACCCGGAAGCCTGGCGAGAATCGGAGCGTTGCCGAAGTCGAAATCAGGACCGTTTTCCTCGGGACAAATTGGATTCTTCAACGTGGGCCGGCACCAGCCCCCGAAGACGTCTTTGGGCGTCACCTGCTGGATCCACTTGATCCTGCCGGTCTTCAAGTCGAAGGCGATCGCCGAGTCGCTGGTGGCGAGTTGCGGCGGGGTGTAGGTGTTTCCGGTGGCTGCGTACACGACGCCGCGCTTGGCGTCGATGGCGGGCGCTCCCCAGATGCCGGCGCCGGAAGGTCCCCACAGCGTTGTTCCTGCGGCGTTCTTGGTCAGCGGCTTCGGCTCCGGCACCAGATAAGTCTTCCAGACGACGGCGCCGGTCTTGGTGTCCAGCGCGCTCAGGCTGCCGCGAAACGTGCAGCATTCATACAGCGGATTGTTGCCTTGCGTCTCTTCGAACGACGAGAGCCCGACATACAAGCGGTCGCCGTAGAGTGTCGGCGAACCGGTGACGCGCGCCATGGGGTGCTCGTCGACGCTTCGAGACCAGATTTCTTTTCCGGTGAGGGCGTCGACGGCGTAAGCGTTGGCGGCGGTGTCGCCGAAATAGGCCGCGTAGCCCCGCGCGCCGTTCCGAGGCCCGATGGAAACCGCGCTGCGAACGCTGCTCTTAGCGCTGTAGGTCCAGTAGATGCATCCTGTCCTGGCGTCCAGCGAAAAGACCGTGCCGTTGTGGCTGCCGACGAATAAGCGGCCGCCGAAAACCGTCGGCTGCGACCAGGCCGAGGTAGCGTCCGGGAATCCAAATGCCCACTTGAGCGTCAGGTGCGGAACCTGCTCGGCCGTGAGTCCGGCTTGCTCCGGAGGCTGGAAGCGGGTGTTGCGCACCGAGCCGCCCCAACTGGTCCAACCTGGCAGCGATGCGGAACCGGGGAACTGCGGCTGCGCGGTGCAGCGTCCGGCAGACGAGCCGGTGACGTCGCCGCCCAGAGTCTTGCCGCTCACGAACTCGGCTACCGCGCGGCGCTCGGGACCGTCGAGGCGAGCGCCTTGCGGCCGCATCAGGCCGGCTGTAAGCGCCGACAGGATCGCTTCGGGCGACCGTTGCGCCAGCACGTCGCGGGCGGGCGCGCGCGGATCACCGCCCTCGTGGCATTTGGCGCAGGCACGCGCAAATATCGCCGAGCCGTCGGGCGCCGCCGCCTGAACCGAAATGGCGGACATCGTCCACAGCGCGACTGCGATCGAACCCGCAACCTGAAACCGGTCTAACGCGCAAACAGACATCAGACGACTATCTTTCTTCACAACGGCCGCGGAAGTCAATGCGGCGCTGCTGGTGTTGGCTTACGACCGCGGACAGAGCCAATGTCCGAGTATCGTGAAGAAAGAAAAAGCGGGTGGAACCAAGCTCCACCCGCTTCGATAAAGACTGATTGTTCAGCTAGAACCGGAACAGCAGCGCAATCCGCAGGATGCGCGGATTGGTCAGCGTGGTCACTGGTCCGCCGACTCCGCAGTTCTTCAGCGAAGAACCGCTGCAGGCCGAGGCCGGCAGGAACGGGGCTACCGTGCTGGATACGGCCGTCGACTGCGTGACAGCAGCGTTGCTGTTCAGAATGTTGAAGATCTGAACTTCAGGTTCCATGACATACTTTTCCTTGAAGTGGAAGGTTTTCTTGAAACTGATATCCAGCTGGTTCAGCCGCGGTGTCAGAACCTTACCAGGGGCCACCAACTGCAAAGTCTCTTGAATGGGCGTCTTGGGATCGACCAGGGCTTTCAAGTTAGGATTGGCCGCGTCTTGAGGACACACCGAACAGTCCGCCGGGTACCTGGTGCTCGAGCTCACATTCCAGGTTCGAGCCAGATACCCGTCGTTTCCCACGACAGCGGTCGAGCCAGCAGGAGAGAAACTGCCCTGATACCGGTTGCTATAAAGCGATGCGGCGCCGATGATACCCCAGCGAATGTCGTAAGACCCTTGCAACTTGAACTCATTCTGCCAGGGTGGGCTTGGAACCGCGCCGAGGTTCGCAATGTTGATTCCGCCAGGCCCTTTGAGGTTCTTGTCGCCTGTCATGTCGCAGAACCGCAACGTGTTGGGATCGTTGATGGGATTGCCGAGCCGGCTTCCGGTGCTGCCAGCGCTTTCCGCACAGGAACGATCGAGCTCGCGGTCGACGGTCCATCCGCCGACAATGAACGCCCCGTGCGAGAGTCGCGCTACCACCGAGGTCTCCCAGCCCGTATACGTGTTCCTGACCAGGCTTTGGGGCGTGTTGGTTTGATGCAATGCCGGAGTAAGGCCGTTGTAGGCGGGGTTCAGGTTGAATATCGGAAGCGGCGAACCATCGATCGGATTGACGACATTGACCTGCGTCCACACCGAGGCGGGTACTGCATAGTTATTTAGCAGCGTCTGCTGGTAATCGGCGCGGCGGTACCAGTTGAAGTTCAGCGTTACGCCGGGCGCGAGCTGTTGCTGGAGGCCGGCGCTGTATTGCAGATTGTATTCTTGGTGCCAGTTAGGGTCGAGGCTCTGGTTGGGAACCACACCGAAGGACGGGTTCGGATTGACGCCAAGGAAACCGAGCGGAACCGCCGAATTCGGAGTTCCTGGAGCAGCATAGCTTCCCTGAGCGAAGCACGTGGGTTCGCAAACCGAGCCGCCACCCTGCCAGAATACGCTCTGAGTAACCAACGCCATAGGATTGAAATTGGTCAGAAAACCGACCGTACCCGGTGTGTTGTACTTGCCAAAGCCTGCCTTGACGGCCGTCTTGTGATTACCGAACACGTCGTAAACGACTCCCAGCCGGGGCGACCAAGTCTTCCAGCATCCCAAACCTTTGACGTTGGAGCAGTCAATTTGAGAGAAGGTGCGCTGCGGGACGAACCGGCCGGCGGGTGCGGTTTCCGGATCAATCCTGGCCGAGAGATATTCCCAACGAATTCCGTAGGTGACGGATAACCTCTTGATGTGCCAGGTATCCATGGCGTAGAGGCCCACAGCAGCGTTCATATAGGCCTTCTGAGCGAACGGCGTATCGAACGCCAGCATTGCGAACGGCACTCCGTTCAGGAACTCCTGCCAGCCATCGCCGTTCATGTTGGCGGCATATTTCCAGGGTCCGAAGCCATAGTCCATCCCGAACTTGTATTGGTGCGAACCGGTCACGTACGCCGCCCTAGCCGAGAAGGTGTTGCGGTTGGTTTGGTAATACTGATTCAGGAACCCGGAAACGTAGCGCGCATTGCGGGAAATGTCATAATCGGACGTTCCGGCGAACCATGCCGGAGTGAAAGCGGCTTGCGCAATGTTGGGCTGATAGGCGTCGATATAGTCCAAGTGGCTGATTGACAAACCGCCTTCGAGGATGAGCTTGGGAGTCAGGGTGCCGGTCCACTTGCCCTGCGCGATGAAATACATGGGCCATCGTCCGCGCCGGGTGGCTGAAGTGGATGGGTCGTTGGGAATCCCGATCTGGCCTCCATCGAGGATCTCATGGTCCTTGTACTTCCAGTTCCGCGTCTCAAAGATGCTGAACTTATTCTTGGGGTTCATCTGGTAGGTGAAGCGCATCGAGCCGGCGTAGATGCCGCCATCCTGAATTCCAGGTGCGCCGTTCGGATAGGCCGAATTCGCGGCCTGCGTGAATGTCAGTTGATCGCGTCCCGTGATCAGGAACCAAAGCTTGTCCCGGATGATCGGGCCGCCGAAGGACCCATCGAAGTCCTCGATCTTAACGATCGCATCTTGTCCGGTCAAACCCCGCGCGGTGAGGTTCGAATCGATGTTGTTGGATTGCCAACTGCCATCGGTGCCGCCCGCATAGAGTTGGAAGTGAAACGAATTGCCGCCCTCTTTCGGGACCAGGTTGGTGAACATGCCACCGGCCGACGCCTCCGCGGTCACGTTACTGGTCTGGTACGTCGTTTCCGCGATGGCGGCATTGTCGATGTATTGCTGGATTGTGCCGTCGAGGTAGTTAGCATTGACCAGCATGCCATCCAACATATAGGTGTCATGCAACGATCCGTTTCCATGCACGGAGATGTAGTTCTGTTCGATCTGTTGGGAGCCGGCGATGTCCGGTAAATTCAAATGCGCGCCGGGCACGTAGGACGCCATCGATTGCATGTAGCGACCGGTGGGAAGGTTATCCATTTCCGTGCGTGTCAAGGTTTCGGGGTGCGCGGCGTTCTCCACGTCCACCGTCGCAACTCGGGCCTCGACGTTGACGCTCTCTCCGACGCTCCCAACCTTCAATTCCGCGTCCACAGGCACCGTGACATTCGCCGGGACGATGATTTCCTGCTTCGAGGGTGCGAAACCCGCCATCGTCACCGTCACCGTGTATGTTCCTGGCCGGAGATCGATGATTGCATACCTACCTTCGGCGTTCGTCGCTACGGTGCGCTTTCCTTCAATGAGCACCTCACTCGCGGCTTCGACCGTCGCATTCGCCACTACCGCCCCGGAGGCATCCCTCACCTGTCCAGAAATAGTGCTCTGGGCTGAAGCCAGCGAGGGCAACAACACCAGAATTGCGAGAGCTACTAAGACATACACAGTCAGCTTGGATTTGGTCATCCCTATCTCCTCGTTTTGCTTGCCCCTATCGAACACGACCACGGGATGTACACCCCGAGCCCGTGTATTGGGGCGATCATAATCTGTTTCTGCCGACGCTGTCAATAAGGAATTTAAGATTAACCGTTGTTAATGTTGCTATCCCGCTCCGGGAATTTATGGTCTGGCATCCGATCAGAGTAGAATTTGACCATGCAGAGGCGCGCCCGGTTGTCTGCGACAGACAGCGTCGTGCGTGTGCTTCTTTTCGGCTGGGTCGCCCTCGCAAACCTGCCGGTTAGCGCCCAGCCTGGAAACTCCTATTTCGAATCCAGAGTCTGCTCAAGCTGCCACCCGAGCCAGTGGGAGACCTACCGCCGCACCGGCATGGGACGTTCATTTTATCGCCCCGAGCCGGACAACGTCGTTGAAGATTACAAGACCGCAAACGATTTTTACCATCCGGCGTCGGACACGCATTTCACGATGCTGGAGCGCGACGGCCGCTACTATCAGCGCCAGTATCAAATCGGTTTCGACGGGAACCAGACCAATATCCGCGAGGAGCAGATCGACTTTATCATTGGATCGGGTAATCATTCCCGCACTTACCTGCATCGCACCAGCCGCAATACGCTGATCGAGTTGCCGCTGGCCTGGTATTCGGAAAAGGGCGGCTACTGGGCCATGAATCCCGGCTACGACCGGCCCGATCACCAGGGCTTTCGCCGTCTGATCGGCTACGAGTGCATGTTTTGCCACAACGCGTATCCGGAGATTCCAACCGGGAGCGGCGCTGATCCGGTCTACTCGCGAGTTCCGGAAGGCATCGACTGCCAGAGATGCCACGGCCCCGGTGCTGAGCATGTTCGGCTGGCTCGCGCGGGCGCCAGCAGCGAGCAAGTGCGCCGCAATATCGCGAATCCCGCGCGCCTGCCGGCGGAGCGCCGGATGGACGTGTGCCTCCAATGCCATCTCGAGACCACTAGTTTTCCGCTGCCCAACTCCATCGTGCGTTACGAGCGGGCGCCATTTTCGTACCGGCCGGGCGAGCCGCTGGGCGATTTCATGCTGCATTTCGATCATGCGCCGGGCACCGGCTACGACGATAAGTTCGAGATCGCCGGCGGCGCCTACCGGCTCATGCAGTCGGCTTGCTTTCAGAAGAGCAATGGCGCACTCGGCTGCACCACGTGCCATAACCCGCACGATGCACCGCGCGGTGAGCAAGCCGCCCGGCACTACACAGCGGTCTGCCGGCAGTGCCACGCTGCGGCTCTGGATCGGCTGGTTGCGTCCGAGCGGCATCCGCGCTCTTCCGATTGCACCGGCTGCCACATGCCCAAGCGGCGCACCGACGACGTCGTGCATGTCGTCATGACCGACCACCTGATCCAGCGGCGGAAACCGGCGCGCGATCTGCTCGCCGAGATTCCGGAGCGCCATGTGACAGACGACACGGCATATCGCGGCGAAGTGGTGTTGTACCATCCCCGGACGCTTTCAAAGCCCGAGGATGAGCTGTACCTCGCGGTCGCGCAGTTGATCCAAAACAGTAATCTGCACGCAGGCATCCCGCGCCTGTCGGCCGCCATCGAGAAGTACCGGCCGGAGCGCCCCGAATATTACGGGCAGCTAGGCGATGCCTTGCGCGCCAGCGGAAAATGCGAGCAGGCCGTGCCGCTGTACGAACAAGCGCTGCAAAAAAATCCGGGCTCGCTGGGGACGATGCAGAAGCTGGCTCTGTGCCTCTTGGACAGGCAGCAGCGGACACGCGCAGCCGAGGTCCTCCGACGAGCGCTGCAGGCTACGCCGGATGACGCGTCAACCTGGCACATGCTGGCCACCACGTACCTCCAGCAGGGCCAGACGGCGGACGCCGTGGCCGCGCTGCAAAAGGCGCTGGAGCTGGATCCCGAGATGCCGGAATCCTACAACAGCCTGGGCGGAATCTGGCAGGTCTCGGCGCAGGCGGAGCGAGCGGAGCCGATGTTACGCACGGCCATCCGGCTCCAGCCGAATTACCCGGAGGCGCACCACAATCTCGCCATTCTTCTTTCCGCGGCGGGCCGCTTCGACGAAGCACGCTACCACTTCGAGGCGGCCTTGCGATTGAAGGCCAATTACACCAGCGCGCGCTGCGACTATGCGGTGGCTTTGGCCCGAGTGGGGCGCCTGGAGGAGGCGCAGAGCCAGATCGAAACCGGCTTACGGCTGGATCCAAATTCCGCTGCCGCGCATGAGCTGTTCGGAACGCTGCTCGCCGAGCGCGGGCAACCGCAGCGCGCGCTGGAGCAGTATCGCGAGGCGTTGCGCATTCGGCCGGATCTCGGCCAGGCGCTTCTCCATATCGGCGAAACGCTGCTGGATTCCGGCGATGCGGCCGCGGCGCAGCCCTATCTTCAGAAGGCTGCGCAAAGTCCGGAACGCGCCGTCCGCGAGGAGGCGGCCAAGGTCTTGGAGCGAATTCGAAAGAGCCACTAGCCGCCCTATCGGCCGGCGCGCAATCGATCCACAATCTGCTTCAGTTTTGGATCGGGCTTCAGCCGCAGGGCCGTTTCCAAATGCGCGATGGCTTCGGCCCGCCGCCCCGGGCTTCGCATCAACGCCACGCCCAGCAGGTAGTGCGCTTCGGCGAAGTCCGGCCGGATCCGAACTGCCATCTCGAGATGTTGAATCGCCTGAGGTGCGCGGCCGGGAATCTCCGAGAGCGCGTGGGCGAGATTGGCGTGCATTTCCGCCGATTGCGGATCGCTGCGCAGCGCCGCCTCGAAATGCGGAATCGCCTCGGGCAGGCGGCCGGGAATTTGCGACAGCGCGGTCCCGAGGTTGTTGTGCGCTTCCGCGTAGTCGGGACGGACGCGGAGCGCGTCTTCAAATTCGCGGATCGCCTCAGTCTCGCGCCCTCCCATTCTCGTCAGCGCGACACCCAGACCGTTATGCGCTTCGGCGTAATCGGGCCGGATTCGCAGCGCGGCTTGAAAATGCGCGACTGCATCGGTCAGCCCGCCCGGCACGTCCGCCAGAGCCAGTCCCAGGTTGCAATGCGCCTCGGGAAAATCCGGGCGGATTCGAAGCGCGGCTTGAAACTCCGCAATCGCATCCGGCAGGCGGCCGGGCGTCTCCGAGAGCGCGCTGCCCAACCCGTTGTGCGCTTCCGCTAGGTCGGGATCGATGCGCAGCGCTTGCTCGAAATGAGCGATCGCTTCGGGCAACCGCCCCGGAATGCCGGAGAGCGCCGCGCCGAGATTGCTGTGCGCGTCGGCGTACTCGGGCCGGATGTGCAGCGCGGACTCAAAATGGGCGACGGCCTCCGCGAGGCGGCCCGGCTGCTTCGACAGGGCGCGCCCCAGGTTGTTTTCGGCCTCTGGGAATCTCGGCCGGATCCGCAGCGCCGTTTCGTAATGCGCGATGGCCTCCTGCAGACGGCCGGGGATCCGCGACAGCGCGGTGCCGAGATTGTTGTGCGCCTCGGCTGCATCCGGCTTAAGCTGCAGTGCGGTTTCAAAATGCGAAATGGCTTCCGCCAGACGCGCAGGGTTGTCCAGCAGCCCGCTTCCCAGGTTGTTGTGCGCCATCCAGGAACTGGGGTTGTGCAGCAACGTGTCGCGGTAAATCGTTTCGGAATCGCGATAGATGGCGCTTTGACGCCAGGACAGCGCGCCCAGGAAGGCGAGCAGCGCTGCTGCCAACACCGGTGCGAACCGGCGCCGCGGCGCCGGGAGATGCGAGGCCGCCATGGCCAGACCGGAGGCGAGCGGCACGATGAATCCCAGGCTGGCGACGTATTGAAAGTGATCAGCGACGTAAGAATAGACGAAAGGATAGACGTTCAGGAAACCGAGGACCGGGAACAACGTGCCGGAGAAAAAGAGAAACCCAGCCAGCGGACCGCGGCGCCATCGCGCTACGCGCCACAGGCCCAGGGCGAGCCCCAGGACCGCCAACGGAAACAGGTATTGCCACCAGACGCGGGAGTCAATGGTCCAGCGCGGATAGATAAAAACCAGATCGGCTGGCCACGCGAGCTTGCTCAAGTAAAACCAAATCACGCGGCCGGCGAGCAGGCAGCGCGCGACCAAGGTGAGTGCGAAATCCGGCCCTTGCGCTCCGATGAATTGACGCTCCACCCAGGCGGTGAACAGCCCCGCGCTTGCGCCTAGCGCCAGCCACGGCACGAGTGGCTTGACATCTCGCTCCCAATCGAGCCGGCCGCGTTGCCACCAGAAGACGACCAGCAGTGCGGCCGGCAGGGTCGCGGTCACGGTCTTGCTGAGCAGCGCCAGCACGAACAGCGCCAGGGCCGCGAAGTACTGCGCGCTTCGCCGCGTCCGGTCGAAGCGCAAATATACCAGCGCGGACGCCAGATAGAACAGCGTCGACAAGGTGCTCTTCTGCTCCGATATCCACGCCACGGAATTCACACACACCGGGTGCAGGGCAAAAATAAAACCTGCCAGCCAGGCGCCCGGCAGCGCAAGCCGGCGAACGATCGCGATCACGAACAGAGCTGCGGCGACATGCAGGGTCAGGTTCGCCAGGTGGTAGCCCAGGACCGCATCGCCCCATAGCCGGTGCTCGATCCAAAACGCGCTGTGCAGCAGCGGATAATACTGCTGCGTCGCGCCCAGCTCGAGCCAGATTCGCCCAAGGCCATGCAGGGATCGCAAATCCGGCCGGGTCACGTGCGCAGCGTCGTCCCAAAGAAGCCCGCCGTAAAGCGCCGGCCAGTACGCGGCGAGAGTCACCAGAAACAGCAGCATCGCCAGCGCGGCCTCCGGCAACCACACCAGCTTCGGGAGACGCGCCGGCGCTCGCGCGGGGGATGTTCCAGGAGCGGCCGGCCTATGCGCGCGAACGTTGCGGGCCGCGGGACTCTTCGCCATCGAGAACTATCTTGTCACGGTTATCCGTCCGCTCGGACCGCAGAATTCCGGCAACGAACGGCACGGCCAGACTCCCTGCCGATGTCGCGGCCGACGTTTTCGCTAGTACTCCAAATCCATCAGAATTGGTTCCGCAGTACCGCGAGCAACTCCGATATTTCATGCTAACCTGAGGTTCCCGGAAGTCGTATGTCGCCCTCCTCCCCCATTCCGGCCAGGCACGGCGCTGCCAGGCCGCCTTCCCGGACCGCGTCATGGGCTGCGGTTTGCCTCCTTTTGGCCGCTTCGACGTTCGGATGCGGTCACAGCGCCAAGCACTACCTCGATCAAGGGAACCAGTTATTCAGCGCCGGTAAATACGACGATGCGTCCCTCAATTATCGCAACGCGCTGAAAAAAGACCCGAAGTCCGGCGAAGCCTATTACCGGCTGGCTCTGGCGCAATTGAAACTGGGCAAGCTGCCGGATGCCTACCAGGCATTGAACCGTGCCGTCGAGCTCAGTCCGCAAAATGCGCCCGCGAAAGTGGAATTGGCTGCTATCAGCCTGACTGCCTACACGCGAGATCCAAGGCACCCCGCGGCCCTGTATAACCGCGCGGTCGCTTTGTCCAATGAGTTGCTGGCGTTGAACCCCAAGTCAGCAGACGGCCTGCGCCTGAAGGGAGAAATCGCGATAGTCGACAAGCGCTACAAGGAGGCGATGGAAGCCTTCCGTCAAGCGCAGCAGTCCTCCGGCGCGCCGGAGAATCAGTTTGAGCTGGCAGAAGCGATGCTGCTGGACAATCAGCCGGAGGAAGCCGAGCGGCAAGCCAAGGCGGCGATTGCGCAGTACCCCACCTTCACACCAACCTATGATTTACTGTACGCGCTATTGCTGAAACAGCAGCGCTGGGCCGAGGCAGAATCCCTGTTGAAACAGAGAATCGCCAGCAACCCCAAGGACGCGGCCGGCGTGGTGCGGCTGGCGGCCTTTTACCTCGGCCGCAAACAACCTGAGGACGCCGAGAAGACGCTGGACAGCGGACTGCTCGGCCATCGCGACGTATTTCCCCAAGCGGATTTATTGGCGGGCGATTTCCACGCCCTAGCCGGTAATTGGGACCAGGCTTTGGCGGACTACCAGCGCGGCGCCTCCCGCGACGCGTCCCGCTACCAGGCCTATCAGGAACGGATCGCTATGGCGCTCGCCACGCTGGGCCGCCGCGACGAAGCCCTGAAAACGATCGATACTGTTTTGACCAAAGATCCGAAGGACACCCCGGTCCGGGCGCTAAAAGTCTCGGTTCTGACAGCTAAGGGAGGCGCCGAGAATGTGAAGACGGCCGCAAATCTCGCGGCCGAGCTGGCCAAGGAATTCCCCGGACGTTTGCAGATCCAGATGCTCGCCGCACAAGCTGCGGCCGCGAATGGCGACCTCGACGCGGCGACAGCGCGGTTGCAGCAGGCGGCCAAAATCGACCAGAAGTTTCTACCGGCTCGCCTGGCGCTGGCGCGCATTTACCTGCTTCGAAGGAATTATCCGGCCATGCTGGAGCAAGCCAACGCCGCGCTCTCCATCAAAAGCGATGATGACAACGCCCGGCTCCTGCATATTATCGCGCTGACCGGAACAAAATCCTTCGCACAGGCCAAGAACGAAGCGGAACAGCTCTCCCGTAGCAGCTCCAATCGCCGGCAGGCGGAGATGCAACTCGGGGTGATCGCCCTCAGCCAGCAGCACTACGCGGAAGCGGAAGCTCACTTCCAGAAGTTGTACCGCGAAGGCGGCGATGATTTGCAGCCTCTGGCCGGACTGGTGAGCGCCTATATGGGGGAGCACATGCCCGACCGCGCTCTGCAGCTACTGGAGGGAGCGAAGAAGCGAGCTCCTGGGTCCGTCGGCACGGAAGCTCTCCTGGCGGCCACCGCGCAAGCCACCGGAAATCTGGGCCTGGCTCTTTCCCAGATGCAGGACATTGCCTCTCAAACGCCCAACTCCGCCGCCGTGCAACTTCGGATCGCCGATCTCGAACGGAAGCAAGGCAACCTGCCGGCGGCGCTGGCAGCGCTGGAACGCGCACGCCAGCTTCAACCCGGCGCGAAAGGCGTGGATGCGGCCATCGCCTCCGTGCAGGACGAATTAGGCCGAAAGGCCGAGGCGGTCGCAAGTTATCGCAAGGCCTTGGCCCAGTTGCCCGATGATCCCGCTGTGCTCAACAATCTCGCCTATCTGCTGGCGGAGACGGGCGGGGATTTGAACGAAGCTCTCCGATTGGTAAGCGCTGGCCTTCGAAAGGCGCCTGATAACCCAGCGTTGCAGGACACCCTGGCTTGGATCGACATCCAGAAAGGCCAGACCGCCGCGGCGTTGCCAATTTTCTCGTCGTTGATCCGGAAGAATCCGAGCGACGTCACGTTCCGGTATCACTACGCGGTGGCGTTGCTCCGCAGCGGCGATGCGGAGCGCGCAAGACAGCAGGCCGAGGTGGCTTTGTCCAACAAGCCAAGCCCGGCGATGCAGGATCAAATCCGGAAACTGCTGGCGCAGCTC
This sequence comes from Bryobacteraceae bacterium, assembly GCA_035632015.1. Taxonomy (GTDB): domain Bacteria; phylum Acidobacteriota; class Terriglobia; order Bryobacterales; family Bryobacteraceae; genus Palsa-89. Next base: position 97,264 of record DASQHQ010000144.1, read on the forward strand.
CGCTAATTCCGTTTTACTCGCGCCACACGCCGGCCGGCCGCTGTGCAAAACTGACAATCATGCCGGTTCCGAACCGCTCTCTGGTGCTACTTGCTTTCGTCGGCGTGGGATTCTGCCGCGCCCAGGATGTTTCGGGTCTGCTGGCCGATCCGGCCGTCAAATCGGCGCTCGCATCAGCCAGAAGGAACGAGCCGAAAACAATCGAGCAGGAGATTCGCATCTGCGAAATTCCCGCGCCGCCTTTCAAGGAGACCGAGCGCGGCCGGGAACTCGAAAAGCTCTTCGCCGGACTGGAATTGAAAGATGTCCGCACGGACCAGGCCGGTAACGTGATCGGCGTTCGGCCTGGCCGCTCCACGCATCCCAATCTGGTATTCAGCGCGCATCTGGACACCGTGTTCCCCGAGGGAACCAGTGTCAAAGTCACGCGCGAGGGCAATGTGCTGAAGGGCCCGGGCATCGGCGACGACTGCCGCGGTCTGGCGGTTATGCTGGCCACTATCCAAGCCATGAACGAAGCGCACGTCGAGACCCCGGCCACCATCACGTTCGTGGCCGATGTGGGCGAAGAGGGGCTCGGCGACCTGCGCGGCGTGAAGAACCTGTTCTATGAAAGCCTCAAAGGCCAAATCGACAAATTCATTTCCGTGGATGGGACCGGCTTGGGCATCACGAATATCGGCGTTGGGAGCATGCGCTATCGCGTGACTTTCAAGGGTCCCGGAGGCCACAGCTACGGGTCGTTCGGCATGGCGAATCCGATCCACGCGCTGGGCCGCGCCATCGCGAAGATCTCGGACTTCGAGGTACCTAGCGACCCTAAGACCACGTTCAATGTCGGCCGCGTGGGTGGAGGAACCTCGATCAATGCCATCCCGTTTGAAGCTTGGATGGAGGTGGACATGCGATCGGCCGACGTCGAGTCGCTAAAGAAACTCGATCAGAAATTCAACGCCGCCGTTCGAGCTGCGGTGGACGAAGAGAATCGCCGCTGGAACAACCGCGGCAAGGTCAGCGTGTCGCCCGAGCTGGTGGGGGTGCGCCCGGCCGGCCGCACGCCGTCCGATTCGGCGATTCTTCAGACTGCTCTGGCCGTGTCGCGCGCCCTCAACATCGAAGAGTCATTGCGCGAGGGGTCGACGGACTCCAATGTTCCGATGAACCTGAACATCCCCGCCATCACCATCAGCGGAGGCGGCCGCGGCGCGGGCGCGCATTCTCTGAACGAGTCTTTCGACACCACAAATTCCTGGCAAGGAACCCAGCGCGCCGTCCTGCTGGCCATTGCCTTGGCGCGCTGACTGCCGGCGGCTGCTCACCAACCGCGCCTTTAGCCGCGTGGCTCAGACATTCAAACAACATTCGCAAATCCTGCAAGCGCGTGCTATTTTAGTCTTTTCCCGACTATGTCCAACTTAGTCCCGATCATCCATACCTACGACTTCTATAAGGAAGGCACCAGCAGGCAAAAAGTCGGCACCAAGGAATTCGCGCAGGCCGTGGCGGTGCGGTTGGGCAAGACGCCGCACACGCTGAAGGCCGCACACTATTCCGCCGCTCCCCCAAAGCGCACAAGGAAACAGCTCGGGCCACCGCCAAAGTCCGCCTCGAGGGGTCGATGTGTATGTCGCGTGGCCTTCGCTGGACACCGGCAAACTCGCCGCCGCCCAGAAAGCAAATGGCGACGGCCTGGAGCTCAGCATGATCGATAACCGAGGCGTGAAAGTCTGGCCGGAGGGCCTGCCGGAAACGCTTTGCACGGATGCCTACCGCTGCCGCTTCGAGTCCAGGAACGGAATCTCGGGCAAACGGACCGTGGCGCTGCTCGGCAGAGTCCTCGACCAGGGCATCGAAATTGTGAAGACCGAAAACCTGCGCAGTTTCGACGGCAAACCCGGTTACACGCTGGCGCAAGGCCAGTAGCGTAGCATGCAGCCGCGTTCCGCCCAGCGCGCAGCACGGAACGAGGCAGCGACTTCCGCGCTGGTGGGCATCATCATGGGCAGTAAGTCCGACTGGGAGACCATGCGCCATGCCGCAGAGACGCTCACACGTTTCGGCGTGCCGCACGAGGCCAAAATTGTTTCGGCGCACCGCACGCCGGATTGGATGGCCGAATACGCCTCCACCGCGGAATCGCGCGGGCTGCAGGTGATCATTGCCGGAGCGGGTGGCGCGGCGCATCTTCCCGGCATGGTGGCTGCCCACACGTTGCTGCCTGTGCTCGGCGTTCCGGTTGAGAGCCAGGCGCTCAAAGGCATGGATTCGCTGCTGTCCATCGTACAAATGCCCGGCGGCGTTCCGGTAGGAACATTGGCGATCGGAAAGGCGGGCGCGCTGAACGCGGCCTTGCTCGCGGTTGCGATTCTCGCCAGCCATGATGCGGCACTGCGCGAAAAGTTGCGGGCATTTCGAGCCGAGCAGTCCGCCAAGGTGCGTTCGGAAGAGCTGGCGTGATTGCACCGATTCTCCCCGGAGCCACTATCGGCGTGCTCGGGAGCGGGCAATTGGGCCGCATGTTCGCCATCGCGGCGCGGCGCATGGGCTATCGCGTCCACACGCTGTCGCCGGATCAGGACACCCCCACCGGCCAGATTGCCGATGTCGAGGTAACGGCGGCGTATGACGATCTGGACGCGGTGCGCAAGTTCGCCGGCAACGTGAAAGTGGTCACGTTCGAATTTGAAAACGTCCCTACCGAAACCGCGGAAGCGGCGGCCAGCCGCGCGCCGGTGCGCCCGAGCGGCTCGATCCTGCACACGACCCAGCAGCGCATCCGCGAGAAAGCGTTTCTGAAGAACGCAGGCCTGCCCACTACGCCGTATCGCGAGATTCATTCACACGCCGATTTGCAGCAGGCGGTTTCCGAGCTCGGTTGCCCCGCGATTCTCAAGACCGCCGCGTTCGGCTACGACGGCAAGGGGCAGGTCCGAATCGAATCGGCGGAGCGCGCCGAGGAAGCCTGGAACGCGATCGCCCGCCAGGAGGCGGTGCTGGAGGCGTTCATCGATTTCGAGCGCGAGATCTCTGTCGTGGCGGCGCGCGGCGGCGATGGCGCCTTCGCGCACTACGGCGCCATCGAGAACCAGCACTGCCGCCACATCCTGGACGTTTCCGTCGCACCTGCGCGCGTGAGCGATGCGGTGGCGAACGAAGCCGTCGAGATGACCCGCTGCGTGCTCGAAAAGCTGGGCGTGGTGGGCGTGCTGTGTGTCGAGTTTTTCGTCACGCGCGATGGCAAACTCCTGATCAATGAGCTCGCGCCGCGCCCGCACAACTCCGGCCATTTCAGCGTGGACGCGTGCGTCACCAGCCAGTTCGAACAGCAGCTCCGCGCGGTGTGCGGCTTGCCGCTCGGTTCCACCGCGATGCACCGGCCCGCCGCGATGGCTAACATTCTGGGCGACCTGTGGTCGGGGGGCGAACCCGACTGGCTCGGCGCGTGCGCGTTTCCGGACGTGAAACTGCATCTGTACGGCAAAATGGAACCGCGGCCCGGCCGCAAGATGGGCCACCTGACGGCGCTGAATCACGACGCTGAAGAGGCGTACCGCAGCGTGCTCGGCGCCCGCCAAAGCCTGACCGCCGGCAACGCGGGAAAATGATTAGCAGAGCAGTGACGAAGGACGCACTTCTCCGCGGCTTGGGCATCGAGCATCCGATCATTCAAGGCCCGATGGGCGGCGGCCCGAGCACGCCCGAGCTAGTGGCTGCGGTCTCCAACGCCGGGACACCGAAATACAAACTGATTGCCGAGGATACAGCAGGCCACGCTCACCCGCAGCCTGATCCGCGTGACGCGCTAGATTAGCGCCTGGGCGGAAGCCCGTGCCTCGCTGGTACTCTGGAACTAATGCACGCGGCTCGCGAATGGTTGAAGCAGGCGCGTTCGATCGCCGTCCTCACCGGCGCCGGCGTCTCAGCCGAGAGCGGTGTGCCCACTTTTCGCGGCAAGGGCGGGCTGTGGAAGCAGCATCGAGCGGAAAATCTCGCGACGCCGGAGGCCTTCGCGCGAGATCCGAAGCTGGTTTGGGAATGGTACGACTGGCGGCGCAGCGTCCTCGCTGAAGCCCGGCCGAATCCGGGCCATTCGGCTCTGGTCGAGCTCGAAAACCGCGTGCCAGCGTTCACTTTGATCACTCAGAACGTGGATGGGCTGCATGAACTGGCGGGCAGCCGCAACGTGCTTCGCTTGCACGGCAGCATCTGGATGGTGCGCTGTCTCGGCTGCGGCGTAGAGAAGGAGAATCGTCAGACGCCGCTCACGGAAGTTCCTCCGCGCTGCCAGTGTGGCGGGATGCTACGGCCGGGTGTGGTGTGGTTCGGCGAGGCGCTGCCGCCTCGTGTCTGGGAAGCTGCTGAAGCCGCCGCGCGCTCCTGCGGTCTGTTTCTGGTCATCGGAACCTCGGCCGTGGTTTATCCCGCAGCGGGACTGGCGCACATCGCCAAGTCGTCGGGCGCGCGCGTGGTGGAGATCAACGTGGCCGAAACCGCTCTGTCGCGCGAGATCGACGAGTTCCTCGAAGGCGCTTCCGGCGAACTGCTGCCGCAACTGATCGCATGAAGATTTGCTACCTGGACGCCTTCTCCGGCATCAGCGGAGACATGACGGTCGGCGCCTTGATCGATGCGGGCGCGGATGGCTCGGCTCTCGTGCATCTGCTCGAATCCCTCGGTACCGGCGCGGCCTTCCGCGTCGAAAAGACCACACGCCACGGCATTGCGGCTTCCAAGTTTCAGGTAATCGTCGGCGAATCGAAGAAACAGCGGCATCTCGCCGATATTCTGGAACTCATCTCCAAGTCCGGGCTGCCCGCCAGGGTCAAACAAAACGCAGCCGCGGTGTTTCAACGCCTGGGCGAGGCCGAAGCTAAGGTGCACGGCATCCCGCTCGAGCGGGTGCATTTCCATGAAGTGGGTGCGGTCGATTCCATTTGCGACATCGCCGGCGCCTGCGCGGCCTTCGACTTGCTGGGTGTCCACGCGATTCACTGCTCGCCGCTGAATGTCGGCAGCGGCACCGTCAAGACGGATCACGGCGTGCTTCCGGTGCCCGCGCCTGCGACCGTGGAGCTGCTGGCGGGCAAACCGATTTATGCACGCGGTCCGTGCGTCGAATTGACCACGCCCACCGGCGCTGCCATCGCCACCACGTTGGCCTCGGATTTCGGTCCGCTTCCCGCGATGCGTGTCACGGCCACCGGCTATGGCGCAGGTGGCCAGGATTTCGCCGAACACGCCAACGTGCTGCGCGTGCTCCTGGGCGAAGCGAGCGGCGCCGAAGAGGCAACGTCGGTCGCGATCCTGGAAGCCAACATCGACGACGCCAGTCCGCAAGTGCTCGGCTACGCCATGGAGCGGCTGCTCGAAGCCGGGGCGCTGGATGTGACGCTGGAATCGCTGCTCATGAAGAAGAACCGGCCCGGCACGCTGCTTCGCGCCATCGCGCGCCCCCAGGATCGGGAAGCGCTGGCGCAGATGATCTTCGCCGAAACCACCACGCTCGGCCTGCGCATCTATCAAGCCGAGCGCCGCGTCAAAGCGCGGCACGTGACCGAAGTCGAGACCGGGCATGGGAAGGTGCGAATCAAAGTCGCAGAAGACGGGTCCTTCGCGCCCGAATACGAAGACTGCCGGCGCATCGCGCGCGAGAGCAATCTGCCGCTCAAGGAAATCCTGGCGACTGCCAACCTCGCCTATTTGAAAACCATTCGATGAAATACTACCTGACCACACCGATTTATTACGTCAACGCGGCTCCGCACATCGGCACCGCTTATTCGACCTTCGTGGCGGACACCGTGAAGCGCTTCAAGACCATGCAAGGCTTCCATCCCGTAGTCCTCACCACCGGCTCGGACGAGCACAGCCGCAACGTCGAGCGCGCGGCGAAGTCTGCCGATCTGTCGCCGGAAGAATACACCGCCAGGATGGCCGCCGAATTTCAGCGTCAATGGGCGCATCTGCAGCTCGACTACGACCATTTCATCCGCACCTCCGATTCCAGGCATCAAGAAACGGTTCGCGATCTGTTCGAGCGCTGCCAGCGCAACGGCTACATCTACAAAGGCGCCTACTCCGGCCAGTACTGCGTCAACGACGAACTCTACGTCAACGAGGCCAAGCCGGGCGATCCTTGCCCGGAGTGCGGCCGGCCGACCGAAACCGTCACCGAAGAGAATTATTTTTTCAAGCTTTCCGCGTTCCAAGGGCGGCTGCTGGAGCTGTACGAAAAAGATCCGGGCTTCGTCAAACCGGATCATCGCCGCAATGAGATCACCGCCTTCGTGCGGCAGGGCTTGAACGATCTTTCCATCACGCGCACCAACATCAAATGGGGAATCCCGGTTCCGGTGGAGGGATGCCATGTCTTCTATGTTTGGTTCGACGCGCTGATCTCGTACATGAGCGCGGTCAAGCACGATAACCTGTGGCCCGCTGATCTGCACCTGATCGGCAAAGACATTCTGCGCTTCCACGCGGTTTACTGGCCGGCGTTTCTGATGGCCGCGGATCTGCCGCTGCCCAAGAAAGTATTCGCGCACGGCTGGATTCTTTTCGAAGAAAACAAGATGAGCAAGTCGCGCGGCAACGTGCTGCATCCGGGGCCGATCGCGGACGTGGTGGGAGTGGATGCGCTGCGCTATTTCCTGTTGCGCGAGATCACCTTCGGCCAGGACGGCAGCTTCAGTTACGACGCGCTGATTCAACGCTACAACGCCGACTTGGCCAATGGCCTGGGAAACCTCGCCAGCCGCACGCTGACCATGATCCACCAGTACCGGCAGGGCCTGATCCCAGACTCGAGCGGATTGGGCAACATCGCGCTCGAAGCCCGCCGCACCACTGAGCAGGCCCTCGAAGCGTTCGATGAATTCAATTTCTCGAAAGGCCTGGAAACCGTCTGGGCGTTGATTTCGGTCATCGACAAATTCATTGTGGAGCGCGCTCCCTGGAAGCTGGCCAAGGATCAGGAGGCGCTCAGCCAGAAACTGCTGGACGAGACGCTGTACACCGCGGCCGAGGCGCTGCGCATCGTGTGCGCCTGGATCTATCCGGTGATGCCCGCATCCGCCCGAAAAATCTGGAGCCAGTTGGGAATGCCGCAGCCGATCGAGTCCGTTACGGTGGCCGAGTTGCACTGGGGACACCTGAAGCCGGGGCAGAAGGTCGGCGCGGTGAGCGGCGTCTTCCCGCGCCTGGACGCGAAGGCCATCGATAAAATGCTGGATCTCGAGGCTAAGGAGCGCGAGCGGCTGGCGACGATCTTCGCGCCCGGGCAGTCTGCGCCGTCAAGCCAAGCTTCCCAAACGGCGGAACCGGCGCCGGCTGCATCCGCGAAGATCGGCATCGACGATTTCGCCAAAGTTGAAATGCGCGTGGGCCAGGTCGTCTCGGCCGAGCGCGTCAAAGGCGCCGACAAGCTGCTGCACTTGCACGTGGACATCGGCGAAGGCGCGCCGCGCAGCGTCGTCGCGGGCATCGCGGAATCCTATCCACCCGAACAGTTGGTGGGGCGCAAGGTAGTCATCGTCGCGAACCTGCAAGCGCGCAAGATGCGGGGCATCGAATCGAACGGCATGATCGTGGCGGCGTCGCTCGAAGGCGGCAAGCCGGTTCTGGCTGGGTTCCTCGAAGATGTGCCGGTGGGGGCGAGGCTGAAGTGAGCCTGATCGACTCGCACTGTCATCTCGACAGCGCCGAGTTTGACGCCGACCGCGAGGAAGTGATCCAGCGCGCCCTCGATGCCGGCGTGGCGCACATGGTCGCGATCGGAACCGGCCACGGTCCGCCGGATCTCGAGGCCGGCATCCGGCTGGCCGAAAAACATTCCTCGTTCTACGCGACGGCCGGCATTCATCCGCACGACGCAGCCAAGGCCAGCCCGGCTGATTTCAAACGCCTGGCCGAGCTGCTCTTGCATCCTAAGGTGATCGCGGCGGGCGAAATCGGGCTCGACTATCATTACGATTTTTCTCCGCGCGAAACGCAGCAGTCCGTCTTCGTTGAGCAAATGCGAATCGCAGCCGAGGCGCGCAAACCCATCGTCATCCACACGCGCGAGGCTTGGGAGGATACCCTCGCGCTGATCCAACAGCATTGGGCTGCGTACAGGATCGGCGGCGTAATGCATTGCTTTTCCGGCGGACCGGCTGAGGCGCAACGCGCACTCGCTCTTGGTTTCTACTTGAGTTTCGGCGGCATCCTGACGTTCCCGAAGGCGCTGGAGGTCCAGTCGGCGGCGAGGACCGCTCCGCCCGACCGGATCCTGATCGAGACCGACGCGCCGTATCTCGCACCGGTGCCGAAGCGTGGCAAGAGAAACGAGCCGGCTCTCATCGTCCATACCGCGCGGAAACTGGCCGAACTGCGCGGCTCCACAATAGAAGAGATCGGCCGCGCGACCACGGAAAACTTTCAGCGGCTTCTCTGCCCCGGCAACCAAGCGTGATCCATGTGCTCTGCGCGCGGTGAGCCAGCCCGCGCCGACTCTGGTATTCTCGAAAACTGGCGTGTGGCATTGATGGCCATCGGAGGATTCAATTGAGAATCGTGGTGGGAATCTCCGGAGCGAGCGGAGCGATCTACGGCATCCGGCTCATGGAGAAGTTGCGGCGGCACTCGGAAGTCGAAATTCATTTGATCCTCACGCGGGCCGGCGAAAAAACCCTTTATCTGGAAACCGGCAAGCTGGCCGGCGAGGTGAAGGACCTGGCGGACTGCACTTATTCGGTCGACGACATCGGCTGCCGTCTGGCCAGCGGATCGTTCCCCACTGACGGCATGGTGGTGGCGGCCTGCTCGATTCACACCATGTCTGCGATCGCTTCCGGCATCAGCTCGAATCTGCTGATCCGCGCCGCGGACGTGGCTTTGAAGGAGCGGCGCAAGTTGATTCTGATGGTGCGCGAATCGCCCTTCCACCTGGGACACTTGCGCACCATGACGGCGCTGGCCGAAATGGGAGCGATCATCGCACCGCCGATGCCGGCCTTCTACAACAAGCCGCAAAGCGTAGCCGATATTGTCGATCACAGCGTGGATCGCGTACTCGATTTGCTGGGCCTTCCCGATCCGGACGCCAAGCGCTGGGACGGACCGGATACAAAGGGCTAAAGCCGATTCGACGTACCGTTACCCGGCCGCGGTCCGGCCGGAGCCCTTCCCGGCGTTGGCCGAAACATGCCGCTGCACCGCGACCACGTGCTCTTCCATGATCCGGCCGGCCCGATCCTCGTCGCGCGCCGCAATGGCTTCGAATACCTCGCGATGGTAGCGGACCACCTGCTCGCGCATCTCGTGCGTCAGCTTAGAGCGATAGATCGCGTCGCGGATCGCATCGTTGATGGCGGTCACCACGATGCTGAGCACCGGGTTGTGGCACGCCCCGGCCACCGCGCGATGAAACTCCATGTCGAACTTGCGGCTGAGAACGCCGGAAGCCAGTTCCTGTTCTTGCGCCTCCACAACTTTTCGCATGGCGCTGAGGTCGTCTTCGGTGGCGCGCGCCGCGGCCAGGCGAGCCATCACGGGCTCGAGCATGCTGCGCACCTCGGTCAAATGGCCGCTCTTGGCTTGCCCGAGCTTCACCACGGTATTCAGGGAATCCGCCAGCGCCTGCAAGGCGTTGTCAAAATCGGCCACGAACGCGCCGCCGCCGAAGCCGCGCCGGATTTCGATCATGCCTTCTTGTTCCAGCCCGCGCAGGGCTTCGCGCAACGCCACGCGGCTGGTGGCGAACTGCTCAGCCATCTCGCGCTCCGGCGGGAGCTTGTGTCCGGGCTCGATCTGGCCGCTGAAGATCGCCTGCCTGATCTGATTCGAGACGGATTCTGAAACGCGCTGGCGCTTGATGGAAGCGATCCGAAATGGCTGGCCCGAAGGGCTGCTCATGCTGCAATCCTGGCGAAGCGTCTCAACTTGACACTTCTGGTCTAATATTATACCTTAATTTAGACCTCCGAGTGAGCACTCGGCGACAGGCGTGGGAGCAGGATCGGATGCAGGGGAGGTGTTCGCGTGCGAGTCGATGACAAGGTTTGGTCCACCGTTTCGAAATCAGGCCTCCGGGTTTTCGCGGCGGCATGCGTAATCATTTTGGCCACCGCCATCGCGTGGTCGCAGGTTGAAGGATCGATCTCCGGTATCGTCCAGGATCCCTCGGGTGCGGCGGTGCCGAACGCCACCGTGCGGATCACCAACTTAGAGACGGGCTTGGCGCGCACCGTCACCACCAATGAGCGCGGCAGCTATCGGGCGCCGTCTTTGCCGGTGGGCCGGTACGAGGTCCGGGCCGAGCGCGAAGGCTTCCGGACGGCGGTCCAGACCGGCATTTCGCTGGTGGTGGCGCAGGAAGCAGCGGTGAACCTGACACTGGCAGTCGGAGATGCGAAGCAGCAGGTGACCGTAACGGCGGAAGCTCCGCTGGTGGACACTTCCACGACTCCGGCATCCGGACTGGTGGGCGAGCAGCAGGTGAAGGATCTGCCGTTGAACGGCCGCAGCTTCGACAACCTGATCACGCTGAACCCCAGCACCGCCAACACCACCTCGAACCGCGCTCCGACCAGCACCGGCGGCGGACAGGGCAACAATTTTTCGGTTTCGGGCAACCGCGAGGACTTCAATCTGTTTCTGATGAACGGCATTGAGTACACCGGCGCCTCTACCGCGGACGTGATTCCGGGTGGCGTGAGCGGCCAGTTGCTGGGCGTGGATGCGGTGCGCGAGTTCAACGTGGTGGAAAATACTTACGGCGCCGAATACGGCAAGCGCCCGGGCGGGCAAATCAGCCTGGTATCGATGTCGGGAAGCAATGCGTTTCATGGCACTCTTTTTGAATTTCTGCGCAACAGCACCCTGGATGCGCGCAACCCCTTCGAGCGAACGGTGGGTCCGGGGCCATTCAAGCGCAACCAGTTTGGCGGCTCGGCGGGTGGACCGATCCGCAAGGACCGGACGTTCGTTTTCGGAAGCTACGAAGGATTCCGGCAACGGCTGGCGCTGCCTGACGTAACGGTCGTGCCAGACAACAATGCGCGACAAGGATTTTTGCGCCAACCCGACGGATCGCTGAAAGACATCGGTCTCGCTCCCGGGATCGCGCCCTACTTTTCGTTGTGGCCCGTGCCCAACGGCCCGGAACTCGGCGGCGGCGCGGCCATCGCGTACAGCAGCCCGGTCCAGGCGATCCGGGAAGATTTTGGCAATGTTCGCGTCGACCAGATGATCTCGACCAAAGATTCCTTGTTCGGCGCCTACACGGTGGATGACGGCTACAACCTGGCCCCCGGAAACAACCCGCTGCAACAGAAGCTCACTACCATGCGCGCCACCGTGGCGAGCGTGGAAGAGACGCACCTGTTCTCGCCCGGCCTATTGAATACGTTTCGCGCGGGATTTTCGCGCGCTGCGCTAAATCTCAACACCGCGCCGGCGGTCAACGATCCGAACCTGGTGTTCGTGCAGGGGCAGCCGGTCGGATCCATCACCATCGCCACGGTGGGGCTGGGCGGCGCCGGCAGTTTCGATGGAGGCGGCAGTCTTGGATCGCAGCAGGTCAGCATCATTGCGCGCAACTTATTCACCTTCGCCGACGACGTGTCCTTGATCCGGGGCCGGCATCAATTCAGATTTGGGGGATGGGCGCAGCGTGTGCAGTCCAACGACAACGCCGCGGACCAACGCAGCGGCATCGCGCAGTTTGCCGACCTTCAGAGTCTCATGCTGGGAAAGGCACTCTCGGTCACGGCCACGCTCAATCCGCTCGAAATCGGCTGGCGGCAGTGGGCGGGGGCCTGGTATGCGCAGGATACCATCGCTGTTCAGCCGAACCTCACCGTGACGGTGGGGGTGCGCCACGAGTTCGACAACGGCTGGAACTCGGCCAACAGGACTGCTTCCAATTTCGTCTTCGGACCGGGCGGCATCTTGCAGACCCAGCCGGTGGTGGGCGATTCGGTGTACAGCGAAAACAACGCGAGATTCCTGTTCGGCCCGCGCGTGGGCGTGGCCTGGTCGCCTTTTGGAACCGCAAGGCGAACCGCCATCCACGCCGGCTTCGGCATTTATTACGAACAACTGGATTATATGGGGAACTGCTGTGACGCCTCCCCGCTCGGCACCTACAACTTCAAGGTGACCGTACAGAGCACGACTTTTCCGATCCACTTGGCCAGCGGACAGCCCATTCCGGGCGCAAGAGTCGCTCCAGCCGGTGTTGATCCCCACCTGCAAATGCCGTCCGTGCAGCAGTACAGTTTTCGAGTTGAACAGGGCCTCACGGCCAACACGGTGGTCCGGCTCGGGTACGTGGGTGAACATGGAATTCATCTGCTCAGCACTACGGACGTGAATACGGCGTTTCCTACGCTGCTGCCGACTGGCCCGTTCTATCCTCCCAAGTCGCCGCGCAGAAATCCGACTCTCGGAAACTCGCGCTACGAGCTGTCGAACGGCATCAGCAACTACAACGCGCTGCAATTGGACTTGACCCATCGCTTCAGCCACGGCTTGCAGTTCCGCGCCAACTACACGTTTTCGAAGAGCCTGGACTCGCACTCGTCGTCCTTTCTCGCGAACTCGGGAATTGGCGGAACGACGACGACCATGTATCCCGAGAATCCAAAATTGGACTGGGGACGATCGAACTTCGACGTGACGCACCGGGTGAACGGCAATTTCAGCTATGAACTGCCGTTCGGGCGGGGCAAGGCGCTTTTGCCGGACGTAAACGGCCTGGCGAACATCCTGGTGAGCGGCTGGCAACTGAACAGCATCATCACCGCGCAGAGCGGTTTCCCGTTCACGCCGCTGGTGGGCTTCAATCAGTCCGGGAGCGGGGACACGCGGGCGCCGGACCGCGTTTCGCTCAATCCCAATTTCTCGGGCCCGATCATCGCCGGCAAGCAGACTGAATGGTTCAACCCGCATGCCTTTCTGCTGCCCGCCGCCGGCACTTATGGCAACGCCGGCCGGGACATCCTGCCGGGTCCGGGCTTACTCAGCGTGGACGCTTCCATGTTCAAGAATTTCCGCCTGGTGGAGCGAGCTAATCTCCAGTTCCGGGCCGAGTTCTTCAATTTGATCAATCACACCAATTTCGGCTTGCCGCTGGTGGGGACCTTCACGTCCAACGGAAATCTTTCGCCGAGCGCGGGCTTGATCAACTACACGTCCACCTTCTCCCGCGAGCTCCAGTTCGGATTGAAGTTGAATTGGTGATGCACATACCGGCCAAGTTGCTTGTCTCCTCGGGCGCCCTGCTGGGTTTGGCCGCGTATTTCGGGTCATGGTGGATGTCTCGCGGCGGCGATTGCTGCAATCGGACCAGCGTAGTTCATGCGCAGGATTCCGAGCCGGTCACCGGCGCTCCGTTAGGCGGCGATATTATTCCGGCGCGCCAGGTCTTTGATCCCAACCCGGTGTTCAACGGCATCGCCGTCGACCCCGAGCACAATCTGGTGGTCATGACCGACGTCAACCGCAAGAGCCTGCTGGCTTACGACCGGCTCGCGGGCGCCGGCCACTCCAGCGACCTGACTCCGGCCGCGCATCAGATCATCGGCCCGGAAACGAATATCGGTTTCGTCGCCGGCGTGCTGCTCGATCCCGAGCGCCGCGAGATCTACGCCGTCAACAACGATATCGAAGACACCATGCTGGTGATGCCCTATGGAGCCGAAGGCAACCTGAATCCGAAGCGCCTGATCTCGGTGCCGCACCAGGCCTGGGGCGTGGCTCTGAGCCGTGCTCATAACGAGGTGGCGGTCACGGTCGAGCTGCAGCAGGCCATCGTCTTTTACCCGCGGGACGCGAATGCCGTCGCGCCGCCGCAAAGAGTGATCCGCGGGCCGCAGACGGGGCTGGCGGACCCGCACGGGATTTACTGGGACGACCGCCACGATGAGATCGGCGTGGCCAATCACGGCAACTATCGCGGGCTGATCCGCGATCTGGGCGCGGGCTGCGTTCCCACTGGCTCGGCCGATCCGGAAGGCGGAGCATTCCAGCCTCCGTCCATCGCAATTTATTCCGGCAGGACCGAAGGTGACCGCAAGCCGCTGCGCGTCATCCAGGGCCAGCGTACCCGGCTCGACTTTCCGATGGGCCTGGCCATCGACCCCGCGCATGATGAGATCGCGGTAGCCAACAACGGCGACAACTCGATCCTGATTTTCGCGCGAACGGCCGGCGGCGATGTGGCGCCGGCGCGCGTAATCGCGGGCGATGCGACCGGCATCAACCGGCCCATGGGAATCGCCATCGACACCAAGAACGACGAAATCTGGGTATCCAATTTCGGCGACCATTCGGCGGTGGTCTTCGGCCGGGCCGACAGCGGCAACGTGGCTCCGAAGCGCACCATTCGTACCGCCCCGGCCGGTACGCCCGTAGCCGGCTTCGGCAACCCGCAGACCATCGCTTATGACAGCACTCGCGAACAGATTCTGGTGCCCAACTGAGTCAGCCAGCCGCGCATCGCGGCCTTCGCCAGGCTGGCGAACGGAAATGCAACGCCCATACGTGTGATTACGGGACAGGCCACCAAGCTCGCGCGCACGGTGCACGGAATCGCCTACGATCCGGCGCACGACGAGATCGTTGTTCCCAATCCCCTGGCGGACGCGGTGCTGGTGTTTCGCGGCGGCGCGAGCGGCGATGAGCCCCCCGTCCGCGTCATCCAAGGCCCGTGCACAGGGTTGGTGGTTCCGCACGCCGTGAGCTTGGACCTGGAACACCACGAAATTCTGGTCGCGAGCCTGACCGGCCGCAGCATCTCGGTCTTCCCCTGGAACGCGAACGGGAATGCCACGCCAGTGCGCGTGATTCGAGGTCCGAAGACCAAGCTTGGGCACCTCGTCGGCCTGGGCGTGGACCCAACCACGAATCTTATGGCGGTTGCGAATTCCGAGGAGCTGCTGATTTTCAACCGCACCGACAACGGCGATGTCGCCCCGCGCGCCGTGATCGGCGGACCGAATACTGGCATCCGCGACGAGCCTTGGGAGATCCAGATGCATCGCGGCCGCATTTTCCTGGCCGCCTCCAATCATCTTCACCGGAACTTGTACTCGGGAGTCACGTTAAAGGACCGCTTCGCGCAGGTGCCGGAAGATCCCTGGCTGGATCCGAACCTCGGTTTCATCGGCGTCTGGATGGTCACCGACCACGGCGACGTCCCGCCGCGCGCCATGATCAAAGGACCGTTCAGCGGCCTGCTGCATCCCACCGGGCTGGCGCTGGATGTCAAGCACGGTGAGATTTTCGTATCCGACAGCGTGCACAACGGGCTGTCGATCTTCCTGACGCCGGAGTTATTCAGATGAAACACGCGATGTTGTATGTGGCCTCGACTATCTTATTCTCGTGTCTGGCCGCGGCTCAGAGCACGCTGCCACCCGTGGTAAAAATCACACCGCTGGGCAGCCACGCCGGGGAATTTTGCCGGAACGACCGCGCGTTGCTCTTCGAAGATCCCACCGGCGTTCGAATCCTATACGACCCCGGCCGGACCATCGATGGCGGGACCGATGCGCGCCTCGGCGACGTTCACGTCGTGCTCCTGTCGCACGCGCATACCGACCACATCGGGGATGTGAAACCTAATCCCGCAGCGCCGGGCACGTGCGGTAACCCAGGAACAGTACCCGCGACTCCCAATTCGAACTTGGGGGACATCGTGGCGGCCAAGAATTCAGCTTTTTTCGGCGGAGGCGAGCTGCAGGACCTGGTCGGACGCAAGATTCAGGATTCGCTGGGAGCCTCTTCAGCGACGGCTGCGTGTCCAGGCAACGGGCTGACGAACGAAGTCGTGGTTCCTTCGACCGCGCCATGCACAGCTTCACTGCGACCCGGCGGCAGCCGCACCGCGCGGATGAATGGAGCTTCAGCCGGCGTCAAGATCGCCACCGTTCAGGCATTTCACAGCAACGGGTTGAACGCTGCCTTTGTCGACGATCCCGGTGTCGCCCCCGGCACCTCCGCATACGGAGGCAGCGAAAACGGATTCATCCTGATCTTCACGAATGGCTTATCGGTTTACCTGACGGGAGACACGGGCATGTTCGGCGATATGCGCACCATCATCCGAAGATACTATCAGCCCACTCTCATGGTGCCCAACATATCGGACACGGCAACACTTGGCCCGGACGAAGGAGCCTTCGTCGCGACGAAGTTGGTGCGGCCTGTTACCGTGATTCCGTCGCACATCAACGAGGCCGCCACCACCAACGGCCAGCCTACTGGAGCGCGCCTGTTACGCTTCCTGGGCCAGATGAATGGCTCGGGCATCAACGTGGTGCTTCCGTTGAGCGGGGTGACGCGGCAATTCGACGGGGCTGGAAACTGCTTGAATTGTTAGTAGGAGGGATGGTATGACACGGCTGGCGGTCCTGATTGCCAAGTTGAAGCGCGGCGCGATATCCCGCCGCGAATTCTCCGACCGCGTGTGCGGGCTCGGCTTCGGCGCGCTCACCGCCGAATCGATCCTCGATAACATGGTAGTCGGGCAGGAGCGCAACGCCGCTTCTTTCGAGCCGTTCAGCGACAAAACGCCGTACGAGCAGTGGATGGAGCGCGAGGGCATCCCGGTGCATACCGGATACCACATCCCGGATGTCCGCAAGCTGGAGTTGAAACCCTGGAGCCGGATGGGCGTGCGCGGAGCCTTCATCAATCTGGAGGGATCGGAAGGCACGGACGGCGCGTACATGTTGGAAATACCGCCCGGCAAGTCTACCACCCAGCAGCGTTTCATGTTCGAGGAAGCGGTGCACGTTCTGGAAGGCGAAGGCGAGACCCAAGTGTGGAATCCGGGCGGAAGCCGGCAGACTTTCCGTTGGAGCAAAGGCAGCATGTTCTCGCCGCCGCTCAACGTGTGGCGGCAGCACTTCAATCGCGGGAGCCAGCCGGCCAAGCTGATCTCGTTCCACGATCTGCCGCTCATCCTGGACGTGTTTCACAATACTGCGTTCATTTTCAACAACCAGTTCGAATTTCGCGACCGCTACAACAATCAGCCCGACTACTTCAACTTCGAGAATCGCCGCGTGCACGAGGGCGGCACCAAGGCGATGTTCGGCGAGGGCGAAGGCGGCGGCCTGATGCTGGAAGCGGGCCTGATCCCCGACATCAACAACGTGAAGCTGGTGGACGCAAAATCGCGCGGCTACAAGAACAAGGGCATCGAGATGGTGTTCAGCGACAACACCATTCAGACGCACATCTCCGAGTTCGAAGCCGGGTCGTACAAGCGGGCGCATCGCCACGGCCCGGGCTCGCAGGTCTTTATTCTGGGCGGGGTGGGCTACACGCTGCTGTGGACCGACCTTCCGCAGTATTCGAGCGCGCGCAAGCACATGCGCATCGACTGGACGGATGGCACGCTGCTGGTGCCGCCGGACCGCTGGTTCCACCAGCATTTCAACACCGGCCATTCGGCTGCGAAATACATGGCGACCACCTGGATCGGCGGCAAGTACTTCGCCAAATCCATGGGCGGCGGCGGCCGCACCCACCGCCTCAACACCATCAACTACAAGGATGGCGGCAACATGATCGACTATCCCGACGAGGATCCGATCGTGCGCAGCATGTTTGAAGAAGATCTGAAGAAGAACGGCGTCGAGAATCAGATGCCCGAAAGGCTATGGAAAAAATCATGACACAACCCGCGGTAGAGACAGGACCGAAGACTCACAAAACGGGCGCCGCGCCGGGCCGGGATCTGCGGAGCTGGATCGAGCAGGCCGACAAGCTGGGCGAGTTGAAAAAGATCAATGGCGCCGACTGGGACACCGAGATCGGAGCCATCACCGAACTCGGCCACCACATGGGCGAGCAGAGCCGCGCGCTGTTGTTCGACAACATCAAGGGCTATCCGGCCGGCTATCGCGTGCTTTCCAACACGCTCAACAGCCTGAAGCGCCTGGCGCTCACGCTGCACATGGACACCAACTACACGCGGCCCGCGATGGTGAAAGACATCAAGCGCCATATCACGGCTGAAAAATACATCCCGCCCGAGGTGGTCAAGGACGGGCCCGTGATGGAGAACGTCTTCGAGGGGAAAGACATCGACATGTGGAAATTCCCCACGCCCAAATGGCACGAGCTGGACGGCGGCCGCTACATCGGCACCGGCTCGGTGGACATCACGCGCGACCCGGACGAGGGCTGGGTAAACCTCGGCACGTATCGCGTGATGATTCATGACCGGGACACGCTGGGCTTTTACATTTCACCCGGCAAGCAGGGCCGCATCATGCGCGAGAAATATTTCGCGAAAGGCCAGCCCTGCAAGGTCGCGGTGTCGTTCGGGCAGGATCCTCTAATATTTTTGGCCGGAGGCATGGAAGTACCGCACGGGGTGTGCGAGTACGACTGGGTGGGCGGGATTCAGAGAGCGGCCGTGCCGGTGATCCTGGGCGAATACACCGGACTGCCGATTCCGGCGGCGTCAGAAATTGTCATCGAGGGTGAAGCGCTCCCGGGTGAAGAGCGTGACGAGGGACCGTTCGGCGAATGGACCGGCTACTACGCCAGCTCCATGCGAGCCGAGCCGATCATGAAGGTGAAGCGGCTGTATCATCGCAACGATCCGATCCTGCTGGGCGCTCCGCCCACGCGGCCGCCGTGCGAGTTCAATTACATGCGCTGCTACATGCGCTCGGCGATGATCTGGCAGGAGCTGGAGGCCGCCGGCGTTCCCGACGTCAAAGGCGTGTGGTGCCATGAAGCGGGTGGCAGCCGCCTGCTGGTGTTTGTCGCCATCAAGCAGCGTTATCCCGGTCACGCCCGCCAGGCCGGCATGGTGGCTTGCTATTGCCACGCCGCCGCATACCTGGGGCGATATGTGATCGTGGTGGATGACGACATCGACGTGACCAACACCAACGACGTGCTGTGGGCGCTGGCCACGCGCTCCAATCCCGAACAGGACATCGAGATCGTGCGCCGAAGCTGGAGCGGGCCGCTCGATCCGATCATTCCTAAAGGCCACAAGGGCCACAGCTCGCGCGCCGTCATCGACGCCTGCCGGCCCTACGAGTGGATCAAGGATTTCCCGCCGGTCGCGGAATCGTCCGAAGCCGTGCGCCGCGCGGCCCAGGAGAAGTGGGGCAAGATCCTGGCGGAATAAAATGAGCGCTGTTCCCGCAGTCCGCCCGCCGGAGGCCGCCCTGGAGCCGGTCCGCGCCACTTCGCGTGGCTGGATCCTGGCGGCGGCCGTGATCGGGATTCCGGTAGCGGTCTGGTTCGCGCCGCTGGGGCTCGATCCGAAAGTGCAGCACGCCATCGCGGTCTCGCTGTTCATGATCGTGTCGTGGATGACGCATGCGCTCGATCATGCGCTGGCCGGCTTCATCGGATGCTTTCTGTGCTGGGCGCTGGGCGTGGTGAAGTTCGAGACAGCCTTCAGCGGCTTTTCCAACTCCACGCCCTGGTTCCTGTTCGGAGCCGTTCTGTTCGGCATGATGGCGTCGAAAACGGGTCTGGCGAAACGTATCGCGTACATGCTGATGCTGCGCATCGGCAACACCTATTCGCGGCTGCTGCTGGGGCTTATTCTGTCGGATTTCGTGCTCACCTTCATCGCGCCGTCCGGCATCGCACGAGTGGTCATCATGGCGACCATCGCGCTGGGCCTGATCGAAGCCTTCGGTCTGGGCCAGGGAAGTAACGTGGCGCGCGGCATGTTTCTGATTCTCACTTACACGGCCGGGCTGTTCGACAAATTCGTCATCGCCGGGGCGGCCTCCATCACGGCGCGCGGATTTATCGAGAGCGTGGGTGGCGTGGAGGTGTTGTGGAGCCGCTGGCTGTTGGCCTATCTGCCGTGCGCGGTGATCACCATTCTGATCGCGTGGCGCCTGACGCTGCGAATGTACCGGCCCGAAAAGCCGGCGCTTCCCGGCGGCGCAGCATTCTTGCGGGAAGAAGTGGAAAAGCTGGGGCCCTGGACGCCGCTGGAGAAGAAGGCCGCACTGTTGATGCTCATCGCGATCGCGCTTTGGATGACCGACTTCCTGCACCACATCTCGCCCGCCATGGTCGGCCTGGGCGTGGGGCTGCTGGGAGTCCTGCCGGTGGTCGGTGTTTTGGATATCGACGATCTCAAGAAAGTGAACTATCTTCCGGTCTTCTTTGTCGCCTGCGCCTTGTCGATGGGCAACGTGCTGCTATCAACCAAAGCGCTGGACATCCTGACGAATGCCATGACCGGTTGGATGGCGCCGCTCGCGACCAATGCGTTCAGCACGCCGCTGGTGCTGTTTTGGTCGGCCTTTGGCTATCACATTTTCCTGGGCGACGAAGTGTCGATGCTGGCCACCTCGATCCCGGTTTTGATGAAGTTCGCGCACGCGCACGGCCTGGATCCATTGTCGACCGGCATGATGTGGACCTTCGCGGCGGGCGCAAAGATTTTCGTGTACCAGTCGGCGGTGATGGTGGTTGGATATTCGTACGGTTATTTTTCGGCCCGCGATTTTTTCCGCATCGGCGCCTGGCTGACGTTGGTGCAGTTCGGGTTGCTGCTGCTGATCGTGCCGCTGTACTGGCCGCTGATTGGAATCGGACGTTGAGAATGTTGCAGCTTGAGAGCCGAAATGTCAGGTGGCATCGTGCGTGCCGCGCCGCCACTCGTGCCGGCGCTTGGCTTCAGCAACAGACAGGAGGCGTTCGCATGAGTGCGAACGCAGCACGCACGAGTGCGTGCGCCACGGTTAGGAGAGCGCAATGAAGAAGAACATGCAGGATTGGGCGCGCAATTTCGCCGCGGGACGGATCTCGCGCCGCGATTTCGTGGAGCGCGCCGCTGCCGGCGGCATGAGCCTCACCGCAACCGCCCGGGCGCTCGCGCAAGCCAACCGCCGCGCGCGGCTGGCAGTCCGCAACTACAACCAGACCAACCTGAATCCCTACGAAGAGTGGCGCAAGACCGAAGGCCTTCCAGTCTACACGGACTACTTCATCGCCGACGTAAAGACCGCCAACGTCGCGCCCTGGAAGCGCCTGGGTGTCCAGGGCGCCTACATCGATCTCAAAGGCGGCGAGGGCGTGAGCGACGGATACATCTGCGAGATCCCGCCCGGCGGCCACACCACCGCGCAGCGCTACCTGTTCGAAGAGGTTCTGTACGTCGTGAGCGGCGAGGGCGAAAGCGCCATCTGGAATCCCGGCCAGGCCAAGCAGACCGTGAAGTGGAAGACCGGCAGCGTCTTCGGCCCGCCGCTGAACACCTGGCGCCAGCATTTCAATCGCGGCGCTGCGCCCGCGCGCTTTCTCGCCATCACCAACGCGCCGGTGGTGATCGACCTGTTTCACAACCTCGACTTCGTCTTCAACAACGATCACGTCTTCCGCGATCGGTTCGACGGAGATCCGGACACATTCGGCGCCGACCAAAGCCACCTGCACCATAAGGAAACAACCTCTGAAGAAAGCGAGCAGGCCGGCGGAGTTTACACCTGGGAGAGCGCCTACATCCCGGACGCGAAGCGGCTGCAGGTGTTCACCAGCAAAGAACGGGGCGAGGCGAATAAACGCATCGAGCTGCAACTGGCGGACAACACCATGCAGGCGCACATTTCAGAGTTCGAGGTTGGGACTTACAAGAAGGCCCACCGGCACGGGCCGGGCTCGCACGTGGTGATGCTGAACGGCCGCGGCTTCACGCTCATGTGGAAAGGCGCGCTGAAATACTCCGAGGCGCCGCGCGAGACGCAGGTGCGCGTCGACTTCACCGAAGGCAGCCTGTTCGTGCCGCCCGACGGCTGGTTCCACCAGCACTTCAACACCGGCGGAGATCCGGCGCGCTATCTTGCGGCCACCTGGGGCGGCGACGGCAAGTATTTCATGCGCGCGCTCGCGGGCGGCGGCCGCACCCACCGGCTCGGCAAAACGAGCACGCGCGTGGGTGGCAACCTGATCGAGTATGAAGATGAAGATCCCGCGATCCGCGCCATGTTCATCGAAGAACTGAAAAAATCCGGGGCGCCGTATCGGATGTCCCCGAGGAAAGGAAGCAAGGCATGAGCAATCTGCTGGACGATCTGTTCACCGGCCATCTGTCGCGCCGGAGATTGATGGAGGCGCTGGCCATCCCGCTGGCGGGTGCAGCGGCTGTGTCGCACGCTGCGGGCCAGGACAAGTCCACGCAAAACCGTCGCAAGCCGGGCGTGGTCTACAGCCCCGCCAACATCGGCGGCGGCGGGCGCATCGAGCGCAATTTCTACCGCGATTGGACCAAGTCCACCAAAACCCCCATGGTAGAAGGCTATTCAATCTTGGACGCCAAGACCCAGGAGACGCATCCCTGGCCTGAGATCGGCGGCCGCGGCGTGTACCTGAATTTTTCCGGCAATGTTCATATGGACGCCCTCATCATGGAAATCCCCAGCGGCAAGTCGCTGCTGCCGGTTCGAAAATTTTATGAGCAGCTGGTCTATTGCCTGGACGGCCGCGGCACCACAACTTTCGGCGACGGGCCCAAGCAGAACAAAGTGCAGTGGGCCGAGGGAAGCCTCTTCTCCGTTCCGATGAACGTCCTGCATCGGCACCAGAACGACGATTCGCAGCACCCGGCGCGGTTGCTGGCCGTCACCACCTTCCCGTTCGCTCTGAACACCTTCGGCAGCATGGGCCTCATCAATGACACGAACTTCACTTTCTCGGACCGCTACGACGGTGCGCCCGACTTTTTTTCCAAAACCGAGCGCGTGGAGAAGCGCTGGGACAAGACGAATTTCGTGAAGGATATTCGCACCTCGGAAGTGGTCCGGTGGGACGAGCGCGGCGAGGGCAACGCCAGCATGTTCTGGGAAATGGCCGGCAACACCATCCTCGAACCGCACATGTCGGATTTCCCGGTCGCCTCCTACAAACTCGGCCACCGCCATCCGTACGAGGCCATCATCCTGACCCTGAACGGCAAGGGTTTCACGCTGTTCGACAAGGATCATCTGAAGAGTTCCGACGCGATGCAACTGGAATGGAAAGCGGGTTCCGTAGTATCGCCACCCTACTTCTGGTATCACCAGCATTTCAACACCGGCGACACCCGCGCGCGCTACTTCGCGGTCACCGAAGGCGATTTCCCGAAGCGGCTGGGCATTCCGCTCGAAGTCCAGCAGATCGAAGCCAAGGAAGAAGACCCCGGCATCAAGAAACGATTCGACGAGGCACGCCGCAAAGCCGGCGCACATGCGGAACTGCACCACCACGGAGACGGGCATGGCCACCATCACGGTTAAGCCCGAGCCTTCGGTCGCCGGCCGAGTCTGGCCGAAAGAAGGCGTGGCGCGCGTTCCGTACTGGGTGTATCTCGATCCTGAGATCTATGCGCTCGAGCAACAGCGGATTTTCCGCGGCCCGACCTGGAACTATGTCGGTCTGGAGGCCGAGCTGCCGAAGTCCGGCGACTTCAAGACCACCTCCATCGGCGACGCGCCCGTCATTGTCACGCGCGATCGCGAAGGCGCGCTGCACGTGCTGCTCAATCAGTGCGCCCATCGCGGCTCCCGCGTCTGCCGCGATCCGTACGGCAATTCGATGAAGCTGCAGTGCATCTATCATCAGTGGAATTACGATCTGAAGGGCAACCTGACCGGCGTGCCGTTTCGCGGCGGCGTCGCGGCGGGCGACCATAAGGTTGGCGGCATGCCCGCCGATTTCTCGCTGCGCGACCACGGCCTGCAAAAGCTGAAGGTCGAAGCCGTGAACGGCGTTATCTTCGCCTCTTTCGATCACAACATGCCGCCGTTCCGCGATTATCTGGGCGAAACGATGTGGTACTACTTCGAGCGCATCTTCGACGGACGGCCGTTGCGAATCGTCGGGTACGTCCGCCAGAAGCTGGCCGCCAACTGGAAGCTGATGTTTGAAAACATCAAGGATCCCTATCACGCCAGCCTCCTGCACGTCTTCCTGGTATCCTTCGGGCTCTTCCGCGCCGACCAGAAATCGAAAGTGGAAATGGACCAGACCGGTGGCCACTCCGTGCTGGTCTCCCGCAAGGGCGATCAAAAAGCATCGCAAGGCACTACCGACATGGCGTCGTTCAAATCCGACTACACGCTGCACGACCCTTCGCTGCTGGCCGGGCGCAAGGAATTCAAAGATGAAAACACCGTCGTCATGCAGACGCTTTTCCCCAGCCTGATCGTCCAGCAGCAAACCAACACGCTGGCCATGCGCCAGATCCTTCCCCTGGGCCCGAACGCATTCGAGCTGGTGTGGGATTTTTTCGGATACGAGAGCGACGACCAGGAGATGCGCAAGATCCGCTTGCGGCAGGCCAACCTCATGGGGCCGTCGGGCCTGGTTTCGGTGGACGACTCGGAAGCCATGGAGATGTGCCAGAAGGGCGTAGCGGCTGAAGCCGATGCCAACGCATTCGTGGAACTGGGCGGGCGCGAGTGCAACAACGAAGACCACATGGTCACCGAGACTGCCATCCGCGGGTTCTATAAACACTACTGCCACATGCTGGGATTTCAGCCGGGAGCAAGCCATTGACGGATCGGGAAGCGAAATGGGCGGCCGAGGATCTGCTGGACCGCTACGTGCAATGCCTGGACGAGGAGCGCCTGGAAGAGTGGCCCGAGTTCTTCACCGACAGCGCGAGTTATCGCGTGATGCCGCGCGAGAACGTCGAGCGCGGATACGAGCTGGCCACCATGTCGTGCGATAGCAAAGGCATGATGAAGGATCGCGTGGTCGCCATTCGAAACGCCAGCGTCTTTTCGCGCCGCTACCTGCGGCACCTGGTGACGAACGTGCGTATCACCGGCCGCGAGGGCGAATGTTACCTGGTGCAAGCCAATTATGCCGTTCTGCAAACGCTGCCAGGCGAGGAAACCAAAGTCTTCAACGCGGGCCGCTACGCCGACAAGGTGCTGCTCGGAAATGGGGAGCCGAAATTTCAGGAAAAAATTGTGATCTACGATTCGCTTCAGATTCCGGGCATGCTGGTGATCCCGGTTTGAGAATATGAGCGATCTGATTCCCAGACTGTCCCAGGAGGAGCTGCCGCCCCAGGTGGCGGCGTTTCTGCGCCCGCGAGTCGAGCGTCTGGGTTACCTGGGTGAGTTCTTTCGCTGCACGGCGCATCAGCCGGATGCACTGTTGTCGTTCCTCACCTTCACGGAAGATTTGAAGAAGGCGCTGCCCGACAAGCTGACCGAAGTGGTCGCGCTCACCGTGGCCGCGTCGATGGACAATGCCTATGAACGCGTGCAGCACGAGCGGCTGTCGCTCAAGCTGGGATTCGGTGAAACCTGGATTCGCGGCGTGCTGGCTTTGCAGCCTGATGCGGGCGTCTTGTCTCTCGAAGAGGCCACCGTGCAGAAACTGGTCATCGCTGCTCTGGAACGCAAGGGCCACAACACGCGCCGGGAGCTGGACGCCGTGGTACGCGCCATCGGGTACCAGCGGGCCATCGCGGCGCTGATGCTGATCGGCCGCTACCTGACGCATGCGTTGATCGTCAACTCGCTGGCGCTTGCGCCGCCGGTTCCGTCGCCGCTGGAGGGAAAATAACCATGCCGCAAACCTCCCCGCTTTGGATCGCGGAAGCCGACGTGGTCGCCATGATGGACTTGAGCGAAGCCATCGACGCGCTCGAAGCCGGGCTGCTGGCGGAGGCGCGGAACGAAGCGCACAACATGGTGAAGACGCATGCCGAGTGGAACGGCGCGACGCTGCACGCCATCGGGGCCGTCTTCCCGCAGGCTGGGTTTGCCGGGACCAAGACCTGGGCGCACACGCCGGGCGGCGCGACGCCTTTGCTCATCCTCTTCGATGCGGCGAACGGCGGGCTGAAGGCGATCATCGAGGCTTTCGCGCTCGGGCAGATGCGCACTGCCGCCGCTTCGGGCGTCGCGACGCGCTGGCTGGCTCAGGTAGACGCGAGCGAATTTGCCATGATTGGAACCGGAAAGCAGGCGCTGGCGCAGGTGGCCGCGGTTCTGGCGGTGCGGCCGATCCGGCGCGTCCGTGTGTTCGGACGAGACGCGCAGCGCCGGGTGGAATTTGCAAAACGCATTGAGTCCGAGTTTGGCGTTGCGACACTCGCCTCGTCCAGCATCGGCGAGGCGGTCCAAGACACGCACGTGATCAGCGTCGCGACACGCGCCACCGAGCCCATCCTGACCGCCGCGATGTGCCGGCGCGGCGTGCACATCAACGCCATCGGCGCCATCGTCCCCAGCCGCGCCGAAATCGCGCAGGACGTGCTCGCGCGCTGCACGCAGGTAGTGGCCGACAGCGTCGAGCAGGCCCAAAAGCTCTCGCGCGAGCTGATCGAATTCTACGGCTCCGCGCCGGGACGCTGGAGCGAGGTGCGGCGGTTGTCCTCTGTGGCCGCCGCGCGCCAATCGCGCTCGCCCTCCGACGACCTCACGCTGTTCAAGTCGCTCGGCATGGGAATCTCGGATCTTTCGCTCGGCATGGAGCTGTATCGGCGGGCCCTCGCCTCGCATCGCGGGCGCGAGTTGCCGCATCCTCAAAAACAATCACCCCGGTTGCGCACGCCGCAACCGCTCAATACATCGTCAGGAGCATGAAATGCATACCGATTTTCAATTTGTCGATCGCACGGGTCTCGCGGCCGAACCGCTCAAGCTGATTCCGGCCGTCATCATTCCCAAGGAGGCCATCGATGCCGAAATCGAGCGCTTGGCTTCCCTGCCCGCGCCTGCCAACGGGCGGCGCGTGTCCGCCATCGTGAATCCGCTGACTGGCCCAGGCGACGGTCTGGCTCCCGGCACCGCGGTCTCGCTCTCGGTGCTCAAGCCCGGCGAACGCACCGAGCCCATTCGCCACAACTCCTCGCAAGTGAATTTTTGCATTCGCGGCGGCGGCACGGCTCGCGTGGACGGCAAGTCGATTCGCTATGAGCAGTACGACGTCTGGAACACACCGCCCTGGGCCGTCTACGAACACTGCAACGACACCAGCGAGCTGCAAGTGCGCCTGACCTACAGCAATTCCGCGCTGCTCGAAAAGATGCTGGTGCACGTGGTCGAGGAGAACCCCCAGGTAGCCGCAGGATCGAACGGCGCCGAAGAGTGCGAAACGCACGGCGAGAATCCGTTCGGGACCTTCCAGTTGACCGAAGAAGGCGGCTTCCTGATGCCGTACGAAAAGCTCATCAACCCCGACGTGGTGAAGCACAAGGCGCTGCACTTCCCCTGGAAGCGGGTAAAGGCGGAGCTCGACAAGCTGACGGCCCTCGGGCAGTCTTACGTCGGCCGCCGGCTTTATCTGCTCTACAATCCGGCCACGCAGCACACCAACGGAACGACCAGCAATTTCTTCGCGACCATGTGCGTCCGGCCCAAGAACATCGTGGACCGCCCGCACCGCCATAGCGCGGCCGCGATCAATTATTATTTTTCGGGCAGAGGCTACAGCGTCGTGGAAGGCAAAAAGTACCACTGGAAGGCCGGCGACCTGATGCTCTCGGCGCCTGGCTGGGCCATTCACAACCACGCCTCGCTCGATGAGGACGTCTACGAGCTCACCGTCCAGGACACGCCGCTGAATATCTGGATGGGATCGTTGCTGTGGCAGGAAAGGCTGAACCAACCGCTGCAGTCGCTTGGCTCGACCGGCGGATTCACCACCAACCGCGCGGTGGCCGAAACAGTATCCCGATGATCCGGCTCGACGAATCCTTTCTGCGCGGGTCCTACCCGCCGCTCGTGACGCCGTTCCGGAACGGCGCGGTGGATCTCGGCAAGTTCGCGGCGCTGGTCGATCGCCAGGTGCGCGAAGGCTCGCACGGAGTGCTCATCAACGGCACCACCGCCGAGCCGAGCAGCCTGACCATCGCGGAGCGCAACGATCTGCTGAAGGTCGCGGTGGAGACGGTGGCGGGCCGCGTGCCCGTGGTGGCGGCCACCGGCTCACAGTCCTATGCCGAGACGGTCGCGCTGACGCGCTTCGCGGATCAGGCCGGCGCCGACGCGCTGCTGGTAGTGACGCCGTATTACATCAAGCCCTCGCAACAGGGGCTGGTGGAATACTTCTCAGCCATCGGGCGCGAGACGCGGCTTCCCCTGATGATCTACCACATCCCCGGTCGCGCGGCCGTATCGGTCACCGGAGCCACGGTCCAAAAGATCGCGGACAAAACCCCCACGTTGGTCGGCATGAAGCATGCCTCCATGGATCTGGAACTGGTCACGGAGCTGCTGTCGAAGGTCGGCGCGGGCTTCCGCATCTTCTGCGGGCTGGAGTCGGCCAGTTTGCCGATGCTCGCCATCGGAGCGTGCGGCCTGATGAACGCTGTTGGCAACCTCGCTCCGGCCACGGTGGCGGCGCTTTACAACGCGGCCGCGGCCGGCAACCTGGCTGAAGCGCGGCGCTTGCACTTGCAGTTGTTTGAGTTGAACCAGTCCATTTTCCTGGATACGAATCCCATTCCGCTGAAGTACATGCTGACCCGTCTCGGCCTGCTCGATTCGCCCGAGCTGCGCCTGCCCCTGGTTCCGCTGGACGCCGAGCGCGGGAAAATTCTGGACGATGTCTTAAGCCGCGCGGGATTGTTGGAATACCACATCGCCGGCCAATGAACATCGCCGTTCTCGACGACTATCTTGACACGGTCCGAACGCTCGCGTGCTTTCGCAAGCTGGATGGCCACAACGTGACCATCTGGAAGAATCACACCAAGGATGTCGACGTTCTAGCGGAGCGCCTCAAGGACACCGAGGCGCTGGCGGTCATCCGCGAGCGCACGCCCATTCGCGCGCCGCTGATCGAGCGGCTGGACCGGCTGCGGATCGTGAGCAACGTGAGCGTGTATCCGCACATCGACGTGGACGCCTGCACGCGCCGCGGCGTGATCGTGTCATCGGACTTGATGCCCGCCAGCCCATCCTATGCCACCGCCGAGCTGACCTGGGGCCTGATTCTGGCTTCGATGCGGCGCATCCCGCAAGAAATGGCGGCGCTCCGAGCGGGGCGCTGGCAGGCCGGAAGCATTGGCCTCGGACTACGCGGCAAGACGCTGGGCATCTACGGCTACGGCAAACTGGGCGGCGTGGTGGCCGGCTACGGCAAGGCCTTCGGGATGAAAGTGCTGGTGTGGGGCCGCGAGAGTACGATTGCGAAAGCGCGCGCCGCCGGATACGCGACGGCATCGAGTAAGCAGGAGTTCTTCGAGCAGTCGGACGTGCTCTCGTTGCTGGTGCGGCTGGTCAATGAAACGCGCGGGATAGTGACCGCGGCCGATCTGGCGCGAATGAAGCCGACGGCGCTGCTAGTCAATACCGCCCGCGCTGGATTGATCGAACCGGGCGCGCTCGTAGCGGCGTTGCGCGCGGGCCGGCCCGCCATGGCGGCCGTGGACGTATATGAGGACGAGCCTGTCCTGAACGCGAATCATCCGTTGCTGGCGCTCGACAACGTGGTGTGCACGCCGCACCTGGGCTACGTGGAGCGCGACGGGCTCGAGCGCATCGTGGGCGGGGTCTTCGACCAGATCCTGGCATACGCCGGCGGGCAGCCGATCAACGTGGTCAACCCGCAAGTTCTGAAGCAAAGCGCGTAACCGGGCGCCGGCCGTTGGCCTACTTTTCGCGTGGAACAAGCCATCAGCCGAAGCGGGAAGCGGGACTCGGCTCCCTTCTCACGGAGTTTTCCAGACGAGCGCGCCCGATTTCGACACGTTGGTATAATCAGTACAGTCTGCGCGGCGCTATCGTCTAACGGTTAGGACGGAGCCCTCTCAAGGCTCAAATACGGGTTCGATTCCCGTTAGCGCTACCAATTCCTCAACAGCATACAGGGGATGCGCTCACACGCGCTCACACATTTCGGTCTTGATCTTCGCGTGGTCCCTTCAGCCTCGCCATCCGGGCGGCGCGCGCTTCCCTTCTCGCCTGCCTGATACCTTCGAGTACTCCGGGATCCCGAGGGGCTTCCATGAACTTTCTGAAATGTTCCAAGAGAGCAGGATCATCGGGCGCGTGGGCCTTTTGTGGCGGAATGTGGACAGGGAGGGAAGGACGCAGCATCGCTCGTTTGAGTGCCGCGACTTCCCTCAGGGTCGTGGATCGTGCAAGGCCTTGACCCTCGCACTCCTTGCGGAACAGTTCCAGGGCTTCGAGGATTTCCGGGGGCAGGTCCTTCCGCTTCGTAAGGGCTTCCTCGCAGCGTCAGTCTTCAGCGAGTCTTCGACAGATGCGGCTGCGGCCTGGGTGAGTGATCGTACTGCGTCGGCGAATTCGAAGGCCGAAGTTGGCTGCTTCGATTGACCGGCGCTTTTCGAGAATCGCGCCAGTAGGGAAGCAGGCCGCGGCTTCGCGGATCACGTCGGCCTGCAGGCAAATGTGGTCTTCGCTGAAGCCAACCGGTAGCAGGCACGCGCGCAGTTTTTCTTGAAATTGCGCTACCGTCATGGCCACCTCTGCGACCTTGAGGGTGGTGGTGCACCCGTGGCACTCGATTCCTGCCATAGAGCGCATACAACCGCAGCTGCCATCCGCTTCGAGATCGCATTCGATCACGAAAGAAAGGAGTTCGCCTTCTGGAACGAAAGAGAAATCGCTCGCCCGCTGGCCTTGGGTCTCTTTTGTTGCGACTAGTACTTTCATTTCTGCTTGGCCTTCCTTTGGCGGACCTTCGCAGACGCGGCCGCGGCCTGGCGGGCGATCTCGGATCGACGTTTGGGTGAGAGTGCTTTCGCCCTCTTCTTGCCGCCGGCGCTTCCCAAGGCGCGCGCGATCTCCGAAAGCTCTTTATCGGCCATTGTCAATAGCTTAGCGCCAGGCTGCCGAGATTTCAAGCGAAATCTGTTGACAGGCGCGCCCGCATCAGTCTAAATTAGCTTAGCGGCAAGCTGCCGCTAAAAGGAGAAAACCACAATGCAACAGAATCTGAAGAGCATCCCTGGGCGCCGCTTTTTCGTGTGCGTCCTGGACGATGCGACAGGCAAGCCCATCGGGTGGGACCTCACCCTTTGGCGGGCCGAACTGCTCGCCGTGCAGCAATACATCCGGCAACTGCGCCGGCGCCGCGAAAGGAAGGTGGCCGCATGAATCGCTCCACAGTTCGCAAACCTGAAGAGCTGCCTGAGTGGGTAAACGAGACGCCGGCCTCTTGTGACTACAGCCTCCTCATGTTCGACTGGGATGGCGACCACCGACAAGAGGTTGAACTGTCCCGAGAAGAGTTCATCACTCTGAAAAAGCACCTCGCCCGTCTGCGCCGTCTGATTCCTACAACTCGGAAAGAGCCGGCGAAAACCAAAAGGCGAGTGGCAGGAAAACTGCGCCAGGCCCGGCGCCGCGAAAGGAAGGTCGCCGCATGAAAAAGCTAGGTGTTCTGATAGCTCCCGAAGGCAGCTCGGCAGAACTCTTGGAGGACTCCGAATACGCGACCCTCCGGGGTTGCCTGGAGCTTTGCCGGTCTGACGACATCCAGCTCAATTCCCTGGCCTCGGCGATCCAGTCC
>DASQHQ010000145.1:0-7105 GCA_035632015.1 Bryobacteraceae bacterium
ATCGACTTCGACATCGTCGACGCCCATCGCTTGATCAACAACCTCTCCATCCAAAGCCAACGCCTCTCTCGCCAGTTTCAAAAAGCCCTCGACCAGCTCCGCGAGATCCAAGCCGACCGCCGCGACCGCGAGCGCCGCGACCTCAGAGACGCTGCCGCCCTGCTCGAATTCCATAAACACAAAGGAATTCCTTGGGAGCCCGCCGATGCTGGCTTCGTTTTTTCCAAAGACCGCGTGGAACGCCACGCACAACGCCTGGTGCGTCTCAATGAAGCCCGTCACATCGAATATGTCCGCTTTGACGCGGCTCCGCCGTACGTGCCGAGAAGTTTCTGAATGGTCCGCGAACCGAAGCTACGAAACCAACGCGTGCGCCACCCGCGTCGCCAGTTGATCGAAGCTCAGCATCTCGTACAGCGACGGATCGGACATGATGCGCGCCACCAGCGCCGTATGCATGGCGTGCCCGGCGCGTTCCGCGATCACATGCCCCAGCAGCGGCTTGCCGATCAGCGCCAGGTCGCCGATCAGATCCAGCGCCTTGTGCCGGCAGCATTCGTCCGCAAAGCGCAGGCCTTCCGGATTCCGCACGCCCTGGCGATCGAAACACACCGCGTTTTCCAGCGCCGCGCCCCGAATCAGCCCCATGTTGCGCATCTGGTCCAGCTCGTGCGCAAAGCCGAAGGTCCGCGCCGGCGCGATCTCCTGCGCGTATCGCTCCGGCGTCACCTCCAGGTCGAGCGACTGCCGGCCAATCAGCGGATGATCGTAGAACACGTCGCAAGTCAGCAGAAATCGGTCCGACGGCAAAATCGAGATTCGCTTGGAGCCGGATTCCACCATGATCGGTTTGCGGATGCGCAGAAATCGCTTGCGGCGCCGGTACGGCTTCAGTCCCGCCGCGCGCAACAGCTCCACGTACGGCGATCCGCTGCCGTCCAGGATCGGAACTTCGAGATTGTTGATCTCCACGTAGGCGTTGTCCACGCCCGAGCTGTAGAACACGCTCAGCAGATGCTCGGTGGTCGAGATCAGTACGCCTTGCCGCATCAGGCTGGTCGCGTAGCTGACTCGCGCCACGTAGCGCCAGCTCGCCGGAACGTGAAAGTTGTCCAGATCCGTGCGGACGAAAACGATGCCGGTCGACGGCGGCGCCGGAAGAATGCGAATCGAGACGGGAACGCCGCTGTGGAGGCCGACCCCTTTGGCCTCGACTGGCCGCTGCACCGTGGTTTCAAATCGCACAGCAGCCTCCGAGAGGTGCTGGTTGCTTAGACAAGAGCCGAATCCAACGGCCATTCTATCAACGAGTAACACTGGACGCTAGTAATTTGATTCGAAAAGGTTTGTAAAGTTGAAACTGTGGCAATAACACCACAGTTTGCAGCCCTGATTGTGGCGAAACCGGTTCAATTCCCGGCAATGCGCCAGCGATACAGCGATGGTAGTCCTACCGCTCGCTGGCAGTCGCTGGCAAAGATCAGCGCGCGCCCGTCGGGTTGCCACGCGGGTGCGTAGCTGTTGCAGAGACCTTCGGTGAGCTGGCGGGATTTTCCACCGCTGAGGTCCTGAATGTAGATTTGCCGCGTGCCGTTTCGCTCCACCGTGTGGGCCAGAAAGCGCCCGTCCGGAGAAACCGCCGGCTCGCTGTGATCGAGCGAATCGTGCGTAATCTGGATCGGCGCGCCGTTCTCGACTGTGGCATAGAGCTGAGACCGTCCCGGCGGCCCGGCGGAAAAAACGAGATGCTGCGCGTCGGGGAACCATCCGACCTCTTGCACTGGTCCAGGCGTATTGAGCGTTGTGAGCTCGCCGCCGGAGCCTACGATGATTTTCTTTCTGGCGATGAACGCCAGCCGCTGGCCGTCGGGTGAAACAGCCGGATGCTTCGCATCCAAGTCCGCCGAAGTCAGCTCGCGAGTCGATTCGCTTTCGCGATCGTAGGCCACGATGCGCGAATGGCCGCCTGCCACCAGTTCAAAATAGATCGGGCCTCCGTCCGCCGCGACGGAAGGGTGAAACGCATGGCCTTCGAACGCCAGCGTCTGGTGCTGCCCCTGGTTCCACTCCACCAGCTCGTACCGGCCCGGCCCCATGGATTCGTACACGATCCCGTCCGCGGAGACCGCCGGCGATGCGGAATAGATGGCCTGGTCCATCGTGGCGATTCGTTCGAACTGCTGCGCCGGCTCGCGGTGGTAGCTCGCCAGCCGCCGGTTGGCGCTCAACGCAGCCGCGCCGAGGATCGCCGCCGCAGCCACCACCGCCGTGATTGGCCGAAGCCGCTGCCAATACGAAAGGCCAACCGAGGCATACAGCGCGAGGAGTATCCAGGTGACCGGAAACAACGGCGCCCAAGAAGCAGGCAGCGAAATCGTAAGCAGCAGGTATGCGGCGATCAGCCAAATCCGCCACAGCTTTCCCGCGTTTTCGAACAGCAGCGCGATGGGAAGCAGAAACACTACGCCCACGTAGTGGGCGCGGTGAAAAGAAATGAGCAGCAGCGCGATCAGGAACCAGGCCAGGTCGCGCCGTTCATCCCCGGTGCGCTCGGCGCTCTTCGGCAGCGCAATCAGGCAAAACACCAGCACCGCGAGAGTCACAAATGGTTGCAGAAAGAAAAACGCCGCCGGAGCGTCGATGAGCGGTTGCGGATTCAGCTCCGGCTCGCTCATCACGTAATGGCGCAGCAGATTCGAGAGCGTCGGCAGCCCCGGCGCATAGGGATCGGCGCCCTCGCCGGCCGAGGCGCGCAGGAAAACGTGCGTGACGTAATACACATTGTCCTGCCAGCCAAACCAGGCGACCGAGGCCAGCGCCAGCACCGCGCCGCCCGCCGCCATCCCGGCCAGCGCCCGCCATTTCCGTTTCCAGATGAAATACAGCGCGAACGGCGCCGCGTAAAGCTTCATCAGGCATATCGCGCCCAGCAAAACGCCGCCCCAGAATGCGCGCCCGCTCAGCAGCAACCAGAAACTCACCGAGAACAGCAACAGCAGAAAAATGTACCACTGGCCCAGCACGAAATTGCCGGCCAGCGAGTTATGTCCCAACATGGCCAGCAGCAGGAGTCCCGAAAACGGCGAGCGCGCGAGCCGCGCCAGAATTCCGATCGCGGCCAGAAGAAAAACAATGTTCAACGACAGCCAGACTCGCTTGGCCGTCTGCGGCGGCAATCCCGCCAGCGGCAGCATCGGAACCATCGCCAGCGGCGGCTGCGGCGTGTATCCTCCCAACTGCCGCTCGGTTCCGCTGTAATTCATCTGGCGCTGGAACCAGGTCCAGTCATAGAAGTTCCGCAGCGGCGCGCGCCGCACCGTCAGGACCGCTGCGGTGTAGTAGTTCGGAAAATCGGTCTCGACGTGCGTCCAGCCGCGCTCCAACGCCGGAGCCAGCACCACCACCACGCCCGCCAGCGCGCCGATCCGAAGCAGCCAACCGAACCCCATAAGCTAACAGGGTAACCGCTCGGGCACGTTATCCTGAGTTCAGATGGCCGAGGTGATTTCGAAAAGCCGCGATCCGCAGAGCGCCGCTCCTGCGCCGGCCGCCGCGCGTTCGCGCCTTTTCTTGATCGACAGCTACGGGTTCATCTTCCGCGCCTATCACGCCCGCGCGCGCAGCGCCGCCCCGCCCATGCGCACCACCACCGGCCTGATGACCGAAGCCGTCTACATCTTCCACAACATGCTGCGCAAGCTCCGCGCGGCCTACCATCCTGAATACATCGCCGCCGTTTTCGAATCCGGCAAAACCTTTCGCGAAACGACTCTGTACGCCGATTACAAAGCCAACCGCACCGAGATGCCGCCCGACCTGCGAGAACAGATTCCCTACATCCGCCGCCTGCTCGAAGTCATGCGTATTCCGATTCTCCAATATGAGGGCTTCGAAGCCGACGACGTGATCGGCGCCATCGCCGCCCGCGCCAGTGACGCGCACGACGTGGTCATCGTTTCGAGCGACAAGGATATGCTGCAGCTCGTCAACGAGCATGTGAACATGTACAACCCGGTCAAGGAAGACATCTGGTACGATCCGGCCACCGCGGAACAGTTCATGGGCGTGAAGCCTGGCCAGGTGGCCGACATGCTCGCGCTCATGGGCGATTCCGTCGACAACATTCCCGGGGCTCCGGGCATCGGCGAAAAAGGCGCGCGCGATCTGATCCAGCGCTTTGGATCCGTGGAAGCCGCGATCGACCATGCCGCCGAAGTCGAGCGTAAGACCTATCGCGAGAGCTTGCAGAACAATCGCGATCAGATTTTGCTCAGCAAGCGGCTGGCCGCTATCGACACCACGGTTCCGATCGAATTCCGCCTCCAGGACCTGGCGGCGCAGGAGCCCGATCTCGCGGCGCTGAAGAAAATCTACCGGGAGCTCGAATTTTACAGCCTGCTGAAGGAGCTCGCGCCGGTCGAGGACTTCACGCGCGACTACCGCGTCCTCGCAGACCGCGAAGAGGCTGCGGCCTACGCCGCTACGCTGCGAAAACTCGATCCGTCCAAACCCGTCGCGTTCGCGATCCAATCCGCGCCGGAAGGCGAGCTGGCGCTCACCATGCTCGGCGTTTCGTTTGAAGCCGGCGTCGCGCGCGCTCTCTCCACCGAGTACCTCGAAGAGCTGAGGCCGATCCTCGAAGATCCCCAGCGGATCAAGATCGCCGACGACATCAAGTCGCTGCTGCTCGCGCTGGCCAACCACGGCGTCGAGGCGCAGGGGTTCAGGCACGACATGACGCTGTACGCCTTCCTGCTGTGCGCCGATCCGGCCGCTTGCACGCCGGAAAATCTGGCGGAGCGCTATCTGGACCGCAAACTCGGAGCGGCCGCCGAGCAGCACGCCGATCTGGCCTTCACGCTGGCCGAGCGGCTGGTCCCCGAGATCGATGCCCAGGGCTTCCGCCAGATTTACGAGGAGATCGATCTGCCGCTGGCCTCGGTGCTCGCGCGCATGGAACGCATCGGGATCCGCATCGAGCCGCACCAGCTCAAGGTCCTTTCCGAACAGCTTGAAACCAGCATCCAGCAGCTTTCCGAAGAGATCTACCAGCTCGCTGGGAAGCCGTTCAACATTAATTCACCCGCCCAGCTCGGCAAAATTCTGTTTGAGGAAATGAATCTGCCGGCGCCGGTCAAGTACGGCAAGGGCAAAACCATTTCGACCGCCGCCGACGTGCTGGAGGGCCTGGCGGGCGAGCACGAAATCGCGCGCAAAGTTCTCGAGTACCGCCAGCTCGCCAAGCTGAAGGGCACCTACATCGACGCGCTGCCGGCGCTGATCGATCCCAGGACCGGCCGCCTGCACACCACTTTCAATCAGGCCGGAGCCGCCACCGGCCGGCTGTCTTCGTCCAATCCGAACCTCCAGAACATCCCCATCCGCACCGAGCTGGGCCGCGAGATTCGCGCCGCGTTCGTCCCGCAACAAGGCTGGAAGCTGGTGGTGGCCGACTATTCGCAAATCGAGCTGCGGCTGCTCGCGCACATGTCGCACGATCCGGTGCTGGTGAAAGCTTTCCGCAACGGCGAGGACATTCACACTCGCACGGCGGCGGAAGTCTTCCATGTCCTTCCTATGCTGGTCACTCCGGAAATGCGGCGCAACGCGAAAGCTGTCAATTTCGGAATCGTGTATGGGCAGACCCCGTTTGGTCTCGCGACGTCGCTCGGCATCGACCGCAAGGAGGCCGAAGCCTACATCCACACTTATTTCGAGCTGCACGCCGGCGTGCGCAAGTTCATTCAGGCGGCCACCGCGGAAGTTCGCGAGAAGGGCTACGCGCTGACGCTGTTCGGGCGCAAACGTCCCATCCCCGACATGCACAGCCGCAATCCCAACGCCCGCTCCTTCGCCGAGCGCACCGCCGTCAACACGCCGCTCCAGGGCACCGCGGCCGATCTCATCAAGGTCGCCATGATCCGCATCGACGAGATTCTACGGCGCGAAAACTGGCAAACCCGAATGCTGCTCCAGGTGCACGATGAGCTGCTGTTCGAATCGCCGCCCTCCGAGGCCGAAAAGGCTGCCAAGATGGTCAAGCGGGAAATGGAGAGCGTGTACAAGCTCGAAGTGCCGCTGGTGGTAGACGTTGGAATCGGCGATAATTGGCGAGACGCAAAATGAAACACACCATCGTAAGTCTGTTCTGCGGCGCGCTGCTGGCGGGCTGTTCTTCGACCCATGCCGCGGCTCCCTCTGAGTACAAAGTGAAATTCGACACCAGCAAGGGCGCGTTCGTGGTGGAAGTGCATCGCGATTGGGCGCCGCTGGGCGCGGACCGCTTTTACGAGCTGGTGAAGAGCGGCTTCTTTGATGAGGCGCGCTTCTTTCGCGTCTTGCCGGGCTTCGTGGTGCAGTGGGGCATCAACAAGGATCCCAAGGTGTCGGCCGGCTGGCGCGATAAAAAAATCGACGACGACCCGGTGAAGGAAACCAACCGCGCCGGCTACATCACCTTCGCTACCAGCGGTCCCAATACGCGCACCACGCAACTGTTCATCAACCTGGCCGACAACGCGCGGCTGGACTCGCTGGGCTTCGCGCCGTTCGGCCGGGTCATCGAGGGCATGGAAGTTGTATCCAGCCTGTACTCGGGCGACGCCGAGAAGCCGCAGCAGGATCTGATCGAATCGCAAGGCAACGCGTATCTCGAGCGCGAATTTCCGAAGCTGGATTACATCAAGACCACGGCCGTCGAGTAGCGCGCACCGCGGCTGCAAGGCACAAGGCAGTGTATAAAGAAGAGAGGGCCACCCTAGCTCAGTTGGTAGAGCGGCTGATTCGTAATCAGAGCCGGAACCTCCGGGCCTTCTTTCTGATTCTAAAATACTTATACGCGCTACCGCAACAACAAAATCAGCGCCGTCAGCGGCTCTTTAGAGCAACGTCCAGTCTCACGGCGTCCAGAGACCCTTCGTAACGAGCGGGTCAGCCTCACTCTACTGCGGGTCGGTCCCATTCAGGGCCCATTGATGCAAGGATTAGACCACACCCACGCGGCTCAAAATCCGACGATCGGCAGAAATCGAATCAAGTACACGCGAGGCATCGTCCGAACTGGCTAAGCCCGAAACCGATCAGTTGGAACCCATCTATGCCTGGG
>DASQHQ010000146.1:0-17229 GCA_035632015.1 Bryobacteraceae bacterium
AAAGTGAAGATCGTCCGCCGCCCGAACCGGTCCGCCACGAACCCAAACACGGCGGTCCCGACGAACAATCCCAGAAACATCGCCGCGACGAAGCTCGCGATTCCGGTGGCGCCGAACAGCCCGGGCGTTGTGGCGCTCAGAATGCCGCTGCGCACCAGCCCTGGCGCAATGTAGCCGGTGAAAAACAGGTCGTAGTATTCGAAGAAGCCGCCCAGCGACAGCAGCAGGACGTAGGTCCAAACGGTGCGAGTCGCGGGCAACCGGTCCAGCCGCGCGCCGATCACACCTGGGTCAATCAATTTGCACAGTATAACGCGCCCGAGAGCATGCGCCGTTGGCTCCGCTACTATCATAAGAAGATCTCACGGGCGCAAGAGTGTATGCGTCCAACGATCTCGTGCCAGTGCCGATGCTGGGTAGCGGAGCAGGCGCGGTCAGCGAGATGTTCGCAATTTGAAGTAGTCGAGCCTTACTCAGTCTCGACACCACAACGCGCGTGCCAACACGCGCATCCCTCATCCCCAAGATGTACAATGATTGCAGGCCCCAATTAATCCCAAATACGGCCCGTCGAATCGCTGTCCAGGTTTGAGAGGATAGACGCGTGAACCCCACCGACGTTCGCAATCCGAACTACTACCATAAGGTTGTCGATTGCCAGTGGGCCTGCCCGGCCCACACCAATGTTCCCGAGTACATAAGGTTGATCGCGCAAGGCCGCTACACCGATGCCTACATGCTCAACCGCGAGTCCAACGTATTTCCCGCCATCCTGGGCCGCACTTGCGATCGCCCTTGTGAGCCGGCCTGCCGCCGCGGCCGCTTGGACGGCAAACCTGTCGCCATCTGCCGCCTCAAGCGCGTGGCCGCCGACCTGCGCGGCGAATTCAAACACCGCCTTCCGAAAATCCCTTCCAGGAAAAACGGCAAGCGCGTGGCCTGCATCGGCGCCGGCCCGGCCTCGCTCACTGTCGCCAACGACCTGCTGCCACTCGGCTACGAGGTCGTGATGTTCGAAAAATACGACAAGCCCGGCGGCCTGATGCGCACCAACATCCCGGCCTTCCGCCTGCCTTCGGAAGTCCTGTACGAGGAAATCGACCAGATCCTCGATATGGGCGTCGACATCCGCTACAACGCGCCCATCGAGAGCATGCAGGCGCTGCTCGCAGAAGGCTTCGACGCCATCTTCGTCGGCACCGGCGCGCCGCGCGGCAAAGAGCTCGACATCCCCGGCCGCCACGACACGGACCGCATCCACATCGGCATCGACTGGCTGGAGTCCATCGCCTTCGGCCACACCAACTCGGTAGGCGAAAAAGTGCTCATCATCGGCGTCGGCAACACTGCCATGGATTGCTGCCGCTCGAGCTGCCGGCTCGGCGGCAAGACCATTAGAGTGATGGCCCGCCGCCCGCGCGGCTTCTTCAAAGCCTCGCCTTGGGAACTCGAGGACGCCGAAGAGGAAGGCGTCGAGATCATCGTCAACCACGCGCCCCTGCGCTTCGTCATCGAAAACGGAAAACTGATCGGCATGGACTTCGAACGCCTGGAATGGGACGCCAAGGCGAGGAACTCGAAAACCATCGACACCGTCTTCTTCCCCGCCGACGACGTGATCCTCGCCATCGGACAGGAAAACGCCTTCCCCTGGATCGAACGCGACATCGGAATCGAGTTCGACAAATGGAACATGCCCGTGGTCGACGAGGCCACCATGCAGTGCACCCGCGAGGGAATCTTCTTCGGCGGAGACGCCGCCTGGGGCCCCAAGAATATTATCTGGGCCGCCGAGCACGGCCATCAGGCCGCTATTTCCATCCACAATTACTGCCACCGCATCCCCGTCACCGAGCGCCTGCCCCAGGGCCTGAATCTGCTCAGCACCAAGATGGGGATCAGCGAGTGGAGCTACCACAACGACTACAATCCCGCGCAGCGCCAGAAGATGCGCCACGTCGATCTCACGCGCCGCTTCAAGCAGATGAATATCGAGGTCGAGCTGGGCTTCGACATCGAGCAGACCGCGCGCGAAGTGCAGCGCTGCCTCAATTGCGACATCCAGACCGACTTCACGGCCGTGCGCTGCATCGAGTGCGACGCCTGCATCGACGTCTGCCCCGTCCAATGCCTCACCATCACCCGCAATGGCGAAGAGGACGATCTCCGAAAACGTCTTTCGGCCCCGGCCATCAACCTCACGCAAGCGCTCTATGTCTCGGAGCGTCTGCCGCAGACCGGCCGCATCATGGCCAAGGACGAAGACGTCTGCGTGCACTGCGGGCTGTGCGCCGAGCGCTGCCCCACCGCCGCCTGGGACATGCAAAAGTTTGAACTTCTTATTCCTTACGCAGGGAGGCCCGTTAACACCGAATCATGCGTGCTCGCATAAACGATTTCGCCCTCAAGCTGGCCAATGTCAATGGAACCGGGTCGGCCAGCGCCAACGGCCTGATGATGCAGGCTATTTTTCGAATGGGCATTCCGGTTTCCGGCAAGAATCTTTTCCCTTCCAACATCCAGGGCCTGCCCACCTGGTACGAGATCCGCGTGAACAAGGACGGCTACACCGCGCGCTCGCTGGACTACGATCTCATGGTCGCCATGAACTCGCAAACCTACGCGCGCGATATCCATGAGGTCCACGAAGGCGGCTACCTCCTGTACGATTCCTCCTGGCCGCTAGATCCGGCGCTGATTCGCGACGACGTCAACTTCCTGGGCGTCCCCTTCGCGCAGCTCTGCAACGAAAATTTCCGCGATCCGCGCGAGCGCATTCTCATGAAGAACATTGCCTACGCCGGAACGCTGTGCGCCCTGCTCAACGTCGACATGGACATCGTCGCCGGATTGCTGGACGAGAAATACGCCAGCAAGAAGGCGCTGCACCAGTCTAACCATCGTGCGCTCCACCTGGGCTACGACTACGCGCGCGATCACTTCCCGTGTCCGCTGCCGTTTCATCTCGAAACCATGCACGCCAATTCCGACAAGGTCCTGATCGACGGCAATACCGCCATCGCGCTGGGCTGCGTGTACGCCGGCGCCACCGTCGCCGCCTGGTATCCCATCACGCCCTCCACGTCCGCCATGGATGCCTTCACCAGCTTCTGCAACAAATACCGCAAGGATCCGGAAACCGGCAAGAATAATTTCGTCATCCTGCAGGCCGAGGACGAGCTGGCCGCCATCGGCATGGTGATCGGGGCGTCCTGGAACGGCGCGCGCGCTTTCACTTCCACCGCCGGCCCCGGCATTTCACTGATGAACGAACTGATCGGCATGGCTTATTACGCCGAAATTCCCGCCGTCATCATCGACGTCCAGCGCGTCGGCCCATCCACCGGCATGCCCACCCGCACCCAGCAGGGCGACGTGCTCGAATGCGCCTACGCCTCGCATGGCGACACCAAACATATTCTGCTGTTTCCGTCCAATCCCGCCGAGTGCTTCGAAATGGCGCCCAAAGCCTTCGATCTCGCTGAGCGCTTCCAGACCCCCGTCTTCATCCTCACCGACCTGGACATCGGCATGAACGACTGGGTGGTGCCGCGCCTCAAGTGGGACGATTCCTACAAACCCGACCGCGGCCGCGTCCTCACCGCCGCCGAGCTCGAAAAAATCACCAAATTCCAGCGCTACACCAACGAAGACGAAAACCAGGTGGCCGCGCGCACTCTCCCCGGCGTCCATCCCAAGGGATCGTTTTTCACCCGCGGCTCCGGCCACAACAAGTACGGCGGCTACACCGAAATGCCGGATGAATACCGCGAGGTGATGGACCGGCTGGCGCGCAAGCAGAAAGCCTCGGCGAAATTCGTCCCCACGCCCATCATCCAGCGCCGAGCCGGCGCTAACTTCGGCGTCATTACGCTGGGCGGCTGCGACCTCGCGGTGCGCGAAGCGTTGGACCGGCTGGCCGAGCAGGGCGTGCTCGCCGATTTCATGCGCATCCGCGGCTTCCCCTTCGATGAAACCGTGCAATCCTTTCTCGAGATGCACTACTTCTGCTTCGTGGTCGAACAGAATCGCGATGCCCAGCTTCGCTCACTGCTCACGCTCGAAACCCGCGTGCCCAAGGAAAAACTGCGCTCCGTCCTGGTGTACGGCGGTTTCCCGCTGAGCGCCAAGCACGTGGTCGACGGAATTCTCAAGGCGCTGGGCGAGGTCGAAAAACCGGCGCTCGCCTCCGTCATCCCCATGCCCGAATTGCAGATCGAGGAATAACCATGCCATCCATCCCGAAACCCGTCGCCACGCACCCCAGCCTGCAGCGCAACGAGCTCGGGCTCACGATTCGCGACTACGAAGGCGCCATGTCCACGCTGTGCGCCGGCTGCGGCCACGATTCCATTACCGCCGCGCTAGTCCGCGCTCTCTGGGAAATGTCCGCCCAGCCGCACATGATCGCCAAGCTCAGCGGCATCGGCTGCTCTTCCAAGACGCCGACTTATTTCGTCAGCGGCGCCCACGGCTTCAACTCCGCCCACGGCCGCATGCCGCCCATCGCCACCGGCGCCAACGCCGCCAACCGCGAGCTGATCTACATCGGAATTTCCGGCGACGGGGATTCGCTCTCCATCGGCCTCGGCCATATGTGCCACGCCATCCGTCGCAACGTGCGGATGGTGTACGTCATCGAGAACAACGGCGTGTACGGACTCACCAAGGGCCAGTTCTCCGCCTCCGCTGACGTCGGAACCAAAAGCAAAAAAGGCGAAAAAAACCGCCTGGCGCCCATCGATCCCGTCATGCTGGGCTTGAGCATCGGCGCCACCTTCATCGCGCGCAGTTTCTCCGGCGACAAGGAACAACTGGTGCCGATCCTCAAGGCGGCCCTCGCGCATCGCGGTTTCGCGCTGATCGACGTCATTTCGCCCTGCGTGACCTTCAACGACCACGAAGGCTCCACCAAGAGCTACCTTTACACGCGCCAGCACGAGCTCAAGGCCATCGAAGCCGACTTCGTTCCTCCAGCCAGCGAAATTTTGGCCCACATCGGCACCAACGGCGCGGTCAGCGTCACCATGCACGACGGCAGCGCGATTCTCTTCAAAGGCGTGCCCGCCGACTACGACCCCACGGATCGCGAAAAGGT
This sequence comes from Bryobacteraceae bacterium, assembly GCA_035632015.1. GTDB lineage: Bacteria > Acidobacteriota > Terriglobia > Bryobacterales > Bryobacteraceae > Palsa-89. The sequence continues at coordinate 5,099 of DASQHQ010000146.1, forward strand.
TTACGCCTACCTCGAAGAGCACCACGGTAAGGGTGAAGTGGTCACCGGCCTGCTCTTCGTGGACGAGAGCGTGCCCGACCTCCACGAGCTGAACCAGACCACGGACGTCCCCTTGACGCGCGTCCCGTATTCAAAACTCTGTCCCGGCTCAGCCGCGCTCGACAAACTCCAGAACACCTTCCGTTGACGCTCCGTGGCGCACGCACTCGTGCGTGCCGCGTTCGCACTCCGGCGAACGCTTGGTTGCCTTCGTGATTCGGAAACCAAAATCAACCTACTGGTCTCCGCAACTGTCGTCGAACCAGTACGCCGTCTTCCACTTCGACGTCAAAACAATGTCTATGCGCGACGCCGAAGGCAACTACCTCTCATCCGGCCACGACGCGCCTCTGATCTTCGACACTCTGGAGGAAGCCAGGCGTTACTCGCGGAAAAAGATCACAGCCACGCCGGCCCTCGGCTGCCGCATTTACGATCATCAAGGCCAGCCAGTCGAGTCTTTTTCCAACACCCAGGTCTACGATCGCCACCATGGCCGTCCCGCGGCCAGGCGCAACATCGCCATCGGCGCCGTATGTCTGATCACCGGCATCGTCGCGGTAGCCCTGGACGCGTGGCGCGAATGGAGCCTGACCTTTGGTGTGATCCTCGGTGTCCGCTTCCTCTGGGTCGGCACGGTGAAAATGATCGACGGCGTTACCACCTGGAAGGCGGAACGGTAGTGCCCGCCGGGCCCTGCTTCAGCAAATAGTAGACATCCGTGCGAACCTTCGCCGGATCGTCATCCCAATCCCCGTAAACCTCCCAGAATGGCAGCACCAGCTCATGCCCGTTCTCGCGGCACCATTCCCGCACCGCCCGGTGCGCCAGGATGAGTTCGCTGTACGGTCCGAAGTGCGCGGTTCTCGCGACGCGCCCGCCCGGCGTCGCCGAGCAGACCACTCGATCCGTCGCCTCGAATCGCGCCACCACCTGCACTCCCACCTCGATCGATCCTTGGTCCCGCTCGTCCCAATAGATCGCGACGTTGTGCCCGTCCCGGCGCAGTTCGCTCCGTTCTTTCAAGAACGCCCACGAGTGTCCGAGCAGATTGCCGATCTCTCGCGCAATCCTATCGAATGTAGTTCGTTGCCGGGAGGCCGCAATCGGCTGCTCGTCAACCGTCTCGATCGCGACTTGGTATTTCACGCGGCGCCGGACGCTTACTTGCGCACCGAAATGGTCTGAGCGCCGTCCACGTACGCGAGGTAGTCCGTCCCCCGCGCCGCCGCCAGCTCCTTGGACTTCGCGTACTTCCCCGTATCCAGCGGCCGTGCCGTGGGGCCATCCGCTTTGCGAATCACCCCGGCGCGGACATTGAGTTTCTGTCCATCCGGTCCCTCGGCGGATGTCAACTGGAAAGTCATTTTGCCGCCGAATCCCAGGAACTTCTTCTTGCCGGTCTCGCTGACGATCGAGCCGGTCACTGTCGCGCCCCGCGCGATCACCACGGTGTCCCCCACCTTCAGATCGTCCAGCGCGCGAAACGACAGAGCTTGCCCCTCGGCCGCGCTCGCCGGAACGTCTTCGGCCAGCGCAATGCGAAACGGCAGGCCATCGCTGATGTTCAACTGCACCAGCGGAGCGGGCGCGCTCGGCGTCTCCGGCTTCGGAACCTCGCGGGCAGCCGGAGGCGGCGAAGGCTGGGCCGTTGTATTCGCCGACGCAGGCGCAACTGGGCGAGGCGTACTGGCGGGAGCGCTCTTGCCCGCGGCAGGTCCCGCAGCACCCGGACCGCTCTTGCCCGCTGGTCCCGCGGGATTGGCCGCTCGCGGCGCAGGAACCGATGGCTGTGCAGCCGGGTTTTCCGGAATCGGAGCCACATCCGGAACCGGCGCGGCGACCGGCGCCGCCGATTCAGGCTGCGCTGCGGCCGGCGCCGCAACTTGAGCCACTGGCGCAGGCCGCGGCGCTCGATGCTTCGTCCACCACCAGCCCGCGCCCGCCGCCACAAGCGCCAACGCCAGGACGCCGGCCCCGCCTACCAAGACCATCTTCCGCGAACCGCCGGCCACTCGCGGAACTGGCGCTGGAACTTTCGCAGGCGCCGCCGCCGCCGACACCGGCGACACAGACCGGGGATGCAGTGCGCCCGCATCCAAGCGGCGCTTGATCCCGCTCAGCCCCATCTCAACTTCTTTCATCGATTGCCAGCGCAAATTCGGATCTTTGCGAAGGCACCCGGTCACGATGTCTTCCAGCTCATGCGGCACGTCCGGAGCCAGCGCGGAAATCGGCGTCGCTTCATCGCGCAGCACCGCCGACAGCGTCGAGATGTCGGAATCCCCCTTGAACGCCCGCCGCCCCGTGATCATTTCATACAGCACCGCGCCGAACGAGAAAATATCCGAGCGCGCGTCCACGCGCTTGCCCTCGGCCTGCTCCGGAGACATGTAGTTGACCGTCCCCAGGATCGACCCTTCCATCGTGAGCGGTACGCTGGTCACCGTGGCCTGATCCTCCATCCGGCCCGGAATCCCGGCCACGGTCGCACCCGCGGCTGCGGTCATATTCATCATCGAGGACGGATCGGTCAGCTTCGCCAGCCCGAAATCCAGAATCTTCACCCGCCCGGAGGCCGTGACCATCACGTTGGCCGGCTTGAGATCGCGATGCACGATGCCCGCCGCATGCGCCGTGCTCAGCGCATCCGCCATCTGCGCGGCGTACTGCAACACCTGAGCCACGCGCAGCCCCATCGCCGGAATCAGCTCGTGCAGCGTCTTGCCCGCCACGTACTCCATCACGATGTAATACGTCTCGCCTTCGTCAAAAATGTCGTGAATGGTGATGATGTTCGGGTGGCTCAGCGCCGAAGCAGCCTGCGCTTCCTGAATAAATCTACGCCGCCTCTCCGGATCGCCCGATTGGCCTCGCGGCAGCACCTTGATCGCGACAAACCGGTTCAGCCGTTTGTCGTGCGCCTTGAAGACCTCGCCCATTCCGCCGGAGCCGATCTTCTCCTGGAAATCATAATGATGGACACTGGCGCTCGGCATGGAAATTCGGAGGGCTAGTGCGCATTATCGCCCGAAATGAGCGCTCTGCGCAAGGCCAAGAGCCCGGTTCAGAAGCTCCAGTACGGATGGAGGTCCCACTATTCTGCCCAGATCAATGATACGAGGCAAACCAACCCGGCACACGCCTCGGAAATTAGTTCCGCGCCACCGCCCAGGCATTCGTATGATCCGCCTGGGGAACGAGCCACAGCGCGATTCGTGGGTTGCGGGAAGCCAGAATTTGCGAATGCTCAGGAGGCGTCTTGCGATCGTTCAGGCCGTGGATCAGCAAAATCGGGGTAAGCGTTCGGGCAACCGCTTCTTCGGGTGATGCTGCGCTCGGGTCCACCCGGTATCTGAGCTGGCAGTACAAGAACGTCCGCTTCCAGCACGCCGTAAGTTACGATTTTGCCCTCGCTGTCGCCGTGGGCCCGCGAATCGGCCAGCAGCACCGTGTAGCGCTGCCCGGTGAAACAACGGCGCGAAGCCCAGGCTGCTCTGGCGCGAATCAGCGATCCCGTGCAATACCATGACGCAACTCCCCCTCGGCGCTTTCGGGAAGACGATCCAGGCTTTGAGTCGCGCGGCCTTGTGCGCGAATTTCTCTAGCCGCGATCAGCCCGCCGCGAGGAACGGGCAACACCAGCCGTCTCGGCACGCGCAGAGCGCCTTCGGCCAGCATCACTCCGCCCGCCAGGCACAGCACAGCCGAGACCGCCACAACTCCCGTCGCGATCCAACCAGCCAACCAAATCGTGCTTTCTCGCTGCGTCGCTCCCCGTTGCCCGGGCGCACTCGGTCAGCCTCCTAGATCGTGCAGCGCGTTGGCTGCGCGTGTCCCATAGTTGCCAGACGGATCTTTTTCGCGCGCCCGCCGGAAATGTTCTCGCGCCTCCGCCGTCCGACCCAACGCCTGGAGCGCTAGCCCGATCCGCCAATGCGCTCCTGCCAGACCAGGCACAAAATCCGGCGCGGCGGCGCACTCGTTATCGGCATTCCGCACCGCAGCCAGGGCTTCATCGTCGCGCCCCAGTTTGGCGAGCGCCCGCGCGCGATTGGCCCACATGTACGCCAGCATGTGCCGGTCCATCACACCGGAACGCTGCTTCAATTCGATCGCGCGGTCCACGCTACGCAGCGCCTCAAACGGTTGCTGGTCCTGCCGCAGCAGAACTTCCGCCAGACCGTTCGACGCACTGCCGGAGCCGGGATCGGTGCCGATCGATTCCTCGAAGCATTCCGCCGCCTCGCCATAGCGTTCCTGGTCGAGCAGCGCATAGCCGAGATTAGACCGCGCGATGGCCTTCTTCCGCGCCTGCTTCGTCAGAGGTATACTCGCGCGCAGATCGGATTCGGCCTCTTGGGAGCGCCCGGCGAACAGCATTGTGGTCCCGCGAATGTATCTCAGCGTGGCCTTGTCGGGCCACCACGGCAGCAGCCGGTTCGCTCGTGCAAGCGCGCCCTCGTAGTCGCCGCGGCGCAGCCGATCATACGGCCCTTTCAGCGGCAAATCCTCCCCGAATGCGTACCCGAAACAAAACAGCAGCACCAGACCGAAAAGTGCGAGCACCCCTTGCCCCGCGGTGCGGAACAGTTTGAAAAATGGATCCATGCCGGACTCAAGCAGGAGGATGAATGCAAGCCAGCCGAGCGTACTGATCGTGGCCCGCGCGATCGTCTCCTTCTTCCGCCGCACTCGCATCGCGATCCATGCAACCGCAACGGGCGCCAGCAGGATCCAGAACCAACTGGTCCAGGCGGATGCCGCCGGCGCACTCGTGACAACTCGCTGGACCAGCATCACCAACGCCAGCAGTACCGCAGCCATCGCAGCCACTCCCAGCAGGATCTTGCGAAGGGCCGGCAGCTCCGCTCTCCACCCGCGGTTCTCGGCCACTGTCCGCACGGGCGAAGTGAACACCACGCGCATTACCCATAGGCTTACCGAAAGGAACAGGATCATCAAGATCGCCAAGCCGATCATGACCAGATTCCCTGCCGCGTGCGGCATCACGGCCACGGCCCACAGCACTCCATCGGATGACCAAGCCATCCGCGTCACGCCCAACGCGTTCGGCGGCAGCGGCGTCACCCCCGCATCTCCACCGGCGACCTGCCGGATGCCGTGCTCGTCTGCGATCCAGACTCGGTCGCCCGCGGCAGCCACGTCTCGAACACCCCACTCGCCCAGCGCATAGCTCCTGACCTGCGTGCCCTGACCATTCATCGCAACCAGCGACTTTCCGGTCCAAAACCAAATCAAGTCGCCTTCAGTGCGCAGCAGTTTGGTGTCGTACCGCAAACCCGCATCTTTCCAGCCGCTGTCGCTTTGCCTCCGAACGATACCCTCCCACTCGAGCCAGATCGTGCCGTCGGACGTCCGGCCAAGCACCGGCTTCATGGCCACCCGTTTCACCCAGTTCGCCCTCGGTATCGCCGCGCGCAGATCGGCGGCCGACTCGCCCGCGGGAGTGTAATGGGTCAGCGTTCCGGTGCTGGTGATCGTCCAGGCTTCCTCGCCGGCCGCCGCAATCCCATCCGGTTCGCCGTGGATCGGCAGCTCGCGCCACCGTGCGCCATCCCAATGCAGCACGGCCTCATCCGTCGCGGCCCACACCTGGTCGCCGGCCACGGCGAATCCGCCCGACGCGTAATTGGTCTGGGTCCCGAAGTCCTGGCTCTTGAACCAGGTCCAATGATCACGATCCCACCGGTTCAGCCCGGCATGGAACACCGTCGCGACCCACACCGAACCGTCACGGCCGGCTTGAATGTCTACCGCCGCTCCCTCGAGCCGCGGCGTCCGGTCCCATTTGCCCGAAGCGAAGCGCCAAACGGCGGTGTTGCCCGACTGGTTCAACAACCGCGGCGGCGCAAGCCAAGCCAGCATCGCGACAGCCACTCCACCGATCGCGAAAAATACCAGCCAGCGCAGCCGTTTGGTCATGCCCAGATAATCGGCATTTCATTGCCCGATCATAAACAAACGATGCTGTCGGATCTAGCCCCGCAGAGGCGGACCACTGGAAACCGCCGACTTCGGCACCACATGACACAGCTCCTCGATTCTCCCCCAGCGTTCCGGAGTCATGCCTGTGATTTATCGTATACCCGCCCAAACTGGGCCAGTTCAGCCGCCACGTTACAATGAAAAAAACAAATCCAACGCCGCTTGCATGATCACCCAAACCCAATTGACCCGCTTCGACTCCATCACCCTCGATGGCGGCGTCACCCTCGCGCCCGTCGACGTCGCCTACGAGACCTACGGCGAATTGAACGCCGCCCGTAGCAATGCGGTCCTGATCCTGCACGCATTCTCCGGCGACGCCCACGCCGCCGGCACCGACCAGGAGTCCGGCAACCTCGGCTGGTGGGACAACATGATCGGCCCCGGTAAAGCCTTCGATACCGACAAATACTTCGTGATTTGTTCCAACGTGCTGAGCGGCTGCCGCGGCACTTCCGGCCCCAGTTCCATCAATCCCGAAACCGGCTGCCCCTTCGCCATGTCGTTTCCCCCGGTCACCATCCCCGACATGGTCCGGCTCCAGAAAATGCTGATCGATCATCTGGGGATCGAACGCCTGCTGGCCGTCTCCGGCGGATCGATGGGCGCCATGCAATCGCTCGAATGGGCCGTCGCCTATCCGGACGCTGTGGCCTCCGCCATCCCCATCGCCGGTACCACGCGACACAGCGCGCAGCAGATCGCTTTCAATGAAGTCGGCCGCCAGGCCATCATGGCCGACCCGGATTGGAACGAAGGCAATTACTACGGCCAGCGCCCGCCCGCGCGCGGCCTCGCCGTCGCCCGCATGGTCGGCCACATCACCTACATGAGCGATCAGTCCATGCGTGAAAAATTCGGCCGCCGCCTGCGCGATCAGAATCAGTTCGAGGTGGAGAGCTACCTGCGCTATCGCGGCAGCCAGTTCGTCGACCGCTTCGATGCCAACTCCTACCTCTACATCACCAAGGCCATGGATTACTACGATCTCACCGCCGAGCGCCACTCGCTCAGCGCGGCGTTCGAAAACGTGAAGGCGCGCTTCCTGGTGATCAGCTTCACCTCCGACTGGCTCTATCCCAGCTACCAGTCTCTTGAAATTGTGCGCGCTCTGCGGGGACGCAACTGCGACGTGGCCTACTGCGAGCTGCCCTCCAACTACGGCCACGATGCGTTCCTGGTGAACGTCGCCGAGCAAAGCGAACTGGTCCGAGGCTTCCTGTCCAGCACCTTCCGGGAGCGCAAGTGAGCCGTGGCGCACGCACTCCTGCGTGCTGCGTTCACACTCGTGTGAACGCTCCTCCCCACGCGTAGGACATGGCCTTCGTCCCCAAGCTCTTCGGCCGCAGCGACTACGCCATCATCAGCGAGATCGTCGAACCTGACACCAAAGTGCTCGATCTAGGCTGCGGCGAAGGCGACCTGTTAGCTTGGCTGGCCGAGAACAAGCACGTCGATGCGCGCGGCGTCGAGATCGCGGGCCAAAAAGTGCAGCAGGCCATCACGCGCGGAGTCTCAGTCTTCCATGGCGACATCGAAGAAGCGCTCGCCGATCTTCCGGACCAGGCCTTCGACTACGTGATCCTCAGCCAGACGCTGCAAGAATCCAAAGCCCCCTTGAAAGTGCTCAGCGAAATGCTGCGCATCGGCCGCCGCGCCATCGTCGCCTTCCCCAATTTCGGCCACTGGACCGTCCGCCTCTCCCACCTCTTCACGGGCCGCGCCCCCAAAACCAAGCTCTTCCCGCACGACTGGTACGATTCCCCCAACATCCATTTCCTCACCGTCCACGACTTCGAAGCGCTCGTCCAGTCGCAACACTGGAACATCGAAAAACGAATCTTCCTCCAGGCCGCGCGCCAGATCAGCTTTCTCCCCAACCTGCTCTCCGAAGTAGCCGTCTTCCTGGTAACCAAATAGCGCAACCTTTGATTATTACCGCCGCTCGCATGCCAGGCGCGCCCCATGCCACAGGTAGTGGTCCAGGAGATTCGAGAGTGCTGTCTCTCGTCAGGATTTCCTCGGGCGAACGCCCATGTCGCGTCTTATGGGTCCCCAATGAAAGTTTTCGCCGCACGCCCCCATTATGATAGTGAGGAAATGTTCCAGCTTAACGTTCACGCCCGGAGCATGCGGCGGGATGCGAGGACCTTGAGATCCACGCGATCGCGTTCGACGTTTGTCCGCGGAGCGGCGTGGCGGTTCCTGCTGGTCGTCTCGCTGGCGGCGGCCAGGGAGGCGGCCGCTCAAACCTTCACCTTCACCTCCTGCAACGGCATCACCGCCACGGTAAACGTCACGGGCAATCTCATGATGCAACCCACCATGGCGAACGGGCCTTTTACTACTTTTACCTTTACGTTCTCCGCAACATCCAGTCTGACCGGCGCGCCGTCCGCCAGCGGCCTGGCCGTGATGGCGATCACCTACGGCAACGGCGGCTACGGGGAAACGACCACATTCAGCATCAAGTCGCCCGCACCGCAAATCAACCCGCCCATGCTTGGCTGGGCAGTGTATTTGAGCGGCGCCGGGGACTTGTTGGCGCCCGGGGTGTTTCCCACTACCCTTCCTCCCCTTTCAGCGTGGTCCGTTCCGGCACTGGGCTCAAACGCCATGAACGGAGACTTTATTTCGCTTGCCGGCAATACCATACCGACCTACTATCTCGCGTGCTCGGGAGGCAGCGGCGGAGGCCCCCCGCCCGCGTCCGTCGCCGACAAGGCGCTCGGCAATTCTTCCAATAATCCAGGCGGGTGCGACTGCGGCGAGCCCATCAACATCGGCAGCGGCAATCTGTTCGAACAGGTGCTCGATTACGAGACGGTGGGAGGCAACCAACTCAGCTTCCGGCGCTACTACAACAGCCTGCCCAGCTCCACCACTCTAGCCTCCGTGCTCGGAACCAACTGGCGCTCGAACTACGACCGGTACCTCAGGATCAATTCGACTTCGTCGGTCACGGCAGAACGACCGGACGGCCAGCAGATCAACTTCAACCTGAACGGGAACACCTGGAGTACCGACACCGACGTGGATCTCAAGCTGACGAATTCAGGGAACACCTGGATTTTGACCGACCGCAACGACACAGTGGAGACGTACGGTGCAGCGTCCACCACTACAGTTCTCCTTCACACGATTCAGGCGCGCAACGGCTACACCCAGGGGCTCGAATTCAACGCTGGCAACCAACTTATATCGGTTAGCGACTCTTACGGCCGGCGACTGACCTTCACTTACACGAACGGCCTGCTCGAAACGGTCTCGACGCCCGACGGCATGACGCTGACTTACGGCTACGCCGCCGCCGGCAGCGGCCACCTTTTAACTTCCATCACTTATCCCACGTCGCCGGCCACCAGCCAGACTTATGTCTACGAAAATAGCGCGCTTCCGGCGGCGCTTACCGCGATCATCGATGAGAATGGCAATCGCTACACTACCTGGACTTACGACTCCAAGGGCCGCGCGCTGTCCAGCCAGCACGCCGGAGGTGCCGACCTGACCAAGGTCGCCTATAACGACGCCGACGGGAGCCGCACCGTCACCTACCCGCTGGGCGTGCAGATGGTCTACAAGTTCACCACGCTCCAGAACGTGCCGAAGATCACCGAAATCGACCGGCTGGCTACCGCCACCACGCCCGCGGCCAAAATGACCTTCAGCTACGACGGCAACGGCTACCAGGCCAGCCAGACCGATTGGAACGGCAACACCACCAACTATGTCAACGACGCGCACGGCCAGCCCACCAGCATCGTCGAAGCCGCCGGAACCTCCTTGGCCCGCACTACCACCATCACCTACCACACGACTTTTCACCTGCCGGTGCAGATCCTCACACCGGGGTTCACAACCAGGCTGACTTACGACAATAACGGCGAGTTGCTCACCAGGACCCTGACCGACACGACCACCACCATCTCGCCTTACTCCACCAGCGGGCAAACCCGCACCTGGACTTACACCTATTCCAATTTCCAGCTTGCTTCCGTGAAGACGCCTCGCACCGATGTGAACGGCCTGACAAAGTTCACCTATGACTCGAGCGGCGCGTTCACGGCCGTTACCAATGCTCTGAATCAAACCATCCAGATCACGCAGCATCTACCCGGCGGCCTGCCGCAGACCAGACTCGATTCGAATGGCGTCGAGACCGACCTGACTTACGATGCGCGGTTGCGCTTGCTGACCAGCATGGTGAACACCGCGGCCGGCGCGCTCACCACCAGTTACGGCTACGATGCAGCCGGAAGCCTGCTCGGCATCGCTCTCCCCGACGGCTCGGCGCTGGTAAACAGATACGATACAGCCCACCGTCTGACCGGCGTCGCCAATCTGCTCAATGAGGGCATCGTCTACACGCTCGACGCGGCCGGCGATCGAACCCAGACCAGCATTCTGGATGTCAATGGCAACCAGCAACGCACGCGTTCGGATAATTTCGATGCGCTCGGTCGATTGCTTAAGGACATCGGCGCCGCCGGTCAAACCACCGCCTACACGTACGACGCCAACGACAATCGGGTCGGCATCACTGACCCGCTCGGCCACACGACTGAACGGACCTTCGACGCTCTCAACCGCATGATCAAGAGCACCGATCCCGCCAAGGGTGTCACAGCCCTGGTCTACGACACCCATAATCGGCCCACCAGTGTGACCGATCCCAATGGTGGCGTCACCACGTACGTCTATGACGGATTCGGCGATTTGATCCAGTGCGTCAGCCCGGATTCCGGAATCACGACTTATCGCTATGACGCGGACGGAAACCTGACGCAGCGCGTGGACGGCGCGGGCGCCACTGTGAACTATACCTACGACGCTCTGGACCGCGTGATAACAGCAGCCTATCCGGCCGACGCTGCCGAAAATGTCTCGTATACCTACGACGAGACCGGGAACGGTTTCAGCATCGGCCGCCTCACAACGGTCACAGACGCAGTCGGCACCCTGAACCGCTCCTACGATGAGCGCGGCTTTCTGCTGGCTGAGACGCGCGTCGCGAGCGGAGTGGCGCTCGTCACCAGTTACACTTACGACGCAGCCGGTCACATTACTTCCATCACTTACCCCTCCGGCTGGACAGCGACTTATTCCAGCGACGCCATGGGCCGCACTGCTGCGGTGACCGTCAACTCTCCGGACGGAAGCACGTCGTTTCCGGTGGCGGCCAGCGTTGGCTATCAACCCTTCGGTCCAATCAACGCCCTTATGTTCGGCAACGGCGTGGCTGAGACACGCAGCTTCGACCTCGACTATCGCCTGGCCAACCTGGCTGACTACGGAGCCGGCGCCATCCAGTACCTGACTTACTCCTATGACGCCGCCAATAACGTGTCTTCCATCACTGATGGCATTACATCCGCGAATACTCAAAGCTTCGCGTACGACTCGCTGGACCGAATTGTCAACGCCGCGGGCGGCTATGGAAGTTTCACTTACACTTACGACAGCGTCGGCAACCGCCTCACCGAGAACGCGAACGGATCGCCGGCCACTTTCTCGTACACCGCCCACAGCAACCGGCTCGCGTCGCTGAACGCCGGCGGCGCGCAACAGACCGTCGGATACACCCAGGCCGGTAACATCAGCAACTTCCAGAGCGCCAATCTCACTTACAACCAAGCCGGGCGGCTCGCCACTGTGACCTCAGGCGGCGGCCAGACGGCGCAATATACCTACGATGCGTTCGGGAAGCGATTGGTCCGAACGGGGGCGATGACCGCCACCACACTCTTTCAGTACAACTCGACCGGCCAATTGCTGGAAGAGACCGATGGCCAAGGCATTCCTCTGGTTGATTACTTGTACGTGAATGGCCTGCCGGTCGCGACGCTGTCGCCTGCCACCGCGCAGATTTATTTTCTGCACGACGACCGGCTCGGCACGCCGCAACTCGCAACCGACAGCAACCAGAATGCTATCTGGGTCGCTAGCTACGGCCCCTTCGGCGAGATGAGCACAGTACCCAGCGGAATCGTTGAGGATCTCAGGCTGCCGGGCCAGGAGTTCGATGTCGAGACCGGACTCTACCACAATGGCTTCCGCGACTACGTGCCCGGCTGGGGAAGGTA
>DASQHQ010000147.1:0-2995 GCA_035632015.1 Bryobacteraceae bacterium
GAGCAACTCGCCGCGCAGCGCCTGCAGCTCGAGCTGGCGCAATCCTTCGATTTCCAAAGGTCGCTGCCCGCGCTGACCTACGCGAGCGAGCTGCGCATCCACCTCGGAGGCGAAGAAATCCGGCTGTACCATTTCGGGCCCGCGCACACGGACGGCGACACGCTGGTCTACTTCACCAAGGCAAACGTCGCGCACTGGGGCGACGTATTCGAAACGCACTCGCATCCCTTCATCGACCGGCCGGCCGGCGCCAGCACGCGCGGATGGCTGGAATTTCTCGGCCGCGGCCTGGAGGCGGTTGGTCCGGCAGCCAAGATGATTCCGGGGCACGGCTACGTCGCGACGGCCGACGACGTGAAAGCTGTGCGCCAGTACTTCGCCGATCTGCGGGGAGCGGTCGGACGCGCGATTGCCGCCGGAAAGACACGAGACGAAGCGATCGCTTCCGTTCCGGCGCAGTTTCCGCAATACCAGGATTTCCGGCCGGGCGAGGCCAGGTTCCGTATGAGCGTCGGAAGCATCTACGACGAAATGAAAGAGGAAGCCGGCCGCGCGCGTTGAGACCTCCGGGTGTATAGTAGCTTTGATCCTATCCGGGAGGCGAACAGCATGCGACGCAATCTCTATCGTGGTGCGGTGATTCTCGCACTAGTGGTGACGCTGGGAATCGGTTCGGCGGTGTTCCATCGCAAGGCCGTGGTGCAGGCGGCTGGAGTCCAGGCGCCGCGGTTTGAGGTGGACCCGCTGTGGCCCAAGCCGCTGCCCAACCATTGGATTCTCGGCCAGACCATCGGCGTGTCGGTGGACGGGAACGATCATATCTGGATCATTCATCGCGGCGGCTCGCTCGAGCCGGGCGAAGTTCACGCCACCACGACTCCGCGCACCGCGCAATGCTGTGCGCCCGCTCCGCCGGTGCTCGAGTTCGACGAGGAGGGCAACCTGATCGGGCATTGGGGCGGGCCGGGGCCCGGTTACGATTGGCCGGACTCGAATCATGGGATCACGGTCGACTACAAGGGCAACGTCTGGATCGGCGGCAACGGCCGGGGAGCGCCGGCCGGTGGCGGACGCGGGCGCGGAGGACGAGGCGCGCCTACCGGCGATCAGACCGCCTATAACGAGGGGCAGGTCGGCGGCACGCAATCATTCAACGACAACATGATCCTCAAATTCACGCAGGACGGAAAATTCCTGATGCAGATCGGCAAGCCCCACCAGAGCAAAGGCAGCAACGACATCGCAAATCTCCGCCTGCCGGCCAAAACGTTTGTGGATCCGAAAACCAACGAGCTGTACGTGGCCGACGGCTATGGCAATCATCGCGTGATCGTGTTTGACGCCGAAACCGGCCAGTATAAGCGCCACTGGGGCGCCTACGGGCACAAACCGGACGATACCGATCTCGGCCGCTACAATCCGAACGATCCGCCCGCGCAGCAGTTCCGCAACCCCGTGCACTGCGCCGAGCTCACGCGCGACAACCTGCTGTATGTGTGCGATCGCGTCAACGACCGCATTCAGGTGTTCAAGCCGGATGGGACGTTCATCAAGGAAACGTTCATCGAGAAGGATACGCTCGGATCGGGATCAGCCTGGGATATCGCGTTTTCGAAAGACGCGCAGCAGAAATACATTTATCTCGCGGATGGCGAGAACGATCGCGTGCATATTTTGGACCGCGAATCGCTCGACGTGCTGACGACTTTCGGCGAGGGCGGGCGGCAGCCGGGGGAATTTTACGGCGTGCACAGCATCGCGACGGACTCGAAGGGGAACATCTTCACCACCGAGACTTATCGCGGACAGCGGGTACAGAAGTTTTTGTACAAGGGGCTCGCGGCGGTGGCGAAGAAGGATCAGGGAGTGGTTTGGCCGAAGAGGTAGTATGGCCAAGCGTTCACACGAGTCTGAACGCGGCACGCACGAGTGCGTGCGCCACGCGCTATTCGGGGAGTGAGAAGGCCAGGTACTCGCCGGAATAGTTGCCGCCGCTGATCGGCACGGTGATGTACTGCTTGCCGTTCACGCTGTAGGTCATGGGCGTACCGCTCACCGGCGCGGGCATCCACACCGCGCCAACTTCTTTTCCGGTGGCCTTGTTGTAAGCGCGCAGCATCGCGCCGCGCGGATGGTCGGCGGTGGTCGTCAATTGCGGCTCGCCGGCAATGATCAGAGTCTTCGTCACCAGGATTCCGACGTAGCCCGCCTGCCCGGTGCGCGGGATGCTGAGGCCCTTGAGCGCGGGATGATTGCGGACGAAGTCGGGCGTTTCGCCGTGCGCGATCTGCCAGACGAACTCGCCTTTGTCCATGTTGATGGCGGTGATGCGCCCGTAGGGCGGCTTCATGAGTGGGAGCCCCTGCGGGTTGATCGAAGCGTTGCGCGAGGCTGGAGAGCCTTCGCTCGCGGCCGGCGCGGAAGCGCGCCTTGGCCTGGGTGCATCGGCGCCCACGTTCTCGCCGGGGCCGGAAACATAGCGCACGCCGGTGTCGGCGAAGCCCTCCACATAGTCGACGTCGGAAAACTCGCGATTCGGCGGAGGCAGCAGCGCCACCGGCGGCAGCGAGACGAACGACGGCACGTAGGCGACGTGCGTTTCCGGATCGTAGGAAAACCCCGGCCAGTTCATCCCGCCCGAGGACCGGAATCCGGCAATCAAACCATCAGGCTTGCTCACAATCGGCGGCGTGAATATGCCACCCAGCTTGTATCTGGACGTCAGCCGGATCGCTTCGGCGCGCAGCTCCGGCGTAAAGTCGATCATATTCTCCACCGTGACGCCCTGATAGTCGAACGCGGGCGGCTTGGTGGGGAAGGGCTGCGTGGGCGAGTACCATTCGCCGGGCACATCACCCTTCGGAACCGGCCGCTCGTCGATCGGCCACACCGGTTTCCCGGTGACGCGGTCGAAGACATACAGGAAGGCCTGCTTGCTCGATTCCAGCACGGCCTTGACAGGCTTGCCATCCACCGTGATGTCGGCCAGCACCGG
>DASQHQ010000148.1:0-12542 GCA_035632015.1 Bryobacteraceae bacterium
CTTCGGGAACTTATCACCTGACTATCGGCGGCTCGGGAGGCTCCAAGTCGCATTCCACCACGGTGTCCCTGACGATCCGCTAGCCGGGCAGCGCTGGATGACGGCGCGGCGGGGAACCGCCAGATTCTGTTGTGGACCGCAGGGGGCCTTGCCCGGAGCCGGGTTAGAATGAAGGTCGATGGCAGAGGAAGGCAACGGCCACAGTAGTCCGAGCCGCTTGGATCGCATCGAGCACGCGATCGAAGCGCTGATCCACGGCCATGATCGGCTCTTAGGATCATACAAGCAGCTACAGACGGCCCAGGTCGTCATGACCGATACGGTGACTGCCTTGCCAAAGAGGGTTGACGATCTGGCCAAGAAGATGGACGCGCACGAGGACCGCATTCAGGCCCTCATCGACAGCCAACTGCGCGTCGACGAGACGCTGGCCGACATCAAGAAGCTGCTTGAACGCCGGCCCGGCTATCCGGCCTGAGTATCCGCGTCATCCCAGGTCGGCCAAGCGATCCGGCTTGGCGAGCAGCGAGTCCCACGCCGGTACCCGGCGATGGGTTTTGCGGGCGTGGAATCCAATAGGGCCCCAGCGATAAACTGCTCAGCCCCCTTGACAGCCAAACCCCGTCAGAGTCAAAATACAACTGGCGAAGAAAAGGCGAAATTGCATGGACCCAGCCGCCACTCTCCCAACTACGCTCGGATTCCGCCCTGAATCCAAAATCCGCGAGACCCTCCCCACTGGCCTGGCTTCCCTGGACGCCCTCATCCAAGGCTTCCCGCGCGGCGCCATCTCGGAAATCATCGGTCCGGAAAGCTCCGGCCGGACCACACTCCTCAATTCCCTGCTGGCCGCGGCCACTTCCAAATTCGAAATCTGCGCCTACGTCGACACCGACGATTCGTTCGACCCGGTCTCGGCCGCCGCCGCCGGAGTCGCGCTCTCCCAGTTCCTCTGGATTCGCTGCGGCCATAACGCCGGCCACGCGCTCAAAGCCGTCGATTCCCTGCTCCACGCGGGCGGATTCGGCGTGGTCGTGCTCGACCTCTGCCAGGTCACGGCGAAAGTCGCCAACCGCATCCCCATTTCCTATTGGTATCGATTCCGCCGCGCCATCGAAAACACGCCCGCCATCCTGGCGCTCGCGGAAAGAGAACCGCTGGCCAAATCCTGCGCTTCCCTGATGCTCGAAATGAAGCGCAAGAAAGCGATCTGGAAAGGAGCGCCCGGCTTCGAACTGCTGCACGGAGTCGAGCTGGAAGTGTCCCCGCGCAAGCCCGTGCGCCCTCACGCGGCCAATTTCGAAGCCAGAGCGATGGAGGAGAAAGCGGCTGGATAATGTTCGCCTGCATTCATGGCCCTGCGGCCGGCCTCAAAATAATCGCAGACGCTTTCTCGCCCTGGTTCGAGCAGACCGCGCCCGGCACCGTCGTCTTCCCCATCGACGGCCTGCAACGGCTCTACGGCTCACCGCACCAAATCGCGCAAGCCATCGCGCAGCGCGCCGGCCGCACGGTGAACATCGCCATCGCCGAAACAGCCGAATCCGCCATCCTGGCCGCGCGCAATTTCCCCGGCGTCACGATCGCGCCCCAGTTGGATCACCTGGACCTTGCGGGCCTCCCCATCAGCGAAGAAATGCTCGAAACGCTGGACGCCTGGGGCATCCGCGATCTCCAGCAGCTCGCGCAGCTTCCGGAAACCGGCATCGCCGAACGATTCGGGGAAGCAGGCGTTTACCTGCAGCGGCTGGCCAAAGGCGCAATCCACCGCCCGCTCCGCGTTTTTCAACCAGCCATCACCTATGACGACCGCATCGAGCTCGATCATCCCGTGGATCTGCTCGAGCCGCTGCTGTTTCTGATCGCGCGCATCCTCGGCGAGCAATGCGAAAAGCTGCAAGCGCATGGCATGTCGGCCGGCGAAGTCGCCGTCCGCCTGGAGCTCGACGACAAAACCGAGCACGTGCGGACGCTGCGCCTGCCGGTCCCCATGCGCGACAGCCAAGCGCTGTTAAAACTCCTGCAGATGGATCTGGAGGCGCATCCGCCGCAAGCCGCGACGCTGGCGCTTTCGCTGAGCCTGAAGCCGGCGTTGCCGCGCACGATTCAAAGCGGGATTTTCCTGCCGGCCGCCCCGGCGCCCGACAAGCTGGAGTTGACGCTGGCCCGCATCCGCGGCATCGTCGGCGAAAACAACGCCGGCGTTCCCGAGTTGCTGAATACTCATCACCCGCATCCCTATCGCCTGGTCGCGCAGCAGCCGGTCATCGCCGATCTTCATCCACCAAACAATCACCAGGCATTCCGTTATTTCCGGCCGCCGATCACGGCCCGGGTGGAACTCCAGCGCGATCGCCCCGCGCGCATCGCCGCATCCGGCATTCAGGGAAAAGTGCTCAATGCGGCCGGCCCGTGGCGAACCTCCGGCGACTGGTGGACGCAAACCGCCTGGAATCGCGACGAATGGGACATCACGCTGACCACTGGCGCGCTCTATCGCATTTATCGCGAGCCGGACCAGCGCTGGTTCATCGAGGGCGCCTATGACTGATGTGGCGCACGCACTCGTGCCGTCGCATGGTGTCGATGGCGCGTCGTGCGCCACCTACATCGAACTGCACGCCCGCTCCGCCTTCAGTTTTCTGGAAGGCTCCTCGGTCCCTGAAGAGCTGGTGGCGCGCGCGGCCGAGCTCGGCCAGCCTGCCCTGGCGATCCTGGATCGCGATAACGTCTCCGGTGCGGCGCGCTTCCACATGGCCGCGAAAAAAGCCGGCCTCCGCGCCCACATCGGCGCCGGGATCACCTGCACTGACGGCTTTCGCTACCCGCTGCTGGCTGAAAACCGCACCGGCTACCAGAATCTCTGCCGCCTGATCACGCGCATGAAGCTGCGCGCCAGTAAAGGCGAAGGCGCTGCAACCCCGGAAGAGTTCGCCGAATTCTCTCCTGGCCTGGTGTTCCTGGCATCGCGGCCGGATGATCGCCTCCTGGACTTATTCGGAAAAAAGAACGTATTAGTGGAACTGCAGCGCCACTACAACCGTGCTCAAGAAGCACGCAATCAAGCCTTAATCGCTTTTGCGCGCCAGCATCAATTGCCGCTGGTCGCCACCAACGGCGCAAGCCACGCCACTCCCCAATCGCGCGAGGCGCTCGACGTGCTCACCTGTGTCCGCCACAAAGTCAAAATCCAGGAAGCCGGCCGCCTGCTCTCCCTCAATTCCGAGCGGCATCTCAAAAGCGCGCAGGAGATGTCGCGTCTGTTTGCCGATCTGCCGGAAGCCATCGCCAACACCAAGGAGTTGTCCGACCGGCTCCAGTTCACGCTGGCCGACCTGGGCTACCGCTTCCCGCGCTATCCCGTGCCGCCCGGCGAAACGATGAACTCGTTTCTCCGCAAGCGCGTGGAAGAAGGCGCGCGCAATCGTTATGTTCCGAACGCTTTTTCAGCCGAGCTGCATCGCCGCGCGCGCCGCCAGATCGAGCGCGAGCTGGCTCTCATCGAAAAGCTCGACCTGTCGGGCTACTTCCTCATCGTCTGGGACATCGTCGAATTCTGCCGCCGGCAAAACATCCTGGTGCAGGGCCGCGGCTCGGCCGCCAACAGCGCGGTCTGCTATTCGCTCGGCATCACCGCGGTGGACCCGGTGTCGATGGACCTGCTGTTCGAGCGCTTCCTGTCGGAAGAACGCGGCGAATGGCCGGACATCGATCTGGATCTGCCCAGCGGCGACCAACGCGAGCGCGCCATCCAATACGTCTACCAGCGCTACGGCCAGCTCGGCGCCGCCATGACCGCCAACGTCATCACCTACCGCGGCCGCTCGGCCGTGCGCGACATCGGAAAAGTGCTGGGCTTCGAGGAGCCCGACCTGGCGCGCATCTCCGCCCTGATTCCTGCCTGGGGCTGGACCGATCCCAAGGAAACCGCCGAGCGCCAGTTCCGCGAAGCCGGCTACGCGCCCGACCATCCTCTGATCGCGAAGTTCCTCGATCTCTACATGACCATCCAGGATCTGCCGCGCCACCTGGGCCAGCATTCCGGCGGAATGGTGATTTGCGAAGGCCAGTTGGATTCGGTCGTTCCGCTCGAGCCCGCCACCATGCCCGGCCGCGTGGTTATCCAATGGGACAAGGAAGACTGCGCCGACATGGGGATCGTCAAAGTGGATCTGCTCGGCCTTGGAATGATGGCGGTGCTGGAAGAATCCATCCAGCGCATTCGCGAGTCTTACAGCGAAGAAGTCGACCTGGCGCATCTGCCGCAAGACGATCCGCAGGTTTACCAGGCTTTGCAGAACGCCGACACCATCGGCATGTTCCAGGTGGAGAGCAGCGCGCAGATGTCCTGCCTGCCGCGCTTACGGCCAGAGCGCTTTTACGACATCGTGGTCGAGGTCGCCATCATCCGGCCCGGCCCGATCGTGGGCCAGATGCTCAATCCCTACCTGCGCCGCCGTCAGGGCCGGGAAAAACCAGAGTGCCTGCATCCCGCGCTCGAGCCGGTGCTCGCCCGCACGCTCGGCGTGCCGCTGTTTCAGGAGCAGCTCCTGCGCATCGCCATGATCGCCGCCAACTTCACCGGCGGCGAAGCGGAAGAATTGCGCCGCGCCATGGGATTCAAGCGCTCCCAAGCCCGCATGCGCGAGATCGAAACCAGGCTGCGCGCCGGCATGACGCGCAACGGCATCACCGGCCAGCAGCAGGACACCATCGTCCAATCCATCACCTCGTTCGCGCTGTACGGCTTCCCCGAATCGCACGCCGCCAGCTTCGCGCTGATTGCCTACGCCAGCGCGTATCTGAAATGCCACTACCTGGCCGCCTTCACCGCCGCCATTCTCAACAACCAGCCCATGGGATTTTACGCGCCCGCCACTTTGGTGAAAGACGCGCAGCGCCACGGCCTGCACTTCAAACCGATCGACGTCACGCGCTCGGATTGGAAGTGCACGATCGAGGAATATAACGGCGAGAATTGGGTGCGCCTGGGATTGAATTACGCCAGGGGAGTACGCCAGCAGGCCGCCGAAGCCATCCTCCGCGCCCGCGCCGGGCAGCCGTTTTCGAGCATTCAGGACCTGGTGAATCGCGTCCCGGAGCTCCGCAAAGACGAGCTGAGAAAGCTGAGCGAAATCGGCGCGTTCAATTTCATTCCGCAGATCCCGACGCATCGCCGCGCCGCGCTCTGGGATTCCGAGCTGGCCATCCGTCCCGCCGGCCCGCTATTCGTCGACAGCCTGGCGCCCGCTGACGAGTCGCCGCTCGTTCCCATGACCGCCGGTGAACGCCTCAACTCCGACTTCCGCGGCACCCACCTCACCATCGGCAGGCATCCGCTGCAGTTTCATCGCGAAACGCTGAACGCACTCGGCGTCACGCCCGCGCGCGAGTTGAAGGGCATCCCGAACGGCCGCCTGGTCCGCATCGCCGGCTGCGTCATCTGCCGACAGCGCCCCGGCACCGCCAAAGGCCTGCTGTTTCTGAGCCTGGAAGATGAAACCGGCATTTCCAATGCGGTGGTGATGCCGGACGTCTTCGACCGCGAGCGCGCCACCATCCTCAACAATTCCTATATCGTCATCGACGGCGAGCTGCAGAACATCGACGGCGTTTACACCGTGCGCGCCGCCCGCTTCGAACCTCTGCACGTGGCCGAAGAGGCGGTCCCATCGCATGACTTTCATTAGACTTACAGACTTCGTCCTATGACCGACGCCTTCCCGTCCTGGCCACCCTGGTTCACGCGATTTACAATTTCCCGCGCGATCCTGAAGTTGGTGAAATCCCGTGAAACGCATGCTTTTGGTGCTCTTGGCCGCCTACGTGGCGCCCGCAAGCTCCACCACCATCACCATCATGCCGGCCACCGGCATCGCTAACGCCGTAGCTGATCGAACTGCTTGGCTCGCGGCAAACTTCGACCCTGAATACCTCCTCGACGTGACCGTAACCTTCGACGGTCTGCTCTATGGACCCTACAACAGCCTGACTACCGACATCGGCGCCTTTAGCGTCATGCCCGGCAGCCTCCCCGGCGATCCCTGGCAATCCAGCGGGACCAAGACCAATCAATTCACTATCTTGAACAGTTCCGACACGCCCTTCGATGGGCGCTACAACACCACTCCCGGCGGAAGCAACTGGCTGGATTCCAACGACATCACCAAACTGCAACTTTCTACATCGCTATCCAACATCTATTTCTTCATCACCGATGTCAACGATGTCGACGGCCGCCTGCAACTTGCAACCCAGGATGGAACCACCGCCGGTTTTCCGACTGGCGCTCCGAACGGCAACATTTATTTCGTCGGCATCACTTCCGGCTCCGCAATCGGAACGCTCCAATGGCTGAACACTTCCACCAACGACGGCTTCGGACTCGATGACTTCGGCAAGGTCTACGAGCCACCACCCAGTGTCCCGGAACCGGCGGTATGGCCTGTGGCGGCAACGGCCTTCCTGGCGATGTGGCTGGTCCGGCGGAGGAAAAACCAGCGCTCTGCGCCGCTCGACTGAGGCGCCAAAAATACGCTGCGTCCGCTCCCGGATAGTACCGGATGGGGCATTGTGTCCATTACTACCGCACTTGGTTTTGAAACCAACGCCTCATCAGCGGTACAGTTGTTCGCGGCATCCTGACACTACGGATGTCTATGAAACGTATTGTCGCCTGGCTGTTTCTGGCCGCATCGGCAGCTTTCGCAAGCTCGACCACGATCACGATCGTTCCGGCCGGAGCCGGTCCAGGCGCCATTCCAACCGCGGTGGGCGACCGCAATGCCTGGATTCTGTCGACCTTTGGATCCGGCTGGAACCCGCAAACCCTGGAATCCTTCGAAAGCTTTGGCTTCGGTCCTTACAACAGCCTGTCCACCGGCGTTGGCACTTTCAGTGTCATGCCCGGCAGCCAGCCCGGCGACTACTGGCAAAGTAACGGTACCAAGACCGATCAATTCACCATCCTCAACAGCTCGGATACACCGTTCTCGGGACGCTTCAACACCACTCCGGGCGGGAACAACTGGCTGGACTCGAACGACATCACGCAGATTCAACTCACCACGTCGCTCTCCACTCTCTTCTTCTTCATCACTGACGTGAATGACATTGGCGGCACGCTCACCATCCGGACGGCCGATGGCGCCTCTTCGGCCAACTTCGCTCCGAATGCCGCGGACGGGAATCTCTATTTTGTCGGGATCCATTCTTCCGGCTCCATCGGCAGCGTACAATGGCTGAACAATTCGAACAACGACGGGTGGGGCTTGGACGACTTCGGAACCGCCGTCGACCCGCCTCCGCCGCCACACATCTACACGCCCGCTGTGCCGGAGCCTTCCAGTTGGCCCATTGCGGCCGCAGCTCTGATCGCGATTCCAGTCATCCGGAAGTACAGGGCTCGCGCCGGGCAGGCTAAACTGGAACGCTTATCCGAGACTTCAGCGTAAGCGCCCACAGCGCAGCGGGAATCAAGACCGCCAGTCCCGTGAGACTCGCCACGGCCGGTGCGGCGACGGCGCGATCGATCAATACTCCGGCGGAGTAACTCGACAAAGACATCGTAACCACGCTGAAAGCCCATTCCGCCGAGAAAACGCGGCCGCGGAAGCGATCCTCGGTTTGCAACTGGAGCAGCGTGGATGAAAATACCCACAACGTCGCGCCTCCGGCGTGAGCCAGCACGATTCCCGCACAGGCCGCCGCCAGGCTCCCCGCGTGGCCGAGCGCGAGATATCCTGCCACACCGGCCAGATAGCTGAACAGAATTCCCCAGCGCATGCGCCGCTCGCGGCCGCCGGCCCAATAGCCGCTCACTATGGGGCCAAGGATCGCTCCCAGGCCGCGGCAAGCCATCAGCAGGCTCATCCCCAGCATGCCCGCCTGCGAAGCGCTCCATCCGGCCCGGGGAACCGCGAATATGCGCTGGCCGAGAATCGGAAGCAGGACCCAGTTGGCGCCCATCAATCCATTGCCGGCTTTCACGAAAATGGTGGTTCGCAGACGCCAGTCCCGCCACACGTAGCGGATGCCTTCGCGGATGGGCGAGAAATCCAAGAGCTCGCGAACGCGCAGCGGCGGCAGGTTCTGGGCATGCGGCTCGATGAATTGCATCCGCCGGATCAGCAGGGCCGACGCCACGAACGACAGCGAGTTCAATACGAAAACGGTGTCTCGGCCGAAATAGGCCGCCAGCACTCCGCCCACGGCGAATCCCATCGCGAAATTGAAGGACCAGGTGGTGGACGACAGCGCATTCGCGATCACAACCTCCGAAGATGGCGTGATGTTCGGTATCACCGCGCTCCGGCCCGGCTCGAACAGCGCCCACAGGATTGTCTCCAGCAGCAGCAACAGGTACAGCAGCCACACCAGTTGCGGGCGCCGCACCAACACCATGCAGAGCACGATCGCGGCGCGCGCGCAGTCGGCGAAAATCATGACGCGCTTGCGGCTGATCCGGTCATTGATAACGCCCACGGCCGGGGAGACGAAAAACTGCGGCAGCACCTGAAGCACGAACGCCAGCGCAACCGACTTGGCACTTCCGGTAAACTCGAGCAGCAGGCTGTACACCGCGACCGCGTACAGCCAGTCGCCCTGCTCGCTCACAATCTGGGCAATCCACAGCAGCCGGAAGTTACGATTCTGTCGTAGCAGGCGCACATAGCCCGGGAAGGAAACGGTGGGCGTGGCCATTCAGACGCCGGTGTAGAGGCCCATTCGCTCTTTCACCAGCCGCACGGTGGACTTAGCGATCGGCGACACGCGCTCGGCCGCCTGCCTGAGAATACCGTCGATGTAGCCGCGCTCGCCCGTGATCTCGCGATAGCGCTGCTGGATCGGTTCCAGCTTGGACACCACGATCTCGGCCACTTTTTTCTTCAGATCGCCATAGCGCATCCCGCTAAACTCTGTCCGGCTCTCGGCGTTTCCCCAGCTCATGAACGCCTGGCTGATTTCGATGAGGTTGCGCACGCCCGCACCGAGGTTTTCGAAATCCACGTGAGGCTGCGAATCGGTGGTGGCTCGCATGATCTTCTTGCGAATCTGATCCGGCGGATCCAGCAGCCCGATCGCGTGTCCGGTTCCGGTCGCGGACTTGCTCATCTTTTTTTCCGGATCGTCCAGTCCCATGACGCGCGAGCCGACCGTGGGCAAGTGCGTGGCCGGCATCACGAACGTCTCGCCGTACAGCGAATTGAATCGCTGCGCGATGTCGCGCGTAAGCTCCAGATGCTGCGCTTGATCGTCGCCCACCGGCACGATGGCGGCCTGATAAATCAGGATGTCGGCGGCCATCAGCACCGGGTACTGGAGCAGGCCGTCGCCGATGGTCTCCTGCGCCTCGGCCTTGGCTTTGTACTGCGTCATGCGCTCCAGCCAGCCGACGGGCGTTACGCAGGTCAGCATCCAGGCCAGCTCGGAATGCTCCGGCACGGACGACTGCACCACGATAGTCGATTGCTTCGGATCGATCCCCACCGCCAGGAACAATCCGGCGGTCTCCAGGATCTTCCGCCGCAGCTCCGCCGGGTCCTGGTACACCGTGACGGCGTGCAGGTCAACGATTCCGAAGATGCTCTCGTAGTCGCCCTGAATCTGGACCCAGTTCTTCAATGCGCCCAGGTAATTTCCAATGTGCAGGTTGCCCGACGGCTGGACGCCGGAGAAAATGCGCGCCTTCATGTTGAATCCTCCATGGTAGCGTAGGGTAAGCTGAGGCTTGCCCACCGAAGAAACGCTCACCATAGAAAAACTGGTTTACGGAGGCGACGGCCTGGCGCGGCTGGACGGCCGAGTGGTGCTGCTTCCCTTCGTCGCACCGCAGGAAGTGGTGCGGGCCGAGGTGCAGCGCGCCAAAAACGATCTGTTCCGCGGGCGCGTGCGCGAAATCATATCGGCGTCCGCCTCCCGCGTGACGCCCGCCTGTCCCTACTTCGAGCGCTGCGGAGGCTGCCAGTACCAGCACCTCGAGTACCCGCAGCAAGTAGCGCAGAAAATTTCGATTCTGCGCGAGGTGCTGCGGCGCGTGGGCAAGATCGAATTCGAGGGCGAAATCGCTGCCGTCACGGGCGAGCCGTGGCAGTACCGCAACCGTATACAACTCCACCTCGATCGCGGCGCCATCGGCTACTTCGAACATGGCTCGCGGCGCCTGTGCGCCATCGACCATTGCCCCGTCGCTTCGCCGGCGCTCAATCAGGCCATCCATGAGCTCGCCGCACGAGTGGCTGAGATCCGCGCTTATACTGGCTCGGTCGAGCTGTTCACCGACGAAACGGAGGTGCAGTTCAATCTTTTGGATCGCGCGCCGCGTCCCATATTCTCGGCTCTGGCATCCCTGGGCGTGTCCCTGCCCATCCAATACGGCGGATTCCAAGTCAGCCGCAATTCTTTTTTCCAGGTGAACCGTTTTCTAATCGATCCGCTGGCCGCGTGCGCGGTAGGCGGCTTGGAAGGCGATGCCGCATTGGATCTCTACGCCGGCGTCGGGCTTTTCTCCAGGAGCCTGGTGGAGCGGTTCAAGAATGTCACCGCCGTGGAATCCGCGCCCAGCGCCTTTCGCGACCTGGTGCACAACATGCACGATCGCGTCGCAACCGAACACGCCACGGTGGAAGAGTATCTGGCGCGCTTGGAGAGCACGCCCGATTTCATTCTGGCCGACCCGCCGCGCGCGGGCCTGGGCAAGCAGGTGGTCCGGGATCTGGCTCGCATCCGGTCCCCACACCTGGCCATAGTTGCCTGCGATCCCGCCACGCTGGCTCGGGACCTGCAGGGCCTGCTGGCGGACGGATATCAGATTGCGAAAATCACGCTGGTCGATCTCTTCCCACAGACTTTCCACCTGGAGACGGTAGTGCAGTTGCAACGACCGGCCGGATAAGCGGCGCGGCTTAGCCGCTCTTCCAATATCCGGACATCAGCTCGCTGGCCCAGGCCGGCTGCCGGACTGTTTCGCGTGGACCGAACTCCCGCAGGTAGGGCTTGATGTCGAGTACCGGCGTTCCGTCGACGGCGTCCAGGCCTTCCACTTCGATCGAGAGCCCTCTGACCGCCAGCAGCTTGCACACCGTGACACCCAGGCGATTGGGCCGCGCTTTTCCCCGTTGCGAGAAGATGCCGGCCTTCGGCCAATCGGCCCGTCCTCTCGGATGGCGGGAGCCCCACTGGATTTCGGACTCAGGCACGCGATGAAACAAGAACACGACTTCGACGTGGGAGAATTCTTCTAGCCCGGCGAGCGATTGGGGAGAGAACCGCGACGCATCTAACTCGATGCGGCACGTGACCCCGCCCCACACGTCGTCCGCCGGTTCGCGAATCGGGCTCCGCACGATTCCAATCGGAGTGAGGATGATTTCCACGCTGCGTCAGCGGTTCTGAGCGGTCGCGCCGGCGTGCGTCACAGACGGCGCCAGAGCCATCACCGCCCAGGCCGTGGCCGACGCCGAGATCCACTGGTCGTGATCGAAAGGAAATCCGCTCTGAAAATACGGCTGGAATTTTACGGCACGGCTGCGGACGTACCAGGATCCGTCTTCATTCTGGGTATTGAGCAGGAAACCCGCGCCACGCCGGTCGACTGCGCTTCCCGCCGGC
Source organism: Bryobacteraceae bacterium (assembly GCA_035632015.1). GTDB lineage: Bacteria > Acidobacteriota > Terriglobia > Bryobacterales > Bryobacteraceae > Palsa-89. The sequence goes on from DASQHQ010000148.1 coordinate 11,611, forward strand.
GCCGCGCCGGTCTCGTGCAACGCCACCAGCGCCTCGGCCGTGGAATAAGCGTCGCTTTCGAGAAAGCGGTTCCCGGCCCAACCGCCGTCCTCACGCTGCAGGCCGATCAACTGGCTGGCTGCCTCCCGCACCCGCCTCTGTTCGGCGCCGGACCAATACAGGCCGAGCAGCCGCATGGTGTAGTCGTCCGTATTGAGCGGCACGGATGCCAGCAGCCATGCTCGCGCGCGCGCGATGCGCTCTTCGAACTCCGCTTTCCGGCCCGGAAGCGCGTACAACTGCAGCACACGAAGCGCCTGCGCGGTGCGGCCGATTTCGCTTTCATTGATCGGCGCGCGCGAAACACCACCGAAGTGCCACCGGCCGTCCGATAGTTGCGCCGACGCGATTTCCGCCCCGACCGTATCCGTGACAGCGTCGGGCCGGGGATCGTAGGCCCGTAATCCGAGCATCGATTGCGTCAGACGGTCCGTGGCGCCTCCGATCTCGATTCCCTGCCGCAATTCTTCGAGCAGCGAAGCCCACTCCAGCCTAATAGCCTTGTGCTGATCGCTCGCGATTCCTTCGTCGATTGCAATCCCGGCGCTCTTGGCTGCCTGGACCGCGCGCGCCGTGATGGGCTGGTGGTGGCAGCCCACGCATCCGCTCTGCTTGAGGAATTCGGTGCTCGATCTCTGGAGCAAGGGCAGGCTCTTCCGAATGGCTTGCTCTGGCGTCGGAGTCGATTGGGGCCGATGCAGGACTGGCGGCACGTACGGATCGCCAGTCTGCGCGCCGGCTTCGCGCAAGCGCGCAATGATGGCCGGATTGCCGAATTTCAGCGCCCAGTCGAGCGAGGTCTCGCCCATGGCGCTGCGCGCGTTCGGATCGGCGCCCGCCTTCAAAAGCAAGTCGACCAGCTTCGGATCGGCGCGCTCGGAAGCCACCACCAG
>DASQHQ010000149.1:0-81713 GCA_035632015.1 Bryobacteraceae bacterium
GGGAAGGAAAAAGGCTCCTTACTTGGGGGCTGCGCCCCCTAGCCCCCGCCTTTGCGCAGCGCAGGAGGCCAATCGACTTTATGCTGTAAACCGGACAGATCGTGTGTTAATAAAACCGGACATCTTGACGTGTTAACAACAGCCCCCATCAATGGCCCCCCATCAAAGCCCCCATCAATGCCCACAATCCGCCCGTAAGTGCACCGATGAGAGATGAAGCGCGTGCATGATCCGGTTCTGCAGAAGATAGCTGCGTCACCCCTAGAGGGTGTGGCCGCCGGCGAACTGTGGCGCAGGCACTCGTGCGTGCCGCGTTCACGATCGTGTGAACGCCCGCCGGCGCCATGCGCCGCGATGAGTCGCGACGCGGCACGCACGAGTGCGTGCGCCACGAACTGCTCCGTCAACGGCACTCGGGCTTCAGCGGGCTATTTCTCGAGACCCGTAAACCGCCTGATTCCCCCGATCACCGAATGACGATTACCGGAAATTCCGAGATCGAGTCGGCGCCTAGAGTTCGCAGGGCGACGGCCCCAATTTTTGTGTTGGACGTGCAGTCCAGTGTTCCGCGCAAACCCATTAAGGCCGGGAACAGATAGCCGCCGAAGTGCCCGAGGGGATTCAAAACAGGTACCGACACAGCATTCGGAACCACATTCCCGACCGGGTCGCGAGCGGTGCACACCACATTGGCGGAAGTCACCGGATCCATGTTCGCGATCGCAAAACCGGTAAAGATCTGGGCGCCGTTGGGAGCAAACGTGGTGGCATCGAACGGGATCTGAAATTCGTTGAAGCCGGACACTGTTGGAATCGCCGCCTCGAAATAGGCGCCGTTCGAACCCAGCCTGCGGAGAGTTGCCGAAATCGTGATCGACGGAGCGGCGCTAATCACGGCCGACCCTGAAACCGAGGCGGCCTGGAATGTTCCGGCTTCGTAATACTTGGCTCCATTCCCCACGATCGTATCGGAAAAGGTCGAGGTAGTGCTCAAGTTAATGAAGGGAATCGCAACTGGCTTACCGGTGTCGTCATAGAAGCTGATCGTGAAACTGGCCGGTTGGCTGCTGCTATTGACGACGTAAAAGCTCATCACGAAGTTGTTCCCAAAGTTGAAATGCGGCAAACTCAACGCTGTGATGGTAAACGAAAGTGTGTTCGACCCCATCAAATTCGGATTGACAACCGTAACACTCACTGTCGCGGGACTGACGATCAGCGAGGCCGGCACCAACGCGGTAACTTGTGTCGCACTCACGAAGGTGGTCGCCAGGGACGAGCTGTTCCACTGCACTACCGCTCCATTCAAGAAGCCCGACCCGTTCACTGTCAGGGTGAACGCAGGCCCGCCCGCGGCCGTAGAACTTGGACTCAGGCTGGCGAGAGACGGCCCGGGCGTCTGGGCACTGATGGCAAAGGCCAGGGCGTTGGACATGAGGCCGCCAGGATTTTGCACGGTTACGCTCACGTTCGCCACCGTTGCGATCAGGCTGGCGGAAACCGAAGCGGTCAACTGGGTGGCGCTGACGAAGGTGGTTGTCAGCGAAGTACTGTTCCATAAAACCGTGGAACCGTTGACGAATCCCGATCCGTTCACCGTGAGGGTAAACGCTGCTCCTCCGGCCACCGCGAAGCTGGGCGACAGGCTTGAGAGTGAAAGCGTAGCTGGAGCGTTGATGGTGAAAGTCTGCGCGTTGGACTTGTTGCTGCTGGGATCCTGGACCGCGACTGTGGCACTGCCTTGTGCAGCGATCAGCGCAGCCGTTACCGAAGCCGTCAACTGGGTTGAGCTGACGAAAGTGGTCGTCAGCGCCGAGCCGTTCCACAACACCACGTCGCCGGACATGAAGTTTGAGCCATTCACAGTCAGCGTAAACGCCGGGTCGCCCGCGCTGGCCGAACTGGGCGAGAGGCCTGTGACTACAGCCAGAGGAACATTGGTAACAAATGTTACATGCCCCAATATCGCGTTATCGGGCGTGGTGCCATTGTTGAATACCGAGCCGCAACCCTGGTTGCTTGAAAAGCACACATGATCGACAGTTATTATTATGCTGGTGATTTGGCCGGCGATGGCAGAGGAGCAACATGTGGACGACCCGAAATGGCTGCCGTCAGAACCATTCCCTGCGGATCCGAATCCGAAAGACGACGCCTGGACCAGTTGTACGACCGGCTGGAACTGGGCATTCATTGAATTGATGGTTATGGAGTGTCCGACATCAGCGGAAGTGAAGCTCTGGTCGAGGATCGAGACACACGGGGCGCCCCCGCTCGGAACCGCCACTGAACAAGCAGGGTTTAGATTGCTACCAGGAAAAACGTCCAGCACGATCTCCACACTGGCCGCGGTTTTTCCAGCTTGATTGTTCCAAGAACCGCCCCAGGTGGCAGGCACATTGGCCACGATCTGCGCTGCCAAGGGTTGCATGCTGAACAGCAACAACAGGCAGAAGATGATTACCAGGCCGAACTGACCGTTGCGACCATTAGTTTGTTTTGAGGAGACCACTTTTATAAACCTCCGTTTGCGCTAAAGCCTACTAGCGCTCGCTTTCGATTCTCATGTCCAGTCCGGCCAGAACTGCGAGGGTCGGACCCCCTTCCAGATCTCGCCGCTCTATCCGCCCTGCTTCGCCACTGACGTGCTGCTATCGACAAAAGGAGCCTTTCTGTTGATACTGAGAGAAAATTCACCCTTGGCGCGGGTTTCAGGGCTTCGGACGCGGGAATTGACGACAAAACGACCGCCCGCGCTGGAACATGGCTCTTACATGTCGCGCCGGTCGGGTCGCTAACGCAACCGAATCGTTAGACGCGGAAGCGACCCTGCTTGTTTCACTGGAGAGGCGGTCTCCGAAGCCAAAGAGCAGCAAGGTTTTGCAGCTTGCGGCGAGTGCCGGCACGAGGGCGAGCGTCAGCGCGAGGCATGACACTTGTGAGTCTCAATCGACCCCGGAGAGTAATAGTGTCCATCTGTGGGTGGGCTAAGTGGAAGCTCCGAGGTGTCCTCAGGTCGCAAAGAATGAGGCCAACTGAGACTGGTAAGCTTGCCAGACCTCAGACGGCTGGCGTCCGGCGCCTAACCTCGCGCCGCAGCACACGCACTCGTCAGGCGTAGAAATTCTTCGGCCAGGCGTGGCGCTTCAGGATGTCCAGCGTCGCAGGGTCCAGCGGTCCCTGGTCGGAAACGCGCGTGTTCTGCTCTACGTTTCGCACGGTTCGCATGCCAGGGATCGCGGTGGACACCGCCAGATGCGAAATGGTGAAGCGCAGCGCAATTTCCGGCAGCGATCCGGCCGAGGACGGGAGGTCGCTTTGGAGCGCCGCTACGCGCTCAACCACTTGCTTCTTGCGGTCACCGCGGAAATAGAATGACCGGAAATCCTTGGGATCGAATTTCGTGGTCTCGGTGATGCTTCCCGTCAGGCTCCCTTCATCGAACGGGACACGCGCGATAACTCCGATGTTCAGCTCTTGCGCAAGCGGAAACAAACTCCGCTCCGGGCTTTGGTCGAAGATGTTGTAAATCACCTGCACCACGTCGATGCAGCCGGTCCGCATCAAGGCCAGCGCGGAGTCCGGCTGATGATCGTTCACCGATATGCCGGCAGCGCGCACTTTCCCGGAAGTCTTCAGCTCCTCGAAAGCGCGCCGCCATTCGTCGCGATCCAGCCACTCCGGGTTCCAGACGTGGAACTGCTGCAAATCGATGGTATCGAGCCTCAAGTTGCGCAGGCTCTCGTCGGTGCAGCGGATGATGTATTCTTCCGGGAACGCATCTTCGATCCCGACGCCCGGCCGCGCCGGCCACTGGCGATTCTTGGGCGGGACTTTGGTCGCCACATACATGCGGTGCCGGGCTTCGCGGATGGCTTTGCCGACCAGCTTCTCGCTGTGGCCGTCGCCATAAACCAGCGCCGTGTCGATGAAGTTTACCCCCAGGTCCATGGCGCGGCGCAGGGCGCGGATGGACTCATCGTCAGCTCCGCCCTGCCACAGTTTTCCGCCGATACCCCACGCGCCATAACCGATTTCGCTGACGTGAAAGCCGGTGCGGCCGAGTGTGCGATAGCGCATATTGAGACTATCTTAGATGGCCGCGCATCTAAGAATCTCAGGCCGAGTGGAGGATTGCTCCAGACGGAGGGACTATGGACGCAAAGCATCGGGTCGTGATCCTGGGCGGCGGCTTCGGCGGACTGTACGCCGCCAAGGCGCTGAAGAAAGCTCCGGTCCAGGTGACGGTGCTGGACCGGCGCAATTTTCACCTCTTCCAGCCGTTGCTGTACCAGGTGGCCACAGGCTCGCTCTCGCCGGGAGAAATCGCCACACCGCTTCGGGCTGTCTTTCGCCGCCAGAAAAACACGCAGGTGCTGTTGGGCGACGCGGTGGATCTGGACGTGGAGCGCCGGCGCGTGATTCTGACGGATGGTGAAGTGGAGTACAACACGCTGATCGTCGCGACCGGATCGGGCGACTACTACTTTGGGCATGACGAATGGAAGCGGACAGCGCCAGGATTGAAAAGCATTGAAGAGGCCACCGCCATCCGGCATAAGATTCTGTATGCCTTCGAGGCGGCCGAACGCGAGCCGGATCCGGAGAAACGGCGCGCCTGGCTGACTTTCGTGCTGGTGGGCGCGGGAGCGACCGGCGTCGAACTGGCCGGCGCGCTCGGTGAAATTGCCCACGACACGCTGCGGCGCGATTTCCGGTCCATCCATCCGGAAGAAGCTGTGATTCTGCTGCTGGAGGGCGGCCCGCGGGTGCTTCCGGCCTATCCCCCGGATCTGTCCGCTAAGGCCGAGGCTTCGCTGATGCGGCTGGGCGTCACTCCGCGCACCAACGTTTTTGTCACCTGTGTCGAGGAAGGCGCCGTCACCGTGAGGACTTCGGTAGGCACGGAGCGGATCGCGGCCCAAACCGTGATCTGGTCGGCGGGTGTGCATGCTTCTCCGTTCGGCGAGGTGCTGGAGCGGCGCGCGGGCGCTAGGCTGGATCGCAGCGGCCGCGTGATGGTGAATCCGGATTGCAGCGTGCCGAATCATCCCGAGATTTTCGTGCTCGGAGATCTGGCGCACTTCGAACAGGACGGAACGCTTCTGCCCGGCGTGGCGCAAGTCGCCATGCAAGGCGGCGGTTACGTGGCGCGGCTGATCGCGAAACGCCTCCGAGGCGAGACACTCCCACACTTTCGATATTTCGACAAGGGCAGCCTGGCCGTGATCGGGCGCGCGGCCGCGGTAGCCGACATTCGCGGCTTGCATATCTCCGGTCTGCTGGCCTGGTTAGTCTGGCTGTTCATCCACTTGATGTACCTGGTGGAATTTTCCAATCGCGTGCTGGTGTTCGTCCACTGGGGCTTCTTGTATTTGACCTACAATCGCGGCGCGAGGTTGATCACGGGCCCTGAGGCGGCGCGAGAGCCGGCCGGCGTAGAGGGCGTTCACCCGGCGATCCGGTAAGCGCGCCCCTGAACGGCTAGAATCGGTAGTAGCGGGAGGAAGCATGTCTCACTTCCGATTCTTGTGGCCACTGATTGTGATGGCTTGGCCTTGTCTTGGCCAGTCCTGGTCAGTCGGCGCAGCAGGCGGCTTCGGTTTTTATCGCGACGCCACCATTTCGAGCGGACCCAATTCGGCCAACGCCGGCTTCGGGTCGCGCGTTGCTGTCGGGGGCGTGCTCAGCGAAAACGTAGGCCAGTATCTCGGTGGCGAACTGCGCTACACCTTTCAGGATGGCGACTCGGAGCTGAAGTCGGGCAGCCAGGAAGTCAACATGGATGCCGCCGCGCACGCGCTGCACTACGACTTTTTGGTCTACGCGACGCCGCGCCACAGCCGGTTTCGCCCCTACGCCGCGGGAGGCGCGGGAATCAAGCGCTACACGGCCACCGGCAGGGAGTATGTGGTGCAGCCGCTCAGCAACTTTGCATTCCTCACCCACGCTGACGAAGTCAAGGCGCTGATCAGCTTTGGCGGCGGTGTCAAGATGGCGGTGAACGAACATTGGCTGGTGCGTCTCGACTTCCGCGACTACGCCACGCCGTTTCCGGAAAAACTCTTCGCGGCGGCGCCGGGCGCGAAGATTCATGGTTGGCTGCATGATTTCGTGCCGCTGCTAGGCGTGGAGTGGACCTTCGGGAAACCGTGACATTGCCGATTTCCGCGCTACGTTGACGGCTGCCCGCGCATCGGAGAGGCGGAGGTATTATGCGGAGGTCAATTGTATCTTTGTTACTCGCCGCTAACATGCTGGCGCCCGTCTCCGCTCCGGCCGCCGTCTACTATCGTCAGCATCACTACAGACAGCATTCCTACTACAGCCGGCGCAGGGCGCATCGCAAGACCGCCGAGCGGGTCGGAATAGGCGCGGCGGGTGGCGCGGCCATAGGAGCGCTGGCGGGCGGAGGCAAAGGCGCAGGCATCGGAGCGCTGGCGGGCGCGGGCGCCGGATACTTATACGACCGGCACAAGAAGCACGAAGGCCGGCCCTAGCGCTGCCTCGCGTTCCCGCGCGAAGCTCCGCTTGCGACAATAGAAGCAGACCCCCATGGAGCTTCGCGATAAAGCGGCACAATTGCCTCTGCTGCCGGGAGTCTATCTCTACAAAGACGAGCACGGCACGGTCATCTATGTGGGCAAGGCCAAGAACCTGCGGGCCCGCGTGCGCAGCTATTTTTCCGATGAACGCCTGGCGGATGCGAAGACCGGATCGCTGATTGCAGACGCGCGCGACATCGAGTACATCCTGGTCGATAACAACAAGGAAGCGCTGGCGCTCGAGAACAATCTGATCAAGCAGTGGAAGCCGCGCTTCAACATCCTGCTGCGGGACGACAAGACTTTCCCGTATATCAAGCTGACCCACGAGAAATATCCGCGTGTGTACGTGACGCGGCGGCTGATCAAAGACGGATCGAGCTATTTCGGGCCGTACTTTCCCGGCAACCTGGCGCACCGGCTGGTGCACTTCATTCACCGGCACTTCAAGGTTCCGTCCTGCAAAGTGGATTTGACGCGTTTCCACACGCACCCGTGCCTGGAGTACCACATCCATCGCTGCCTGGGGCCATGCGTCGAAGGCTTGACGACCGAGGAACTGTACGCCGCGGCGGTGCGCGACGTGCGGCTGTTCCTGGAAGGGCGTTTGAAGGACCTGGCCAAGGGGTTGCGCGGCCGTATGCAGCAGGCCTCCGAGGATACGCGCTTTGAGGAAGCGGCCGGACTGCGCGATCTGATCGCGACCGTCGAGGAGATGGAGGAGAAGCAGAAGATCGCAGCCGCCGACGGCGACAACATCGACATTCTGGCTTATTACGCCGAGCCGCCCCTGGTGGCCGCGAACGTGTTTCATCTGCGCAATGGCCGGATCGTGGACCGGCGCGAATACTTTTGGGAAGATCTGTTCGATTTCCAGCCGCCGGAATTCATTTCATCGCTGCTCAAGCAGATTTATCTCGATCAGCCGTATATCCCCAACCGCATCCACGTGCCGGTGGACTTCGAGGATCGCGCGGAGCTGGAAGATCTGCTGAGCGAGCGGCGGGGGCGCAAGGTGGAGATCCAGACTCCGCAGCGCGGCCAGAAAAAGGCGCTCCTGACGCTGGTGGAAACCAACGCCAAGCATGCGTTTCATCAGCGCTTCCGCGTGATGAAGCCGTCGTCGAAGGCGATTCAGGAGGCCGTGCAGGACGTGCTGGGGCTGCCCGAGCCGCCCCAGCGCATCGAGTGCTTCGACATTTCGCACATTCAGGGCACCGACAAGGTCGCGAGCATGGTGGTGTGGGATGACGGGCGAATGAAGAAGGCGGACTACCGGAAGTTCATCATCCGCACGGTGGTTGGCAACGACGATTTCGCGTCCATGCGCGAGGTCATCACGCGGCGCTATTCGCGATTGCAGCAGGAGAACAAGCCGTTCCCGAGCTTGATTCTGGTGGACGGCGGGCTGGGGCAATTGCACGTGTCGGCGGAGGCGCTGGAGGCGATCGGGGTGATCAATCAGCCGCTGGCGTCGATTGCCAAGCGTGAAGAGATCATCTACGTGTACGGGCAGGAGAACGAGCCGATCGTGCTGGACCACTATTCGCCGGTGCTGCACCTGATCCAGTTGGTGCGCGACGAGGCGCATCGGTTCGCGGTGACGTTCCACCGCACGCGGCGCAACGCGGCCCGGCTGACGTCGGAGCTGGAGCAGGTGGAAGGAATCGGGGAGAAGACCATCGCGCGGCTGCTGCGGGAGTTCGGGAGCTTGGAGCGTGTGCGTGAGGCGTCGGCGGAGGATTTGGCCAAGGTGGTGGGTCCAGCGGCAGCGCGGCGGTTGAGAGAGTTCTACAACGCGCAGGGCGCGCAAGAGCTCAAGGTCCTCTAATGAACTTAGTTGCTCTTTTGGCACAAACTTCGGCCGTGATTCTCATGGCGCAGTCGGAACCGGTGGCGAAAGACACCGCCCGCACGCCGACGTTTCGGGACTACCCGGCAACAGAGGTCTTCACCGGTGAAGCAGTTGACGCGATCTTGACAACAGCCGAGGAGAGACGGTACCGCACTCGGATAAGAGAAGGCGTGTCGAAAGGTCGCGGCGTTTGGAATGGAAGCTGGAAACATCCGGTTGAGAGTCCGGGGCCGAATTTCGCCGGTCACTATTATGTGATTCGCTGGGGCTGTGGGTCGGAGTGCCTCATGATGGCCGTCGTCGACGCCATAAGCGGACGCGTCTTCGGTTCGCCGCTAAATGGGTCAGGCACAGAGTTATATGTTTCCATGGACCCGTTAAGCGATGTTAAGATCGACTTCCGCCGCGATAGCAGCTTGATGGTTTTGCGAAATGGGTGCGCGGGTGCACGAAAGGAGTGCGGCGTCTACTATTTTGACTGGCGAAACGATGCTTCCGACTCCTTAAGCGCGCTCTCGTTGACTTGACGAAGGCTGAATATCGAAAGACTGGGCCGCTAGACGGTGGTCGAGGTAATCACTAATCTGGAGGTCGACCTAATGACGGAAGTGGCGGATGCCGGTGAAGACCATCGCCAGGCCGAGCTTGTTCGCCGCCGCGATTACTTCTTCGTCGCGGACTGAGCCGCCGGGTTGGATCACCGCCGTGATGCCGTGCTTGGCGGCTTCTTCGATGCCGTCTGCGAAGGGGAAGAACGCGTCGGAGGCGAGCACTGTGCCTGTAAGCGGAAGAACCGCCTTCATCGCGCCGACCTTCACTGAATCGACGCGGCTGGTTTGGCCGGCGCCCGCGCTGACGCTTTGGCCGGGGCGCGCGTAGACGATCGCGTTCGACTTGACGTGTTTGCACACCTTCCATCCGAACTCCAGCGCCTGCCATTCTTCGGCCGTCGGGGCTCGCTCGGTCGCGACTTTGCACTGCGCGCGGTCGAGTTTATGCGCGTCGGCGGACTGGACCAGGTAGCCGCCGCTGATTGATTTCACTACTGGCGCATCTGACGGAGCCGGGCTGACGTTCAGGAGGCGCAGATTTTTCTTAGAGGCCAGGGCTGCGCGGGCGCCCGGTTCGTAGTCCGGCGCGGCGATGGCTTCGACGAACAGCTTCGCGACCTCGCGCGCGGTCTCCTCGTCCAATGCGCGATTGAACGCCAGCACGCCGCCGAACGCCGAGACCGGATCGGCCTCCAACGCTTTTTTGTACGCTTCCACCAGTGTCGCGGCCTCGGCGCATCCGCACGGGTTGGTGTGTTTGATGATGGCGGAAGCCGGCCGATCGAACTCCTGGATCAACTGCCAGGCCGCGTCCAGATCCACCAGGTTGTTGTAGGAAAGCTCCTTGCCCTGCAGTTGCTCGGCTGCCGCGATTCCGCCTCGCCGGTTGGAATACAGCGCCGCTTTCTGGTGCGGATTCTCACCGTAACGCAAATCCAGCGCGCGCGGCGCGCGGATGTCGAGGAACGCGGGCAAGCCGGAACCTTCCTCCGCGCCGATCGACGCCAGGCGCGTGCTGATGGCGCGATCGTATGCCGCCGTCAGCGTGAACGCCTTTTGCGCCAGCCGCCACAGCGTCGCTTCCGACAGCCGGCCCTTGCATTCGTGCAGCTCTTGGAGGATAGCCGGATAGTCGTCGGGAGAAGTCACGACGGCGACGTCCTGATAATTCTTGGCCGCCGCGCGGATCAGCGTCGGCCCGCCGATGTCGATGTTCTCGATCAGCTCGTGCAGAGCAGCGCCCGGCCTGGCCGCGACTTTTTCGAACGCGTACAGATTCACCACCACCATGTCGATGGTCCCGATCTGGTGCTCGGCGAGCGATTTCATATGCTGCGCGTTACGCCGGATGGCCAAAATGCCGCCGGCGATTCGAGGGTTGATGGTTTTCAGCCGTCCATCCAGCATCTCAGGAAAGCCGGTCAATTCGGAAACTTCGCGCACCGCGATGCCGGCCTCCTGGATGGCGCGCGCTGTTCCCCCGGTCGAGACAATCTCCACGCCCAGGCCGCTGAGGCCCCGGGCGAGATCGACAATGCCGCTCTTGTCGGTCACACTGATCAAGGCACGTTGTATTGAACTCATTCCCTACAATGGTAAACGTGTCTCACCCCGTTACGCTAATCCCCGGAGACGGCATCGGTCCGGAAGTCGCCGAGGCCACGGTCCGCGCCGTCAACGCGACGGGCGTTTCCATAGATTGGCAGCGCGCCGATCTGAACGCCAGCATAATTTCCAAATCCGGGCAAGTCTTGCCACCGCACGTGATCGAATCGCTGGAGCGGACCCACGTGGGCCTGAAGGGCCCGGTGACCACGCCGGTCGCGGGCGGATTTCAAAGCGTCAACGTGGCGCTGCGCCGGCAGTTCGATTTGTACGCCAACGTGCGCCCGGTGCATTCCCTGCCCGGCGTGAAGACCCGCTTCGACGACGTCACCATCGACATGGTGATCTTTCGCGAGAACACCGAGGACTTGTATTCGGGCCTGGAGCACGAGGTGGTGAAGGACGTGGTCACCAGCCTCAAGGTGATCACGCGCGTGGCGTCGGTTCGCATCGCCGAGTACGCCTTCAACTTCGCAAAAAAATCCGGCCGCAAGAAGGTGACGGCGATACACAAGGCCAACATCATGAAGCTGGCGGACGGGCTCTTCCTGCGATGCTGCCGCGAAGTGGCGCAGCGCTTTCCGGAAATCGAATACAAGGAGCTGATTGTGGACAACGCCTCCATGCAGCTCGTGATCCGGCCGGAGACGTTCGACATTCTGCTGCTCCCGAATCTGTATGGCGACATCGTGTCGGACCTGGCCGCGGGGCTGGTGGGCGGGCTGGGTGTTGTGCCGGGCGCGAACATGGGCGACCAGGACGCCGTTTTCGAGGCCGTGCACGGCAGCGCGCCGGACATCGCGGGCAAGGGTGTGGCCAACCCCACGGCGCTGATGCTGTCCGCAGTGCTGATGCTGACTCACCTGGGCGAAACCGCGGCCGGGAAGCGGCTGCGCGCCGCTATCGAGCGGGCCTATGTGGACGGCAAATACCTCACGCCGGACGCCGGAGGGCGCGCCTCCACGGGCCAATTCACCGACGCTGTGATCGCGGGACTGGCCTGATTTTTCCGCGCCTGGAACAGGCTCTTAACGCATCTGTCATGATTTTGTAACCGAATTCGCGATACCTTCAAGGAGAGGAGCGTAAGGCCGACGTCCACGCTGCGTATGAAGAAAATCGTCTTGATCGAGGATGACTCCGATCTCTTCGCTCTGGTGAAGTACAACCTGGAGAAGGAAGGCTTCGCCGTAACCGGCTCCCAGACCGGCAAAGGCGCTATCGAATTGTGCCGCCGGGAGCGGCCGGACCTGATCATTCTCGATATCATGTTGCCGGATGGCGACGGCCTGGAGATCTGTAAGGCGCTCCGCACGCATTCCGAGCTGGGCCACGTGCCGGTGATTTTCCTCACCGCCCGCGTTTCGGAAACGGACCGGATCCTGGGATTGGAGTTGGGGGCCAACGACTATATCGTTAAGCCGTTCTTCGTGCGCGAGCTGATCGCCCGCATTAAGAATCAACTGCGGAGCCAGGTTAGCCCGGCGCGAACCGTGCGTGCAGGCGAGCTGGAGCTGGACCGCGCCAGTTGCCGCGTGGCGCTGCGCGGACGCGAGATCGCGCTGACCGCCACCGAGTTTCGGCTGCTGGAGTTTCTGATGAGCCGGCCGGGCCTGGTGTACAGCCGCGAGCAGCTTCTGGACTCGGTCTGGGGGCACGATCGCGCGGTGACGGATCGCACCGTGGACGTTTACATTCTGCGCTTGCGGCAGAAGATCGAGCTGGACCCCAGCAATCCGGTTTTCATTCGCGCCGTGCGAGGCTTCGGATACAGCTTTAACGAGAACACCGTCCCCACTGCGCCGAGCAGCTCCGTCGTCGCCTGACTAAACGCAGATCACTGTAACGATAGCCGTAGCGGTTAAGCCTTTGGAGTCCGTTACCGTCAACATCAACTGGTAGGTGTGTCCAATACGCATCGCGGTAAGCTGCAGAACCGGACCGTTGGTTGCACCTTGGATTCCCGGAAGTGGAAATCCGTCCACAGGACTCCAGGAAAACGTGAGCGGGCCGCCATTGCTGGAGGCGGACGCAGAAGCGTCCAGGGTGGCGAAGGTTTGGATGGACGTGAAAGAATTCGCGGTAGATGCGCCGCCGGGACCGGTGATGGAAATCGTGATGGCGCCGGTCCCCGGAGTGGTGCCGCCGGGAAGCGGAAAGACCGTGAACGATCCGGCAGCCGTGGCAGAGTACGCCGCCAGGGTTCCGGCCACGACTTCCGTGACATTGCTGACGACCGGCGGGCTGTCGTAAGTGAATCCAAACGAGAACACCGCCGGCTCTCCGGTGAACGGTCCGAAGAAGGATGGCGAACTGTTCCCGATGGCGCCGAAAAACATTGCCGACGGAGCAGGCTTGTTGACCACCACGATTTGACAGATGCCGAGCGCGGAGGTGGCCAGAATGGAGGTGAAGGGGATCTGCGCGAGATTGGTCGGAACGGGCGAGCCTGGCGCCACCACAAAGAAGAACGACGTCAGGACATTGTTGGCAGGGTTGTAATTGAGCTGCTCGCGCAGTTCGAGCGCACCACCAGTGAGGGCGGCCAGCGTGTCGGCCGTGATGTTCGGGGTGATGGTGCTCAATAGCGTGCTGTTGAGCGTCAGCGTTCGTTCGAAATTCGTCAACGCGCTGATGGTTGGGCTTCCCGGCGTTGCGGGGCAGGTCTGCGCCGCGGCCGGAAGTGCGCCGACCGCCGCCAGCGCCAAGGCCAGCAGGAATGCCAGGCTTTTCGGTGATTTCATAATGCTCCTTCGCAATCGACTTGTGAACCTGATCCGGCCCACGAACCGCGCGGGAAGTACTATGCCCGGGCCGCATGGACATACGAATCTTTGACTCACAGGGTGACACGAGGTTTCTCGGTTGGCGATAGGGTAGACCCCTAGAATGGGTATGCGAGCTGCCTCGATTCCAGGCCGGAGATCTACCGAGAGGTTAGAAGGAGGATGCCTCGCGCACCGCCGGAGGCCGGAGCTGGGCTTCTTCGAGCCGCTTGGCTTCCTGGTAGGTGAAGACCATGCGATGAATCACGGTGATGTTAGAGAGCACCGCCACCACCCACAGCACTGGCGCCATGCGATCGAATAGAGCGCCGATGATCAGCAGGACCACGCGCTCGGGGCGCTCCATGAAGCCGACCTTGCAACTGGGAATGGTGTTCTCGGCGCGGGCCCGTGTGTAACTCACCATCACCGACCCGGTCATGACGATAGCGGTCAGCACCACGTAGAACGGCCGGTTGATGATGCCGTAGTAGACCAGCAAGCCCATCAGCAGAGCCAGGTCGGAGTAACGGTCCAGAACGGAGTCGAAGAAGCCGCCGAAGCGCGTCACGCGGTTGGTTTCGCGGGCCACGCGACCGTCGACCATGTCGAACAGGCCCGCGCCAATGATCACGATGCCCGCCCAGCGAAATAGGCCGGCGGCGAGTAAAACCGCGGCTCCGGCATTGATGAGCAGACCCAGGAAGGTGAGGACATTGGGGTGGATCTTCGAGAGAGCCAGCCCGCGCACGATCCAGCGGATTACTTGGTCACACGCCGTGCCGATCGCGCGGGTATAAGTCATTGGCGTACCGCCCTTTCCGATTCTAACCGATGCCAAGTCACGCTTGGGAGTCGTGGATGGTTATCAATTGAAGGACCTCCAACTCACGCACGCCTCCTGGGATGTGAACCTTTACTGTATCACCCACTTGCTTTCCAAGTAGGCCCCGGCCGATGGGCGAGGTGGTGGAAATTTTGCCTGTTGCCACGTCGGCCTCCTCGCTGGTGACCAATTGATAGGTGATCTCCTCGTCCTTCTGCAGATCGAGCACGGTCACCGAAGAACCGAAACCGATGCGGTCCCGAGGAATGCGCGAGACGTCGATCATGGAAAGCTCGCGCAGGCGGCTGCGGAGCTGGCCCAGCCGGGCGTTGACCATCCCCTGCCGTTCCTTGGCGGCATGGTACTCGGCATTTTCGCTCAAATCCCCGTGCGCGCGCGCCTTGGAAATCTCGCGCGGAAGTTGGATCCGCAGCTCGTTTTCGAGCGCCGCAATTTCTTCTTCCATCTTTTTCTTCAGGTCCTGCATGTAAAACGGGTCTCCTTAGGGGAGCGGCTCCCGGTGCGGCCGGCCGCCGGATCGGGAGGCGGCCCGATAGAGCTTAAGCGGCATGATATGAATCATTTACGCCAGTTTCTACCAACCTCTCCCGAACCCATGCTTCGACAAAACATCATCAAAATGTTATCATGAATTGAGGTCTCGGCCTCTCCCTCCCTATGGCATTCAAACCAGCTTTTTCGCAAGGCGCGCAGATCGAACACTCCAAATATGGCTTGGGTTCGGTGCTTTCCTGCAATGAAGAATACATTGTGATCAAGTTTGACGATCACGGCGAGAAGAAATTCGTGCTTTCGATCGCGCTTTCGGCGCTCAAGAAGAGCGACCGGCAGCCGCCGGTGGAAAAGCGCCGGGCGCCGCGGAAAAAAGCCGCTCCCGTGGCCGCGCACTAAGCTGGATCCGAAGTTTCCGCGAAACTCGATATCTCCAATACGGCCGGGCCCCGGGGCGAGCTAGGTATGCCCGAGGACGCGGTGCGGCTGGTAGGGTTCCGCCAGCGCTCTTAATTCCGCATCGTCCAGCTTGAGTTGCGATGCCGCGACGGCATCCTCGAGGTGCTGCATGCGGCTGGCCCCGATGATGGGCGACGTGATGCCGGGCTGCGCGAGCATCCAAGCCAGCGCGATCTGCGCGTTCGAGACGCCGCGCTGGCGCGCGATCTCGGTGACTCGATCCACCACCGCGAAATCGGAGTCGTGGTAATACATGCGCTGCGCGTATTCGTCGGTGCGCGCGCGGACGGTCTCGCCGAAATCCTCCTTGCGGCGGTTGCCCGTCAGAAAGCCGCGCGCCAGCGGGCTCCAGGGGATGAGGCCGATGCCCTCGTGGCGGCACAGCGGGATCATCTCGCGCTCCTCCTCGCGATAAATCAGGTTGTAGTGATTCTGCATGCTGACGAATCGCGCCAGGCGGAGGGCGTCCTGCTTATGGAGCATCTTGGCGAACTGCCAGGCGAACATCGAGGACGCGCCCAGGTACAGCGCCTTGCCCGCCTTCACCACGGCGTCGAGCGCTTCCAGTGTTTCTTCGATAGGCGTGTCGTAGTCGAAGCGGTGAATCTGGTAGAGATCCACGTAGTCGACACCCAGCCGGCGCAAGCTGTTGTCGATGGAATGCAGGATATGCTTGCGCGAGAGACCGCGCAGATTCGGATCATCGCCCATGGGGCTGAAGACTTTGGTCGCGATGACCAGCCGGTCGCGCGGCGATCCGAAATCCTTGAGAGCGCGTCCCAGGATCTGCTCGCTCTCGCCGTGCGAATAGACGTCGGCGGTGTCGAAGAAATTGATGCCGAGTTCGAGAGCGCGGCGGATAAAGGGGCGGCTTTCCTCTTCTTCCAGCACCCACTGGCGCCATTTCTTGGACCCGTAGGTCATGGCGCCCAGGCAGATTCGCGAAACCTTCAGGCCGGTGGAACCGAGGTTGACGTATTGCATACTGTGAAGACTTGGATCTTCAGTGTAGCAACCGGTCGCCGGCGGAGCCTTATTGCACCGGGATTGTCACCGCCGGCCCGGCGATCCACGCGCTCGTCAATTGGATCGAGACTTGGCCGGGTGCGAGGTTGTCCGGGAGTGCGAAGTCGACCTGGTAGCTATCTACGGCGCCGGGGACACCGCTCGCGTTGCTCACGTCTATCGCGTTTCCATTCACCACCACCTGGACCGGAGAATTGGTCACCTGGACCGGATCGGAAGTGAACGGTTGTCCGGGGTCGACTCCAGGCCGGGTGGGGCCAAGACCAGAGGCGAACAGGGTCAGGGTCTCTCCCGCATGGGCGGGGTTGGCGGCGGTTACCGGCGTGCCGTCGCTCATGTGGATCACGTTCGGCCCGCTGGTGGTCATGACGATCATAGGAGGAGCCAGCGGGATGAGATACAGAAAACCGTGGCGTTTTCCCCGCCCTTCCGCAAAGACGCGCCGCAGAGACGGGTCCTCGCAAGCTGAGGTAAAGCGTGCTCCCATCGTGGCGTCATTGGGCGCCGAGAAATAACCGTGCGCCCCAAGAAAGGCTCCCGAGCCCCCTATAATGAGCGACGCGCCATTGGGCATTGCAGCGGGTGCGCCCGCGGGGGTCGGCATCCCGGCGTCGAGCCCGCCGATATAGAGGGTGCCTAGCTCCTTACCAGTGGCATCCAAGAACTCCAGGTCCCACCGGACCACTCCTATGCGTCTTTGGTCAACGATAGCCGCCCCAGGCGCGGGATTGGGAGAGGCTCCCAGGAGGCCAATCACGGTCTCGTATGCCGTCCCTTTTACGGGAGTTCCATTCACTGAAACGATGTCGCCGATGCCAAGCCCGGTTTCGAATGTAGGACCAAGAGGGCGGTCGAGTTTGCTCGTGCTTTGCGCCAATTCGGAATTGGGGCAGTCAAAAACATATATCGTAAAGTTCTCAATCTCGAAGTTCACGATCGAGCCGTTGGGCGTCTGCGCCTGTGTCGAAACGCACACGGCCAACATCAGCAAGACAACAGTTCGCATACGTATAGATTGCAGATCGAGGCGCGAAATCACAAGCGTCGCGGGGTGCGACAAGGGTGTGCACACCCTTAGACGCCCTGAAAACAAGAGGTATTCTGTATACCAATGTCACCGGTCGAAGCGGAGCCACGAACCGCACGGCAGCACCTGAAGCAGGTGCTGGAAAGCAGAGCTTTCTCGCGTAGCGAGCAGATCTCCCGTTTCTTGCGGTTCATTGTAGAACGGCACCTGGAAGGCCGAGATGACGAACTGAAGGAGTCCATCATCGGAATCGAAGTATTCGGCCGGAAGCCGGACTACGATCCCAAGCACGATCCCATCGTACGAACCGAGGCGCGGCGGCTCCGGGCGCGGCTCACTGAGTACTACGAGGGCGAGGGGAAAGGCGACCCGCTCGTGATCGAGCTGCCGAAGGGCGGGTATGTTCCGCTGATCCGCACGCCGCGGCATGGCCAGACGTCGACACTTCCCGACCCTCTAGGGGCGCCCGGTCATGGTTCCGTTGGGTCATCGCGGGCACCGCGTGCGTGCTAGTAGCCGTGTTGGCCGTCGGCTGGACGCGACTTAGGCCGCACAATGCCCCGATCCCAATTGCCGTTCTGCCCCTCGTCAACGTAAGCCAAGATCCCGCCGAGGACTACTTTGCCGACGGCCTTACCCATGAATTGATCCGGAATCTAGGCATAATTGACGGACTGGCCGTGCGCTCTCGCACCTCCTCGTTTGGCATGAAGGGTAGGTTCCACACTATACGCGAAGCGGGGGCGCAACTGGGGGCGGATTACATTCTTGAAGGTTCTGTCCTGCGCACAGGCCTGCGCTTGCGAGTCGAGGCTGAACTGGTTCGAGTCCGCGACGAGGCGCGACTGTGGTCCGGTAGGTTTGACCGGGAAGTGTCAGACGTTTTCGCCATCCAGGACGAAGTCTCGATTGGCATTGTCAACAATCTGCGTCTCAAGCTCGGGCGCGGGCGGCGACGTTACGAAACCAGCGTCGAGGCATACGATCTTTATTTGCGCGCGCGGGCACTGCCGGATCAGCGCCACCAAAGGCAAGCTCGTCAAGCCGCCGGTTTTTACCAGCAAGTCATTTCGCAGGACGCTCAGTTCGCACCAGCTTACGCAGGCCTGGCAGCGACGTACGCGGCCAGCTCGGCCCAGGGTTTTGAAAGTGATCATGCTCAAGAGCTGGCAGGGATGCGGGCTGCAGCGGAACGAGCGATCCAGTTAGACCCCCTGTTAGCCGAAGCGCACGAGGCGTTGGGGATGGTACACGCTCGCGACGGCCACTGGGAACTGGCAGAGAAGAGCTTCCGCCGCGCCATCGAGCTCGACCCTGGCGACTGGGTGGCATACCCTGACCTCGCGATGTACGTTCTATTGCCTCTCGGCCGGACCAGCGACGCGCTCCGAGCCATGCGAGCAGCTGAGAAAGCGGACGCCTTCGCACCCG
Source organism: Bryobacteraceae bacterium (assembly GCA_035632015.1). GTDB lineage: Bacteria > Acidobacteriota > Terriglobia > Bryobacterales > Bryobacteraceae > Palsa-89. The sequence continues at coordinate 18,604 of DASQHQ010000149.1, forward strand.
GCGTTCAAAACGCGCTGGGCTGGGTACTGATTTCGGCTCGCCGGTTTGATGAGGCGGCCGGTCACTGTGAAAAGTTGCCGGTAAGCTTCTCAACCAGGAGCGAGTGTCTGGGCCGGGCTCTGTTGGGTCAGGGCAAGATCAGTGAGGCCATCCAGGTCCTCGGGGCAGCAAGGACTCCGCGGTATCTCGGCTACGCCTATGGGCGAGCCGGACGTCGCCAGCAGGCCGAGAAACTTGCCGCCCTGGTTGCCCCTAATGCGTTTTCTCAGGCCCTGATTTTCGCCGGGGTTGGCGACAAGGATCGCACGTTGGAGGCTTTGGACCGCGTGGCTTCGCTGGGCGCGGTGAGAATCGGCCGTGCGCTCAACGACCCGGAATTCGCATTCCTGCGCGGCGATCCGCGGCTTGCGGCATTACGCAAAAAGGTCGGCCTGCCGGACTGACCGCGCGCCTTACTTCTTCGTGAGCTTTTCGCGCTGTTCGCGCAAGATGGCCTTGCGGCTGAGCTTGATTTTGTTGCCTTCGAGCGCCAGGACTTTGACCAGGATCTGGTCGCCTTCCTTAAGCTCGTCGCGCACCTGCTTGATGCGGTTCTCCGAGATCTCGCTGATGTGCAGCAGGCCGTCGGTGCCAGGGAAGATTTCGACGAACGCGCCGAACTCCACGATGCGAACCACCTTGCCGAGATAAGTCTTGCCGACTTCGGCGACCGCCGCGATGTCGGTGACGCGCTGGATGGCCTTCTGGGCCGAAGCGCCGTCGGAGGCGAAGATGTTCACCCGGCCGTCGTCCTCGACGTCGATCTTGACGCCGGTTTCATCCACGATGCTGCGGATCATCTTGCCGCCCGGCCCGATCAGGTCGCGGATCTTGTCGGTCGGGATGGTGAGGGTGTAGATGCGCGGGGCATATTGCGACATCTCCTTACGCGGTTCGGCGATGACAGCCAGCATCTTGTCGAGAATGAAGAGACGCGCGCGGCGGGCCTGATCGAGCGCTTCCTTCATGATGCTGGTGGTGACGTTCGGAACCTTGATGTCCATCTGCAGACCGGTGATTCCCTGGCGCGATCCGGCCACTTTGAAATCCATTTCGCCGTAGTGGTCCTCGGGGCCGGCGATGTCGGTCAGGATGGCGTAGTCCTTGCCTTCCATCACCAAACCCATGGCGATTCCCGCCACCGGGTCGCTGATTTGCACACCGGCGTCCATCAGCGCCAGGGTCGCGCCGCAGACCGTGGCCATGGAACTCGATCCGTTCGATTCCAGGATGTCGCTGACCACGCGCAGCGTGTACGGGAAATCCTTTTCATCCGGCACGACGGCGGAAAGAGATCGCTCGGCCAGCGCGCCGTGCCCGATCTCGCGGCGTCCCGGGCCGCGCATGAATCCCACTTCGCCCACGCTGAAGGGCGGGAAATTGTAGTGCAACATGAAGCGCTTGGAGGTCTGAGTGACATCGAACATCTCGATGCGCTGCTCGTCTTCCTTGGTGCCCAGCGTGACCGTGACCAGCGCCTGCGTCTCGCCGCGGGTGAACAGCGCCGAACCATGCGTGCGAGGCAGCACGCCGACTTCGCTCTCGATGGGACGGATCTCGTCGAACGCACGCCCATCCGGACGCCGCCTCCCCTTTAACATCTCATCGCGGAAAATCCGCTCTTTCAGCCGATCGAAAAGGTCGCCGCCTTCCTCGTTCTGGTCTTCCGGAAGCGGTTCCACCACCTTGGATCTGGCGTTGGCTACCTTCTGGTAGCTCTCGAGTTTTTGGTACTTCTTGGTGTTGAGCGCGTCGGTGAGTTCCGCGCGGATCTGCGCCTCGATCTGCGCGTAGAGTTCTTTATTGATCTCCTGCGGAGTGAAGGGCCGCTTGGACTTGCCAGCCTTGGCCACCAGCTCACGGATACCGGCCACGATCTTCTTGCAGCACTCATGCCCGTATTCGATGGCTTCCAGAACTTCGGCTTCGCTGGCGTGCTGCGCGCCCGCCTCCACCATCACGATGCCTTCTTCGGTGCCGGCCACGATGATGTTGATCTTGGATTCGTGAGTTTGATCGTAGGTGGGATTCGCGATCAGCTTCCCGCTCACGGAGCCGACGCGCACGCCGGCCAGCACGTGCTGGAATGGAATGTCCGAGATCGCGAGCGCCGCGCCGGCGCCGACGATGGCCAACGTGTTGGGATCGAGCTGCGGATCGGCCGACAACACCATGGCGATGACCTGCGTCTCGTTCATGTAGCCTTCCGGAAACAGCGGCCGGATGGGCCGGTCGATCAGACGGCTGGTCAGGATTTCTTTCTCCGAGGGGCGTCCCTCGCGTTTGATGAAGCCGCCGGGAAATTTTCCGGCAGCGTAAGTGTATTCACGATAGTCCACCGTGAGCGGAAAAAACGTTGCTCCCGGTTTGGGTTCCTCATTGGAACACGCGGAAACGAGCACCACGGAGTCCCCCGAGCGGACCACTACGGCTCCATTGGACTGCTTGGCGATTCTCCCGGTCTCGAGGGTAATTTTTCGACCGTCCAGGTCGATTTCAACTGTCTGTAACATCTGATTGTCCTTTTAATCCAGGCCGGGCTTTCTGCTCCGCCTGCTTCGGATTAAGAGGAGACTTTGGAGTGAGTGAACTGAAGGGAGCCGCCCACCGGGGCGGGTTACCTGAGCGCGAGCATCTAACGGCGGATGCCCAAGCTTTGAATCAGGTTCTTGTACCTTTCCGGGTTACGGCTTTTCAGGTATTTCAGAAGGCGCCGCCGGCGTGCGACCATCGACAACAATCCCCTGCGGGAATGATGGTCCTTGGCGTGCATCTTGAAATGATCCTCCAGCTGTTTGATGCGCTGGCTGAGGATCGCTACCTGAACTTCTGGCGAGCCGGTGTCAGTCTTGTGAACGCGGTATTTTGCGACTACTTGCTGCTTGGAATCGGTCGCCAGGGCCATGCTCGAATCGATACTCCTCGTCTATTCTTAATCTCTTTTTGTACTGTCCCAGGATAGCACAAGTAGCGGGCGCGGTCTGTGGTGCGATACGTCTGCGTTGACCGCTCTTCACAAATGTGTCGGACTACCCGGTCCGTGCGCTTCGTTTCCGCCGCGGCCCTCGGCTTGGGGCAGACAAGACTCACGTCCGCCGACTCTACAGCTGCAAGCCCGCCATCGCAATTATTTCAAACGGACGGAGAGGGCAAGACTCACGGCGGCGAGCCCGATACAAATGATCAGAGATGAAACAAAATCCCTCGTGGATCGTGTGCTCCTTGCCCTCTCGGACCCACGGTGCTAGCGAGCGCAGGATCGCGGCCCGCGGGCTCGATCGTCTCCAATGGCTTCGATCACTGAGCCCTCCCAATCCTCCAAGCCTTTGCTGCACAAGTTTCTCGATGCAGTGCGGCCGGTCACAATAAGTTCACGATACACGATAAAGGGTACTATAGCCGTGTCGAAAGGCGGTTCAGCAGCTTTCGGTACGCCCTATCCGGCTCATTTCCCAAACACTGCGCGCACTGAACAAACCGGCGTGCCGGAAACAACTCCCTCCAGCACACCCTGGCCTTGTCCGCGGGCGGCCTTTCTTTCCAACACGGTGACTCGACCCGCATCGCCACGCACGCGTTGCATCGGCATCCCTAAGGTCTTGGGGCACAACTGTTTTCGGCGCGAGTCGCATCGTTAAAGAGCGCGCCGCTTGGGGCGTAGCGAGCGTTGCCCTCTAGGAAAAAGTCCGCACGCGATGCCGGTTGATTCACTTTAGTTCACTGTAGTTTTGGTACCTACAGGACCATCGAATCGACAAAAACTGGAATAGAATTGGGAATCGTTTGAGATGAAGGCACTCGTCGAGGCGAATCATGCACACACCCAAGACTCCCGGCCATGAACCAGCCGCCAGCGGTTGGTCGTCGATCGCGCTAAGTTTGATCCTGATAGCAGGCGTTGCTTCTGCGCTTCAAGGCCAAACATTACAGTTGGTGGGAACCGTGAATGTTCGCGACCTGCCTTCCCACAGCCAACTCAACGGCAGATTCAAACATCATCTGTTTTATGTTGGCGACGCGGACGCCTTTAAGCAGAAGAAATCGGCCGCGGAGTTCGGCGCCCTATCGGAAGCTGCCAGCCCAGTCCACGCAACTGCATCCAGCGTCGCCGTGGGCCCCGGAACTGGCTTCGATGGCCTCACCTTTGACGACACGGTTCTTGGGGCAGTGCCTCCCGACACGCAAGTGGCGGCCGGAGCCGGCTTTGTCGTGGAAGCGGTGAACATTGATATTCGCATCTGGAATATGAACGTGTCTCCGCCGGCGGTAACGACCATTGATCTGTTCAGTCTCTTCGGAGCCCTCTTCAGCGACCTGATCTCGGACCCGAGAATCCGGTTCGATCCCGTGGCGCAGCGCTGGTACATCTCGTGCGTCACCGTGGAGCAGACGTTCGTGAATCCACCTCAGGGGGATTTCCGCCTGGCGGTCTCGCCCGGCTCCGATCCCACTCAGAGCTTCGCGCTCTACGCGGCCACAACGATTAACACCTTTCCGGATTTCCCGCATCTTGGGTTTAACGAAGACAAGCTTGTGCTCACGGGGAACTCTTATTCGCTCCCGGTGAGTTCCACGAGTCAGTTTCAGGGAACGGAGTTTCTGGTCGCCAGAAAGAGCGACCTCCTGAACTCCTCGATCACCAGCCCGAAGACCCAATTCTTCGCGGCGCCGCAGGGGTTGGACTCCATCTCGCCTGCGGACTCGCTCTCACCCACGTGCAGCGGCGGTGTCTGCCCGCTGTACATGGCGGCGGTGCCGGACGCGAGTTTGCCGCCGCCGGCCGACATCCTTCGAATCTGGTCGCTCCAGGGCGTCCCGGGTGTCGGGGCCGGGGTTACCTTTACAACGACCGATCTGAATATCCCGCTCGTCTCCATTCCGCCGGGCGCGATCCAGCAGGGTTCGGCGAACCTCATCGATACCAACGATGCGCGCCTGCTGGATGCCGTCTACCGCAACGGCTCACTTTGGGTTACCTCGAACACGGGCTGCCAACCCTCGGGCGATAACACAACCCGAGCCTGCCTTCACTTCAGCCAGGTGAATACATCGCCGATCAGCCTCGCGCAGGACTTCGTCGTCGGGCAGACCGGCGAATACTTGTATTTTCCCGCGATCCAGACGGATACGAACAACAATCTGGTCGCGGTATTCAACCGGTCTTCCGCTACCGAGTACCCTTCGATCTATGTCAGCGGGCAGCCGGCAGGCGCGGCGCCGGGAACGTTCGCTACTCCTGTTTCGGTTCTGGAAGGGCAATTCCCCCTCACACCATCGTCTGCGACATTCAATCGATGGGGGGACTATTCAGGCGCTGCTGTCGATTCGAATGGCACCACAGTGTGGGTGTCTGCGGAATACGTGCATTCGGCCGCGAACGATGATTGGGGGACGTGGCTCGCGCCGGTCACGCTCAACGGGGCAGCTCTAACGCCCACCACAACCACGGTAGCGTCTTCGCTCAATCCTTCGAGTTTTGGCCAGACGGTTACCTTCACAGCCACAGTGACGGGGACGGGCGGAACACCGACCGGCACGGTCACCTTTAAGGACGGAGCTGCCACGCTCGGAAGTGGCGGGCTCAATCCGAGCGGTCAAGCTACCTTCGCCACCGCGAGCCTTGCGGCCGGGCCGCATTCCATCACAGCAGCGTACGGGGGCGACAGCAATTTCGCCAGCAGCACTTCGTCCAACCTGCCGCAGACTGTCAACCAGGCGGTCACCACGACCACGGTGTCCTCCAATTTGAATCCTTCGACTTTTGGCCAGACGGTCACTTTCACGGCCACCGTCACATCCAGTGGCGGAACGCCGACCGGCACGGTGACCTTTATGGATGGCGCGACTACGCTCGGAAGCGGCGTGCTCAATGCAAGCGGTCATGCGAGCTTCTCCACCGCGAGCCTTGCGGCCGGGCCGCACTCCATCAGCGCCACCTACGGGGGCAGTGCCAACTTCGCTGGCAGCGCTTCGTCCAACCTGCCGCAGACGGTCAATCAGGCGGGCACCACTACAACGGTGTCTTCCAGTGCGAATCCTTCGATACTCGGGCAAATGGTCACCTTCACGGCAACAGTCACATCGGCCGGCGGAACGCCGACCGGCACGGTCACGTTCAAAGACGGCGCCACTGTGCTCACTAGCAGCGCGCTCAATGGGAGCGGCCAGGCCACTTTCAGCACTTCAACTTTGGCAACCGGATCCCACTCAATCACCGCCGCGTACGCCGGTACCGTCAACTTTGCGAGCAGTGTTTCAGGGGTTCTGAATCAGACCGTAAACCAGCAGGCCGCCACCACCACCTCACTGGCTTCCTCTTTGAATCCCTCTAAGTCCGGCCAGACGGTGACGTTTACGGCCACGGTCACGTCCGGCGCGGGCACGCCTGCCGGCAGCGTGACATTCAAGGACGGGACTACTATCCTCAACACCTTGCCGTTGAACGCAAGCGGTCAGGCGAGCTTTGCGACCTCCGCTCTGACGGTGGGAACGCATTCGATCACCGCGGTCTACGGGGGCAACTTGAGCTTCCTTGGAAGCGTTTCTCCGGTAGTGAAGCAAGTTGTAAAGAAGCATTAGCGTGGCGCCGGAGCGCCGCTAGGTCGCCGCCGGCGTGGTGGTTGAGGTGGTGCTGGTCCTGGTCTTAGGGACCATGATCGACCAACTCGGCGGCCTTGCGAGGTGTGGCCATTGCGTTCGCCCGGCATCAGGCGCTGCGCCAGGCGGCTACGCGGACGAAAGGCGGGCTTTTTTCCTTTGCTGCGCTTTCCGGGTAGAGGGTCAAGCGCATGCCTTCGAAAAGAAACTCAATCAACGCCCGCCACGGATGTCTGACCCTTCGTGCGGTTCCGTTGTCCATTGACATCGAACAGTTGGGCGAAGTGTGCGTACTCCACTGCCGGGGACGTTTCGTGCCAGGCCTGGAAGCGGACTACTGGCGAAGCCGAATGGATGATCTCAAGCAGTTGAAGTGCACCAAAGTCCTCGCCGATTTCCAAGAGGTTGCCTACATCGGCTCGGTCGGCGTGGCGTTCATCGTGGGCGTTTACACCTCGGCTGTCCGAGGTAGCGGAGGGCGCTTTGTTCTGACGGGTGCGGCTCCGCTGGTCAGGCGGGTGCTCGATCTCACCAGGCTGAGCACCGTGATCCCACTCGCGGCGGATCTCGCCTCTGGCTTGGCCGCTCTCCAGACCAAAGCTCCCTCCACGGGGGTCGGCTGCTAGAGCCCAGGCCAGCGCAATCCCCTGAAGATTCTGCTTGCCGTCTCTGCCAACCGGAATGATCAATGTCACGACCGCGTCCCCATCTCCCCGCGTTTTGTCGGGTTCGCAAAGGGAGCCAGCTATGCCGATTGCTCCTGAGTCCCTGAGCATAAGTTATCTTGCAATCAACCGGCTTCCTGTCGAGGAGAGTCCGCTGATCTGCCTCGCGCGGCGCCGTCGTCTCTGGCCTGTCTTGCGGTAGACTGCGCGCAGGCTGCAGTCCGGGAGCGGCCGGCCATCTTCTGCGGCGGCACAGCGCACCCAGCTCATGATGTTCCGCGGGCGAACGGCTGGCTCCCCGAAAAAAAACGCTGGTGTCCAACTGCCTCTAGACGTGGCCCGATGCATGCCAGATGATAAGATTCCAGCAGGGCCTGCCTATGGACCGGAGAGCCGTCCAGCGGAGCATGTACGAATTGCAGGCTGTTTCACGGGCGCCGCGCCTGATGTTGGCCGCTAGCGGAGCGCTGTGGGTCATGCTGGCTTGGTGGTTGCTCTTCGGCGCTGGCCTTCAAATATTCGGCCACTGGTTTGGAAGGGCCTGGACGCCCGGAGACGCGATGCGGCGGGCTTGTCTCGCTATAGGCTTGACCATCTACTATATCCGGGTCCTCTTCACGGCATTCGTTTTCCTGAGGCGGGGTATGGGCTGGAGTGAGGCCTTCACGATTGCTCCTTGGATGTTGCTCATGTACCTCCTGATCGGGATCACCGGGGGGACAAATGCCGAGCCTTTCAGCGCTGTCGGGTACATCGGTGTCGTACTGTTTCTGGCGGGTTCCTGGATGAACTCGTATGCCGAATTCACCCGCCACGTATGGAAACAGCGGCCGGAGAATTCCGGACGCCTTTACACGGAGGGCTTATTCCGCTATTCCAGACATCCAAACTACTTCGGCGACCTGGTCTTGTTTCTGGGATTATGCCTGATCTCGGGGGCGTGGATCACGGCGTTGGTCCCTTTGTTGATGCTGGCGCTCTTCACGTTCGTAAATGTTCCAATCCTGGACTCGCATCTCCGCGATCACTATGGCCCGGCTTTTGACGCGTATGCGAAGCGAACGCCGAAGTTGCTGCCGTTCTTGTACTAGACCGCCTCGGCTTCTGAAGTTGGGACGGGCATCTCAGCCTATCGAACCCTGGTGAGAACGCATTTTCCCGGACCGCGCCCGAAAAACCGAGCTTCCAGCTACCTCTCCGCCGCTCGGATCATTAATTCAGCGCGGTCGTATCGGGCTGCTGAAAGTGGTTTGGCGAAACGACCGGACCGCAGCGGGTGCTTGCCTTCTTGGCTGGCTTCCATCGGGAAATCACTCGCTTCGCCGGGGAGTGTCGGTCCTTTTCCCTATTGGTCGTTTGACTTGGTCGTGCTTTGCTGACTCTGGTCGATCTGCCAGAATAATTGGTAACACGCCGCAGGGGGAGCCGGGGACGCATTAATCGTGATTTGTTTTACACCATCCAAACTTAACGTCTGCGTGGCATTACCCTGAACCGGAAGGGGAAGATTCAGAGTGGCTACGGATTTTCCGTCCGCCGTAATTGCAAATGTAGTCGTCGGAGGAGTCGGACAAGTGCCACCTATATTGATATACGCCACGCCCACGGTGAGCAGGACAGAAGCACTGCTCGTGCTCGAAAAAACCGTAATCGACGGGGCATGGAAAGGCGTACCGCCACTTTGGGTAGCGTACGCACTGGAGGCCAGAAGGACAAGTAGCAGAACTGGAAGCGTAGTTTTGATAATTTTCATAACCATTTACATCGACCCACCGGCGGTGGCGCTATATCGGCTTCATACTCTAGGCCGCCGTTAGGGAGTGTCCGTAGCCCAGAGGAATTAAGACCCTCCAAAACCATATTCCCTGCTGCGGCGTCAAGCTTACGGTTTTCGCAACTTCCAAAACTACAGACTTTGAGTGAAGGTGTTATGTTCCTAGATCGGTCTGGGGTAAGGGTTTGCCCTGTTGTTGACGTAGAGCCCTCCGGCGGGCTTAGGCCGGGCACCCGCCGGAAACGCAGGAAATTTCGTCACGAAAGCAGCTCCACTGGAGGAAGTTGTCGCAATTGGAATGTCTCCCCCGAACGCGGCCTGGAAGACATTCGAGGTGAGGAAATTGCTGGAATCGGGCCACCCGGTCACGCAGGCGTTACCGCAGGAGCCCACCGCAATTCCTGAAGCGGCGCACCGCCCCCTATTTACCCCGATGTTTTGGTTCAGCTGTTCGGTCCGACGATAAAAACAATGACCAGGGTGTAGATCGCCAACGATTCGATGAGCACGAGGCCGAGAATGAGCATTCCGCGAATCGCAGCGACAGCCCCGGGGTTCCGCGCAATCGCCTCGGTAGCAGAAGCAACGGCCTGACCCTGACCGAGCCCGCAGAGGCCGGATGCGATGCCCATGCCAATCGCCGCCAGGGCGATCTTCCACCTTGCCGGATCGGGACTGCCGGCCGAAGTGGCGCCCGGTTGGGCGAATAGCGGCACCGACGCGAGGAAAGTGGCTGCGAGCAGCACCCACAACTTTTTCAACAATTTCACTGGCTTTCTCCTTGTAATGAATATGGGCCGAGGAGGTGGTTCACTCAATCTTCTGGGGAAGCGAGGCTCACGCTCGGTCCTAGAATGCCGTTATCAATCGTGTTCGTGCGCCACTGCGGCGCCGACATAAAGTATAGTTAAGGCCATGAAAATGTACGCCTGCAGAAGCGAAACGAATACGTGCAGGCCTTGGAATAGGGCAGGAATAACAACATAGGTCAGAGAAAGAAACACCAAGATGACTTTATCGCCTGCAAATATATTGGCATAAAGACGTACCGTTAGCGACAGCATGCGTGCCAGATGGCTCATAATTTCCAGGGGAATCATAAGTGGCGCTAGCAGCGGATAAGGTCCTGCGAAATGCGAGAAGTACCTGAAAACCCCATGTTCCCGTATGCCCATGTAGTTGTAGTAGACAAACACGCTTACCGCAAATCCCGCCGGCACCGCAGGAGTCATGGTAGGCGATTCGAAGCCTGGCAGGCTGCCGATCAGATTCAGGAAGAGGATGAATATGAAAATAGTGCCGAAAAATGACACGTATTTTTCCCCGCCGTGACCCATTGTCTCATTGGTCGTGTCCACAAAGAACCGGTACAGCATTTCAGCGACATGCTGCATCGTACCGGGGCGTTCAACCGAGAGGCGGAGCCGGAGAATCCAAAAGACGACGATCATAATGGCGACTACCAGCAGCTCCATGGTCAACCAGTTTTCCCACGGATGGGCCGGATTTTCGGGTGGGTGTCCGATCCAGGTCAGCAGCCTGTCGGCGGGACCTGCAAGGTACTTGTTGAACAGGACTGTAGTCCAGACGTCGATTTCAGCTTCAAGCGCCATAAACGAGCTCGTACAGCATCACCATAATCACCGCTGCGGCGCCAACCAGAAGTCCTGAAAAGGCCGCCAACCGGTTCACTTGCAAGTACTTTACCATAACATATGCGGCGATCGCCAGCAGCCCAAACTGCACGATGGAACTGACCACCGGCATCCTCGGTCGAGGACTCCCTCCCCCTATCGACTCCACCACCCGATGCCAGCGCGAAAGGCTCGAGTACGAAACGGTTGCGCCAATCAGAAACCCAAGGCCTGTTTGCCATCCGTAGTAGAGCGACACCAGAACGGTTCCCACGATTCCAAGCCCAACGATGATTCCGCGAATGCGGACGAGTTGGAGGGCGTACCGGTCTTCCTCACTTAGTCTCGGCATCGTCCTTGTTCAATTCCCTTATCAGTTCGATCATACCGGCCGAGATGCCGAGCACCAGAAACACAATCTTTAAGAGGTGGGTGCCGAAGGCGTTGTCGAGCAAACGGCCAATAGTGTAGCCGACCACTGCGCAAAGCGGGATTAGAAAAGCCAGGCCGGAGTACCTGCCAAATTGACTGTACAAACTATCCTTCCGCATGTTAGCCACGCTGCCTTCTCACGTGGAAACCTCTGGTCGGCATGGATCGTGAAACTCTTCGAAAGCCTGGTTCGACATTACACCCTCAAGCCAACGATATCCCGCCACGGACTGTAGCGCTCGACGGCCTAGGTCGCGCGTGATGCGCAAGCGGATTTTCGTCACGCTGAGTCATTCTGGTCAGTCGAACATCCACTCGCCCCTGACGCGCTCGTTGTAGTGACTGGTCGCCTTCTTTCGATGTTCGCCTATCTCCCCAGGTCGGGCGAAATCCCTGAAACTTGATTCTGGCCCCCTAGGTTTGCCCCGGGACACCACACTCCGGTTGTCTGCGAGCGCGTTTAGCGGAGCCGCACCGTTTCCAGGATACCGTACATCTCTGCAAAAACCTATGTGGGCGAGTGGTCGCCTGAAGCCGAACGTAATTCCGGCGCGAGGCGATGCGACGAACAAGCGCATCCTCCGGAACGTCCAGATGCAAGACGATCGGCAATTCTCCAACAGCACACGTATGTGAGATGGACAATGACTACGGAGCCAAATCTGAACAAACGCGATAGGCTTGCATCTATAAGGAGAACCTAAAGATGCAGGAAAAGCCCGTGTTTCTCCAGATCGGAACTCAACTGATTAACATTGCGGCGCTCTCTAAGGTGGAGCTTATTCCCAATCGCAAGGTGGCGAACCTGTGCATCGGGGACGTCGCGATCATTCAGGGCAGCACGGAAGCCTACACCTTTTTCACCCAGAAGGCGTCGGGTTGGTTCGAGGTCGTCACTCCGACGACGCTTTAGCCCGGGAGTCCAGACCGAACCTCGCGAACCTGCCTCTCGGCGCGATGAGCGTCGGATTCGTTCCTGAGCGGTCTCCTTTGGAGGCGCCACGACGATCTCCGCTTCACAGCCCGACCCGCCGTCCCCTGGGCTGTTAGCGTTGGTTATCGCGTCCGTCGCCAGTCTGGGCACCTCGCTGCACAAGGAATGAATCTGGTGGCTAAGAGAGCCAAATCTTGAAACGCTCGGGTTAACGCGCGGGTCAACTCCACTCTCCGCGTGTACACCCCGAAGCGGCTGCACTCGGCGCTCGGTTATCGGCCGCCGGTGAAGTTTGAACCAGGCCTGCCGCGGCTGCTAGAAGTTGAAGCGGCCTTGCAACACCAGGATGCGGTTGCCAGGCGCCTGAAGTGACCCGCTGGTACCCAGAATGCGTCCGAACGTCGGGCTGTCGATGGACATGTCCGGATCATTGAAGACCGGCGTGTTGGTGGCATCCAGGGCCGTGGCTCCAATCTGGAAGTTGAATCTTTCGGTGATCCGGATGGTCTTCTTGAGATCCAGGTTCAGGACCTTGGCCCCTGGACCTCGGATGGTGCCGTACGCGAGACTGCCAAGTTGACCCGGGAGGGGGTTAACCAGCAGGAGCTTCCCGTCCGGACCCGCGATTGCTTTCAGCGACGATCCAACCAGGTTGGCCACGGAAGGATCGGTCACTTGCGTGAACCCGTTGAAATAGACCACGCCGCGCCCATCCCTCTGCACGCCACCAGCGGGCAGAGCGCCGAGCGCGTTGGCGCTGAACGACTCTGACGTCGTCGCTGGTGGTGCACCCGGTACCGTTGTGGTAAAGACCGTACCGACGTTGGTGTTAATGGTATTCACAGCCGTCGGTACCAAGGGTCGGCCGGAATAGGCCAACAGCGTAGCGCCTAGTTGCCAGCCGCCGACGATCTTATCCAGCCACTCGCTGGTGTGGATCAATTTGCCCTTCCCAATCGGGAGCTCGTAAAGTCCGTTAACTTTGAGAACGCTTTGATAATCGAAACTGAGCGGGCGCTTGTCCAGATGCATGTTGCGGAGCGTGCGATAACTGTCCTGGATGCCGCCTAAGGTACGGCCGGAGAAATCGCTCTCAGTGTCGCCGAGATTGTGAGACCAAACGTAGCTGCCCTGAATGGTGAAACCTTTGGAGAAACGCTTGTTGGCCTCGACTTGCAGCGAATTGTAGTCGGCGTTGCCAAAGTTTCCGATCAGATAGGTGTGCAGAAACTGAGGGTTGGCAACGATGTAATTCAACGGCAGACCCGCGGTTTTGAGAAGATTTCCCGCGATGCCGCCCAGTGTCGTGGCGGTGCTGATGAAATTTGCAAATCCTCCCGGATTGTTGTTGAGGAAGAACGGCAGAGTCAGAGGGCTGGTGCGGACAAACGCCGAGCCTGTCGCGGACCCGGCCAGCGGACCGAAGATCTTGTCGATAAGAGGCGAATCGCCGCCTGCGAGCACCGTGTTGAAGGCGGACAGGATGCCGTTCTCGTATATATTCACTTCGTTGGTGTCGATTCCGCGCACTAATTTGCTGGTCTTGCTCCCGACATAAGAAATGTTGAGCACGACATCCGATGGCAGCGCCCGAGTGATGGAGAAGTTGTAGTTCTGCGTGTACGGAGTCCGCAGATTTGGATCGTACGCGTAGAGTGTTTGGGTATGCGAGCCCACGCCGATGCTCGGTACCGTTGACAACGGCACGCCGGTGGGTGGAACGGGGAGCTTCAGAGTAGCGAGGCTGTTGTAGGCGAACGTGGTATCCGTTTCGGTGAAGCCCGGCTCTGAGCCGGACGCGGTGTTCACGGCCCCGATGGGCAAGCGGATATAGCTGATTCCGTACCCCATGCGGACCGTCATCTTGTCGCGGCCGCCGCTCAACCGCTTCCAACGGCCCTCGCCTGGCAGAACCCACGCCAGACCCAGCGCTGGTGCGAAATTATTCAGATCGGAGTTGTAGAGTGGGACATCCGGATGTGCGGTTCCCGCGCCGATAGCCTGAATTAATGTCGGCGAACCCCCGGTGGCATTGGGGTTGAAGAGACTTCCGAAATTGGTGCCGGAGATGCCGAACGCAGCGCCCGCGCCGCCCACCGGAGCCAGCATCTTGCCTTGGCCTTCGGTCGGCGTCTGGTAGAACTCCCAACGCACTCCTAAGTTCAAAGTGAGCGTGGGCGTTACTTTCCAGTCGTCTTTGAAGTACCAGCTATATTCGTTCTGGTGCCACTCGTGATAAGGCTGCTGGCCGGCGAGAAAAACCGGGCTTGTTCCACCCGGCGAAATATTAAACTGCGTTGCTGCCAACACGGTACCCGACAAATCGTATAAGAGGTTTTGCGCCCTGGTGGCGTTCTGGCCTATATTGGCGATGGCGGTGGGGCCGGTGAGAAAATTGGTGGCTCCGAAAATAGGTGCGCCTACCGTGACATAGGGAAGGTTGCTGGCGCCAAAGTCGAAGCCGGCTAACGAGATGTATCTCAGCACAAAGCCGCCTTTGAAAGAGTGCGTGCCCTTGATCCAGGTCAGATCGTCGCCCCATTGATAGGTCGGGTCCAGGTAGTTCCCCGGAATTCCGCCGGAGCCATAAGGGCCGTTGATGTTGTTGGTGGGAGTCACGATCGCCTGCGAGCCCCCGACCACCGGCAGGAGGGCCTTCCGGACGTCGTTGTTGGCGCCGGCCTGGTTCAGTTCGTAGGGTGCTTGCACCAGCGTGCGATACCGGAAAATGCCAATGCGAGCATCATTCAGCAGATTCGGCCGGAAGATGCTGGTGAGGGCGGCGCTGTACTGCGTGGTCTCGGTCGGGTCCGAATTGCCGGGCACGGACGGATACGGCGGAGGGCTGGCGACGTTGAAACTATGATAGGACTGCTGATTGAGCGTTAAGGCAACGCGGTGCTTGTCGTTAAACAAGTGATCGATGCGGCCTTCGTACAGCTCGAAGTTCACCGGCGTGGGCTGATTCCAGGAGAAGGCCGCAGTGTTCAGTCCATCGCCGAAGCGGAAGTTGTTCGGCAGCGGCATGTAGCTCAGTACGTGCGCCATGGATCCGGTTGGATCCACCACCAGGCGATTGGGATCGAGTCCCAGAACGCTGACTCTCTGGAGCGGGCCGGTGGCTCCGGCCGGTTGCACCGGATTGCCCTGCAGGTCCACCACTGGTCCGGAGGTTGTGCCGGGCGTCGCCACCGCATTGCCATTCAGGAAACCGGGGTAGAAACGGAAGAAACCGTTGCGCGCATCCTGAGTGTACACCAGATTGTTGCGAGTGAAGAAATTGCGCTGCTTGTACGGCTCGTAGATGCCGTTAAAGAATGTCTTATTCTTCTTCAGGGGGCCGCCGAAACGGATTCCATAGTTGTTCTGCTTGAGCTGGCTGCGCGGCGACCCTTGCAAATTGTTGAAATAACTGTTGGCGTTGAATTCCGCATTGCGAACTTCCCAATATACGCTGCCGTTGAAGCGATTGGTGCCTCCGCGGGTTACCATCTGAACCTGCCCCGCGCCGCGGCCGTATTCGGCGTCCGCCGGAGATGTGACCACGCGAAACTCCTCGGCTCGGTCCACGCTGACCACGTTGCTGTACAGATAAAAAGCGCTGTTATGCAGGTTGTCCATCGCGCTGATGCCGTCCATGGTGAAACTGGTCGCATTGCCCTGGTTGCCGTTGAGGTAGAAGCTGGTGCCCAGTTGGACGCCCGCCTGTGTGAGGAGCAGGTCATATGCGCTGCGGCCCGCCAGAGGCAGGTCCAGAAGCCTCTTGCCTTCCACCACGCTGCCGACCGACGCACTGGTCGCATTCACTTCTGTCGCCGTCGCCTGTACCTCCACGGTCTCGGATGTCTGGCCCAGTTCCAGGCCCAGGTTTAAGGTCAGCACCGCGCTCACCTGCAGCTCCACGGAATTAATCGCCGCCTTGCGGAAGCCCGGATGTTCGGCCGTGAAATTGTACGTGCCGGGGGGCAGGGAAGGCATCGTGTACACACCAGCCTCGTTGGTCGTCACCGGTGTGCTGGCGCCGGTGGCAACGTTAAGCGCGGTGACAGTCGCATTGACGACGTGTGCACCCGAGGGGTCCGTCACGGTACCCGAGACGTGGGCATCGTTCTGGGCAAACACGAGTGCGGCGGCGAAGAGCAGAATGCCAGTAAACGTCCCAACGGATCGCAAGCTGGCGCGCGCGTTACCAAGTGTGTCGCTGACGAGGCGATGTTTCATGGTTGCATCCTTTCAAACAAGTGAAATGGAGCGGAGCGATGGCGTTCGGCGGGCGCAGATCGAGCCTTTGAACCAGCCGATGAGACGCGACGCCAGAGCGCAATTCTCAAAATGTTGGCCCCCAAGGGCTAACTGATCGAACAACTCTATTCCTAACGCCCTGCGAATGTCAACATTGAATCTTAGCTCTCAGCCTGAACATGTGTCGAACTCTTATCGAGTCCATTCGTCTGTTCGGCCCGTGCGCGCGGCAACCCTCTGCAGCCAGGCCTGCAAGTGACGGCGCCGCGGCGGTGTCCAGCGAAGCCGGCCGAAGTCGCCGGGGTACATGTCGCGATGCTCTAAGATAGAGCTATCTGGCCCTTCCGCTCGAACTGCCCGCAACGTCCACGGCGACACGCTAGCCTTTTCGCGGTGGAAATGATCAGCGGCTGGAAGCGGATCATTTTGGCGGCAGTCGCCGTCGTGCTGCCCTCCACGCCGCAATCTGGCGCCGGACGCCCGCCAGGCTACATCGATTCTCAAGCCTGCGCCGCGTGCCATCCCGCAATCTACGACACTTACCGGCGCACTGGAATGGGGCGTTCGTTTTATCCCCTGCGGCCTGAGAACCTGGTCGAAGATTTTCGCGTACACAACAGCTACTATCACCGCGCGTCCGGCACGCATTTCAGCATGCTCGAGCGCGGCGGCAAATACTATCAGCGCCGCTATCAAATTGGATTCCAGGGCCAGGAGGCCAACGTCGACGAGAAGCAAATCGATTTCGTCATGGGCTCCGGCCATCACGTCCGCACTTATCTGCATCGCACCAGCGCGGGCGCATTGCTCGAACTGCCGCTCGCCTGGTATGCCGAGCAGGGCGGTTACTGGGCCATGAATCCCGGCTACGACAAAGCGGACCAGCCCGACGCGCGCCGCAAGATCACTTACGAGTGCATGTTTTGCCACAATGCCTATCCGGCCATCCCGGCGGGTCACGGCCAGCTTCGCGCTGAACCGCTCTTCGCCGGCGAACTGCCGGAAGGCATCGATTGCCAGCGGTGCCATGGTCCAGGCCGGCGCCACGTCGAGATCGCGCAGACCCCCCGCGCCGGCGCGGAAGCCATTCGGAGCGCCATCCTGAATCCGGCACGCTTGAGCGGGGAGCGGCAGATGGAGGTCTGCATGCAATGCCACCTGGAGACCACCAGCTTCCCGCTCCCGCACTCGATTCTGAAATTCGATCGCGGGCCGTTCTCGTATCGGGCCGGCCAGCCGCTCGCCGATTTTCTGCTGTCGTTCGACAAGGCGGCGGCGGACAGGGCTGGCGTGGTGAAGGAAGACCGTTTTCAAATTGTGAACTCCGCCTATCGGTTGCGAATGTCAGCTTGTTTTCTGAGGAGCAACGGTGCGCTCCAATGCACCACCTGTCACGATCCGCACGACGTTCCCCGTGGAGACCAGGCCGCACTCCATTACAACGGCGTTTGCGAACGCTGCCACGCCGCGATCCGCAGCGCCGCGGCGGCCGGACGCCACACCACTTCCACCGCCTGCGTTGATTGCCACATGCCCAAACGCCGCACTCAGGACGTGGTGCACGCTGTGCTGACGGACCATTACATCCAGCGCCGGAAAAAGGATGGAGATTTGCTGGCCGAAATGCCTGAGCCCGGCGGGCCCGCCATCGCCTATCGCGGCGAGGTCGTTCCTTACTATCCGCAGCGGCTCGCGCCCACCGGCGAGAACCAATTGTATCTGGCACTCGCGCAGGTCCTGGAGAATAGCAATGCAGAGCGGGGCATCGCGCAATTCGCCGCGGCCATTCGGAAATACCGGCCGAAGCAGGCGGAATTCTACGTCGAACTCGCCGAAGCCGAGCGCAGCCATGGTCGGGCTGCCGATGCGGTCCCGCTCTACGAAGAAGCACTCCGGCGCAAGCCCGATTTGCGGGCGGCTCTCCACGGGCTGGGCCGGGCTAATGATGAATCAGGGCAGCCGCTCAAAGCCATCCAGGCGTTCCGCCGCGCCACCGTGCTCGATCCGGATGATGCGCTGGCCTGGCAGCGGCTGGGCGAACTCTGCGTCCAGCAGGGACAGAAGACTGAGGCTCTGGCGGCGCTGCAAAAATCGGTCGCGCTGGACGCCGACGCGCCCGAGACCCACTATGCGCTCGGCACGCTCTGGTCGCAACCGGGCGGAGACGCGGACCGCGCCGAAGCGGCCTTTCGCGAGGCCATTCGTCTTCAGCCGGACTATGCCCAGGCACACCTGAATCTGGCCATCCTCCTTTTTCAACGGGGTCACGCCGAGGAAGCCGGCTACCAGTTCGAGTCCTCCATTCGCGCCAAGCCCGGCTACGCGCTCGCGCATTTCAACTATGGCCTGATGCTCGTCAGCCTGCGGCGGCCGGATGAGGCCCGAGCGCAGATGGAAGCGGCATTAGAAGCCGACCCGCAGTTCGCGCAGGCCCACGAAGAGTTGGGCAAACTTGCGGAGATGAGCGGCCGCATGGAGGATGCGCTTCACGAGTTTTCCGAGGCGGTGCAAATTCGTCCCGGGTTGGCGCGGTCGCAGTTGGGATTGGGCGCGGCGCTCGTGAGAAGCGGCGACCTGGCCGGCGCCAGAAAACATCTGGACCTGGCCGCTGCGAGCGCCGACCCGGCGATCCGGGAAAGCGCGCGCCGGCTGCTGTCCGAACTCGGCAACTGAAGCAAGTCGCTAACAATAACAGCCCTGAACGGCGCTTCGGTGGGCCGCCGGGCGTCTGCGTTCCGGTGTATGATCGGAAACGCAGTCTCGCCAACCAGAAAGGATGGGAACGGTATGCGAATCTACTCGGTGATCCTGCTGGCGCTTCTGTGCTCGAACGCTCACGCGGCTGTGGGCGTGCGCGTCATCTTCGGCCTGACGGATCGCGGCGAAACGAAATGGGATGGCTCGGCCAGCGCCCGCTCCGGCCACATCGCCGAAATCGAGCCCTGGCGTTTCGAGGGCGCCGACGCCATCCAGGGAACTTCCTGGACTGCTTCTACGCACGAGGTCCGTCTGTTCGGCGGCCGCGGCCTGTTCGGACGGCAGAGCCAGGTCCAGTTCGTGGCCAACGGCGTGGTGCTCTATCTCGACGACGCCCGCGAGAATACCGAGATCGACGTCCGCACCGCGCAGGGCAATTTCACCGTCCGGCTGAGCGACATTCCGTACGGTAAGACGGCCAATGCGCTCAACAACCGTGTAATGCTGGATCGCATTCCACCCGTCGTCCAGCTCACCAGTTCGCCCGAAGAGCAGGACTATCCCGCCGCGGTCGCGGACAAGAGCGGCAACGTGTGGCTGGCCTACCTGGAGTTCAAGCACAACCCCAATCACGATCGTTTGCGCAATACACCGCGGGCCGGGATCACCGATTTTTCCGAATACAAAGCGCCCACCGGCGGCGATCAGATTCTGCTCATGAAGATCGCGGACGGAAAACCTGGCGAGCCGATCCCTATCACGGCATCCGGCGGCGACCTGTATCGCCCGGCCGTGGCCGTCGACGGTTCCGGGCGCGTGTGGGTGTTCTGGTCGCAAAACGAGAAAGGCAATTTCGATTTGTGGGCCCGTGTGATCGAAAACGGAAAGCCCGGCGCGAGCGTGCGGCTCAGCAACGAGCCCGGCTCCGATATCGATCCCGCCGCCACCACGGATTCGCGCGGCCGCGTGTGGGTCGCCTGGCAAGGCTGGCGCAACGGCAAGGCGTCCATCTTGGCCGCCGGCCAGAACGGCAATCGATTCTCCGCGTCCACCGTGGTGAGCAGCTCGTCGGGAAACGAATGGAACCCGGCCATCGCCGCCGATGGAACCGGACGCGTCACGGTCGCATGGGATTCCTACCGGAACAACAATTACGACATCTACATGCGCACGGCTACCAACGGCTCGTGGGCCAAGGAAACCCCGGCCGCGGCATCGGCCCGCTATGAAGCTTATCCATCGCTGGCCTATGATCCGCCAGGCCGGCTGTGGATCGCCTACGAGGAAGGCGGCGAGCGCTGGGGCAAAGATTTCGGAGCCTACGACACCACCGGTTGGGCGCTGTATCAGGGCCGCGCCATCCGGCTGATTGGATTCGATCGCGACGGCCGCGCCCTCCGCACCAGTGCTGATCCGGGCACGGTGTTGCCTGGAACTCCCGCCGTCCGCGTGGACCTGCGCACGCGCCAGAGCGACGCCGGCGAAGCGTGGCTGAAACCGAATCCCGAGAATGCCAAAACGCGCCCGGACAATGTGTCTGCGCGCAACATGCAGGCCCCCCGAAACACCAGCCCGCGCCTGCACATCGACTCTTCCGGGCGAATCTGGCTCGCGGTGCGCAGCTCACATCCGACCTGGTGGAACCCGATCGGCACCGTGTGGAGCGAATACGCGATTTCTTACGATGGCGCGCAGTGGACCGGCCCGATTTTCCTGTCGCACGCCGACAACATTCTCGACAATCGGCCGGCGCTGGTTTCCACTCGCGCGGGCCAGCTGATGGTTCTTGGTTCGGCCGACGGCCGCCGCCAGTTTTACCGCATCCAGCAATACGCGACGCCGACCGGAATGACCCAGAACGTGCCCGTCGATCCCTTCAACAACGACCTGTTTGAAAATGAAGTTTCGCTCGGGCCCGCGTCCCCTTCCATCGGCGTCACTGCCGCTGAACTTCCGGCCGCCTCCGCTCCCGACCCGCGCGACCAGCCCGAACGCGCCGCGGTCGGGACGCTGCGCGACTACCGCAAAGGCAACCTGCGCATCGTGCGCGGCGAATTTCACCGCCACAGCGAAATCTCGATGGACGGCGGCAACGACGGCTCCTTGCTCGACCAATGGCGCTACGCCATCGACACCGGCGCGATGGATTGGATCGGCTGCTGCGATCACGACAACGGCGCAGCCCGTGAGTACTCCTGGTGGATCGAACAAAAGCTGACCGACGTGTTTTTCAACCCCGGCCATTTCGTTCCCATGTTCAACTACGAGCGCAGCGTAAACTATCCGGAAGGCCACCGCAACGTCATCTTCGCGCAGCGCGGCATCCGGGTCCTGCCGCGCTTGCCGATCAGCCCCGTCGACCAGACCGTGCACGCTCCCGATACACAATTGCTGTACGCCTACTTGAAATTCTTCAACGGCGTCACGGCATCGCACACCAGCGGCACCCTCATGGGCACGGACTGGCGCGACAACGATCCGCTGGTTGAGCCTGCGGTCGAGATCTACCAGGGCGACCGCCAGAATTACGAAATGCCGGACGGCCCCCGCTCCAACAGCGAAAAGGACTCCATTGGCGGCTGGCGCCCCAAGGGTTTCATCGACCTGGCGCTCGAAAAAGGATACAAGCTGTCGTTTGAAGCCAGCTCCGACCATATCTCCACGCACATCAGCTACGGCAACATCTACGTCACCGCGTTGAACCGCGAGGCCGTGCTGGACGGCTTCAAGAAACGCCATCTCTACGCGGCCACCGACAATATTCTGGCGGACGTCAGCAGCGGCGCTCACATGATGGGCGACCAGTTCTCCACCGCCTCGCCGCCGTCGCTCCAAGTGAAGCTGGTGGGCACGGCGCCGTTTGCGCGCGTGCACATCGTCAAAGACGGCAAGTACGTTTACTCTATCGAGCCCAAGACCGCGAAAGTGGACTTTTCGTGGCAAGACATGTCGGCCTCGCCCGGCAAAATGAGCTACTACTACGTTCGCGGCGAGCAAGACAACGGCGAAATCGTGTGGGCCTCGCCGATGTATATCACGTACACGGGCAAATGATCCGGCATCGGTTTATGACGTCAGTGCTGGCTTGCATCGCCGGCGGCGCGGCGCTGTGCCAGACTCCCAGCGCTCTCCGGTTTTCCGAGAATCCGCTCATCACGGTCGCCAGTTCAAAATCGCTGGGCGACAACGTCAACGGACCATCCGTGATCCGCGTTCCGAGCTGGATCGAACATCCACTGGGGCGCTACTACCTGTACTTCGCGCATCACAAAGGCGACCATATCCGGCTGGCCTATTCGAATGCGCTGGCCGGACCGTGGACGATTTACGAGCCGGGCGTTTTGCAAGTGCGCGACACCATCTTCTACCGGCCGCAGCCCGATTCGCCGGAGAGCCCGGCGTCGCTCTACACCCACGTGGCTTCGCCCGAAGTGCACATTGACGAACCGAATCAGCGGCTGGTCATGTACGCCCACGGTATGTGGACCGACGGCAAGGCCTGGCCGAAAGACCCGCGCGCGGCCATCCAATGGATTCGCGACAACCACTATGCGCAGTTCACGCAGACGTTCGTCTCGCGCGATGGGCTGCACTTCGAGCCGCGTCCCGGAATCAGCGCCAGGACATCTTACCTGCGCGTCTTTCCATCCAACGGCGCTCTGTACGCCATGGGCCGGCTGGGTGTCTTGCTGCGAGCCCAAGACCCGCTCGCCAGTTTCGAATCCGGCTCCAATCCGTTCGATCCCGGCCCATACGCCGGCCGCGTCCGGCACGTGGCGCTGCTGGTTCGCGGCGATGTTCTGTACGTTTTCTTCTCGGCCATCGGAGATGCGCCGGAGAAGATCCTGCTGGCGCGGATCGCGCTCCATGGCGACTGGCGAAGCTGGAAAGCGTCGGCGGCGGTCGAGGTGCTGGCTCCGCACGAACCGTATGAGTGCACCCAGCTTCCGCTCGCGCCCTCCAAAGCGGGTGAGTCGGAGGGACCGGAGCGAGCGCTGCGCGATCCCGCATTGTTTGAAGAGAACGGCAAAGTCACGTTGTTCTACTCGGTCTGCGGAGAGCAAGGAATCGGCGCTGCCGACGTGACCGCGCTGGTGGCGAAGTGAGCTACTGCACCGGCGTGCCATATGGCACCAGCGTTTTGACGCGCTCGGCTGAATCGACGCGGTAGATTTTCCAACTGCTCCCGAGCTTCTGAAGATACAGGTACTGCACTTCGTTTCGATCCTGATAGACGTATTCGACGCGCGCCTTCACCTCCCGATCCGACAGAGTTTGGGGCTCCGTCACAGCGATGCCCTTCAGGTTCGCGTTCGAGTCGCGCAGGTACTTCGCGAAGTCCGGCGATTCGGAGCGGGCGCGCTGGAGCGATTGCTGCATGTCGCCGCTGTAGCTGGCCAGGTACTTCTTGACGTCGCCGGCCCGCGCCGCATCCAGCATGGCGTAAATGGCGTCCTGGGGCGTCAGATCCTGGCGCTGGGCAAGGGCCGCGATCGACCCGCGCAGGCCGGCTTTGCGAACCAGAATCACGCTAAGCGCGGCAACGAGAACCAGGATCGTGAGGATCTGAGCTTTGCGCTGCTTGCTCATCGGGTCGCCATTCTACTTCGATGCCGGCCCCCGGTAGCTGGCGAGCCAGCCACGCGGAAGCAGATGGCGGCGCTGGGCGGGGCCGGGTGGCTCATTACTTGCTTGCATCGCCTTTACGAATGATGGTGAGGTCCAGGTTTCCGTTTTTGTCCACGATCAATTTTTTGATCTTAGGCAGGATCTGCTCCATGGTTTCCAGGTACAGGCGCTCGCCATTCACCTCCTCGGCTTTGGCATATTCGGCCGCGACCTCGGTGAAGCGCGCGGCGTCGCCCTGGGCTTCGTTGATCTTTTTTTCCTTGTAGGCCTGCGCGGCTTCGAGCATCTGCTGCGCCTGGCCGCGCGCCTTGGGGATCACGTCGTTGGCGTAGCCCTGCGCTTCGCTGACGATGCGCGAGGAATCGGCGCGGGCGCTGGCGACGTCGCGGAAGGCATCGGCGGCCTCCGGCGGCGGAACGGCGCTTTCGATGTTGATGGTCGACAACTGGACGCCCGAGCGGTAATCGTTGAGGGTCTTCTGAGCATCCGCGCGCACTTGTTCTTGAATGCTTTGTTTCTCGGTGGTCAGAACCGCGTCCACGTTGTGGGCCGCGATGCGCTCGGCCAGAGCGGTTTCAACGGCCGCGCCGACGCTGCGCGCCACGTTTTCGGTGCGAAAAAGATAATCCACAGGGACGCCGACCGAGTACTGCACCACCACGCGCATGCTGATGATGTTCTGATCGCCGGTGAGGAACTGAGATTGCAACGGCTGCGCGCGGCCGGTGACGGTATCGGGCAGCTCGCCGCCGATCACCAGGCGCTGGAGTTGCTGGACCTTCAGTTTGGCGACGCGGTCAATCGGCCAGGGCAGCGCAATGTGAATCCCAGGCATCACGCGCGGATCGGCTACCGCGCCGAAGCGCGTAACCACGGCCTGTTGATCGGTACGCACGATGTACACGCCGCTCAGAATCCAGAGCAGCAACAGACCGCCTGCGATTTGATTCCGGCGCCCAGGGCGCGAACTCGGGAGTTCTGGTTCGAAGATCTCCAGGCGGCCCTTGACCGGCGCGGTTGCGCTCACTTACTTCGCGCCTCCCTCTCCATGCATCATGATCTTCAAAAGCTCGGAGTCCGAACTCAGGATCGCGGTGGTCTTGTCGTCGAAGATTTTCTTGTAGGATTCCAAGGTGCGCAGCAGCTTATAGAATCGGGGATTCCGCGAATAAGCCTGGCTGTAAGTGCGCGTCGATTCCGCATCGCCTTCGCCCTTCACTTTCTCGGCTTCCTTGTAGGCGACCGAAAGGATCTCTTCCTTCTGGCGGTCGGCGTCGGCGCGAATGCTGAGCGCCTGCTCTTCGCCCTCGGCGCGGTACTGGCGGGCGATGCGCTCGCGTTCGGCACGCATGCGCGCGTACACGCTTTGCTTGTTCTGTTCCGGCAGATTGAGGCGCTTGATGCGGACGTCCACAACCTGGATGCCGTACTGTTCCAGCGCGGTGCGGTCGGTGAGCGAGGAGAGCCGATCCAGCATTTCGTTCGCCTGGACGGTTTGAAGATTGGTGGAAACGATGGCCTCAAGATCGTGTGTGCCGAGCGCAGCGGCGAGTCCCGACCAGACGATGTCGTGCAGGCGCATCTCGGCCCCGATGGGATCACCCACCGTTTCGACAAAACGCTTGGGGTCCTGAATTTTCCACGCGACGTAGCTTTCGATCACCAGGTTTTTCTTGTCGCGCGTCAGAAACTCGGACGGGCGCGGATTGTAGATGCGCAGCCGCCGGTCGAAATAGTTCGCGGTTTGAAACGGCCATTTCACGTGCAGGCCCGCGTCGGCGACGGTGTACAGCGGCTGGCCGAACTGGGTCACCAGGACGAACTGGGTCTCACGGACGGTGAAGAACGTGAGCCATATCAGGAGCAGGAGCGCGACGGCTCCGGCGAAGGGGAAATATTTTCGATATCGCTCAATCATGACATTTCCTTTCAATCCGGCTTCGGCGGCGGAGGCGGAGCCAGCAGCGCGGCGCCGGGCGGGGCGATCTCCACGCCGTCCTCGAGCAGCAGCAGATGGCGCCTGCCCTTGCTGGAATCCACGATCATTTTCTTTCTCCCCGGCAGCACCTGCTCCATGGTTTCCAGGTAAAGGCGCGTCTCAGTGAGAGCCGGGTTGCTGCGAGAGCTTTCTTCCTGGAGCGTGAAGCGGCTGGCGTCGCCCGCCGCGCGGTTTTTCTTGCCGACCGAATAACCCTCGGCGCCCGCGATCAAGGCTTTCGCGTTGCCGCGCGAGAGCGCGACCTGCTCGTTGCGGTACGCTTCCGCTTCGTTGATCATCCGGTTCTTCTCTTCGAAGGCGCCGGCGACTTCGCGGAATGCGTCGACCACTTCGACCGAGGGGTGCACATCGAGCAACTGCACGTGGAGCACTTCGACGCCGGCAGCATAGCGGTCGAGGCGCGACTGCAATTCAGTCCGGACGCGTGCCTCCACGGATTTTCGGCCGGTGGTGAGGATCTCATCGAGCGGCGTAGTGGTGGCGACGGTAGCCAGCGCGCCTTCGGCCGCCGACCGGACTGTGGTTTCCCCATCGAGCTGGCGCAGCAGAAACTGGTCCGGCCGGCGAAGCCGGTAGTGGACGACGACGTTGACCTCCATCATGTTCTGGTCGCCCGCCAGCATGAGGGATTCTTCGGGCTTGGTCTGGAACCGGCCGGAGCGATGCTGCACGTTCCATTCGTAGGAGGCCGGCTCGGCGTCGGGGCGGGCGGCGTTGGAGCGAAACCCGATTTCGACGGTGCGGATTTTGGTGGCCTGGACGCGAGTGAGGCGGTCGATGGGCCAAGGGAGTTGGTAGTGCAGCCCCGGGTCCTCGGCCGGCACAAGGCGGCGTCCGAAACGCTCGACCAGTCCCACTTCATTGGGGCGGATCATGTGGACGCCGGAAAGCAGCGCCAGAGCGACGGCCGCGATCAAAGCGGGGCGGGCATATTCGCGGCGCCTTTCAACCAGCTCGGCGAAGGCGTCGCGCAGGTCGATGGAGCGGACCGTCGCCCACAGCCGTTGACCGGCGGCCGGAAGCGGAGTCCGGCCCAGCGTGCGAGCGATGAAGCCCGCCCATCGGCCTGCACCGCTACGCTCGACGCGCAGCAGGCGCAGCGAGTTGATCATGACCAGGAAGGAAGAGAGCTGGTGCGTGACGGCGGCTCCGATCGGGGTCAGGATGCCAGTGGCCGCCAACCCCACCGCAGCGAGGTTCACCAGGCCGGCAAACAGAATGATGTTCTGCCAGGCGGTCGCGACGGCGCGGCGGGCGACCTCGAAGAGCTTGGGAAGTTTTTCGAGCGAGTGGCCGAGGTAGACTACGTCAGCGGCTTCGGCGGTGATGTCGCTGGCGCCGTGCACGGCAATGCCGACGTGCGCGGCGGCCAGGGCGGGCGCGTCGTTGACGCCGTCTCCGGCCATGGCGACAAAACGGCCTTGCGAGGCCAGCTCGCGCACGCGTTCCAGCTTGTGCTCAGGAAGCAAATCGGCTTGAACCGTGGGGATGCCGGCTTCGCGGGCGATGACTTCAGCGGCGCGGCGGCGATCGCCCGTCAGCATGACCTGATAGCTGATGTCGATGGCCTTGAGGCCTTGGATGGCTTCCCGGACGCCGTCGCGGATGCGGTCGCGCAGCAGGATGGCACCGGCCAGCGAATTATCTTCGGCGACCAGGACGGCAGTAGCCCCGGCGCGATCGGCTTCCTCAAGCAGGCGGCCGGTGCCCTCAATTCCCTGCTCGGCGAGAAAGGCCACGCTGCCAGCGCGAATGACGCGGCCGTTCCAGGTGCACTCCGCGCCCCGGCCCGGCAGGATCTGGCTTTGCTCGACGTGCGGCAAATCCAAGTTGCGGCGGATGGCCTCCTGGGCGATGACGCGTGCCAGGACGTGGTCCGAGCCGCTCTCGGCGGCGGCGGCCAGGGCGATCAAGCGATCTTCGGTCTCGGCCAGCGGGATGACGCGAATGATCTCGAACTGCCCGGCAGTGATGGTGCCGGTCTTATCGAACACGATTGTGTCGACTTTGGCGGCTTGCTGCAGGACGGTGCCGCCGCGCACGAGGATGCCGCGGCGCGCGAGGCCGCCGATGGCCGCCACCATGGCGGTGGGGGTGGCGAGAATGAGCGCGCAGGGGCAGGCGACGATGAGGACGGCGACGGTTCTGAGCCAGTCGCGCGTGAAGTAGAAGGTCAGCGCGGCGGCGAGCAGAAGCGCGGGCAGAAAGTAGCGCGCGTAGCGGTCGGCCAGCCGTTCCACGGGAGCGCGCTGCTCGCGGGCTTCTTCGACCAGGGCGACGACGCGCGACAGCGTGGTTTCCTGGCCGGCGCGGGTGACGCGGATGCGCAGCAGGCCGTTGCCGTTGAGGGTTCCGGAGTAGACATCCTGGCCGGGTTCCTTTTCGCGCGGCAGCGCTTCGCCGGTGATGGTGCTCTCGTCGACGCTGGACAGGCCGGAGAGAACCACGCCGTCGGCCGGGATGCGCTCGCCCGCGCGCACCACGATGGTGTCGCCTTCGGAAAGCGAAGAAGCGTCCACTTCCTGTTCCTGGCCGTCGCGGAGGAGGCGAGCGCGGCGGGGCATCTGCTGGACGAAACGGTGAATGGCGGCCGACGTACGGCCGGCGGCGTAGGCTTCCAGGCCCTCGCCCACCAGCATGATGAACATGGCTTCCGCAGCGGCGAGGTATTGGCCGACCGCCAGCGCCGCGATGACGGCGATGCAGATGGCCAGGTCGGCCGAAATTTCCTTTTCCAGCAGCGCCGAGATCGCGTTGAAGAAGATGCGGTAGCCGGCCAGGACCGTGATGAGGGCGGCGGTATCGATTCCGAAGATGGTCTTGAAGTAGCCGGTCAGGTTGAGGAGCAGGAGGAGCCCGACGAAGGCGGCGAATCCGAAATATCGAAGGCGTTCGGAGCGTTCAGAGTCCATAGGACAGCCCAGCGGGCGGCGGTGCGGCCCGGTTGGTAATGGTATCAGGTTCAGCAGGCACGCCGGAATTTTCGGGGCGCCGCTGAGAGCGCGCCAATCCGGGTGCGCGGAGGAGTTTGGAGTCCGGAACCACCGGCTGGTCGAGGCGCCCCGGAGGCGGCAATTCGCAGGCGCGCGCGCGCTGATCGTGGAGCGGGTGCGCGGCGAACGCGGCAATCCAGCGCGTCCATCCGGGTGAGGGCGCGAATTGATAGATTGTTAGGGCCAGACCGCCACTGTCAGAAGGAGCACGCATCTATGTTCAAACCCGCAACCGGGATTGTTGTATCGCTGTTCGCGTTTTCCGCTTCGGCCCAGGCGCCGATTCCTGCCACGGACGTCACCGCGGCCCAGATCCAGGCGTTCGTAAAAGCGCTGCCCAGGGATGCGGTCAACGACCGTCCGATTCGCGTGGTGGATGTGGGAGGGTACCACGTGGGCGTGTACGGAGTTTTTCGTCCCAAGGCGTCCACGCAGGAGGCCATCCTGCATGAGACCAAGGTTACCGAGGTGTACCAGATGCTGGAGGGGGTGGGAACGCTTGTGACGGGCGGCACGATCGTAAATGGAAAACGAACCCAGGCGCCCAGCATCGGGCACGCCAGCGTCCGGGGGCCGCGGATCGAGGGTGGGGTGAGCCGGCGTGTGGTGAAAGGCGATGTGATCATTATTCCAGGTGGAACGCCGCATTGGTGGAGCAATCTGGAGGGCGACATTACCTACCTGATCATCCGGCCCGATCCGGAGGCGACGATACCGCTGAAGTGAGGGGCGGCTTCAGTTGGGGTTGGCGTCCTGGTCGCGAGGAGCGGAGCAGGTGACGCAAACGGGGGGTTCTTGTGCGCAGTCGTTCGATTTTTTTAATGAATTTTTGTACATCGAACCGGGCGGGCGCCGGAGGTGGTTGGATGATCCATCAAGACCAGGGTACGCCCAGGCTGGTGGGAAGGATGGGAGCGAGAGCGCGCAGATCGTTGCAGGGAAATGAATCAATATTCCTTGAAGTGTGGTGAAGGGGCCGAAGTGGCGTTCTGCTGCGGCCGGGCGCCATGGCTCAGGTCAAGCGCCGCAGCGGACCCGGCCGGCCCACCGCCCGCCACGAGCACGTCAAACGAACGCCTCACAGCCAGCCGTTACAGCGTCCGGTCGATTTCGATCACCGCATTGCCGCTCTGCACCAGGAATCCGAGACCGGCCCGGAGGGTGACCATGTTGGCCGGAGATTTCACGCCACGGTCCCAGGAACGTAATTTGTTGGAAGTGGCGGTAAAGACATCGTCGGGGCGCGCGGCGGGCCACCAGGGAAGGGGAGCCTGAAAATGGTGAGCGGCGTGGCCTTCAAACCCGGCGCACTTGGAACGGTCTGCTGTCCGAGTCAGAAACCGATTTCGAGATGCGGCTGCCGACAGAACTCACACGACAGTCCGCTCCTGCTATTGCTGCGCGTCCTCGGGCCTCAGTAATTTCAGGTCTACCTTGGCGCGGCCACTCTCCTCGACGGTGACTTTAACGCCCGCCCTCGCGAAGGGCTTCACGAATTCGGGATCGAGATAAGGTTCCAGGTCGGTTCCCGCTTCCCAGGCGTATAGCTTGTAGTTGCCCGGGGTGATGCCGGCAATCCGGAATAGGCCATTTGGGTCCGCAGACACTTTCTTATAAAGAGCCGGCTGATTCGGACGGAGAGGCTCGGGGACCAGCGTCACTACGCTTCCAGCGGCGGGCTTGTCGTCATCCCGCACCAGCCCTACCAGCACGCCTGCTTTAGTGCTCACGGTGATTTCAACCGCGGAAGTCATCGACGCCTGGGTCAGGTCCAGCCCTGTTCCCAGTAATTCCTGGCCGGCGGCGCGCGCCGACTTTACGTAGGTTCCTTCGGGCAGCCCATAAAAGTTCAAGCGGTAGCTGTCCGCCGCGACCCTCTCGATGCGGAATGCACCATCCTCCCGAACCCGCCCCAGGAGCGGGACCAGCGGAACGCCCTCGGCAGGGAGCAACGCCACCAATACTCCCGTCAAAGCCGCCTGGTGTTCACCATCGAGGCGGACCGAGCCGGTGATCTCCGCACTCTGGCCGGCAGAAAATCGCAGGTCATCCAGGTTGCTGGCAACCTGGATGGGCAGCCTGCCCAGGAGCTGCTGCCCGCCGTCTACTCGTACGGCCGTCAGGTAATAAGAGCCGGCTTGGACGCCGCGGATCTCGAACGCGCCGTCCGGTTTCACGGTTGCCGTCAGCCGGCCAAAACCAAGCTCGGCTGCCGCAGCCTCCCGAGGCAGAAGGGCCAGTTGAACGTTTCCTGTAGCCTGACCACCGCCGGCCAATCTGCCGCGCACCCAATACACACCGGCCTTTCGGATCTGGATGTCTCTACCCGGCACTTCCTGACCCGCGGCCACCAGGACGGGGACTGCGTCGGCCGGATCGGTCACTCCAGGGTAAAAGCTAGGCACGTACTGCTCTTCCTGCTGGCCAGGCTTCGGACGGGGCGCCTCGACCCCGGCGGCGACGGCTGGGCGATCAACCGCGACGAGGTAACTCCCCGGACCGAGCCCGGCTATGCGGAATTCCCCGAGGTCATTGGTAGCGCTTGCCTCGGCCCTCACCATCCTGCGCACGCTGGGATAACCAATTTGCCGGAAGGCCGTCACATCCACGTTTGCGACCGGATCGCCCTTGTCATCCAAAACTTTCCCGGCAATTACAGCGTGCGGAGTGAGCTTGAACTCCAGATCCTGGATGTGCTGCCCGGCAGTGAGCTGCAATGGCGTTCCGGGCGATAATGCGGATCGGGCGCCGAACTCCTGATCCAGGAAACCGGTGCGCTCGGCTGACAGACGGTATGTTCCGGGCGTGAGGCCTTCAAACGAGAAATGGCCTCCGGTATCTGAAACGGCCGCCACAGCCGCCCCCTGTCCTGCTGACGGATGCAGGGTCAAGGCGACCCTGCGCAACGGCTCTCCGGACAACAGGTTCAGGGTGTGGCCCTCGATCCTTCCGAGGTCCTTACTCCCTCCATCGGAGACGCCGGCTTCCGCCACGCCCGGTGTGAGGTTCTGCTGCTGCGGCCAAAGTAAGAGTGGCACACAAAGACACGCAGTCAATAGCACGAGTGGCTGCCGGGGTTGGGTAGAGATTCTTCGTGTCATTGTCTGACGTAGCGCTCTCGCAAGCGGCCAATCCCTAGGACGCTCGTTTTTCCGCGAGGGCGTAACGCACCATGGGGAAGCAAGGGCCGCTGTTACTTCACCGTCAGCGTGGCTGATGGATCAGAGGGGTTGGAGGTGCCGGTGCAGGTACTTGAGAGCGGCAAGGTTGAATCTCCGGGGCATCCTCCCGAGCCCGCATTTGATGTTACTGAGAAAGTACTAATGTGGGCAGCGCCCGGCACGCCGGAAGTGGAGACCGTTAGCTTTGCATTCGCGGCCTTGTGGGAAGTCCCGGTGCAGCTCAAACTGAAATCCCCAAGATCATCCGGCGCAAATAGCGACGTCTCGTAATGGCCCGCCACGCTAGCCGTAACGCCGGCCTGGCAGGCGAGTGCGACCGTGTGGCGACCTCCCGCTTGCGCCAGATAAGCGCCGCCTAAAGACAACAATCCGAAGACCAACAATGATCCAAACACAGCTTTCCGCATTTCCAATGCTCCTGTTCTCGGGGTCAAATGGCCCCGAACCAACCTGGAATCTTTGAGGCTGACAACTCAACCTAATTCACAAACCAATCAGGCCAGCGGATGCGGCTGGAACATCATAGCGCCGCCGACGTTGAAACCCGCGGACCCGTGCTGACAAACGTACATACGGAAAACGGGCAGGGATTTAGCAGGCCGGAAAAACTTTTTTCATCGAGGTCCCGCCGTTGAATATGGCCCCGACTGGGTTGGCTGTTTCAGCCGCGGAGCCCGGTCAAGGCTGCCTGCGAATGGGGTATGCTCATCA
This sequence comes from Bryobacteraceae bacterium, assembly GCA_035632015.1. Taxonomy (GTDB): domain Bacteria; phylum Acidobacteriota; class Terriglobia; order Bryobacterales; family Bryobacteraceae; genus Palsa-89. The sequence continues at coordinate 51,132 of DASQHQ010000149.1, forward strand.
AGAATGGCACCTTCGGTGACAAGCCTGCTGGAGCGGCTTCGGGAAGGGGATCGAACGGCCCTCGAGCCGCTGGTTGAGATCGTGTACCCAGAGCTGCACCGGATAGCGGCGGGATACTTGCGCGAGGAACGCCCGTCTCACGTCTTACAGCCCACCGTGCTGGTGCACGAAGCCTACTTGCGGCTGGTCGGGATCGATCGGCCGGAGTATGACGATCGCGCCCATTTCTTCGGCACGGTGGCGAGCATCATGCGTCAGGTTCTGGTCGACCATGCGCGCGCTCGCAGCGCCGCGAAACGTGGCGGGAGTGCGTTGACACTGGCGCTTGACGAAGGCATCGATTCAGCGCCCGCGAGCCCGCCCACGATCGTTGCCATCGACGACGCTCTTCGTTCGCTGGCGGCTATCGATGAACACAAGGCCCGGTTCGTGGAGCTGCGGTTCTTTGGCGGTCTGACCGCCGAAGAGATCGCGGAATTCGAATCGATTTCGGTGCACCGCGTCCGCCACGAGATGCGGCTGGCGCTGGCCTGGCTGCACCGCGAGGTCGCCTCGTGAATCGCGAAGTCCAGCGTCTTTTTGAGGCCGCCCTGAAGGTTCCGGAAGACGGCCGGCGCGCTTTCCTGGAAAGCCAGACGAGCGACGCGGCCATACGCCGCGAAGTCTTATCGCTGGTGGCTCACGACGCCCTCGCCGAACAGCTCTTCGAAGAAGCCATACAAAGCGAGGCCTCCTCGCTTTGCTCATCTCTTGATCTCGCTCCCGGCGCAGTGATCGGTCAATATCGCATTGTTTCTCTGCTAGGACGCGGGGGCATGGGAGCGGTCTACCTCGCCGAACGCGCGGATCGCTCGTTTGAACAGCGCGTCGCTATTAAAGTGATCCAACCGGCCGGCCCGACCGAATTTTTGCTGGAGCGCTTCCAGCAGGAGCGGCGGATTCTGGCCAACTTGAGCCATTCGAACATCGCCAGCCTGTTTGACGGCGGCGAGGGACCGAACGGATTCCCGTATTTCGTGATGGAGTACGTGAAGGGGAAAAGCATAGACGCGTTGTGCGACCAGTCGAGCCTTTCGCTGGCAGATCGTCTGCGTCTTTTTCTCAAAGTCTGCGATGCCGTCCGGTACGCGCATCAGAACCTGATCGTGCATCGCGACCTGAAGCCTGCCAACATCCTGGTGACGGCGGAAGGCCAGCCGAAGCTGTTGGATTTCGGCATCGCCAAAGTACTCGATCCAGCAGATACGGGACTCGCACAGACGTCCACGCGCGTGTTGACCCCGGAATATGCAAGTCCGGAGCAGGTTCGCGGAGAGCCCATCACCACGGCCACGGACATCTATTCGCTGGCCGCCGTGCTCGCCCGCATCTTGACTGGAAAGCCCCCGCGCGCGTTGGCCGGCCTGTCCCCACTTGAGGCGGCGCACGCCATCGCGGAGGGCCAGCCGCTTACATTCGATGAACTCCCGGCGGATGTCAACGCCATTCTGAAAAAGGCGCTGCACCGGGACCCGCTGAGGCGCTACCGTTCGGTGGAAGAGTTGGCCGGCGATATCAGCCGGTTCCTGGAGGGGCGTGCGGTGCTGGCGGCGCCGGATTCCTGGGGGTATCGCGCCAGGAAGTTTCTTCGCAGGAATTGGGTGACGGTGGGTGCGGTGGCGGCCGTCTTTTTGGCGCTGACCTCCGGCGCAGGAGTCGCGCTTTGGCAGGCTCGCAGGGCAGAGCGCAGGTTCGGTGAAGTGCGCCAGCTCGCCAATACGTTTCTTTTCGATTTTGAAAATGCCATCCACAATGTTTCCGGGGCGACGAACGCGCGGCTGCTGGTGGTGAAGACGGCCGGCGAATATCTGGCGCGGCTTAGCGCCGAAGCGGGAGGAGACCGCGTCTTGGTCCGGGAGCTGGCCGATTCCTACAAGAAGCTTGGGGATGTCCAGGGCGCTGCGTCCGAAGGCAACGTGGGCCAGCTTTCGGCGGCCTTGGCCAGCTACCAAAAAGGCCTCACGCTGCGCGATTCCATCGGCGATCAAAATGCTTCCGATCCCAAAGCGCGACTGAATTATTTGTTGAACCTAAACGCGCTGGCGAATTTGGTGTGGGTGGCCGGAGACCGCGAAAACGCCACGGGCCTGGCTTCCAAATCTGTGGCGATGGCCGAGCGATGGGTCGCATCCAGCCGGCCTGATGCGGACTTGCTGGCAGTTGCCGCCGCTGCCTATGGCATGCTCGGCGATGTTCAGAGATACAAGGAAGACCACACTGCGAGTCAAGCGAGCTACAAACGAAGGCTCGAACTGCAGACGCGGGCCTATCAGTTGGAACCCTCCAATCCGGCACGACTGGCGGGAATGGCTTCGGCCTATCGAGGGCTGGGCTATGGGGAGATGGATGGGGGCAAACCCGCGGCCGCGATGGAGCATTTCAAAAGAGGGACGCAACTGCTGGAACAAGCCCTGGTGGCGGATCCGAAGAACGCTTCCCTGCGGCGGGCGCTCATGAAATTGGTGGGCGACACTGGGACTGCGATCAAGCAGCTCAAGGCGAGGGATCATAGCGCGGTGGCCGATGCCCTTCCCTACTTGCAGAGAGCCTACATGCTGGGGAACGATCTGGTGACGGAGGATCCAGCCAACCAGCTCGTACAAGGCGATTTAGCGGGAATATGCCAACTTTATGGCTCAACGCTTCAAGAAGCGGGAAAAGCTGCGGAGGCTCTGCCGCTTTTGGAGCGGGGAATCGAGATTTTTTCCCGGCAACTGAAGACCACACCCGGGGACGTCAACACCGCGTTCAATCTGGCTATTATTCGCGTGTGGACCTCCGACTGCCGCAGGGATTTGCACGACCTGACCGGGGCGCTCCAGGAATCGAAAATGGCTGGCGAGATCTGGGACCGGCTGCTGGCCCTGCGGCCAGGCACGTTCCGCTATCTTCATCAGAAGGCCGACAATCTCAACACGATGGGGAATTTGCTGGCGGCGCGGGGCGACATCGCTGGGGCTCGGGCGTGCTTTCGCGAAGGATTGGCGATCGCTGAGAAGCTGCCCCAGCAGGACGCTGGCTTTAGCACGTCGGTGTTATTCCGGGAATTGCGGCAATCGGAGAAAAAGCTGCCGCGAGCTCGCTGAGGGACGTGGACGAGGCTGGGTGGAGCGGTATGGGATTACGCGAGCGATCTGCACGGACTGGAAAAGCGTGTAGGCCACCGAAAGGCGAGCAGCGGCTGAGCCAGTTTGGGGCAAATGTGCGCCAAGCTGAGGATCGTTGCAGGCGACCAACTCTCCACAGGCCAAGGGCAGAGTGGAGCACAACCGCGGCACGCATCAGGATCGTTTGATCAGGAGATGAGGCGGCTGGGAAATCGGCGGCTATCCGGAAGCCAACCAGCATCTGATCCGGAGTTATCTGCCACAAGGCGATGCTCGATTTTGCGATCGCGCCTCAGCAGCCGGCGGATTTCCATGATGCACTGCGGCCGGAAGCAGATCTGGTACGGTGTTCGCCTGGAATGCGAGGGGCCTTTAGCAATGATGGAGTAGTCCGCTACAACAATCGGCTGCTGCAGCTAGAGCGTTGCCGCTGCGCTCACAGGACATTGAGTCAACGCGCAGGAATAGCGGGTGCGGCTCGTATTACAACGTATAAGAGGAGCAGTGGGCACGTTGCATCGGTTTCAATCGATGCGACCAGTAAAGACAGGGAAAGAGGACTCGCATGCAAGTGCGCAACATTCGCTGGTTGCTGGCCGGCCTGGCGGCGGCCTGGGTTTTGCCGTTGCAGAGCCAGGTTGTATCGGGCACCATCGTCGGAACGGTACACGATCCTTCCGGCGCGACCATTCCGGGCACGGCCGTGACGCTGCGCAACCTGGACACCAACCAGACTCGCGAGTCGAGCACCAACGAAGCAGGCGCGTTCACCATCGCCACGCTGCCTCCCGGCCGGTACCGCGTTTCGGCCACGCATCCCGGCTTCAAGTCGGCGGTCACCTCGGACATCGAGCTGCAAATCGATCAGACCGCCCGCGTGGACTTGACGCTGGAGGTCGGCCAAGTGAGCGAAGAGGTGACGGTCAGCGCGACCGGGGCCCTGCTGCAGACTGATACCGCAACCATGGGGCAAGTGATCGCGGAGAAGCCGGTCGCCGACCTCCCTTTGGATGGCAGAAATTTTCTGGACTTGGCCAACCTCTCGGCCGGAGTGGTGCCGGTCAGCGCCAACTCGGGCCAGCAGGGGCGCATCGGCCGGGCTGAATTAACGACGCACGTGGCGGGCGGGCGCGGCTACGCCAACAGCTTCCTGATCGACGGCATCGAGTCGCGCGGCGCACGGCTGGGCGAGATTTCGTTTCTTCCGTCTCCGGACACCATCAAGGAATTCAAGATCCAGCAAAACTACTATTCGGCCGAGTACGGCGCCAACCCGGGCATCATCAGCATCTCCATCAAAAACGGCACCAATGCGTTGCACGGTACGGCGTACGAGTTCCTGCGGAACAGCGCGCTGGACGCGCCTCAGTATTTCGACCAGGGACAGGTGGCGCCGTTCCGGCAGAATCAATTCGGCGCGAACCTGGGCGGACCGGTCCTGAAGAATCGCACGTTTTTCTTCTTCGCTTACGACGGGCAGCGCCGGCGGCGGTCCAACCAGGCCTTCGCGACGGTTCCGAATCCGCAGTACCTGACCGGCAACTTCGCGGGGCTGGTAGACGCAACCGGCAAGCCGATCCTCATCAGGAATCCGTTCAATAACAACGCGCCCTTTGACAACAACAGGATTCCAGGCGATCAGATCTCCAAGATTGCCCTCAACTTCAATAAATACATTCCGGCGCCGAACGCCAACCTCGCGCAGGGCAACTATACCGGGAATCCCGAGACCTTCGATGACTTCAACCAGTATCACGTGAGAATCGATCATCGTTTTTCGGACAAGGACAATATGTTCGGCCGCTACTCGATCTCCAACTGGTCGCTGTTGAATCAGGGGCTGCTGCCGTACAGCGGCTCTTCGTTTCCGCTGGATTCGCAGAGCGGCGTGATTCAGGAGACGCACATCTTCGGGCCGACGGCCGTCAATACGCTCAAGCTGGGCGTGAACCGCGACGTGGTCGCCAACAGTAACGAAGTCGCCGGCCAGAACCTGGCGGCGCAGATCGGCTTTCAGAACCTGACCGTCGCCCCCTTCGACTACAGCCTGCCGCGGTTCAACATCACCGGCTTCACCCAGATGGGCCACAGCCAGCAGACCTTCCGGCAGTGGACCAACGCGTACATTCTGTCGGACACGTTTGCGGTGGTGCGCGGATCGCACAACATCACGCTGGGCGGTGACGTCCGCGCTTACCGCTCGCCCACCAGCACAACCAACGGATCGAACGGCCGGGTGATTGTGGGCAACACCTTCACCGGTTATTCGCTGGCGGATTATCTGCTGGGAACGTATCAGTCCGCGTCGGCCTTTACGTCTCTTTCGACGGGCGACTTCCGCAACTCGCAATACGCGCTGTTCGCGCAGGACGACTACAAAATCCTTCCGCGCCTGACCCTGAACCTGGGGCTGCGCTGGGAGTACAACACGCCGTGGCGAGAACTGGGGGGCTCGGAAGGCTTCTTCGATCAAACCGCGGGTCTCCTTCGTCTGGCGAATCCACCGAGCATTTATGGCGTGAACGTGACGTCGCCTTCCATCATCGTCGGTGGCGTGCGCCCGGGAGTGTTTCCGCCGGACTACAAGCAGTTCGCGCCGCGCATCGGGGTGGCCTACAAGCTGAACGACAAGACCGTGATCCGCTCCGGCTACGGCATCTTCTATCTCACCAACCAGGGCAGCCACACCATCGAGGTCAGCGTCAATCCGGGCGCGTCGGTGGCGGTGGCCAGCACGAATTCAGCCGGAAAAATCCCGCGCCTGCTGGACACCTTGTTCGACACGCCGGCCGAGGCCCTGCTGTCGGCCGGCAACAGTCCCAGCACGGTGGACGCCAACCGCGTTCCTTCTTACATGCAGCAGTGGAACCTGAATATACAGCGCGAGCTGCCGGCCGGCATGTTCCTCGAAGCCGGCTACGTCGGCAGCAAAGGCACGCATCTGATCGGAACCCAGGATCTGAATGCGGCGGAGTTGAACGTGCCGGGGCAAAACCTGTCGATCCAGGCGCGGCGGCCGTATCCGCTTTTCAATTCCGTCAAGGAATGGTTTAGCGGCGAGGACTCCAGCTACAACGCGCTGCTGGCCACGTTGCAGCGGCGCTTCAGCCGGGGGTTGACGATCCTGGCGAGCTACACCTACTCGAAGTCCATCGATGACGGATCGGCGGGCGCCAATGACGCCAACCTGCACCAGATCCCCAACAACTTCCGGCTCGACCGCGGGCTCTCCGCCTTCGACGTGCGCAACCGGTTCACGTTCAGCGGAATCTGGGAGCTTCCCTTCGGCAAGAACAAACGATTCTTCTCCAGCGCGTCCGGATTGGGCGGCTGGTTCGCCAACGGGTGGCAGACGAACACCGTGGTGCAGTTCCAGAGCGGGCTGCCGTTTTCGGTGACCGAGCAAGGCGACAACTCGCAGACCGGGGTGGGCGCCACCGAGCGCCCCAACCGCGTCGGCGATGGGAATCTTCCGGTATCGCAGCGAAAACCGAGCGAATGGATCGACACCAACGCCTTCCACTTGCAACTGCTCGGAACCTACGGCAATTCGGGCCGCGACATTCTGTTCCAGAACGGCACCAAGAACGTCGACCTGTCGCTGTTCAAGAACAACCTCATCGCCGAACGGTTCAACCTGCAATTTCGCGCCGAATTCTTCAACTTGCTCAACGACACGAATTTCCTGGCGCCGGCCGCGGCGGTCAACGGGCCGCAGTTCGGCGTGGTGAGCACCACCGGCCCGGCGCGCGAGATCCAGTTTGCATTGAAGCTGCTGTTTTAGGACGCTCCAGCTTCTCAGCAAGCACCGGGAATCCCAGTACGTTGTTGCGCCGGTTGCGTCAGAACGTAAACCGGCCTCCGATTTGCAGCGCCCGCGGACCTCCCGATCCAAACACCTGCGTGGCCCGCTGCGTTGGCTGCCCGAAGCTGAAGGTCTGCTTGTTGGGATCAGGGTTCACCGTGTTCATCAAGAAGCTGTAGCCCGTGAGATTCGCGATGTTGAAGGTGTTGAACATTTCGCCGAACACGGAAAACTTGAAACGTTCCTTCAGCGTGAATGCCTTGGTCAAGCGGAAATCCTGCGACAGAGTCGGGTCGTTGAACTGGTAGTTCGGGGGCAGGATCAAGGACGGGATGGTGGCGCCGTTGGGAGCCTTCTTGCCGGCGTAGGTGGAATTGAAATTGGCCACGGCCTTGGCCAGATCCGATTTGTTGCATCCATCGTTGAGGCAGTTATACGCGATTCCCGGAAGCGGGCCGCTTCCTACGGCGGCGGTGCCGCTCAAGTCAATGTTGGGAACCGTAGCCATGGCCGGCGTCCGGCTGAGGTAGACCGAGTTGACGCTCAATTGAAATCCCCACGGCAGGTTGACGATGCCCGCCACGGTCAGATTGTGGCGCGCCAGGTTGTCGCCGTAGCCCTGAAAATAATTGTCCAGATTGACCAGGGAGACGATGGCGTCATTGGACTGATAAGCATACGACGCGGTGAACTGGTAGCGATGCGACAGCCGCTTTTGGAGCTTCACCAGCAGGGCGTTGTAAACCGAGCGCCCCTGCGAGGTCCAGAAGTTGATGGCTCCCGCCGAGCACTCCACGCCCGGAACGTACAACTGACTGGCGGTGCAGGCCGGGATCACGGGCGACTTCACGCCGCCGACGATCTTGTTGTAGTGGTTCAAATCCGGGTCCGACGGCAACTGCACGTTCACGTACAGGCGCCGCGCGTAATCCGCCGTGAGGACCATGTCGTGTCCCAGATCGCGCTGGATGCCGATGCTGGTTTGATAGCTCCGCACCAGCGGGTAGGTGGAGGCGTAGAGATTCAAACCTTGCTTGGCGACATCGATGCCGCTGACCGGGAAAGGGCCACTGGTGGGCACCGGCGGCGTCAGCTTCTGCGCGATCGCGCCGATCTGCTGATTGTAAATCTGAAGGAATTGGCCGAATGTCAGGTTCGTCAAATTCAGCAACGGCAGCGGCGCGCCGATCGGCAGCGTGGCGCCTCCGGCGTTGAAATTGACAATTCCGGGAAAGATATTGGTGAGCACGCTCGGGTTCAGCAGCAGGCGGCCGTTTCCGACGGGTCCGATGTAGGACTCCTCTTTCCACTTTTGATAAAAGCTCACCGTGTCCCAGTACATGCCGGCGCCGCCGCGAATCACGGTCTTGCCGCTCTTATCCAGATTCCAGGCCAATCCCAGCGCCGGTGAAAAATCGAGCAGATTGTTTTGGGTCGCAGTCAAGTGGTTCGAGCCGAGAATGGGGGCGAGATAGGCAGGCTTGGGAATGGTCGGGTTAAACAGCCCGCTTTCAAACTCGTATCCCAGGCCGTAGTTCAGCGTCAGATTGGAACGAAGCTTCCAGGTGTCCTGCGCATAGAAATGTACGCGAGTATTGGGCCGCTCGTCCGGCCGGTTGTAGGGTCCCGGCAGAGTGGGATCGCCGATGCCAATTCCGTTGTTGCCATTGGCCACGGGCAACGAGACCGGCAGATTCAAAATATCGGCGTTGGACCGGATGCTGGCTGGCAAGTTCGCAAATAAACCCAGTGATGCCGCGGGCACCGTGCTGCGGACCGTCTCCGGCGAATAGACATTGACGCATAACGGCAGGCAATAGCCCCACAGGCCGTTGTTCACTTCGCGGGTGATGTCGCCGCCCAACTTGAGCCGGTGCGAACCCTTCTGCCAGTTCAGGCTGTCCACGTATTCATAGCGGCGCGTGGTGCGCTGCTGCGGCGCGTTATTGTAGGCGCCCACCTGGAAGGTGGAGAAACCCACCATGGAGTTGATGGACGGCAACCCTCCGCCCACGCACGGGAACGCACAGTCCGAAGCCAGGGCCTGGTAGTTCGTGTTGTGCCAGTATTGATATTCGAAACGGACATCGTTGACCAAGCTGGGCGTCAGGGCGCTGGTAAGGCCGATGATGCTCTGATCCGCCCAATTGGTATTCCGAACCCAGGCCGACTGCTCGTTGGACCCATTGGGTCCGAAGCTGTGGTTGCCGTCGTGCGAGTATCGCGCAAAGAGGCTGTGCTTGGTGGACAGCCGGTAGTCGAAGCGGTTGCTCAGCAGCTTCTGGACGTAGGGGCTGCTGAAGATCGCCGCCAATGGGGCGGCCGAAGGCGCGTCCGGCTGGAAGGTGACGGCCAGGGTCTGATTCATCGTCTCGAGGTTAAAGAAGAAAAACGCGCGATCCTTCACGATGGGCCCGCCCACCCAGAAGCCCGGATTGCGCCGCGCAAAAAACGGGTTCGGATTGAAGGCGTTGCGCTTCAGCGCCGGATAGGCGGCCATGTTGTGATCGCGGAAGAAGAAGTAGCCGCTGCCGTGAAAATCGTTGCCGCCGGATCGCGATACGACATTCACGGCGCCCACGCCGGTGATGTTGGTGGCGAGATCGAAGTTGGCCGCCGAGAGCTGGAATTCCTGCACCACCTCCTGGGAGAAATTCATTCCGGTGCCGCCTTCCATGGTGTCGTTGACGATGCCGCCGTCGATGGTGACCAGCGTCCGCTGGGTGGCCCCGCCCAGAATCGACACGCTGAACAGTGCATTGAATTGCGAGGTGGTCGCCGGCGTCACCACCACGCCGGGCTCCAGCGTGGAGAGCTGCAGAAAGCTGCGGCCGTTCAAGGGCAGGTCCTGAATGTTGTCGCGTTGAATCACGCCTTGGACCGAATGGCTTTCGTAGTTGATCTGCGCCGTGGCGGCCTCGACCGTAACCACTTCGCGCGTGGCGCCGAGCGACATGGTCATGTTCACGGTGGTGGTGCTGCCCGCAGCCACTTCGGCCTCGCGCAGCATGGTGCGGAACCCCTGCACCTCGGCGCGAACCTCGTAAACGCCGGACGGGAGCGCGGGCGCGCTGAACAGGCCTTCCGCGTTCGCGCTGATCGAACGAGCCGCGCCTGTCGCTTTGTTGGTGACGGTCAGACTTGCGTTCGGAATCACCGCGCCGGAATCGTCGGTAACTGTTCCCGAAATGATGCCGGTCGGCGCCTGCGCAACGCTGGACGAAGTGATCGCCAGCAGCAAAGAAACGAACCCTACCGGAAAAAATGCTTTTGACATGCTTCCGTTCCCCCTAATCCGTAAAGGCTACCGCCGGAAATGAATTGGGTTCATTCTGACCGATAGGGAGGCGGCTTGTCAACTGAGACTCGGGGTGGTCACATTCGCGGGGGAGTCGCCGCTCACGCAGCTCCCGTGCGGCGGGCTGATGTGCGGGAGTTGGTCCAGGCGGCGACCGGCCGGCTATAACGGCTTCCCGCGCGCCGAAAGCAATTTCTCGTTCAACGTGCACCCGAAGCCGGGACGATCTGAGACGCTCAGATGGCCGTGGTCGAGCTCCTCCGGTGGATCGATCACCTCGGACCTCCAGGGCACCTCGCCATAAGACAGCTCGAGTATGTGGAAATTGGGCAGCGTGGCGCACACCTGCGCAGCGATCGCGTTGCCGAGCGGGCTGGCCGGGCCGTGCGGCGCCACTTTGAGGCCAGCTCCTTCGGCTAGCGCGGCAATTTTCTTCATCTCTAAAACGCCGCCGCAATACTTGATGTCCGGCATGATCGTATCGACGGCGCCCGCCGCGATGTAGGGATAAAAACCCTTGGCGCCATAAATGAGCTCGCCGCCGGCGGTCGGCATTTTGGCCGCGCGCCGGATGGCAGCGAGATCTTCGAGCGGTTTGGCCGGAGTCACTTCCTCCAGCCAGAACAGGCGCAGCGGTTCCAGGCGGCTGGTCACATCCAGGCCGCGCTCCCGGTTGAAGTGACTATGGGCATCGATCAGCAGGTCGGCTTTTGGTCCGATCGCCTGGCGCACGGCAGCGGCGCGTTCCACTCCCAACTTGGTGAACTCCTCCAATCGTTCCGCACCCGCGCCGGCATCCGGCATGTCGTCAAAGGGCGCGAGCTTGACAGCGTCAAAGCCGGCGGCGATCGCCTGCCGCGCCATTTGGGCAAAACCTTGAGGATCGCGATGCGGCGTCGACCGGTTGATGTTGGCGTAGTTGCGGATGCGCTGCTGCAAGGGCCCGCCGAGCAAGGCGTACACCGGAACGCCGAAGGCCTTGCCGCGGATGTCCCACAAGCATTGCTCGAGCGAACTGAGCGCGACGGCGGCGGGCCGGCCCTGCTGCGCGATTTCGGGTTGCGCTTGTTGTTTCAGCCACTCGATATCGAAGATGCCGCGCCCCTTGATCAGCCCAACCAGCTTGTGGAGCAGAGCCAGCGTGAGCGCTGGATTGCCGCTCTGCGAGGCCTCGCCAATGCCTGTGATTCCAGCATCGGTATGCAAGCGCAGCAACAGCCAACTCCCCAGCCGGTTGACGGGAACGTCGAAGACTTCGAGGCGATCGACTGCGATGCGGCGAGCCTGGGCCATTGCTGGCGCGGAGATGGACACGGCCGCCGTGCCTCCCCCCAGCGCGCCGATCAGCTCTCTTCGATTCATAGAAAACGCGTGGACCGATGACGCCGGGCCAACCCTTATATGGGCCGTCCCAGCTCGGTTGTGTGGAACGGCTGCAGGCTGTCGATCGCATCCGGAGACTGCGTCTTCACATCCCATTTGAAGAACCGCAAGTTGATCCGATCCGGCAAGAAATCCGCGATCGTGAAACTGTGTTGTTCGATGGGCTTGACCTCTTCCCGCACCTCCAGATAAGCGGGCGGCGTCGAACCGACGCCCCGAAACGCGGAGGGCCAGGCGCCTGGTCCGGTGCCGATGGGGCCGGCCAGGACCGCCGTGATCGGGGTTTTCTCTAAATTGAGCGTGCCCGAGCGCAGAATACTGCCGATCCCCACCGCGTGCAGATCGCCGCTGATGGTGATCGGGATTCGGCCCTTCATGGCGGCCATGCCGGCGACCAGGCGGTCGTGCTGCTTGAGCCAGCCTGCCTGCCAGTAAGGTTTTGGCTCGGCGGTGGTGAGTTTAGCGGCGGCGTTGAGCACGTCGGGATACCATTCCATCCACTTCCCTGCGGTCCATCCCATCGGATTCGAAGGCGCGTGGACCAGATGGGCCACATCGGTCGAGGCCGTTCGGGCGAGCAGCCAGTGCTCCGCCTCCGGGTCGATGAACACGGCGCTGGGTCCGGCCAGCGTGCAAGTGCGGCGGACATCGTACATCAGGACTTCCGCCAGGCGGCCAAAACGCAGCGTACCCCAGCTCTCGGAGACGCTGCCCTCGCCCATCGAACCCCAGGGAAGCCCGCCCGCGCGATTGGCATCCGGCAAGAATTCGGGGTAGTACATCCGTTGCGTCGCGCGCGCCAGCGCCAGTTGAAACCAGACCGGCGGGAAGGTGACGATCTCGTCCCAGGCTTCGTCATTGTCGAAGTAATCGTGATCGTCTTGCAAAAAGAACACGGGCGTCGAGCGAAAGTCCGTGCCATACACGGGTACGATCTGCGGTCCCGCGGCGAGCTTCAGCACGGTCTCGTTCTTATCGCCGAACACCAATGCCGATCGATTGAAACTCTCCAGCCGGGTAGTGTTCCTGCGCGCCGGCGGGACTCTGGGAGAGTGCAAGTCCCAGTAAACGTGATCGCCGTTGGCGACCATGGCCTGGGGCTGGAAGGAGAGAGCGCGCCGCATCAGGCGGTTGCGAATCGCCGTGGGAAGATTGCCGCGCGTGAGGTTGTCGCTGTCCGGCCCCCCGGCGCAAGTGAAGAACAGAACGCGAAGGCTTTCTGGCTGCGCGCTCGCGGCCGGAAACGTGGCCAAGTCCCAGGGCTGGCACAGCGGTTTTCTATCCGCGGCAATCAAGGACAGGGAATGTCTCCTGGCTGGTTGCAGGCCGCCCGCATAAAATTCCCAGAATGAGCCCTCCGTATCCGTCATTCGCCCGCGAACAGTCAAGCTGCCGATTCGCAGCGATGGCGGGCGCGACAATGGCTTGGCGAAGGATGCCTTGATGAGCATCCTGGTGTCGCTGACAGTCGGCAGCAGGTGTCGCACCTGCCCAGGGTCCCAGGCCTGCGGGGCCGGCGGGTTTGAGTTTTGCGCAAGCGCATCGGCTGACCTGGACGCCAAAATTGCGGCGCCCATGCCGCCTCGCAGAAATTCACGACGATCCATAATCTGTCTCCTTGAAATCCGTCCCGCTCACTTCCCAACGGATAGCCGCGCGGCCGGTGCGGCGCGGTCAAAACGTAAAGCGGCCACCCACCTGGATGGCCCTCGGCCCTCCAGAGAGAAAGCTCTGCGGGGCGCGCTGGGTCGGCTGGCCGAAGGTGAAAGTCTGCTTGGCCGGGTTGGCGGCGACCGTGTTCAGACTGAACGAATAGCCGGTCAAGTTCGCAATATTGAACACGTTGAAGAATTCACCAAATACCGAGAGCTTATATCGCTCCTTGTAGCTGAACGACTTGGTGATACGGACGTCCTGATCAAAAGTCGGATCTCCCAACTGATAATCGGGAGGCAAAACGAGTTTTGAAAGCGTGGCCCCGGAAGGGCTCTTCTTGCCCGCATAGTTCGCGTTGTAGGCATCCACCGCCGCTGCCAGCTCCGACTTGCCGCAGCCGGCATTGAAGCACCGGTACGCAACTCCCGGAAGCGGGCCAGCGGAAACTGCGCCCGTGCCGCTCAAATCGACACCCGGGATCGTTGGCATGATCGGCGTACGGCTGATGATCGAAGAATTTACGCTCAGCGCGAAACCGAAGGGCAGGTCCACGATTCCCGCCACATTCAGGTTGTGCCGGGGGAGCGTGGGCCCGTAGCCCTGAAAGTAATCGTTGAGATTGACTACCGTGACCGACTTCAGGTTCTGCAGCGCATAACCGGCGGAGAATTGATAGCTCCTGGAGAACCGTTTGTTCAACTTTACGAGGAGGCCCTCATAGATGCTGCGTCCCTGGGGGACCCACACCGTGATCGATCCGGTGGAACACTCCTGGCCCACCACGAACAACTGCGCGGTGGTGCATTTTGGAATCACCGGACCGAGGACGCTGTTGTAGTGGTTCAGGTCCAGCTCGCTCAAACTAACATTCTCGAACTGGCGCCGCGCCCAGTCCGCCGTCAGAACCATGTCGTGACCCAGATCGCGCTGAATTCCAAGCGAGGTCTGATAGCTGCGCATCATCGGGAAGTGCGAAGGGTAAAGTTCGGTGGCGTTCTTCAGGATATCGAGATCGGTGGTGGTGAAGGGCCCGCTGGCAGGAGCAGGCGGAGTGATCTTCTGAATGATCGCGCCAACCTGCTGGTGGTAAATCTGCAGGAACTGGCCCAGAGTCATGGTGCTTAGCGTCTGAATGGGAAGACTCGCGCCGATCGGCAGGGGTACCGGCTGGCCGCCCACGAACTGGACGATATCCGGAAAGATGTTGGTGAAAATCCCGGCCGAAGTGGTGACGTGGCCGTTTCCCGCCGGACCGGTGAAAGCGTTCTCTTTGGACTTCCAGAAGAATGGCACCGTGTCCCAGTACAATCCTGCGCCACCCCGAATCACTGTCTTGCCGCTCTTATCGACGCTCCAGGCGAAACCCAACGCCGGCGCGAAGTCGAGTTTGTCCGTTGCCGTGGCATGCAGGTTATTGGCTCCGAATATAGGCGTCAGAAAAGCCGGCTTGGGCAGATCGGTATTGAATATTCCGCTTTGATACGAATAGCCGACGCCGTAGTTGACGGTCAGCCGAGGACGAATTTTCCAGACGTCCTGGGCGTAGAACTGAGGAGTCCAATTGCGCCGGTCCTGGCTAAAGTGATAGGGTCCGGGCGAAATCGGGTTGCCGATCCCGATCCCTCCGTATAGGGCCTGCGGAACGTTGTAGACGGGCAGATTCAATACATCGGCGCTGGAGCTGATTCTGGCGTTCGAAAGGTTGGGAAAGTATTTCGCCAGGTTGGCGGTTCCCCCTGCGAGGCTGGCGGCGAATTCCGGTGGAACGACATCCAGGCACGCCGGATCGCAACTGTCGGCGTTCTGTTGCACCCTCCACAACTCGATTTCGGCTCCAAACCGGAGACGATGCGCACCCTTCTGCCAGGATAGCGACTCAATCAGGTTGTAGTCTCTGATCAATTTGTTTAGCGGCGAATTCTGGTTGTTACCGAGGGCGAAAGTGGTGCCGAACACGGTGGTAGCCGGAAGCCCGGTGCCGATGCACGGAAACTGGCATTGAGACGGCAAGGCATTGAAGTTGGAGCTGTTCCAGAAGTTGTAGGCGAAACGAACATCATTGACCAGGTTGGGAGTAAATGTACTGGTGACGCCCACGGCGCTCTGGTCCGACCAATTGAAAAGAATTAGCCAATTGGATGGCACGGGAGGAGTTCCTGCGTTCTGGCCGAAGGAATTGTTGCCGTCGTGCGTGTAGCGGAGAAACAGCCGGTGCTTGGACGAGAGCTCGTAGTCGAAGCGGGCGTTCAGGGATTTGTAAGTTTGAGGACTTGGAAAAATCCCGCTGACCGGCGCAAAGGATGCCACGTTCGGCTGCACCGTGACGGCCTGCACCTGGCTGGTACGCTCATAGTTGAAGAAGAAGAAAAGTTTGTTTCGGATCAGCGGTCCTCCGACAAAAAAACCCGGGTCGCGGCGCGCAAAGTATGGATTCGGGTTGAATGCGCTCCTCGCCAGACCGGGATAAGCGGCCATGTTGTAATCGCGGTAAAAGAAGAAGCCGGCGCCGTGAAAATCATTGCTGCCCGAGCGCGTGACGATGTTGATGGCGCCGACCCCGGTGCTGCCGGTGGAGAGATCGAAATTGACCGAGGCGAGCTGGAACTCCTGAACCATCTCTTGCGAGAAGTTCAACTGCGTGCCGGTACCTGCCCAGCGGTCGTTGATTGCAAAGCCATCCAGGGTGACCAGCGGAACAGCGACTCCGGCGCCGCCGAGCACGGTGACCCCGATCGGAGAGTTGCGGATGCTGGTCGCTTGTGGAGCAATCGTTACTCCGGGTTCCAGACTCGCGAGTTGAAGAAAGTTGCGGCCGTTCAAGGGCAACTCCTGAATGCTCTGGCGCTGGATCGAGCCGGCTATCGTATGGCTGTCATAATTGATCTGCGCGGTAGCAGCCTCGACCGTCACCACTTCCTTGGTTCCTCCGATCTTCAGCGCCATGTTCACGGTGGTATCGCTGCCCGCCAGCACTTGGGCGCTCCGCACCAGGGTGAGGAAACCTGCGAGCTCCGCCCGAACCTCGTACTCACCGGCGAGAAGCGCGGGAGCACTGTACAGCCCCTCCGCGTTGGCACTGACATTTCGAGCTGCGCCGGTGGCTTTGTTGGTGATGGTCAGGGCCGCGTTCGGGACCACCGCGCCGGACTCGTCGGTTACCGTTCCCAGAATCGTACCCGTTGCGGTTTGCGCCTGAACCTCAGTCCCGAGCAAAAGCGCTAAGAAAACGAGCGCAACGGATCTTGCTGCTGCCATATTTTTTAACCCTCCCTTGATGACCAAGCTACTTTCGAATCCAGATAGGCGAGCTCCAGGCGAGCTGCCCGTCCTCCTGAAGCACGCGCACGTAATACCAGCTCTCGCCCGGCGCGGACTGTTTGTCGACGTAAGCAAACCGCGCCTGCTGCGTGTCGGGACGCGTGGTGTAGATGAAGGCGCGATTCTTGATCAGGTCGATTTGCTTGATGGCCGCCGTGCCCGAGACCCGCACCAGGAACTGCGGATCTTCGCCGGCACGCGCCGAGACGGCGTCGCCCATCAGATGCGCCGTCCTTCCCGTGACCGCCTGGAAATCGAGAACGATATTGTCGGTGGCCGCGTACGCGTGGCGCTTGCGTATGGCATCCAGCAATCCTTCGCGAGTCCAGGATTCGGCCAGGATGCAGGCATAGGAGATGTGCGTGGACCAGTGGTCGCTCGAGGCCTGGACGCCGAGCTTGTAGCCCTTGTCGAGCGCGTTCCACCAGAAGCCCTGCGGCTCGAAGCCGCTCTTTTGCGCGTGCTTGTTCAACGCTGTGGCCGAGCGCGGCGCGCCTTCGTACTCGTAGCTGTTCCGATAGCCCTGATAGATTTCAATCAGCGGTTCGACGTCCGGATCGTGGTCGCGAAAATCGGTGCCCTGATCGGTGGCGGTCGAGTGCGGCATGGTGATGCCGTCGGTTCGCTTCAGTTCGGCGTACAGCTTGGCGGCTCCTTCTATCCCGCGCTGCTCGTCGCGGCTGACCGGCAGCGTGCGAAAGCCGCGCTTGGCCCAGATCACGTTGCGGTGCCCGTTGGGATAAGGAATGCTGCGCTCGTAAGCAAACAAGGGCGTGAAGGCTCCCTGGACGAAAAACAGGTCAACCAGCTTTTGATTCTGCCACCAGGTGAACTCCTGATCGTAGCCGGTATTGTGATCGGTGGCCGCGATGTAATCCATGCCGGCGGCGTCGAGGGCGTAGCGGTAGAGTTCAATCAGCGATCCGTCATATTTGAAGTCGCGCGAGACGTCCGTGTGCCGGTGCATGTCGCCGCGATAGATCTTGTACTGCTTGCCGGCCGAAGAAACCGTGTAGCTGTGCACCGCCTTGATGTCTTCGGCTTCGCGATTGTGGACCGGGATCGCTTCCACCGCCGGATCGACCAGCGGCGAGAATTGGCTGGCGGCCATCCTGGCACTCTGCGGAGGCGCGAGCGGCGTGAGACGGCCGAAGTAAATGTCGGCATTGCCGGGGATGAAGGTGCTGAAGGGCCGGTTGTCGGTCATCCAGGCCGACCAGATCACGCCTTGGGCATCCCGTGTCAGCGCGGCATGTTTCTCAATCGAGCCGCCGCTCAGCATGAGGAGGTTTGGCGTCGACCAGCGTTCGCCATCGAAAAGCGTCAGATAGTTTTCCCAGACGATCGGGCTGCCGATGGTGCGGCTGTTCTGGCGCGTCCAGCTCCGGAAGACCATGTTGAGCGCCCCACCACCGTCAAACACCATCTGCGGATGCTCGCTGTTGCGGCGCATCGCCGGCGGAAAGGATTCACTCGGCTTTTGTTTAGGCTCCAGCCAGTTCTTGCCGTCCCACATCGCCACGCGAATCCATCTTTCTTGATGCAGCGGCGTGGCGAGCGGTGTCGGAATCAGGAAGCCCTGATCCTTGCCCCAATTGACCCCGGATTCGTTCCACGCGACCCAAGGACGATTCTCGCGGTCCACGGCCACCGACGTCTGCGCCTGAAAATTCGCGCTGCTGGTCACATTCTGCACCGCCGATAGGTTCCCGTCGCGCCAGGCGCGGAACTGCACGTCGTAGTTGCCGCGCGCGTAGGTGTCCCACGCTGCGTAAACGGCTCCATCGGCGCCCACTGCCAGCGAGGGTTCCCAATCGTTGGCCGGCGAGTCGCTTAGCCGCATCTCTTGCGACCAGACGCCTTGGCTGCTGCGAACCTTTAAGTAGATATCGCTCTGCCCGTTTCGATAGCTCTGCCAGACTGCGGCGATCTGTCCTGAAGGGGAAGCAGCGGCGCGGTGAAACGTGTTCGATCCGGTCTGGGCGATCGCCTCGGCCGGCTGCCACTTGCCGTCGCGCTTCTCACGCCCCCAGATCTGCCAATGATCGTTGTCGCGCTGGCTCCAGAAGGCCCACAGGCTAGCGCCGGTTCCGGCGACTACAGAGCAGCGGAAAATATCAGCGGGCTTCGGCGTAACTTCCTCGGGCTCCGACCAGACGCCGTTGCGAAGCGTCCGGAGCAGTACGCGATCGGCTTGATTCTGATATGCCACCCAGGCTACGGCCAGGCTGCCGTCCGAGAGCGTAGTGATAGCGGGTTCGTCGTCCTCGTATTGCGGTGTGCTCAGTTTCTGCACCGTTGTTACCTCGCGAACGGTGGCGCGGCCGTTCAGGAACTCAGTTGGCTCCAGGTGCAGGCTCGATAAACTGAACTCGAAATTACCTTGCGCCGTTTGCACCTGAACGGTCGATCCCGGCGAGCCGGAAACGGTAACGTAAATCCCGACCGGCTGAAACAGCACTTTGGGCTTCTCGCCCGGCGCCATCTCGGTGTAGTCGATGTCGGCGAACGGGAGTATTTCGTCGCGCTGGGTCTTGCAATTCCACGCGCCGGGGCCGGTCACCTTGTCACTGGCCGAGAAATGCCAGCCCGTCGTGGACGTAACCGAGCCGGCGCCGTCCACTCGGACGGAACCGTCCCACTTCTCCTCGGCCGAGGCTTTTTCGCCCAGCATCAGCAGGAACGCGCGATCGGAGGCCACAGGAGTCGGGGCAGCGGCTTGCGGGGCAGACCTGACCACCAAGACGATCGCGCCCGCAAGCAGCATCGCAAAAGCGAAACTGATCCGCAGTTGTTTCATGCGATTCTCATCTTACCGGCTCGCCGCCCACCCAGATCGGCGACGACCAAGCGTGCGCTCCATCGAGCTGCGTGACACGCACGTAGTAATAATCGCCGGGCTGGGGATTGCTGCGGTCGACGTAATCGAGTTCGCCGTCCATCGGCGCCGCCGGGTTGACCAACTGCAGGAAAATCGAGTCCACGTGGCGGTCGACCGGCAGCTCGCGCGTGAGCAATCCCTGGCTGATTTCATTGAATGGCAGCGTGACCGTGACGGCCGGGATGGCCGCGTACGGCCGGACCATGGGAGGCGCCACATCGTGCTCCACGGATTGATCCAGGTGGATGACGAACCGCGTGGAGGGGGTGACCTGATCCAGGTCCAGCATCAAAATGTCGGCCCGGCCGCGCGTGTCGTCTGAAAACACGATGCGGTTGGGATTTTGCGGATCCTGCCGCGCGAATTCCGAGTAGCGGTTGTCGAAGTAACTCTGGATCGCTGCCAGCCGAGCGCCTTCGATGTCCAGCGCGCCCCTCCAGCGGCGGTAACCGCGAGGATTGTCCCGGATGAACGCTTCGGAACTGGATTGGAAGCCGAGTTCGACGCGCGAGCGCGGCTGCAGCTCGCCCTGCGCCAGGCGGCGCGTGAAAATCACTTCGCCATTCTTAATGACCTCGACTCGATCCAGCGGTGAAGTCCCGGAAAACCGCGCATGAATACGGCGGTCGTCACTATAAGGAATGCGCTGGCCGGCGGGCTGGTCGTTGAGCTGGAAGTCCAGCAGGATGCGCTGGGCGTCGCTCGCAGCGTACGTCGCGCGGTCGCGCAGCGCATCGAAAATCTCGTCGGACCCTTTTTGCCGGGCGCGCACGGCGACCAGAGAGTTCATGGTCTGGAGACTGCCGTTGGGCATGCCGCCGCTGTATCCCGGCCGCGTGCGATGATCGTCGGACGCACCCACAAACCCGACTTCGTACCCTTGCCGCAAGTAGTAATTGCCAAACCATTCGAAGGTGCCGTGCATGGAGGCGATTTCCACCAACCGCTCCAGCTCCGGGTCGCTGCGGCGCCAGTCGCCGGCCTGATGCGCATGCGGGATGACCAGCACATCCTTGGTCAGATATTTGCTTCGCAGGCCCTGGTAGAGCAGCGAAAGATTGTAAGCCATCTGGGTGGGAACGCGGTCGCGTCCGGGCGAACGGAAGAACACGTTGTGATGCCCGCCGAAGGTGCGGTTCGTGGTCCACTCATAGGCCAAAAACGCGACGAAGCGGCCGGGATCGGTGTAGCGGCGGACCGCGTCGTTCATGGTGCGCCACTCGGAGTCGTCCAGCCAGATATCGTGCTCGCTGAGACCGGCGAAGTCCAGCCGCGCATCGTCGCGCGCCCAGGAGTAAAACCGGTCAATGCTGCCCATGCCTTCCGAAAAGCCGCTATGGGCGTGGGTCTCGCCCCAATACACGCGCGCCGCCGGGTTCTGCTCCACCCAGATCGGATTGCTTTTGGCCGTGAATTTGCGATCCAGGGAGCGAACGCCGAAGCGGTAAACTCCCGGCTGATCGATGTGCAGATCCTTCAATACCACCAGCCCTTCGCTGCCGGCCGGGATGCTGCGCAGCGTGGCTCCGTTCAAGGAAATTTCGTAACCCGGAATGCTACCTGTGGCGCGATTCCAGCGGTCATCCTCACTGCGGACCGCCAGCTCGAAGCGTTCGCCGGTCTGCACGATCGAAGGAGCGGTCGGCCGGACGTACGTCACCTGAGCGCCCTGGATGGAGAACGCGGGCCAAGCCGGCGTCAGGAATCGCCCTTGGCTCTCCAGATCGATATAGACCGGGTACAGCATGCGGTCGTTGCTGAAGCTGTTCATCAGCATGCCGGGGGAGCCGCCGCTGCGGTCGCCGTAAGTAAGCGTGATGGTGTCGCCGGAGCGCAACGTCTCGCCCTCCAGGCGGAAACCGGAATTCTGCGCCTCGCCGCGAAACCCGCCGTGCATGCCGGACCAGGCCACGTCGGCCGGAACGAACCGGGCGCGGGGATTCGAGCAGCGCAGCGTCACGTAGTTGCGCGCCGCCGGATCGTGGTTCTGCGGCGGGCCGGCATCGCTCTGAAGCATGCGTGCCAGCATGATCCTGCCGCCGGGGCTCATCGGCATGTCGCCGATGGTGATGATCTCCTCGAAGGTCTGATAAGTGGACGCCGGGAACGGACCTGTCCGCGGCGCGCCGACGGTCGGGATGGCCTTGGGATTCTCGTCTTTGATGCGAAATTCGTAGATCAGCGCGTCTACATTGGAGATGAGTGCGCGCACATTGGCTGGGCCCGCGGGCGCGGTGTTCTGCCGGCGGGCGTCGTTGAGCACAAACGCCGGGCCCAGTTCCTGGGTCGCGTTCACGGGTACAGGACCGCCGGTGAGGGCGTAGGCGTTGATCCACTGCCACAGAATCAGCCCGCGCTGCGCCACGTTCTGCGGATTGGTGGGCTGGCTGGAGGCGTCGCGCTTCAACTGATCCACCTGCTGGCGCAATTGCGGCGTCAGATAATCCCCGCTTCGGGAGTTCTGCGCAGTAAGAAGGCGTGACAAGGCGACATACGACAGCGCTAAGGCTGCCAGGATTGCGGATGCCAACGTCAGCTTTCGTTTCACCGGACCTCTCTCCTTGGTTGGCGCGCCAGGCCGATCCTTCTGTTATACGACGCCGGGGCAGCAAACCTGCGGGACGTACGCACAATAGGCAGGCTCATCTCTCAGGTGTGACGCTGGCGAACCGTGTGGCGCACGCACTCGTGCATGCCGCGTTCACACTCGTGTGAACGCCTGGCCTTTGCCCGAGTGCAGCCCAACCGTCGTCGGCGCAGCACGCACAGTGCGCTGCCTCCATCGCACTCACAGTGCGCCGCAGCGCCGGCCCGGAGCGCTTCGCAGTTGCAAAACAGCCACCGCTGTGATCTGATGATCTGGAACCGCGTGAAGCCGATCATCGCACTGGAAGCGACGGAAGTCCGTCGTGTATCCGACGAGACACTGGTGGAGCGCATCGCCAACGGTGAGGTGCGGGCCTTCGAGGAACTCATCCAGCGCTATCAGACTCCGGCGCTCCGTTTCGCGTTCCGGCTCGTGGGAGATTTGCACGAGGCCGAAGATCTGGCCCAGGAGGCCTTCCTGCGGGTGTATCGCAACGCCCAGAGGTACAATTATGCGGCACGATTTCGGACGTGGTTTTTTCAGATTCTGGTGAATTTGTGCCGCGATTGGCTGAAAAAAAAGAAGCCGCTGTTTTTCGGCGAACCGCCCCAGGTGGCTGCCGGCGCTCCGGATCCGAGCCAGGCCATGGAGCGCGAATGGCGGGCGAAAGCCGTGGAGCGGGCCGTCCAAAGCCTGCCCCCGCAGCAAAGAATGGCGCTGGTGCTGTGCCACTTTGAGGAAATGAGTTATCGCGAAGCGGCCGCGGTGCTGGCAACCTCGGAAAAGGCCGTCGAATCGCTCCTGGTTCGCGCGCGCCGGACGCTGCGGGTTCGCCTGTTGGAATTTCGCTGAAAATAGCGCGGGTTTCAATGGCCAGCCGCGTATAATAATTCAGTCATGCGTTGTTTTCAGGTTCGACGGCGGCTGCACCGCTTCCTAGACCGGGAGCTGGATCCGGAGGCCTCCCGCCGAGTGGAGGCGCACCTCTGCGGTTGCATCGCATGCAGGCAGACGCTGGCGGATCTGGTTCACGTGAAGGACCTGTTAGAAGAATTCCGCGCTCCGGACGTACGCGACGGTTTTGCAGCCCGGGCGCTCGGAAGCGCCTTAATAGCTCCGGCCCAGGTCCGCGCGCCGGGGACACGCTGGTTTTCAGCCATGGCCGCCGTCTGCGCGATTTTGTTTCTCACTTGGGCCGGCTTCCGCATCGGTGAGGCATACAGCTCCCGGCCGCACCAGGATGTGATTCAGTCCGCGCTGGCTTCTCCGGTCGAGCCTGATTTCTAAAGGAAGGATTTTTCGCCCAAGATGCGCCATTGGAAAGGCATCGCATTATTGCTCTCGATCACGTTGAACGTGGCCATGCTGGCGGGATACGTCTACGGTATGGCCCGGCCGAAACCCGTGGAAAGCAGTCTTCGGGCGGTGGCGCCCGCCTTGAGGGATCCCAACCTCACGCCGGCGCAGATCCAATCCATCAAGCGCATCCAGGCCACGCGCAATGCCTGGCTGCGCGATTTTTCCGATCGCTACCGCGACGAAATGCTTGGAATCCTGAACCTGCTGGAGGCGCGGGACCCGGATTGGAACGAAATAAACCACAGAGAGGCGAACCTGGTGGCCATGCGCCGTGAATACCAAGATGTGCAGGTGCGAGGCTGGTCTGATATCCACCGGGTGCTGACGCCGGAGCAAGGGAAGGAGTATATTCAGGCGCTGCGCAGGATCGTCGGCTCGCTCGATTTTGGCCACGCCGCTGGGCCAGGGCGCTAAGGCGCGTGGCACTGGCACGGGTAGGCGCTGCCGCTCGCCCGATCACGCCCGCCCGATCACGCCCGCCCGATCACGCCCGCCTCGATTGTCAGGGTACACTCAACAACTTCGGTTTGCGGTTTTGACAATTTGAAGCCCTGCAGTATCGTAGCCCAAGATTCTTTGGCGAAATCGCGAAAGGGTGAGGGCTATGAAGGTTATCTCTTTCTGGACACTTGCACTATAGAGTTCGTGGGCGCTGCTGTGTGCGCCGGCGCTTGGGCGCAAACCACGGACGCCTCGATCACTGGCATCGTTACTGATGCGACCGGCGCCGTGATTCCCGACGCCAGGCGAGTACACGTTGCGCGCCGAAAAGCAGAGCTTCAAGCCGTTCGTCTATGCGGCTTTCGAGCTGGACATCCGGGTGCAGGCCAAGCTGGACGTGCGCCTGGAAAGTGGGCAGCACCAGGAAAACGTCGAGGTCCAGCGAAGGGAACAGGTAGACGCCCGCGCCATTGGAAGTGGTGCGGTTGGTCACGCCGGTATCAACATTGTGCACGATCAGTTTCTCGCTCGCGCGTTTCAGGGGGCCCGTTATTTGGACTCGCGCTGGCCTTCCTCCAGCATGCGCTTGACGCGGTCCAGCTCGTCGCGCAGGCGGCGCTCGCGCAGCGCGATGCTGATCACGTAGACGATCACGATGATCCAGGCAGCCGCGAAACCATAAAACATGTACTCGAAGTTTCGGTCCATCGGCAGGCTCCTAGAAGGCGTGCGCGTAGCGGCGCAGCGATTCGATCTCGCTCTGAATCGACTGCTGCCGCATGCGCACCAGCACCAGCGCGGATTCCAGCAGCAGAAACGCCAGGCAGTTCCAGAACAGCGGCGCTTCCATCCCCGGCGCCATGCCGCCGCCACCGCGGATTTCCAACACCGGGCCGGGATGCTGTGTGCGGAACCATTCGATGGACTTCCAGACAATCACGATGTCTACCGACGCCAGTATCGACAACACGGCCGACAGTCGCGCGCGGCGGTGCGGCTCATCCACGGCTCTGCGCATCATAAAGTAGCCGAAATACATCAGCAGGCAAATGAAGTAAGAGGTGATGCGCGGGTCCCAAGCCCACCAGATCCCCCAGATGATCCGGCCCCAGATCATCCCGGTAATCAGAGTAATCGTAGCGAATGCAAACGCCACCTCGTTGATGGCGGCTGCGGCGGCGTCGAAGCGAAGGTCGCGCTTGTTGAGATACACCAGACCGCTGAACATGGCCACGAAGAAGCAGGTGAACGACGTCACCGCGGCGGGGAAGTGAAAATAGAAGATGCGGAAGATCGCGCCCTGGCTGGCCTCATCCGGAACCCTGAGGAAGATGGTGTGCAGATTCCAGGCCAGAAGCGCTCCAGCCAGTACCGAGAGAATCACGATCAGTTTCGTGCGCATGGTTTACCCCACTAGAACAGTTTCCACCAGAGCCAACGCGAGAGCAGTGAAAATGACGTCAAAAGCGATCAGCAGGCGGAACCAGATCTGGTTGTCGGCGCCGAGCGGTTCGCCCGCCACCAAGAGGCTGCTGAGTTGGATGGCTCCCATCAAGGCCGGAATCATCATCGGATACACCAGCATCGGAAGCATCAACTCCCGCAAGCGAAGATTGACCGTCATGGCGCTGAACAGAGTGCCGATCACCGTGAGCCCCCAGGTGCCCAGAATCATCACTACAAAGAAGAGTCCGATGGATTGCTTCCAATGAACATTATAGAAAACGGTGAACACCGGAATGGAGAGGCACTCCACGACCAGCAGGATCAGGAAGTTCGCGAGGGCCTTGCCGAGGAACAATTGCGCGCCGCTCACGGGTGAAGCGAGCAGCGCATCCAGGCAGTCGTTCACCAACTCGCGCGCGAAGCTGCGGTTCAAGATCAGAGTGCCGGCGAAGGCGAACACCAGCCAGAGCAGGCCGCCGGCGATCTCGCGCACCTGGTCGGAAGTGGGATCGAAAGCGAAGCTGAACAGAAGCAGAATCACGAGCGCGAACGCGAGCGAAGCGTTGATCGACTCCTTGCTGCGGATCTCTGAGCGCAGATCCTTGGCTGCGACGGCCAGCGCCTGACGCAGGAAGTTCATGCCTCTCCGTAATGACGGTACAGCCAGCCCGGATCTTCCAACATTTCCTGGGTGCGCTCGCCGCGAAATGCCAGGCGGCCGCGGTTGATGAGCGCGACATCGGTGGCGAGCTCGAGCGCTTCCCGCAACTGGTGGGTGGACATGATGATGGTGCGGCCGTCGGCCAGCGCTTTTTTCATAAGATCCTGGAGCACCTTGATGGCGCGGTCGTCCAGAGCGGTGAACGGCTCGTCGAGCAGGAGCAGCGTGGGATTGTGCAAAAACGCTCGCGCCACGGCCAGCCGCTGCCGCATGCCGCGGGAGAACTCTCGAACCAGGCCGTCGCGCACGCGTTCCAGCCCGGTGCGCTCCAGCCATTCCATCGCGATTTTGCCGGGGTTGTCCACCCCGTACAGGCGCGCGAAGAGCCGCAGGTTTTCCTCCGCGGAGAGCTCTTCGTAGATGCCGATGCCGTGGCCGAGCACGCCAACCTGGCGCCGCGTCGCCTGATCGCGCGCGTCCTGGTCCAGGATGGTGATGCGGCCCTTGCTCGACCGTGACAGTCCAGCCAGAATCCGAAGCAGCGTGGTCTTGCCGGCGCCGTTGCGACCGATCAGGGCGAGACACATGCCGCGGTCCACGGTGAAGCTGACGTCGCGCAGCGCGGGGTAATCCCCGAAATACTTCCAAACGCCCTCGATCGCGACCGCAGTCATGGTTGTGGCGCCCGTACTCTAGCCCTTGCCTCCCGCGCCGATCAAGCGAATGCCCAACTCGCGCAACTGGCGTTCCGGGACCGGCGCCGGGGCGTCGCACATCAGGTCCGTGCCGCGGGCCGTCTTGGGGAAGGGGATGACGTCGCGAATCGAAGTCTCGCCGGCCAGGATCATGATCAGCCGGTCGAGCCCCAGCGCGATCCCGCCGTGCGGCGGCGCCCCATATTCGAGCGCTTCCAGCAGAAATCCGAAACGGCGCTTGGCCTCCTCTTCGGAAAAACCGAGCGCGGCGAAAACTTTGGACTGCACGTCACGGCGATGAATACGGATGGAGCCCGAGCCCAGCTCGACGCCATTCAACACCACGTCGTAGGACTTGGCCCGGCAGCGCGCCGGATCGCTGGCCAGCTTGTCGAGGTCTTCGTCATGCACCGACGTGAAGGGATGGTGGGCCGCGTTCCAGCGCTTCTCTTCGTCATCCCATTCGAACATAGGGAAGTCGACCACCCAAAGCAGTTTGAAATTTTTCGGGTCGAGCAGCTTGTGGCGCTCGTTGTATTTCAGCGCAAGCCAGAGCCTCAACTGGCCGCAGGCCTGATAGAACGTTTCCTCCGGCCGCTGACCTTGCGGTGCACCCGGCCAGCCGGCGATCGCCAGCAGATCGTTTTCGGCTGCGTTCGAAACGGCACGCGCTTGGGCGGCCAGGGCCGGGTCGAGTTTCTTCAGGTCGTCGTAGACGCGCAAGCCGCGCTCCTTGCCATAGTCCTTGAGCTCGTTGCGCTCCTTGCTGCTGACCGGCCCGATCTTGGGGATATGGATCGCGACCGGCGGGAAGGCCAAGCCAAGCTGCTGCGCCCAGCCATCGCCCTCCAGCACGTGAAACGGCGGAAGCCGCAGGTCCGGCTTGTCTATGCCATAGGACCGCATCGCCTGGGCAAAGGTCATGCGCGGGAAGGGCGCGTCCACTTTATACCCGGCCAGTTCGAAAACCCGCACCAGCATCGGTTCGATGACCTCGTACACGCGCTCCTGCTGCGGAAACGACATCTCCAGGTCGATTTGCGTGAATTCCGCCTGCCGGTCGGCGCGGAAGTCTTCATCGCGGAAGCAGCGCACGATCTGGAAGTATTTTTCGTAGCCGCTCACCATCAGCAGTTGCTTGAAGATCTGCGGGGATTGCGGCAGCGCGTAGAACGAACCGGGCTGCACGCGGCTCGGCACCAGATAATCGCGCGCGCCTTCGGGCGTGGAGCGCGTCATGAAGGGCGTTTCGATTTCCAGAAAACCCTGGCTGTACAAATATTGGCGCACCGCGAAGCTGACCTGCGATCGCAAGATCACGTTGCGCTGCATGTGCGGCCGGCGCAGGTCTACATAGCGATATTTCAAGCGCACGTCTTCTTTTACATCCACGCTTTCTTCCATGGGGAAGGGCGGCGTGCGCGATTCGTTCAAGATCCAAAGCTTCTCGGCCACCAGTTCCACTTCGCCGGTGGGGAGACTCGCGTTCACGGTTTCGGGCGTGCGCTTGGCGACCGTGCCTTCGACGGCCACCACGTATTCCGAGCCCAGCGTTTCAGCTTTTTTATGCAGAGCTTGGCCGGTATCAGCATGGAACACCGCCTGGGTGACGCCGTCGCGGTCGCGCAGGTGGATAAAAATGACGCCGCCCAGATCGCGGCGCCGGTGCACCCATCCCATCAGCAACGCCCGGCGGCCCGCGTCGGAAGCGCGCAGCTCCCCGCAGGTGTGCGTGCGGCGAAGTTCGCCCAAGAAATCAAGTTGTGCTGTTTCCATGAGTTGTTTTGATCCGCTGAACCAGCTCCTCGCAGGTTACCGACTCCTGTTCTCCACTCCGCATGTTCTTCAAAGCATATTTTCCGGCGGCCATCTCGTTTTCGCCTGCTATTAAGATGAATCGAGCGCCCATCTTATTGGCCAGTTCGAGCGAGCGCTTGAGCTTGCCATCCAATCCAAGTTCCACCGCCAGGCCGGCCGATCGCAACTCGCGCGCCATTTGCACGCACTGTTTCTGGCTGGCCTCGCCGAGCGGCGCCAGGTAGACGTCCAGCGCCACCGGGCAGGCGTCCGGATGCTCCTGCTCCAGTGTCATGATGAGTCGGTCCTCACCGATTGAGAAGCCGATGCCGGGGGCCGGCACCCGCGAGCCGAGCGCTTCCGCCAGTCCGTCGTAGCGGCCCCCGCCCAGCACGGAGTTCTGCGCGCCCAGGGCGCCGTGGACGATCTCAAAGGTGGTGCGCATGTAGTAATCGAGCCCGCGCACCATGCGGGGACGAACCAGATACGGAATTCCGCGATCGTCCAGTTGCGCGCGCACCGCGTCAAAATGTGCGCGGCAGGCATCGCACAGATGATCCTGAATGGACGGAAGCGCGTCGATGGTGGCCTGGTCTTCGGGAACTTTGCAATCCAGCACCCGTAGCGGATTGGTCTCCGCGCGGCGCTGGCAGTCCTGGCACAGCCGCGATTTCACCTGGCGCAGTTTCTCTTTGAGCAGCGCCACGTACTGAGGCCGGCAGTTCGCATCGCCGACGGAATTCAGGTAGAGCTGGAAGCCGCTCAAACCCACGCGCCGCAGGAACTCCACCACCATTTCGATCACCTCGGCGTCGACCGCGGGCGATTCCGAACCCATCGCCTCCGCACCGATCTGATAGAACTGCCGGTAGCGTCCCTTCTGCGGACGTTCGCGCCGGAACATCGGGCCGATGTAGTACAGCTTCTTGAGGCCGGGCTGTTGATCCAGCCGGTGCTCGATATAGGCGCGCATCACGGAGGCCGTAGCTTCCGGGCGCAGCGTGAGCGAACTGCCGTCGCGATCCTCGAACGTGTACATCTCTTTACTCACGATGTCGGTGTCCTGGCCGACGCCGCGCGCGAACAGCGCCGTTTCCTCAAGGATCGGCGTCCGGATCTCCTGGTAGTTGTAGGTGCGGAAGACCTCGCGCGCGATCGCTTCCACCCGGTTCCAGACCGTGCTGGCGGGAGGAAGGATGTCACGTGTACCTTTGACCGCTTTGATCATCAATTGGAATTCCTGTGCCGGCCGCGCGCCGCCCTCAAGCCGGCTCGTCCCGATAAATCTGGGCGGCTTCGACGTAGTGCCTGGCGTTTTGACTAAACCGCTCGCGCTCCTCTGCGGTGAGCTGCCGCTTTACCTTGGCCGGCACGCCCATCACCATGCTATGCGGCGGGACCTCGGCGCCTTCCGGGACCACCGCGCCGGCCGCGATCACCGACCCTTTTCCTATTCTCGCGCCATTCAGCACTACGGCGGCGATCCCGATCAGGCAATCATCCTCGATAGTGCAGCCATGCAGCATCGCCATGTGGCCCACCGTCACGCGGTTGCCGATCTGGAGCGGAAACAGCCCCGCGTCGCAATGCAGCACCGAGTTGTCCTGAATGTTGGTTTCAACGCCGATACGGATGGAATTGACGTCGCCGCGCGCGGTGACGTTGGGCCAGATGCTGGAGCGTTCTCCGACCACCACGTCTCCGATCACCTGGGCGCTGGGATCGATGTAAGCGGATGCGGCAATCCTGGGGATGTTGCCGCGATAGGCACGAATCATGACCGCGGTTTAATTTAACAATGCTAGCACAGGCGCGGGCGGGAACTATATCAACCGCGCTCTTCGATGTGCTTGAGACGCGCGTCCAGCACTTCCTCGACGCGATGCAGCTCCGCACGCCAGAGGTTGTACATCTCGTCGAAGCGGCGATCGACGTCGTTGAAGCGGCGATACACGTCATCGAAGCGTGAATCCATGTGCTGGCGCAATTCGCCGATGCGCGTGTTGGTATTCAGGCGAGCATTGTTGATCAGAATGCCCACCAGAACGGCCAGCATGGTCGGCACGGCAGCCAAGGCGATAGTGAGAAGCTGGATATCGCTCATGTACT
>DASQHQ010000150.1:0-8526 GCA_035632015.1 Bryobacteraceae bacterium
ATGGGGCAGGGACATGGGGCAGGGACATGGAACATGGTGTCGCAGGAACATGGGTGTCGACACCCCTGGCATCGACCCTTGGCATCGGGCAAAATCACAACCCTGCTATAGCGCGATTAGAGGACTGTCAGCCCGGAGCGCAGCGCTTGCGAAGGCAGCGGATCGCGCAGATCGATTTGTTCAACGACACTTCGCCTTCCGAGCGGCGGCGCCGGATGAGCGATCACCCGGCGCCGCGCAAAATGGGCCTGTCTACTTCGGGCAGCCGATCCTGGTCAGCTCGGCGTTCGGCAGTTCGCTCGCATCGCGGGCTGCGGCCGGCAGCGGCATGCCTCTGGGAACCAGCCAGATCTCCACACGCCGGTTCTTGGCTTCGTCGGTGTTCACCGTCGCGCCCCTGCGCTCCCTGGGAGCCGTGGTCGACACGGTGCAGGAAGCCGGTACAGATTCGGTCTCCTGCGTCGCTCCCACCCACGATCCTCGAATGCGGGAGCGATCCAGCGAGGTGCACGTTCCCCCGCCGGCGCTTAGCACCGCTGCGGTCTGCAGCACCCGCGAGCGATCCAGATTGCGATTCCTGCTGGAGCGCGCCCTCGGCACTTCGCTCGAGTCGATATGGCCCACCAGCACGACATCGTAGTTGGTATTGGCGGTGAGCTCTGGGTAAAGCTGTTCGATCAGGACGCGTTTCCCGCAGTTGTTGACGCGAGCGCTGTCCTTGGGGAACAGAATGTCGCCGAAATGCCGCGCCTGCGCGGCGAAATTCACGTTGAGATTGGCGGACGCGCTGGCCGAACCGCCCCTCGAGTCTGTGACCGTCGCCGTCACCGTGACTTGCTTGGATTGCGGCCGGCTGCGATCGCCTTCATTGAAGGAAACCGAGCCTGAGTTGTACTGCGCCGTCGGACCGGTCCCGGTCACGGTTCCCTCGGTGGCCGCCCAGCTATAGGTGAGCGTGCCGCTGCATTCCGAACCAGTTGCGTTCGCGCGCAGGGCCGCGGTCTGGCCGCGGTCGAGATTGGACGGATCGGCCGTGACTCCACTCACCGTGGGCCGGGCGTACTGGCGCACGTGAATCGAGACAGGAGTGGCATCCACAGCGCCGGCGGCGTTTTCGGTCGCCGTATCGGACACCCGCACGCCGACCCGGTAATCACCGGAATTGCTCGGCGTATAGGTGTAGCTGGAGCTGTTTCCGCCCTGATTGCTTCCATTCACCGACCACTGGTAATTCAACCTATGGCCCTGCGGATCGGATGCGTTCGAGTTCAGCGTCACCGCATCGCCGGGACAGACCGAAGTCGAGCTGGCCGAAATGTTCCCGGCATTCAAGGCGTGCTGAGGCGGCGGCGGGGGCGGAGGCGGCGGTGGAGGCGCTGGCGGCGCCGGCTTTTCGCCGCGACGGCCAAAATAAAAACTCAAGCCGATCGTGGTCTCCAGGCCCTGAATGAAACGGTTGTTCGGGATGTAGTAATTACTGCCACTAGCATTCGGAGCGTTGGCCAGATTGAAATTTGGGTTGCGTCCGAGCGACGCGCGAAGGTCCGCGCGCACGCCGATCCGAGGATGCACCTGCCACTTGATGCCGGCGCCATAGGTTCCCTGAGCGCCGTTAAACGAATTGAAAGGGGTCAAACCCAGCGATGGGGGCTCCGCTCCGGCCAGCCTGCGCGCATGCCGCGACGGATCCCAGAAAGCTCCGCCCACCCCGATGGTCAGAAACGGGCGCAGAGTGCTTTCCCGGGACGTCAGATACGCCAGAAAATTCACACCTACTTCGTGGACGTGGATATCCAGCGGCGGCAGTGTCGCGTTCGCCGTGGGCCCATGGCTGAACAACAGATTATGGGACGAGTATGCCGTGTAGCTTTCCTCCAGGCCGAAGTGCTCCCAAAAATTCTCCGTCAGGCGCACGCCCACCAGACCGTCCGTTGTGAACCTGGTTCCAAGGCCGGCGTCCACGGGCGCGTAGTATCCCACGCCGCCGAATACGTTGGCCTCGATAAAGTTGAAATAATCGTTCGACGTTCGGGCCGCGTTCTGGGCGTAGGCCGCGTGCGGACTACCGAAAATTCCGGCCACAACCAAGGCAAGAACCGCAAATCTCGAAACTGCTCGCATATTTTTCACTTTCCCCCCCTGATTCATTGGTCCTTCGAAGAAACAACCCCATCAGCCTGCGCAGCGAGATTCTGCTGCTCCAGGTCGAAAACCAGCGCGCCGCGCGCGGCGCTCAAAGCAAAAATGCGTCCGGACAGGTCCGGGGCCAACCACAAGCGTCTTATCGATGCGTTCTCCAATCCCTCGCTGGGGAACGGTTTCCAGGACGCGCCGCCATCCAGCGACTGGAAAACCTTTCCATATTGAACCAGGAAGGCCTGGAGCTTTTGCTGGGGATGGTAGCGGACCGATTCCACCGTGGAAGTGGGAACTCCTTCGCTGATCAGCTTCCAGTGCTCGCCGCCGTCCACTGATTGCAGCACGCCGCGCGAAGTGGCGGCCAGAATGGGTGCGTCAGGGTCGATCGAAAGCGCCACATCATAAAGGTAATAGCTGAAGTCGGGCAAAAATGCGGCGTGCCAGGTGGCGCCCGCATCTTGGGATACGAACAAACCCGAGCGAGTTTGAACCGCCAGCCGCGCCGCTCCTCGCGGAGGCGCGTAGATCGCCAGCACCGGTACATCCAAAATGCCGGGCGCCTTCACTTGAACCCAGCTTACTCCGGCGTTGGCGCTGCGGAAAAGGCCCGCATCGGTGCCCGCGAGAAGCACCAGCTTGTCCATCTGCACCAGTTTCAGCGCATGAATCCTCAGCCCCGCTGGAACCGCACCGCGCGTCCGCACCACGGCGCTGGGTTGGGCCAGCAGGCGATTCCACGTCTGCCCGCCATCGGCGGATTTCATGACCCCGTCCTCGCTGGCGGCGAACAGCAAATCGGCGCGCGCCGGCGCCACAGCCAGGCTGTTCAAGTTGCGCCCCGACAGAGCCTCCTCATTGGCGCGCAGCGCCCAATGCAGGCCGCCGTCGTTGCTCGAGAATACGCCGCCGAAGCGTCCCTCGTAAACGCTGCTGGCGTACAACCGCGTGCCTGCGCCTGTGATTTGCGTGAGGCCGTGGTTGGCGAATCCTTCGTTGACGGCCTTGAAATTCAGGCCCGAGTCGGTGCTCTTGAGAATGCCCGCATACTCGGTCGCCAGGTACACCGTGCGGGGGTCCAGCGGATCGAACACCAGCCAGTTGACTTGCTCGGAGGTGAGCTGCCGCCAAGTCCGGCCGGCATCCGATGATTTGAGCAGCCCCAGCGTGGTGCCGGCAAAAATCGTGTCGGGCGCGGCCGGATCCTCCGAGATGATGTGCGTGCGGCGGTGCGTTCCCGGGATGCCGTGCAGCTTGAGCCAAGAGTCGCCCGCGTTGTCGCTGCGATAAATCCCGCTGCAGGCGCTGGCCAGCACCAGGTCCGCCCGCTGCGGATTGATGCGGATGGAGAAAATGTCCGAATCGTCCGCCAGGCCTGCATGAATCGAGCGCCAGGTCGCCCCGCCGTCCACCGTTTTCCACGGAAGGTGCGGCGTGCCCGCATAGAGAATCGTTGCGTCTCTGGGATCGATGGCCAGAGCGGTAATATCCTGCATCTCGGCATCATCCTCGGGCGAAATGCGCTTCCAATTTTCGCCGCCGTCGTGGCTCAGGAACACGCCTCTGGACGTGCCCGCGGCGAGCACGCGCGGGTCCGTGGCCCACATGGCCAATGACTCGATCCGCTCTTCGCGCAGGCACGGCCGCCAGTGTTGGCCGCCGTCGGTGCTCTGGTACACACCGGAATCCTCGGAGTCGCCTGCATCCAGGCCGGCATAGAAGTGGTTGGCCTCCTTGGGATGAATGATCAGCGCGTTGAACACACCGCGCGCGCCCGGCGGGAACGGAAGCAGCCGCCAGGATGCGCCCGCGTCATCCGAGCGGAACAGCAGCGAGTCGCGCGCACCCGCCAGCAGAATGTTTCGATTCTGCGGGTCGATAGCCAGCGCTCGCGCACTGCCGCCGAAAGGACCCGACAACTTCCATCCGGCGAATCCGGGCAGCGAGACAACCAGAGTGAGAATGAGGGGCAGTGAAGCTTGCCTCCCCGAACTTGCAAAGTTCACCTTGTCTCCAGCGTACCAAAAGCGGAGCGGGGAAAGTACTAGCTCGCGCAGGCTAAACCTCTGGAGATCAGTGGCTTTCAGTGCAGACCTGTGGCGGGAGCTTGACCCGAGAGGTCGGTGATTTGCTCCGCAAGCTGTTGCGGATTGTCCAGGTTTTCCACCACCAGCCGGCTGCTCTCACCGGCCGTCTCGACCGAGATGTCGCCCAACCCGAACATGCGTTGCCCGAGTGACTGGATCACGCGCACATCCTGCACCTTGGGAAGCTGAATGATGCGTGTCGACTTGGAAGCCAGCCCGGTCTCGTAGCGCAGCTTCTCGCCGGCGATGGTGAGCTTCACGGCTTGACGCTGGATATGCCGCTTGACCGGCCAGATCAGCAGCAGCGCCGACGCGACCGGGAGCCAGGGCGTGGGATACTTTTCCGCCAAGTATTCGTAGTGAATGATGACCGCGGCCAGGATCACGAGTAGCGTAATCACGTATCCCGCTTTGATGAATTTCATGCTCGGGCGGATGACGATGTCGGCCATGGTTCGCTGGAACGCCTGTCGGTAAATTGTACCGCGCGGGCGGGGTGTTTTCCGTGGCGCATGCTTCAGAGACTGCGTTCGAACTCGTGCGAACGCGTGGCAGTCCGCTACTCCGGCTCAAACGCCACCCGCGCGGTAAACGGCTTCGCCACGGCCAGCTTCCCATCCGTCACCTTGAGCGGCAGCGCCGGCAGATCCCGCGGCGCAGGGCCGTCCACCACCTTGCCGCCGTCCTTCGGCTCAAACTTCGACGCGTGGCACGGACAAAACAGGATCTGCTCGGCCGCGATCCATTCCGTGACCTCGCAGCCGGTGTGCGTGCAGATTGCAGTATAGGCGACCACGCCTTCCGCCGCTCGCGATTTGGTCACGGCGCTGAGCTTTTCCGGATCGAATCGCAGCAGGAGCACCCGGTTCAACCGCGATCCGTTGCGCACCGTCCTGTCGGACGGATCCATGGCCCACGCCATGATTTGCTTGCCGCCCACAGGAACCTCGGCGGGCGTCAACGGCGTCGCGCTGGCATCCCCCACCCGGACCAGCCAGTCGCCGACCTTCGGCCGCACCGCCGCCGCGTCGTCCTGGCCCTCGGCACTCGCCCCCAAGCCGAGCTGGATTCCCAGACCGAGCCCGGCCTTCAACACCGTCCGGCGCCCGGCTGGCTTATCGAATGAATTCATCTTCCGTGAATTATTTCATATTCGGCGCAACCTTTCGGCTGCCCGCCTTCAACAGTCCGCGCTGCTAACCTGAAATAGATGCCGTTCGACAACCTGCGCGTCATCTCGTTGGAAAGCCGCCGCGCGCAGGAGATCGCCGAACTCATCCGGCGGGCGGGCGGCGATCCGTTCGTCGCTCCCTCCATGCGCGAGGCGCCCATCGAAAACAACGCGGAAGCGTTCGAATTCGCCGAACGCCTTTTTCGCGGCGAGTTCGACATGCTCATCCTGCTCACCGGTGTCGGCGCCAGGGCGCTCGAAAAAGTAATCGCCACGCGCTATCCGCGCCCGTCCTTCGTCGATGCGTTGCGTAAAATCACCATCGTCGCGCGCGGCCCCAAGCCCGCCGCCGCTCTCCGGGAAATGCAGGTCGCGGTCACGGTCAACGTGCCGGAACCGAACACCTGGCGCGAAGTCCTGGCGGCCATCGCGGGTCGGCCGGAGCGCCGCATCGCGGTGCAGGAATATGGCAAATCCAACCCGGAGCTTCTCGCCGCCCTGCGTGATCGCGGTGCCGAAGTGACGCCCGTCCGCGTCTACCAGTGGGACCTGCCCGAAGACACGCAGCCGCTGCGCGAAGCCATCCGCCGCATCGTCGAGGGCCAGGCCGACGTCGCGATCTTCACCACTTCCATCCAGCTCGCTCACCTGTTCCATGTCGCGGCCGCCGCGGGCCTGGAAGACGCGGTACGCGCCGCGCTCGGCCGCATGGTGATTGCATCCATCGGCCCCACCACTTCGGAAGCTCTGGAAGAGTTCGGCCTCGCTCCC
Organism: Bryobacteraceae bacterium; assembly: GCA_035632015.1. GTDB lineage: Bacteria > Acidobacteriota > Terriglobia > Bryobacterales > Bryobacteraceae > Palsa-89. Next base: position 6,166 of record DASQHQ010000150.1, read on the forward strand.
GACATCGTTCCCACGCACCCCAAGATGGGTTTCCTCATCAAAGAGACCGCCGAGCAGGCTTCCGCTATTCTCGAACGCAAACGCGGCGCAGCACAGGCCCAAAGATAACCTGTACCAGCACCTCGGCAAGTATTACAGCGTCGTATTTCTGGTTCCCTCGGCGGTCCTGGTTGGCTTCGGCATCGGGTATTTGCTCGACAAAATGTTCGGAACCAGCTTCCTGAAAATCATCTTCCTCGTCCTGGGTCTGCTTCGGGCATGAGCGAGCTGATTCGCGAGTTGAACAAGGACGATGTTGGCAAATTACCCGGCGCTTTACACCCTTGCACTCCGGCGCATCGGTTGAATGATCCAGGCGCTGGGCGCGCCAGGCGCGGCCTGCCGTCGCGATCTCGAAAGACGTCCGCATGGGCCTTGCATTCCTGATCGGCGCATCCTTTTTCTACACCAGCTTCCGGGGCTGGCAACATGTGGTCGCGGCGCTCGCGCCCGGCGCGAAACAGCGGAAATCCGGGCGATTCGCGCTTCGCAGCGTTCTGCTCGGAGCGCTGGCCTTGGGTATAATCAAGCTTCTGGGACTCAATGTCGCAGCGGCAGTTACGGGGTTGCTAGGCTCCGCCGCCGTCGTCGTCCTCGAACCGTTTCCGAACTCATCTATGCAAGAGCATGAAGTAGATCTCTGGACCACCAAGCTGTTCAATCGATTTCTAGGCGGGCCGCTCGATTCGCTGCTCAACGCCATCGGCCGTCCGCCCGCCGACCCCGCCCATCCGTGGGAGGTAAGTCAAGTAATTCGGGGCGGCCAAACCAGCTGCCTCTGACTCGCCATGAAGCTGCACGGAATCTTCCCTCCCATCGCTACCCCGTTCAACCACGAAGGCGAAATCTGGAAAGTCAAAGTCCAGCACAACGTCGAGAAATGGAACCTTACCGGGCTCGCCGGCTACGTCGTCTGCGGCTCCACGGGCGAGAGCGTGATGCTCACCACCGAGGAGAAAATCCAACTCTGGGAATGGGTGGCCCAATACGCGGCGCCTCAAAAACTGTTGATCGCCGGCACCGGCATGGAAAGCGTGCGCGAGACCGTGGCGCTCTCCAATCGCGCCGCCGAAATCGGCTACAAAGCGGCGTTGGTACGCACGCCGCATTACTACAAGAACCTGCTCAACAACGCCGCGGCTCAAATGCTGTTCTTCCGCGCAGTGGCCGATCAGTCGAAAATCCCGATCGCCATCTACAACTGGCCGCAGGTCACCGGCGTCGACATTCCCGCTGAAGCGGTGGCCGAGCTTTCGCACCACCCCAACATCATTGCCATCAAGGAAAGCTCCGGCAATCTTGAAAAAGTGATGCAGATGATTCGCGAAGCCAAGAAGGGCTTCCAGGTGCTGACCGGCTCGGCCCCGACGCTGGCTCCATCGCTGGCGGTCGGCTGCGTGGGCGCGGTGCTGGCCTTCGCGAACGCCGCGCCTTACGCCACTATTTCCATCTGGGAAGCGCACCGCACGCGCGAGCCGGAGGCCGCACTGGACTGGCAGAATCGCATCGCGCGCCCCGCCCAGCTCGTCACGACGCGATACGGCATCCCTGGCCTGAAGCACGCCATGGACCTGGCCGGATACTACGGCGGCCCGCCGCGTCTCCCGCTGACCTGCCCCACGCCGCAGGCCAAGCAAGAAATCGAAGCAGCCTTCCAGGATCTCCGCGGTTAGCGACCCGTGGCGCAGGCATCGTGCCGCGTTCACGCTCTTCCAGAAGGCGCGCACAACGGAACGCCGCGGCAGCCTTTTTGTCCGCCAGGAGGAGGCCGCGGCGTCCTATGTGCTCGTATGCACGCGCCTATTTCGCTGTCGCGACGAACCGCGACCAGTCCCGCACCTGCCCCGGCCGGCGGTCCGACCCCTGGTTGTTGAACATCCAGCCCGGATATTCCGGCGCGAGTTTGCTGACCTCGTCGATTTGCTTGAGATCCTCGGCGTCCAGTTTCACATCCACGGACCCGAGATTGTCTTTCAACTGGCTGGCCTTCCTGGCCCCGATGATCACGCTCGACACCGATGGCTGATAAAGCAGCCAGGCCAGCGCCACCTGCGCGACAGTCGCATTGCGGCGCGCCGCCACGGCTTGCAGCACGTCGATGATGCCGTAAGCCTTTTCAAGATTCACCGGCGGGAACGTAAACTTGGCGCGCCGCGCGTCATTGTCCGCCGCGCCCGTGCGCGTGAACTTCCCGGACAGAAAACCACCCGCCAGCGGGCTCCATACCAGCAGCCCGATCTTCTGGTCGAGCAGCATCGGCGCCAGCTCGCGTTCCAGCTCGCGCCCCACCAGCGAATAGTAGGCTTGCAGCGTCACGAATTT
>DASQHQ010000151.1:0-1789 GCA_035632015.1 Bryobacteraceae bacterium
CCTAGAGTCGGATTCGCCTGGGCGGAATCGATTTTGAGGATTCCCAAGACGAAGGGTTTCTGATTCAAGATGCTGGCTGGGATGGGGGCCAGCATGGATGGCGAGACCCTATTCGCTTGATCTGCGCGAGCGCGTGGTTTCGGCGGTTGCAGCCGGAGCGAGCTGCCGGCAGGTGGCTCGAAGCTTCAAAGTCAGCGTGGCGAGTGTGGTGAAGTGGTCGCAGCGTTTCCGCGCGACCGGCAGCGCGGCGGCGAAGCCGATGGGGCGACGGCAGGCGCGTTCGCTGGCGCCACAGCGAGCGTGGCTCGTGGCCCGGCTTGCGGCGGCTCCGGACGTGACGTTGCGGGCACTGGTGGTGGAACTCGGCGAGCGTGGTGTGGTGACGAGCTACGGCTCGGTGTGGCGGATTGTGCACGATGCCGGACTGAGCTTCAAAAAAAACTCTGTTCGCCACCGAGCAGGACCGCGCCGACGTGGCGTGGCGGCGAGCGCAGTGGCAAAAATACCAGGGGCGGCTTGATCCCAAACGCTTGGTCTTCATCGACGAGACCTGGGCCAAGACCAACATGACGCCACTCAGGGGCTGGGCACCGCGCGGGCACAAGCTCCTCGCCAAGGTGCCGCAGGGCCGTTGGCGAACCGTGACCTTCCTCGCCGCCTTGCGGTGCGACCGCATCGACGCCCCCTGCGTCATCGACGGGCCGATCGACGGCGAGAGCTTCCGCGCTTACGTCGAGCAGATCCTCGTGCCGGCGCTCAAGCCAGGCGACATCGTCATCATCGACAATCTCGGCAGTCATAAGGGCAAGGCCGTGCGCCGTGCCATCCGTGCCGCTGGCGCCAAGCTCTTCTTCCTGCCGAAATACAGTCCCGACCTCAATCCAATCGAGCAGGTCTTCGCCAAGCTCAAAGCCCTGCTCCGCAGGGCGGCGCGGCGATCCACCGAAGCGATCTGGCACCAGATCGCAGCCCTCCTCAGCGCCTTCTCGCCTCAGGAATGCGCCAACTATCTCCGAAACGCCGGTTACGCTTCAAATTAGATGGATCCCACTCTAGCGCAGGCGGCTCAGGATGAAGTTGTCCTTTGCTCCCCAACCATTCCCTTCATCCTGAGCCGCGCGCGTGAGCGCGCGAGTCGAAGGACGCAGAGAGATTCCCGCTATTCAATCGTTGATAGCATCGCGTCGAAGCGGGCGAGGAACGCGGCCTCGGTGAATTGGGCAGCCGTTGCGTGCGCGGCCGCGCCGAGGCGCTCGCGCAGATCCGAGTCTGACAGCACGGCCGCGAGCGCGCTTTCAAGGGCGGCGATATCCCCAACCGGAAACAGCAGGCAATTCTCGCCATGCCGCCAGATGCCGCGGTAGGACAGCAAGTCCGTGAGCACGAGCGGCTTCGCGAGCGCGGCAGCTTCCAGGACCGAGAGCGGCTGCGATTCGGCCGCCGAGGGCAGACAAAAGAGATCGGCGGAGCGGAGCCAGGCCATGGTCTCGTCATGCGAGGCCTGGAGGATCTTGAACCGGCCGGGATCGGACGCGGCGATGCGCCGAGCCTCGTCGTCGAGCCAGAAGAACGGACCGATGATGACGCACTCGATGTCGGCCCGGCCGAGGGCGTCGACTGCGCGGATGAGGTCGCTGTGCCGCTTGCGCTCGTCGATGGTGCCGATGGATAGGACCCGGAACGGCAGCGTCTTGCTCCGGCTCGGGCCCGCGATGGGGACGTCGATGCCGACGGGGATCACGAAGACGCGTCCGCGATCGCCCAGCAACGGTCGGTAGATCGTGCTTCG
>DASQHQ010000152.1:0-3092 GCA_035632015.1 Bryobacteraceae bacterium
CAACATCGCCAACACGCCCCTGTTTACCGGCGTCGGCCGCACGCTCGGCACCTCCACGTTCGGCAAAATCACCGCCGCGCAAGCCGAGCGCGAGATGCAGCTTGGCCTGAAGTTTTACTTCTGATAGGACGGTCACGCCGCGCCAACAGCGCTCGCCGATCCGCGGCAAGCGAGGACGCAATCGGAGCGCGAGATGCAGCTTAGCCTGAAGCTTCTCCGGAAACCCCGGCGGGCGGCATCCACAAGAAGCCGCCGGGGTAAACACAACCCCGCTCCGGCGGCCGCTTCCTGTTGCTGTTCAGCGGTCTCGCAGGAAGCGAGATTCGTACTCGTACCGGGAAGGCGCCGCCGCTTCCTTCGGCTACGGTTCCGAAAGGACTTGTGAAGAAACCATGCTGGCCGCGCATGCACGCGAATGGACGCCAATGGAATCTATCCTTTCATTCGCGTTGATCCGCGTGCATTCGCGACCGGCAATTTTTTTCACGGCCCCGAAAGGGAGCGGTAGCTGACGATGCTCCTTACGGACGAATCACGGGCGGTACTGCCGGAGGCCGCCGCCTGCCGACCGCGGGCGGAGTCCTGCTATAATCAAGCCGTCTGGCGATCGGGGGACGTGGTATGGGCGTTAGTCCTGGAGATTTTAGCTGGAAGTCCGAATCGCAACAGAGTTCGTGGAAAGGTGTTGTCTTCCTCGTCGTCCTGGTTCTCGCGGTGGGACTGCTGGCAGCCAGCGCATATCTGCTCTCGGAGGTGCACGACGCGGTCGCCACCGTCGGGCAGTCCACGCAGAAGGTTCAGTCACACGACCAGGACCTCGCGAAACTGAAGGACCAGGTGGCCAAGCTGGAGGACACCGTCGGCCGCATGTCGAAGCGCACCGAGAAGACCATCGCCGACCTGAAAACCGGCGCTTCCGCGCCTCGCGAGCAGGACAGCAAGGAAATCGAAGCGCATGTCCTGTCAAAAACGCAACAACTGGTCGAGCGCGCCAAAACGGAACAGAAAACCGACATGATCCGCATCAACGGCGAGGTGGAGCAGTTGAAGGCCGCCAACTCCACGACCGAATCCAAACTGGGGTCCCTGTCCGGCGACTTGACCGGCGTCAAAACGGAAGTTTCGTCCGCCAAATCGGAACTCCAAAAGGCGGTTGCCGAGCTAAAGTCGGTGCGCGGCGATCTTGGTGTGCAAAGCGGGTTAATCGCCACCAACGGCAAAGAACTGGAGACGCTGCGGCGGCTCGGTGATCGCAACTACTACGAATTCAACCTCATCAAGACCAAGGACCCGCGCCGCGTGGCGAACATATCGCTGAAGCTCAAGCACACCGACACCAAGCGGGGCCGCTACACGCTGGAAGTTCTGGCCGACGACAAGCTGACGCTGAAGAAGGACCGTTCGGTCAACGAGCCCGTGCAGTTCTACGCCGGCCGTTCCAGGCGCCTCCCCAGCGAGATCGTCGTAAATGAAGTCCTGAAAGACCAGGTCGTGGGCTATTTGGCCACGCCCAAGGACCAGACGCAATAACACCTGCTAGGCCGGCGTCCGGCCGGGTGGCAGCCCCACCGTGCGCGGTTAGCAGGAGCCGATCGGGCTGCCGGAGGTGCTCCTATTCCCCAGGCAATCCTCCGTGTTGTCGAGGGAGTAGTTGCCGTATGCGGTTGTTTCAGCGATGCAGGTCTTTCATTCTTGCGTCGGCCGACGCCAGCTGCGCGATGCAGCCGTCCAGGTCGAGCCCGCGGGTAACCAGAAACCTCGCCAGGTCCCTCTGCCTCGACTGGTAATTAAAAGCGTCGTCCCGCGAGGTATCCGGGAGGGGGAGCGAGCGGCGAGGGGCGAGACCCGCAAGCTGGCTAAGGTATCCCTGGAGCGTTTGCCTGCCGTCGCCACCAAGCTTGAGACGCTGAAGTCCGGCCAGCATGTCCCTAGCGGCGCGCTGCTCCGCTTCATACCGCGTGGCCGCGCCGTTTTTGTCCGGCCCCACGATCAGGCCTGACCCGAAAATTACGGCATCCAGGGTCACGACAACTTCTTGTGCGCCCGCTAGCACCGAGGCAAGATGATCCATCTCCCTCGGCGAGGCGACGACAGCGCCGGCCGCCCCATTCTGAACGCCCTGGAACGCGAGAAGGCTCGCTCCCGGCTGCAACAGCGGAGCCAAGTCGGGTTCGATCAGCGTCTGCATCCATACAATCGGCGGCCGCCCCGCATACGATATCTCATGGCGCACCCCGATCCGCGCGACCGCACCCGTGGAGCCGTTCATAATAATCAGCAAGTAGGGCCTCACGCCGTCGAGCGAGGGCATCCTGCTGCGAGGGTTTTGCAGGAAGCCCTCGAGAACGCCGTCGAAACGCGGATCGGGCGCACTCAGAGCCGTGACTCCCACCCCGGCCGCCGCGTCCACCACGTAAGTAATTTTGGGCTGAGCAAGCATGACGCTCGCCAGTCCGCCCAAAAGCGTGAATGTTCGCAGCCCCATGCACCGCATCGTAGCGGGACTTTTGCTGGCGATCAACAGGAATTTCTCGCGATTTTTCTCTAACTTTCGGCCCTCACGTTCGATATCTCACGGATTCGGGTGATCGCGACAAACTGGCAGGCTATTTGGCCACACCCAAGGACCAGACGCCGTAACACCTGCGGTCCGGCCTCCGTCGCGCCCGCGTTCGCTTCCTAACGGTCGCGGCTCTTTTGCAGCCGATCCCGAGCCGCGCGCGTCATTTCATTCGCGTTGATTCGCGTGCATTCGCGACCTGCAATTTTTTTCACCGCGCCGTTAGCAAGCGGTTCCTGCTACCGTCGGGACGCCTGAATCGCGGCCCGCTCCGGCTGCCAGGCCGGCGTGGCGTCCTCCCACTGGTTGTCCGTCAACTGCTTCACCCCGGACCCGTCGGCCCGCATCACGAACAATTCTCCATAGGGCTGCGGAATGCCGTCAACCAGGGGCGCTTCATCCTTGAAGCCCTTCCTGGCGCTGCTGAACAGCAGCCACTGGCCGTCCGGCGACCACGCGCAGTGGCTGTCGTTCCCTGGAGTGCGAGTCAGGCGTCGCACGCCGCTGCCATCGGGGTGGATGGAGTAGATCT
>DASQHQ010000153.1:0-19207 GCA_035632015.1 Bryobacteraceae bacterium
CCGAACGCTGCCGCTCATCATGGAGGCGCAGGCCTACGGCGTGGCCGGCCAAAAATATATCCTGCAACTGCGCGGCGTGTTCCGGAACACCATCTGCCGCCGCGACCAGACCGCCACCAGCGTCTTTGACGACCAGGCCAAGGAAGCCATCCGCCGCACCGTCGCCTATAGCAAGCGCTGGTTCAAGGCGTAGGCCGCGCGAGCGCCCGGACTTTTTCGCCCAGGTACAACGGCAGCGCGCGCAACAGCAAGGCGCGTTTGAACTCGCGATGCGACAGCGAGCCGGTCGCGTAGCGCGCCAGCATATCCGCGAGACCAGGGTTGCGGCGGGCGGCGCGAACGATCCGGTCCACGCGCCCCGGATCGGCCAGCAGCAGCCTCTGAATAGACACGCTTTTCTCTAGTTCCACTCCGATCTCGCGCTTCCAGGATTGCTCGTAGCTCGCGAGCCGCGCACTACCGAACTGGCCGGAGCGCAGCGCCTCGATGGCCGCCCGCGCCGCGTGCTCGCCGCTGACCATGGCGTAGTAAATGCCCTCGGCCGTGAACGCGTTCACGAATCCCCCCGCGTCGCCCGCCACCAGCGCGCGATCGGCGTAAGTGCGCGGGATGGGCCCCGAGATCGGCAGCGGAAAAGCCCGGAAATTGGCGCGCTCCGATTGTCCCTCCAGCAAGCCTTTTGCCGTCTGCTCCTCGACAAACGCGCGGTGATAAGCGTACTGGCGCCCGCGCAACTCCGACAGGTAGTAATCCAGCTTGAAACCGACGCCCAGATTCAGATGATTCGCTTTCGGAAAAATATAGCCGTAGCCATACTGGCCCTGGATGCGGTAGTAGATGTACATCCGCTCGCGATCCGCGACATTTAGTTCCTGGTACGGCGTCTCCTCCATCATGTCGATCGCATATTCCCTCTGCACATCGCCCGACCGCAAGCCGGCCGCGCGCGCAACCACGCTGTTCGCGCCATCGCAGCCGAGGACGATGCGCCCGCGAAATTCGCGCTGCTCTCCTCCGGCCTCGGCCGTCATCACCACACAGTCGGATTGAAAAGCGACCTTCCGCACCAGCGCCGGCGTGCAACATTCGACATTTTTCCGCGCCAGGGATAGCAGCAAGTCATCGAACTCGCGCCGCCGGATCATCAGGTAAAGCTGCTGGCCGGACTCATAGTCCACCGCAGTTCCGTCCGGGGATTCGAAATAAACTTTGGAGAGCCACTTAGTCGAGATGCCGCCGAGCGCGCCTTCGAGATACGGGAACCGCCGCAGGACACGCGCGCTGATGCCGCCGCCACAGGGCTTGTCTCGCGGGAAATCGCTCTTGTCGACGAGCAATGTCGGCACGCCCGCGTCGCCCAGCATCTTCGCGGCGGTCGCGCCCGCTGGCCCGCCCCCCACTATGATGACGTCGAACGTCACCTCTTCATCTTAAGCGGGCAGGAATTGGCGGAGCGCCGCGAACAGGGCCTGGATGAAGTCGACGCCGGTCTGCGTCGCAGCCTGCTCGCGGCCGCCTGCGACCGGCACCACGATCCTCACCAGCGCCGTATCAGTCCGGTTGTACCGCAGCGCGTCCCAGGCCACGAATACGGCCGCCTGGTACTCACTCGCCACCACGCGATCGCGCGACTGGTACCAATACAGCACCACGGCTTTGTCCTCGCCCCTCGAAACGATGTAGCGGTTGATCTTGATCGGCGCCGCGCGGCCGGAAACCGCAAGCTGCATCGTATCTGAAACAGTCCAGATCCAGCCCGATCCCGGCAAACAATTCTTGGGCGAATGCGGCGTCTGCCCGGCCCGCTGCGACCGGAAAAACGCCACAAACAGATTCGCAACACGCCCCGGCGCCTCGGCATAATCGCGCGTCAGGTAGTCGTCCGCGCGCAACGCGTCTTGGACGTCCTGCTCCAACACGCCTTCGCGCACCTCGCGCCAGGCGCCAATCTGTGCTGGAAATCCACTTAGGGTCATCGCCCAAGCCACCGGCTCAGCCCGCGCGAACGAGTAAAACGCAATCCCTTGCACCACAAGAACCCCGCTCAAAATCATTGCCACCATCTGGGAACACACGTGGCGCACGCACTCGTGCGTGCCGCGTTCACACTCGTGTGAACGCAAGTCGTGGCTTACACGCACCGCCCCATAAACCCAATTCACCACCCGATGAAACACAACCAGCATCGCCAGCGCCGCCATAAAGAGCACCCACCCCTCGGCCAAATGCAAAAACCCGCGCGCCCAATCCGTCCGGTATTCCCCGATGACACCCATCAACGTCACCCGCGCCGCATTCGCCGCGATCGCAATGGGAACGGTAACCGCCAGCAGCACCCACCGTATCCAAGTCTTCCGATCAAAAAAATACGCGTAAACCAGCGCCAAAAATGCGAGTGAAACGAGCGACCGGATTCCGCTGCAAGCCTCCACCACCGAAAGCCGCTGGCTGGCGAGCTCCAGCACATTCCCATCGCGCAGCACTGGAATTCCTAGCAAGTTCAAAATCGTCTCCGCGACGCCGGACGCTAGTAATTGCAACGGCAGAGTGAGCCGTGCATAAATAATCGCCGGGATCGGGAACATGAATACAAGCAGAAACACTGGGAACGCGAGCACCTGCAACACCCGCCTGCCGCCCAGAAACAGCACGGTTCCAACCAGAGACACCAGAAAGGCCGTCCGCGCCACGAACAATTGCGCCGCCAGGGTCCCCATAACCATCTGCAACCCGCCCCAGAGCACCAGCGCCAAACCCCAATAGGTTGGCTCGGCCGGGATGGCCTCAAGTTCCGAACGCCGCCGCCACGCAATGAACCCCGCCACCACCGGCACGAAGAACGCATGCCCCATGTCCTCCGCGGTGGCCCACTGGCGCACCAATCCCGCCAGCAGGGGCGCGTAACAGGCGAGCAGCAGACCGCCAAACCACGCCGGCGCAATCCAGGGCGATAACACTCGCAGCCTCGAATTCGCGTTCTTGACCGAAACCTGGTTGGTAGTGGTTGCCATCCCGATTGCGAGGTGAGGCGGCGCTCCTCTCCGGCCAGGGGCTGATGGCCAGCACCCAAGCGGACTAAAATAAAGCTGTGGGCGTGTTGCGGCTCTTCATCCTTCTGAGTGTGGCATCCAGCGTTTTTTCTCAGACGGCCATTTTCCCGTTGCGGGAGATTCGAGCCGGCCAGCGCGGCATCGGTAAAACCGTCTTTTCGGGAAACAAGATCGACGAGTTCCAGGTGGAAATTCTGGGCGTGCTGGAAAACGTGGGCCCCCGCCAGTCCGTCATCCTGGCGCGATTGTCCGGAGGCCCGCTCGAAAAGACCGGCGTGATGCAGGGCATGAGCGGCAGCCCGGTGTACATCAACGGCCGCCTGGTGGGCGCCGTCGCACTGGCGTTCAACTTCGCCAAGGAGCCGATCGCCGGCATCCGGCCGATTGAAGAAATGCTGGCCGTCGGCGCAGAAGCGCCCGTCAAGACTTCTCCGGTAACCCGCGCCTCTGCCTCGAGAAACGAATTTCCCCTCGCGCCCGCCCTGGCCGGCCTCGACGCGGGCTCGTCCGCCTTGGTTGAAATCGCCACACCGGTATCGTTCAGCGGGTTCACCTCGGCCACTCTGGATCATTTCGCGCCCGAGCTCAGGAAACTCGGCCTCGAACCGCGCCAGGGCGTTTCGAGCGGCGGTCCCTTGCCATCCAAGATGGGCAACCCGCAGCAACTGCGCCCCGGCGACATGATCTCGGTGGACCTGCTGTCGGGCGACTACTCCATCGGCGCCGAGGGCACCGTCACCGAAGTGGACGGCAAGCGCATCTACGCCTTCGGTCATCGCTTCATGTCCGTGGGCAATACCGAACTGCCGTTCGCACGAGCCGAAGTGCTGACGCTGCTCCCCAATCTGGCGGCGTCGTTCAAGATCTCCTCGCCGCTCGAATGGATGGGCACCATCACGCAGGATCGCAGCACCAGCATCTACGGCGAACTCGGGCGCAAGGCCGACACCATCCCGCTGGCCATCACGCTCAAGGATGGACGCCGCGGCCCGCAGAGCTACCACATGCAGATGGTGCAGGATCGCGTGCTATCGCCGTTCATCGTGCAGATGGCGGTCTACTCGGTGATCGACGCCACCGAGCGCACGCTGGGCATGGGCAGCTACTCGCTGCGGGGCGCGGTCGAGTTCCAGCGCGGGGCTCCGCCCCTCAAGCTCGACAACACCTACTCGGGCGATTTCAACGTGCCCGCCCAGGCGTCGCTGGGCGTCGCGTCGCCGCTTTCGGCCGTCATGGGCGCCGGTTTCGAGGCCCTCAAGATCAAAGACGTCAACCTGGCGATCGAAGCCTCGGAGCGCAAGCGCGCTTGGCAGATCGACTCGATTACTTCTTCGCGCAAGGAGGCGCATCCCGGCGACCTGCTTGAATTGACCGTCACCTTCACCGGCGAAAACGGCGTCGAGGTACAGAAGAGCGTCCGCTACCGGGTCCCCATCGGAGCGCCCGCGGGCACTTTGAACTTCACCGCCGCCGACGGATCATATTCGAACCTGCTGGACTACCAGCAGCTCGCCGCCAGCGCCCCCAAGTCGCCCACGCAGCTCATCTCGACGCTGAACAGTCTGCGCGCCAACACCAACGCGTATGTGCGCGTGTGGCGCACCGACCCGGCCTTTCAGGTGCAGGGAGCCGATCTGCCCGACCCGCCGCCCTCGGTCGGCTTGATCCTGTCGCGCGCGCAGGCCGCGCAGGGCTTGTGGTTGCCGCGCGGCTCCAAGATCGATGAGCTGCAGATCCCAACCGGCGACGTTGTGGTAACCGGATCGAAGACGGTTCCGGTGGAAGTGAAAGAATGAAGCGCGCGGCGCCTTGGCCAGTTTTTTACGCGTTCGTGTTATGCGGCGCCGTAGTCGCACCGCTCGACTCCGCGACCACCACCACCTGGGAAATGAATTCCTACCAGGATTTTCTCAAGGGCCGCTTCACCGGAGTTTCGCTCGACCGCGACGGCCGGCTGCGCGTCGCGCCCAAGCTCGAAACCGTCTTCTCGTCCGGCCAGCCCGCCATCTGGAGCGTGGCGCAGGCGCCGGACGGGTCCATCTACACCGGTACCGGACATCGCGGCCGCGTCTACAAGGTCAGCCCATCCGGCGCCGACACGCTGGTGTGGACCGCCGACGAGCCCGAAGTTTTCGCGGTGGCAGTAGACTCGGCTGGCGTGCTCTACGCCGGCACCTCGCCCGACGGCAAAGTCTATCGCATCGACAAGGGCAAAGCTGCGGAGTTCTTCGCGCCCAAAGCCAAATACATCTGGGCGCTGGCGTTCGCCTCCGACGGCAGCCTGTTGGTCGGAACCGGCGATCCCGGCAACGTTTACCGCGTTGACAAGTCCGGCAAATCGGAGCTGTATTACGAGAGCGGCCAATCGCACGTCACGGCGCTGGCGTTCGACTCCAAGGCCAACCTGCTCGCGGGCACCGAGCCCAACGGGATTCTCTATCGCATCAGCGCCAAGGACAAAGCGTTCGTGCTGTACGACGCCAGCCTTCCCGAGATCCGCTCCATCGTCCCGCTCGCCGACGGAACCGTGTACGCCGCGGCGCTGGGCGGATCGGTGGCCAATCGCGGCGGGCCGCTGATGCCCGCCATCAGCGCGCCCATGAGCATCACCGTCACCGCGCCCGCCACCTCCATCACCGTTTCCGATTCTTCGGACACCAAAGCCCAGGCGGGTCAAGACATCAAACCGAAAGCCGACACCTCCAAGCAGGTCTCGCAACCCCTCCAGCAGGCCGCAACCGGAACCGCGCCGCTCGCCGAGATTCCCGGCGTCGAAAAATCGGCGGTGTACAAAATCAACCCCGACTCCACGGTCGAAACCGTGTGGAGCTCGAAAGAAGAGAACGTCTACAGCATGCTGGTGGAACCGAACGGCTCCGTGGTCTTCGCCACCGACGCGCAGGGGCGCGTGTATCGCCTGAGCCCGGATCGCAAAGCCAGCCTGCTGGTGGAAACCAGCGAGGGCGAAGCGACGCGCCTGCTGAGGGATTCCAAAGGAATCATGGCCGCTACCGGCGACATGGGAAAACTTTTCCGACTGTCGGGTTCCGATGGCGCCGGCGGAACCTACGAATCGCCGGTGCACGATTCCAGTACCGTGGCGCGCTGGGGCCGCCTCACCTGGCGAAACTCGGGCGGTGCCGCGAAGTTCTCCACGCGCTCGGGAAATTCCGCGCGCCCCGACAAAACCTGGAGCGACTGGTCGGAGCCGCTCACCGATCCGCAGAATTCCATCGTCCGCAGTCCTAATGCGCGCTACATCCAGTGGCGCGCCGAGCTGAGTGGCCCGGGCGCCAGTGTCGAAAACGTGCGCGTGTTTTACCTGCCGCAGAACAATCCGCCCATTGTCCGCAGCATCAACGTCACCTCGCAAGCGCCGGGCGCTTCGCAAAAGACGTCGGGAACCAATTCCGCCAGCTCGGCGGCCTACAGCATCACCGTGACCGACACGGGCGATGTCTCGGCGCCCGCCGGCACGCCCACGCAGACCCTTTCGCACGGCGCCGGCACGCAAATTCAAATCACCTGGCAGGCCGACGATCCGGATGGCGACCGCCTGGTGTACGCGCTCTACTTTCGCGGCGAAGATGAGTCCGAGTGGAAGCTGCTGCGGTCTAACATGCCGGAAAATTCGCTGCTGCTCGATGGCGACGTTTTGGCGGACGGCCGCTATTACTTCCGCGTGGTCGCATCGGACCGGCCCTCCAACGCCGCCGAGGTCGCGCGCGAGGACGAGCTGGTCAGCGCGCCGGTGCTGATCGACAACACGCCGCCGGCGGTCACGCTCAGCGCGCCGCGCCGCACCGAGGCGCGCGTCGAGGTGGACGCCGACGTCGTGGATCAGACTTCGCCGCTGCGGCGCTGCGAGTATTCGCTCGACGCCGGCCCGTGGACCCCGGTGGAAGCCGCCGACGGAGTCACCGATTCGCCCCACGAGCAGTATCACATCGTGCTCGACAAGCTGCGCCCCGGCGAGCACCTCCTGGTGGTCCGAGCTTACGACACCGCCAACAACGCCGGCTTGGCGAAAGTGGTCATCAAGTAAAACCGCGGCCGCACATAGTCCGCGTTCTGAGGAGCGCCATGCAACACATCATCGCCAAACTGGTTGAGGACTTCGAACAAGGCAAGATCAGCCGCCGCCAACTGATACAGAGCCTGACAGTCGCGGCCACTGCTGCTTGCGCCGCAATCGCTGCACCGGCAGGCGGCAGGAAAGGCTTCCAGGCCGTAGCCGTGAATCACATCTCTTATCAGGTGCACGACTACACCAAGATCCGCGACTTCTATGCCGATCTGCTGGGCATGCGGGTTACGCGCGACACCGGCAAAGAGTGTCATCTATTGTTCGGTGATTCGTTCCTCATTCCTCGCAACCACTCCGCCAGCGCACCGCGCATCGATCACATCGCCTATACCATCGACAACTGGAGCAGGAGCGCGGTGGAGGCCGAGTTGAAGGCCCGGCGACTCAATCCGCGGCCTGACACCGAAAACAGCTTTCACGTCCAGGACCCGGCAGGCTTCGATTTGCAAATCAGCGGCAAGGAAATGCAGGGCTGATCGCGGTCCACCAGAGCGGCAAGATACCCGAAATCAATAACTTTCCGAAGATGGGCCCGCGCCATTTGAATAAATTCGAACTGTCGAATATACTGAAGTAGTAGTGCAGAACCTCTTGCGGTCCTACAAGGCCAGCATCTTTCAAGCCCTCGCACATCCCACTCGCATCGCCATCATTGACGTCCTCCGCGAGGGAGAGCTCTCTGCCGGCGCCATCCAGGAACGGCTTGCCGTCGAACAAGCCAACCTCTCCCAGCACCTCGCGATCCTGCGCAGCCGCCAACTCGTCACCAATCGCAGGGAAGGCAATCAGGTCTTCTACTCGCTGCGCAATCCCGTGCTGATCGAGATGCTGGACATCATGCGGCGCTATTTTCAAGCGCACCTCGCCGAATCGATCCAGGCGTTGGGAGAAATCGATGCGGAGCAGCGGGCGCAATGAGCCTCCGCCTTATCTGCGCGCTGCCCCCAACGCTCATCAAGGAGAAAAAACTTGCCAGGATATCAACCCGTTTCCGTGGCCGCGGCTAGTTTGCAGACCACCGCCGCCGTGCTGCTCGATTTTCACAGCAAAGGCTGGATTCAGGCCGCCAACCGGAATGGCGAACTCTTCATCGCCGCCGACCAGCGTTACCGGGCCAAATACATCCTGCACCTGCGCCAGACCAAAAATCTCAGCGATGAAGAAGTTCAAATAGTGCTCTCGATTCAGCGGCCTCCCTATTCCGCCGCCCAGGTGGACGAAATCCTGGGGCGGAAAGCGCCGGCTTCGAAATCGGAACATGCCGGCCGCTGAACTTCTATTCAACGCCGCTTTGATCGCCTACGTCCTCGGAGCGGCAGCCGGGTTGTTTCTAGCGGCCGGCCCCGCCCGCGCGAGGTTCGCGGCGTTTCTCCTGGCGCTCGCGGGCGCCTCGTTGGAACTGGTATCGTCGGCGCTGGCCTGCATCCAGGGTCTCAACTTGAGCTGGAGCCTGCCTTGCGGCGTGCCGCTGTTCTCCTGGACCGTGCGGCTGGACCCGTTATCCTCGTTCTTCAGCCTGGCCCTGGCCCTGCTCGGCGTCGCCGTGTCCATCTTCTCCTTCGGCTATCTGCGCGACTGGCAGGGCCGCAAGAACATCGGCATCCTCGGATTCTTCTATAACCTCCTGCTGCTCAGCCTGGCGTTGGTTTTCACCGCCTCGAACGCGTTCTTCTTCCTGCTGGCTTGGGAAGTGATGGCGCTCGCGGCCTATTGCCTGGTCAGCTTCGAACACGAAAAGGAGGAGACACGCAAAGCCGGAATTCTGTTCCTGATCATGTCGCATACCGGAACCGGGCTCTTGCTGATCGCCTTTCTGACGCTGGCTTCCATCGCCCACGGACTGGACTTCACGAGTTTTCACGGGCTCGCCTCCACGCTTCCTGCCTGGCAAAGCGGCGCGGTCTTTGTGCTGTTCTTCCTCGGATTCGGAGTCAAAGCCGGAGTGATTCCCATCCACGTCTGGCTGCCCGCCGCGCACCCGGTTGCACCCAGCAATATCTCCGCGCTGATGTCGGGCATCGTGATTAAAGCAGGAATCTACGGCCTGGCGAGGGTGTGCTTCGACTTCTTCGATGTCGCGCCCCTGTGGGCCGGAATCCTGGTTCTTTCGATTGGAGTCCTGTCGGCGCTTCTGGGCGTCCTCTACGCGCTCATGGAGCACGACCTCAAGCGCCTGCTCGCGTATCACAGCATCGAGAACATCGGAATCATCCTGATCGGTTTCGGCGCTTCGATGATGTTTCATTCGCTCGGCCACTCGAACCTCGCGGCCCTGGCTCTGATCGCCGGCCTCTACCATACGCTCAATCACGCCATCTTCAAATGCCTCCTCTTCCTGGCCGCCGGTTCGGTGCTGCACTCGACGCGCACGCGCAACATGGACCGGATGGGCGGGCTCATCCGCAGCATGCCCGTCACGTCTCTGTTTTTTCTGATTGGCGCGGTCGCCATTTCCGGCCTGCCTCCCTTAAACGGATTCGTCAGCGAATGGCTCACCTATCAGGCGCTGCTGGCCGGATTCGGAACTACGCACAGCCTGACTCGCGTGCTGTTTCCGCTGGCCGGGGCGCTGCTTGCCTTGACGGCGGCCCTCGCCGCGGCCTGTTTTGTGAAGGCTTTCGGAATTACGTTCCTGGCTCTGCCCAGAAGCGAGGAAGCCGAAACAGCGCATGAAGCGCCCTTTTCCATGCAGCTGGGAATGGCGATTCTCGCAGCGGCTTGCGTCGCGCTCGGCCTGGGCGCCACCTGGTTCCTTCCTATATTCGATCCTCTGACCCAGCAGGCGCTGGGCCTGCGGATCAGTTCCGAGCTCCTGGCCGCCAACAGCTTTGCGCTTACGGCGGGCAGCCCGCACAGCGGCACCGTCTCTACCGCGGGCATCGCCGCCTCCCTGGTCCTGATTTCCCTCGTCCCGGCGCTGCTCCAACTCGCCTGGGCACGCCGCGCCCGGCAATCCACCGGACCCGTCTGGGATTGCGGGCTTCCGGCGCTCACCGCGGAAAACGAATACACCGCCACGGCTTTCTCCAAGCCGCTCCGCATGATCTTTTCCGCGCTGTACCGCCCGCGCCGCGAGATTCAAGCCGAATACGATGTCTCGCCCTACTATCCCACCGCCATCCGCTTTGAAAGCGAGATCGAGCCGGCCTTCGAAAAACATCTCTACGACCCCCTCAAGCGGCGCGTCCTGGCATTAGCCGGCCGTATGCGCGCCATCCAGGCGGGAAGCATCCACGCCTATCTGGCCTACATCTTCATCACGCTCATTCTTCTCTTGCTGTTTGGAGTGCGAGGTTGACTCAAGGGTTCCTCAAAATCCTGGTGCAACTGATTCTGCTGCTGGCGGTCTCTCCGCTGCTCAGCGGCTTCATCAAAAAGCTGAAGGCCCGGCTGCAAACCCGCCGCGGTCCCGGTTTGGTTCAGCCCTATCGCGATTTGTACAAGCTGCTGCGCAAAGGCATGGTCCTGCCCGACACCGCTTCGTGGCTCTTCCACGCGACGCCGTACTTTGTTCTGATCACCGCCGCCACCGCCGGACTCATGGTGCCCATGCTCTCGGCCGAAGCGCCGCTCGGCCTGTTTGGCGGCGTGCTCGCGGTGGTCTACCTGCTCGGCCTGGGACGATTTCTGACCGCGCTGGCCGGGCTCGACACCGGCAGCTCCTTCGGCGGCTTGGGCAGCAGCCGCGAGATGACCATCTCCGCGCTCGCCGAGCCGGCCATGATGCTGGCCATCTTCACCGTCGCCATCGGCGCCAACTCCACCAGTCTTTCGGAAATCGCTCGAGCGGCCATCGGGCAGCAATGGCGCTTTCTGGCGCCGTCGCAGATGCTCGCCTTCGTGGCGCTCTTCCTGGTTCTGATCGCCGAGACGGGCCGCATTCCGGTCGACAATCCGGCCACGCACCTCGAGCTGACCATGATCCACGAAGCCATGATCCTCGAATATTCCGGGCCCTACCTGGCTTTCATCGAGTGGGGCGCAGCGGTCAAGCAGATGCTGCTTATGACTTTGCTCATCAATTGCTTTTGGCCGTTCGGCCTGGAAACCAGTTGGTCTTTCGCCAGCGTGCTGGCCAGCCTGGGCTATCTCCTGCTCAAACTCATGGCGTTGAGTTGCGTCGTCGTCCTGGTCGAGACCACCAACGCCAAGATGCGGCTCTTCCGCGTGCCGGAAATGCTGGCCGTGGCGTTCACGCTCGGCGCGCTGGCTCTGGTGTCCACGTTTCTGTTCTGACCCTATGAATGAATTCTTCAATCCCGAGTTCGGCAACAAGGTGATCACGCTGACGGCCGCCCTGGTCCTGGTGCTCCAGATCGCCGGCGCCGGGCAGCGCTGGATCGTCACCAACATCCGGGTCTTTGGAGTTCAATCCTTCCTGCTTGCCTTGATCGCCGGCGCGATCGCGGTCTTTAACCATGCCCCGCACCTTTTCATTGCGGCCATTCTGACCCTGCTGGTCAAGGCCATCGCTGTTCCGATCTTTTTAGAGCGGCTGGTCGACCGCATCGGAATTCACCAGGAGATCGAGCCAGTGATCAACGCGCCGGTCTCGGTCGTCATTTGCGGCGGATTGACGCTGGTCGGCTACATCGTCGCCGAGTCGTTCTACCAGCCGGAGCAAACCTCGGGGCCGGCGGCGCTCGGTCACAACATGCTCGCCGTGGCCGTCTCCCTGTTCCTGATCGGATTCTTTATGATCATCAACCGGCGCACCGCCCTGACGCAGGTCCTCGCGCTGCTCTCGCTCGAAAATGGCCTGTTCCTGGCGACCATTTCGCTCACTTACGGCATGCCGCTGATCGTGGAGCTCGGAGTCTTCTTCGATGTGCTGCTGGCCGTGCTGGTTCTGGCCATCCTGGTGTACCGCATCCGGGAGACCTTCGAGTCGATGGACGTCAGCCGGATGCGGCGGCTTCAAGGTTAAATGCACCGATGATTCTCATCCTGCTGCTTCTCGCACCCTTGCTGACAGCCTCGCTGTCGTACGCCGTTCGGCGGCGGCCGGCTATGGAGGCCGTCAACCTGGCGGGCTTCGGGGCTACGTTTCTTCTTGCGCTCCTGCTGGGTCGGCAAGTGCTGAATCGCGGCGCCGTGTCCTTGTGGCAGGGTTTTCTGTACGCCGATCACCTCAGCGCACTGGTCATCCTGCTGACCGCTTCGGTGGCGCTCATTTGTTCCGTCTATGCCGTCGGCTACATGCGCGAAGACGAGCGCAGTGGCGCCCTGGCGCTGGGAGCTAATGGCCGCTCCACCCATTTCAAGCTGCGCAAATACTACACGCTCACTCCCCTGTTCATCTTCGCTTTGCTGCTGGTGACGGTCTCGAACAATCTGGGAGTCTTGTGGGTGGCCATCGAAGCCACGACGCTGGCCTCGGTTTTCTTAGTCACCTTCTACGGCAAAGTCACTTCGCTCGAAGCCGCCTGGAAGTACGCCATTCTCGGCGGCGTGGGCCTGTCGATGGCGCTGTTCGGAACAGTGCTCACCTATTACTCCGGCCACCACCTGGCCGGATCCGACACGCTCGCCGGCTTGAACTGGTCGGTGCTGGCGTCGCACGCCGGACAACTCGACAAGACCACCATGCGTCTGGCCTTCATCCTGGCCTTGCTGGGCTACGGCACCAAAGCCGGCCTCGCGCCCATGCACACCTGGAAGCCGGATGCGTATAGCGAAGCGCCCGTGCCCGCCGCGGCCATTCTTTCCACCGCCATGCTCAATTGCGCCCTGTATGGCCTGGTTCGCTTCTACATCCTCGCCAGCCGCTGCCTCGGGCCCGATTTTCCCGGCGGCCTGCTGCTCACCTTTGGCGCGCTGTCGATGGGCATCTCAGTTCCGTTTGTTTTGGTGCAGCGAAATTTCCGCCGCCTGCTCGCCTATCACACCATCGATCACGCCGGCATTATGGTTACCGCGCTCGGTGTGGGCGGCCCCCTCGCGTCCCTGGCGCTCATGCTGCACATGATTTTCCACACCATCGCCAAGGCGCTGCTGTTCCTGTGCGCCGGCAACGTGTACCAGCACTTCCAGACCGACCTGTTCCGGAAAATCAAAGGCGGTTTGATCCGCGTGATGCCCATCACCGGCGCCGTCTTTCTGATGGCCATTCTGGCGATCATCGGAATGCCCCCCTTCAGCCTCTTCCAGAGCGAGTTCTTGATCCTGCGCGCGGCGCTCACGAACGGCCACTGGCTGTCCAGCGCGCTCTTCGTCCTGTTCGGGGCCGGCGTCTTTGCGGGCGCGCTGATCCATGTCGGCAGCCTGGTTCTGGGAGCCGGCGATGAGCCTCGGCCCGCCGCCTGGCATCCCTGGCGGCATGCCTCAATGCTCGCTTTGGCCGCCATCCTCGTTGTTATCGGTTTCTGGCTGCCTGCTCCCCTGTTTGAGCTGGTGCGCGGCGCGGCTCGCGTGGTGACTGGAGGCTGAGATGACGTTGTCAACACCCGAAGCCCTGCACGAAACTTTCTCCGGCTTAGACCGCTTGCTGGAAGCGCGTTCGGACCGCGAACGGTACGCCGGCATCGACCGCATCGGCCTGGAGTCCGCAACGCGCTACTTGTTGGAGCATCACCACGCCAGGCTGGCCGCCGTCTTCGCTGAGGATCGAGTGCTCACCGACGCCGCGTTTTACAACTACTACGTCTTTGAGCGGCCCGGCGATCCCGGGCACCTGATTCTGCAAATGCCCATTCCGGCCGCTGACCCGCGTTTCCCGTCGCTGGCCAAGGACCTGCCCGCAGTCAACTGGCAGGAGCGCGAGATTCAAGACTGGTTTGGCCTGGAAGCCGTCGGACATCCCAATCCCCGCCGCGTGGCTCTGCACGACAACTGGCCCGACGTGCATCCGCTGCGCAAGGACTTTCCCATCCAAGAAATTTTGCCGCCGTTCGAGGGAGAGCGCCACGCCTATCGTCCGGCCCTCGGAGAGGGCGTGTTCCAGGTTCCGGTCGGCCCGGTGCACGCCGGAATCATCGAGCCGGGACACTTCAGCTTTGCGGTGGCGGGCGAGCCCATTCTGTATCTGCAATTGCGCATGTTCTACACGCACAAGGGCACCGAAAAGCTTTTCGAACACGCGCCGATTCACCGGGCCGTTTTCCTGGCGGAGAGCATTTCCGGCGATTCGTCTTTCTCGCACGGCACCGCCTTCTGCCAGGCCATCGAACGGGCGGCCGAAATCGAAACGCCCCTGTGCGCCCGCCTGATGCGCACCATTCTGCTCGAACTGGAGCGAATCTACAACCACGTCGCCGATATAGGGGCCATCGCCACCGACGTCGGCTTTGTGGTCGCGAACGCTCATGCCGGCGTGTTGAGGGAAAAACTCCTGAGCTTGAACGAAGTGCTGACCGGTAGCAGGCTGCTGCGCGGCTTTGTCTGCCCGGGCGGCGTTCGGAGCGCATGGAGCCCGCAGCAATTGGAGGCCCTGCGCGAGGCCGTTCCTGGGATCGGCCGGGAATTCGACTCGCTGATCGCCCTGATCCGCTCCTCCGACTCGACCCGCGACCGGCTGGAACGCACCGGCTGCCTGCATCCACAAAAGGCGAAAGCGCTGGGCATTGTCGGAGTCGGCGGCCGCGCCTCCGGCGTTAATCTGGACGTGCGGCGCGACCACCCCTACGCCGCCTATGACCGCGTCGAATTCCGCGTTCCCGTCTACGAGGCTGGCGACGTTTTTCACCGCATGCAGGTTCGCATCGATGAAGTCCCGGAGTCCATCGCCATCATCGGCTCCGCGCTGCAGCAGATGCCCGGCGGGCCGCACTGCGCGCCGCCGCAAGAGGTGCCTGCCGGCCGATGCGCCCTCAGCGCGGTCGAAGGATGGCGCGGCGAAATTTTCCATTGGGTGCGCACCGCTCCCGGCAATCGCATCGAGCGCTGCAAGGTGAAGGATCCCTCCGTCAACAACTGGCCCGCGGTGGTTGAGGCCGTGCAAGGCAACATCATCGCCGACTTCCCCGTGATAAACAAAAGCTTCAATCTCTCTTATTCCGGGACGGACCGCTGAGATGTTCAAGATACTCCAGAAGGCATGGCAGACCGGCGTCGTAACCACTCCCTACCCCGCCGGACCGCCGCGCGCCTCCGAGTATTTCCGAGGCCGGCCCGTCTTCGATTTCGAACGCTGGCAGGATGCCCGGCCCGCGGCCGAGGCGTGTCCCACCGGCGCGATCACGCTGGACGACAGCGACGAAACCCGCCAGGTCACGATCGACTACGGCCGCTGCATCTTCTGCGGCCAGTGCGCGCTGGTCTCCGCGGAAGGGGCCGTGCGCATCACTCCGGAATTTGAACTGGCCACCAGCGTGCGGAACGATCTGCTGCTGACGGCCCGGTACGCCCTGAACCCCGATGGAAGCCACCGCGAGTTGCTGTCGCGGCCGGAAAGCGAGCCGGGAGCGGTAGTCGAGGACGCCGGCCGGAAGCTCCGCCACAAGGTTCACCAGATGTTCGGCCGCTCGCTCGCGATCCGCCAGGTGGACGCCGGCTCGTGCAATGGCTGCGAGCTGGAAATCGTGGCGCTGAACAATCCCGTCTACGACCTGGAGCGCTTCGGCATCCACTTCGTCGCCTCTCCCCGCCACGCCGACATGCTGCTGGTCACAGGCCCGGTGACCCGCAATATGGAATTCGCGCTGCGAAAAACATACCAGGCGGCGCCGGAACCGAGGCTGGTGGTCGCGGTCGGCGCCTGCGGGATCAGCGGCGGAATCTTCGGTACCGACTATGCGACGCGCGGCGGCGTCGACCAGGTTATTCCCGTGGATGTGTTCGTCCCGGGATGCCCGCCGCGTCCGGAAGCTTTGTTGCATGGAATCCTGCTCGCGGTCGGACGCGTAACGGCGCCGGCGGGCCTTCACGCGCGCTGAAGCAATTCAGCGGACCCGACCTGCTAGGATGGCTGTTTCATGCCCCTCTACCAGGCCGTCGTTCTCGCAGTGATCCAGGCCTTCACCGAGTTCCTGCCCATCAGCAGCACGGCGCACCTGATTCTGATGCCCTGGCTGTTCGGATGGAAAGATCCGGGATTGGTGTTCGACGTGGCGCTGCACGCTGGCACGCTGGCGGCGATCCTGATCTATTTTTTCCGCGATTGGATGCAGATCATCGGCCAGGGCTTCGGCCTCGACGTCGGCGGCGATCCGCAGCTCAAACAGAACCGCGGGCTGTTGTGGCTGCTGGCGGTGGCGTCCGTGCCGGTGGGAATCGTCGGATACCTGTTCGACAAGCAGGTGGAAAGCACCTGGCGCAGCCCCTACATTGTCGGCGCGATGCTGATCGCGATCGGCATCCTGATCTGGATCGCCGAGCGCCGGCGCGTCGGAGATAAATCGTTGGCCCAGGTGAGCTGGAGCGACGGCGTGACCATCGGCTGCGGGCAGGCGCTCTCCATCATCCCCGGCACGTCGCGCAGCGGCATCACGATCGCGGCCGGGCTTTTTCGAGGGCTCAGCCGCGAGAGCGCGGCGCGTTTCTCGTTCGTGCTTTCGGCACCCGCCATCCTGGCCGCGGTCCTGAAAAAACTCTGGGACATTCATAAAGCAGGCGGCATTCCGGCGGACATGCGGGTTCCCTTCGCCGTAGGCACGGTGGTCAGCGCGATCCTGGGAGCCGCGGTGATCGCGGTGTTCCTCAGATACCTCCGGCGCCGCAGCCTGATGCCGTTTGTCTATTACCGCATCGTTTTTGGCATAATAGTAGTCGCTCTCGCTGCTTTCCGCGTCAACGCGGGATGAAGATTTTAGGACCGACTCGCTTCGAGCGGTTGAACGAAGCCGCCGGGTTAGTGTTTCTCGCCGCAGGCCTCTTCTTCACACTCTGCCTGGTTTCCTATCATCCGCATGATCCCTCCTGGAACTCGGTCGGTTCGGCCCGTGCGCAAAATCTGACTGGAATTGCCGGATCGTATGCCGCCGATCTTTGTTTGCAATTGCTGGGCTTCGGCGCATTCGGGATCCCGGTGCTGCTGTGGATGCTGGCCTGGAAATGGATCCGGTGTGAAGACATCGAAGCCGCCTGGGTGAAAATCCTGGGGACGGCGCTGCTGTTCTCGAGCGTTTCGGCGGCGCTTTCGATCGGACCGGCGTGGCGGCCGTGGAGCGGCACCTTCTCGGCCGGAGGGATGCTCGGGATTCTGCTGGCGGACGCTTTGCGGGCCTCGCTGAACCGGACCGGCGCGGTGCTGCTGACCTGCATTTCGCTCATTGTCTCGCTGTACCTGATCTCGACCTTCTCGATGTCGGTGGCGGCGCGCTGGCTGGCGGTACCGATGAACTACATCGTTATTTTGCGCGTGCGCTGGGATGAATGGCGTGCGCAGCGGCAGCAGGTCGCGCTCGAACGCGCGCGCCGACGCGCGGAGCAAAGGGCCGCGGCGGAACAGGAATCGCTGCGCGCGCTGGACCAGGCGGTAGAAAGCGGCGCGGAGCCGTCCATTCCCATCGTGGAGTCGCTCAAATCCGAATTCGCGCCGCGGGCCGAGACGTTGCCGCGCACCGGCGCCGCGCCAGCGCCGCAAGAAGAAATCCCGATTCACGAGTTGGAATACGAGCCGCCGCAACCTCCGCCACCCGCTCCGGTTCCTGCGGCCGCTGAACCGGCCGCCGCTGAAGAGCCGCGCCGGGTGCGCGAACCACGCCGTCCCGCTCCGGAAATGATGGAGCACCCCGAATACCGGCTGCCGTCCACCGAATTGCTCAACGAAGTTCCCGCGCGCAACCCGTACGATTCGGTGGAGCTGAAGGAAATCGCGGCTCGGATCAAGTCCAAATTCGAGGAATTCAGCGTGCATGGCAACGTCGTGCAGATCAATCCCGGGCCGGTGGTCACCACGTTCGAATTCAAGCCGGAAGCGGGCATCAAGTACACCCGCATCACCACTTTGACCGAAGACCTGTGCCTGGGATTGCAGGCCGAATCGATTCTGATCGAGCGCATCCCCGGCAAGCCGACCGTGGGCATCGAAGTTCCCAACACGCGGCGCGAGCTGATCAGCCTGCGCCAGATCATGGAGTCGGACGAATTCAAGGACTCGCATTCGCGTCTGACCATCTGTCTCGGCAAAGACATCAGCGGCCGGATCAAGGTGGCGGCGCTGGAGTCGATGCCGCACCTGCTGATCGCGGGTTCCACCGGCGCCGGCAAGAGCGTGATGTTGAATTCCATGATCATGTCCATCCTGCACAAGTCGACGCCTGAGGAAGTGCGGATGATCCTGGTGGATCCCAAGCGGCTCGAAATGGGCCTGTACGAGGGCGTCCCGCATCTGCTTACGCCGGTGATTACCGACGCCAAGAAAGCCACCAACGCGCTGCGCAACGCCGTGCTCGAAATGGAGCGGCGCTTGAAGCTGCTGGCCGCGCAGGGCGTGCGGAACATCGATCAATACAACAAGAAAGTGCGGCAGCTCTTGAACGAGCCGCGCAGCCTGTTCACCGACGAGGAGATCCTGGAAGACGAGCTGCGGCCGCTGCCCTACATCCTGATCGTGATCGACGAGCTGGCCGACTTGATGATGGTGGAGCGCGGCAACGTCGAGGAAGCGGTGACGCGCCTGGCGCAGATGGCGCGCGCGGTGGGAATGCACCTGGTGCTGGCGACGCAGCGGCCGAGCGTGGACGTGATCACCGGCTTGATCAAGGCGAATTTTCCGTCGCGCATCAGCTTCCGCGTGGCGACGCGCGTCGATTCGCGCACTGTGCTGGACGTGATGGGCGCCGAGCACCTTCTGGGCAAAGGCGACATGCTGTTCCTGCCGCCGGGTTCGTCGCGGCTGATCCGCGTGCACGGCGCGTTCGTGACCGAGGCCGAGATCAATCGCGTGGTCGAGTTCTGGAAGAGCCAGGCGCGGCCGGATTACGACCAGACGTTCCTGATGGCGCCGCCCGCGGAGAACGAGGAAGAGGCCGAGGGCGCGGAGTTCGAGGGCGCGGACGACCCGGCCTACACGGATGCGGTGCGCGTGGTGCTGGAGATGGGCAAAGCGTCGACTTCGACGCTGCAGCGCCGGCTGCGCCTGGGCTACGGCCGCGCCGCGCGCATTCTCGACATGATGCAGCGCGAAGGC